>NZ_WBVT01000016.1 GCF_009193355.1 Bifidobacterium leontopitheci
GACATGGCTTGTGTCCTCGCTTCCAATCGCGGTTTTCTATGTTTGGCGACTGAAAATCGTACACAGGACACGGGCCATGTTCTCAACCCAAGCCAGAACCAAAGTGCGCAAAACTTCGGGCGTTATCTGACGAAGTATTAAAATAGTATTTCGACGGTGTGAAGCAACGGTGATAGGCGACAGGCGGCGGCAATGACGACAACGACGACAGCAACAACAACGGCAACGACGACACAGACGTCGGCAACAGCAGTGTCGGCGATGATACAGCCGACGATGATCGACGTTCCCCCGACGGACCGGACGGCGAAGAATGCCGCAAAGGCCGGCGGCCCGGCACCCCGACGGCACGGCTCGCCGGCAACGCAATCCACGCATGTGCACGCGGCATCCGCCGCCGCACCGGCGAAACGAATCGTCGTCTCCTCCGACCTGTCGGAGCGCGTGCCGTACAACGACCCCGAACTGCCGGTCTACGCCAGCTTCGATTCGCTCTCATCGTTCGCGGACTTCCGCTGCCCCTGCCACTGGCATCGCGACCTTGAGTTCGTGCATGTGAAGGACGGCGAGATGCGGTATTTCATCAACGGCGAGGTCGTCACGCTTCGCCGCGGCGACGGCCTGGTGGTGAACTCCAGCCGTCTGCATTACGGCTTCTCCCCCGAGCACCGGCAATGCTGGTTCACGTGCGTGGTGGTCGGCACGCAGCTGTTCGACCATCTGACCACGGCGACGACGGCCCGCTGCGAGCACGCCTTCGGCCAGGACATGGCCGACTATGTGCTGCTGTCGTCGGGAGTCGGCTGGCAGCGCGACGTGATGCAGGCCATCGACGATGCGGTGACCGTCGCGTCGGCGGCCCACGCTGAACGGGCCTCCCGCTCCTCCGGCCCGGCCGGCGGCGAGGCGGGACGGGTGGATGCGCTCGCCTTGACTGCGACGGCGATCAGGCTGTGCGACATGGTTCTGGACCGCTTCTCCCCGGTGTCGGGGAACGGCCCGTCCGCGGATGGCGCCGGAGCGGCAGTGCCGGCGAAGGACGGCAGACCCTCCGACGTGCAATCGCAGCGCGACCGGCTTGCCGTGCTCGCCATGACCGGTCTGATCCAGCGTGACTTCCCGCGCCCGCTGTCGCTGGACGACATCGCGTCGGCAGGCGGCATGGGCCGCAGCCGTTGCTGCCATCTGTTCCGCAGGTTCGTGGGCCGCACGCCGAACGAATACCTGATCGACCGCCGTCTCGAAGAGGCGAAGCGTATGCTCGACGGCACCGGCATGGGCGTGGCGGAGGTGGCGCGCGACTGCGGCTTCTCGTCGGCGAGCTACTTCATCAGCGTCTTCCGCCGCCGCTTCGGCATGACCCCCAAGGAATACCGCAACCAGCCCACCCCGGCAGCCTCCATATAACAACGTCGTTGTGTCACAGCGGGTACCTACCCGCTGTGACACAACGACGTCAATCATTGAAAATACCGGATTCCCTCTTTTTTGTCACAGCGTGCACCTACCCGCTGTGACAAAAAAGAGGAGAAGAGCGGCCGGAATCGCTACAGGATGTCCGGGTCGTTCTTCTCGATGGTGCCGGTGAGCTTGCCGATGGCCTTGAGGCCGTGGTAGGCGACGAGGATCACGATCGTGCCGATGGCGATGCCGTTGAACGAGATGCCGCTCACGGTGAACGCGAACTGGCCGATGGCGATGATCATCGTGATCGCGGCGACCATGATGTTGAGCGGCTTGTCGAAGTTGACCTTGTTCTCCACCCAGATGCGGATGCCGATCATGCCGATCATGCCGTAGAGCAGCGTGGTGACGCCGCCGAGCACGCCGGCGGGGATCGTGTTGATCACGGCGCCGAACTTCGGGCACAGGCTCAGGATCAGCGCGAACGCGGCGGCGCACCAGTAGGCGGCGGTCGAGTAGACCTTGGTGGCGGCCATCACGCCGATGTTCTCGCCGTACGTGGTGGTGCCGGAGCCGCCGCCGAAGCCGGCGATCGCGGTGCCGAGGCCGTCGGCGAACAGGGCGGTGCCCATCTGGTTGTCGTAGTCGCGTCCGGTCATCTGCGCCACGGACTTGACGTGGCCGACGTTCTCGGCGACGAGCACGAGCACGACGGGCAGGAACATCGGCAGGATGGAGAAGTCCGCCTGCGGCAGGTGGAAGCGCGGGAAGCCGATCCACGCCGCCTCGCCGATCGCGGAGAAGTCGACCTGGCCGCGGAAGCAGGCGTACGCGTAGCCGACGAGCACGCCGAGCAGGATGTTGAGTCGGCCGAGCAGGCCGCGGAACAGCACGGCGATGAGCAGCACGGCGAGCAGGGTCACGATGGCCGTGTCGGGGGCCTTCTGGAAGTTCGTCCACACGCTGGGCGCGAGGTTGAAGCCGATGATTGCCACGATGGCGCCGTTGACGACCGGCGGCATGATGATGTCGATCCACTTGGCGCCGGCGTAGTGTACGGCGATGCCGATCAGCGCGAGCAGCAGGCCGGTGACCATGATGCCGAAGCTGGCGACAGCCAGGCCCTTGCCGGCGGTCTTGACGGCGAGGATCGGCGCGATGAAGCCGAACGAGGAGCCCAGGTAGCTGGGCAGCACGTTGCGGTTGATGAGCAGGAACAGCGCCGTGGACAGGGCGGTGAAGAACAGTGTGGTGGAGGGGTCGAACCCGGTGAGGATCGGCACCAGGAACGTGGCGCCGAACATGGCGATGACGTGCTGCGCGCCGATGCCCGCGGTGCGGCTCCAGGTGAGCCGCTCGTCGGGCTCCACGACCTCGCCGGGCGCCAGCGTCTTGCCGTCGCCGTGCAGTTTCCATGTGAACAGACCGGTCAGGTTGCTCATGCGAACTCCTTCATTCTCTCAAGCGGGGCGCGAACGGCCGCCCCGTATAACCGAAGCCATTGTAGCCTGTCCGCCTGTGCGGCATGTTTCGTCGGCAAACGCAGGCGCGACCGCGGCCCGCGCTCACTTCACGCGCGTGATCGTGTTGCCTTTGACCATGTAGGCGGTGCGAGCGAGGTCGATCATCGGCGAGTCAAACGTGCTGTCGGTGTAGAACTCGTCGACCACGGCGTCCTCGCCGTAGAGTTCGCGGAACCGTTTCGGCTTGTTCGTGTTGAAGTTGAGATACGTGACCGTCAACGTTTCGGGATCGATGGTCGAGGCGACGAGACGTTTCAGCCCCAGCCTGCGGCATGCCTCGCCGACCGTCGCGTCGAAGGACGCGGTGAGGATCACGTCGTCGGGGCGCGGCCGGTACCATGGCTTGATCTTGCGCATGTTGCGGTCCCAGAACGAGCGCACGAGCGTTTCGAGGCCGCCGGTGGTGGAGCTCTCCTCGATGACGGTGACCTTGTCGGCGAGCACGTCGTCGCCGAGCCCCAGCTCGCGGGCGCCTTCGAGCGGTGCGGTGCGCAGGCCTTCGATGCGCCGCGAACGGGACACGTCACGCAGGTATTTGGAGGTGACGTCGCCGACGCCGCGCTCCATCTGCTCCAAGGTGCCGCGGCCGAGCTTGTATTTGATGGCGTAGCGCAGCACCGGCGCGAGATGCCGGAACACGCGCGGGTCGTAGCGCGCGCTGTACAGGTACAGGTCGAACAGGCTTTCGCCGTCGTATATCGTGCCGTCGAAGTCGAACACCCTCATCGTGCGGCCGGCTCCCTTCCGTCGTCGCCGTCGGCGGGATCGGCCGTGTCGCGCTCGACGCCGGGCTCAAGCACGCCGCGCATGTATTCCTTCCATCCGCGGCCGAGCTTCTTCCATTCCTCGCGCATCTCGCGGAATCCGTCGCGAGCACCGTCGACCGATTTGCGCAGTGTGTCGATCAGGTTCTTCGTGGATTCGGGGACCTCGCCGCCGTCATCGGCCACGTCCCTGCTGAGCGTGTCGATGCGCTTGCGGATCCGCTCCGAATCCTCGGGGTCGATCTTGAACTTGGCGACGATCGACTGCCGCATGGTCTCGTAATCCAGGTTGGCGAAGAACGTGAGCTGCTGGATCCGCATGAACGTGCGCAGTTCGGGGAACCGTTCGTCGATGTACGATTCGCGGTCGTCCACGGCCTGCATCCAGTCGCGGGTGAGCTGCATGTTCCAGCTGCCGGTGATCGAGCCGCGGCGCATCCGGTAGTGGTAGAGCACTTCGGGGATGCGCACGACGCGGTGCGACTCGCCGATCACGTTGCAGATGCGCGCCATGTCCTCGATCTTGCGGCCGATGGGGAACGAGAAGCCGTGGTCCCGGTAGATGGGCGCGGCGGCCATGAACGACCAGAAATACCCGTCGATCTCCGCCTTGACCTGCGCCTTGATGGCGTCGACCGGCGCCATGACCTTGATGTCGTCGTAGTCGTTGTGCTTGTACGCGCTGGTCAGCGGACGGCCGGTCTCGCTGATGGTGTCGAACTGGAACATGACCAGATCGGCGGCGTAGTCGACCATGGTGGTCACGCAGCGTTCCACGAGGCGCCGGTCCACGGTGTCGTCGGAGTCCACGAAGTAGATGCAGTCGCCACTCGCCTGCGCGAGCCCCGCGTTTCGCGCGTCGGACAGGCCGCCGTTGGCCTTGTGGATGACGCGGATGCGCTCGTCCTTCGCCGCCCATGCGTCGCACATGGCCGGGCAGCGGTCCGGCGAGCCGTCGTCGACGAGCAGGATCTCCAGGTTCCGGTAGGTCTGCGCGACCAGCCCGGCCACGCACTCGTCGAGGAACCGCTCGACCTTGTACACCGGCACGATGACCGAGACCAGCGGATGCTCCTTGTCACTCGTTCCAGTCGTCATATGGCTCCTCACCGCCCCTTGTCTCTCATGTCATGACCGGCTTGCGCCGCCTCATACTCGTTCCATGATAGACTCGTTATCGCTGTTAGGCACTCGCCTCCCCTTTGTTGACCACATCGCAATGATGTGTTCATCACGATGCCGGCGGAAGTTCCCCGTCCGTTCACGTTGCCGTGACCGGGCCGACATCGACGGTGGCCCATCATTGATGATGAATGCAGAATCAGGGAAGGGACGCGCCCGCGTGAGATCGAAGGGCTCCATCCTCCGCACGCCTTCTCGCCACACGGTGCCCGACAGGAGCGAAGGAGAGGGATCATGGCCGCGAACACGTCGTTTGACAATGAGACGCCGCGCCGCATCAGGGATTTCGGCATCCCCTACGGCGTCGAGGACCCGAAGACGAAACTGTACCGTTTCCTTGACCAGACCGAAGGCGGGGTGTTCTATTCCACTGCGCCGATCGAGCGCGTGCTCGACGCGGTGAACGCGCATCTGCAAGGTCTGGACCTGTCACGTTCACGGCATGTCGGCGGCGGCATGATGCGTATGGCCGAGGATGGCGACCTGTTCTGGATGCCGCTCGACGGGCCCGTCGGCTCCGCGGTGGTGTTCATCCCGGTCGGCGACGCGATCGACAAGCATGACGCGGAACCGTACCGGCAGCTACTGCCGGTGCCCGGCGCGCTGCAGGCCGGCCTGCCGTTGCGCGGCGGCGTCATCAGGGGGATGCTCACGCAGGCGGGGGCCGCCGACATCATCGGCAAGGGTGACGTATGCGCCGCTTGGGCCGTGCCCGGTTACGAGCTGACCGCCGAACCGTACGGCGGATCCGGCGAGCGCGGGCAGGATTCGCTCGTCATGCCGGCCTCACTGCGCCGCACGGTGGCCGGCTGGCGGCGCGAGATGTACAGCGCGTACGCCAAGGATTTCCATGATCATGAGGGCAACGCCTGCACGGTCGCGGTGATGATGGCGGTCGAAGACGCGTCCGGCCCCTCGCTGGTCATGCCGTTGTCGCGGATGTCCCGTCGCAAGGTGCGTTCGCGGTTCGGCGGCATGAGCGTGATGGGGTACGGCACGACTGTGCTGGACGGTGACGGCACCGGCTGCGTGTTCCGCACCATCACCGGATCGGAGACGGCGGCACAGCTCGACGAACTGGCGCAGTGCATGGTCGACGACGCCACGTACTGGGTCGAGCACCATGCGCCGCGACCCCGGACGACGCCGGCCGCGCAGCCGGCCACCGCGCAGCCGCCAGCTCCGGCGTTCCAGCAGTTCCGACAGACGGCGGCGACCATGCAGGCGCCGGCGACCAACGCACCAGCGCCGGCGCCAACGGCATACGCAGCCCCGGCGCCGCAACCGTCGCCGATGCCGTTCCCGCCGTATGCATCGCCGGCGGTCCCGCCGCAGCCGATACCGCCGGCGGCATCGGCTCCACCGGCGCCGGGCGCGCAGGCGGCAGCCGCCCAAGCCGTCACGCCGGCCGCAACGCCGGTGTTCCCGAAGCGGTTCTGCACGGAATGCGGGGCGAAGCTGCCGCCGAACGCACGGTTCTGCGGCAAATGCGGCACCAGGGTGTGACGTCGGGCGACCGATGACACCAGCCAGACCATCAGACAGCAACACCATCAAGGAGGAGGAACCGCATGGGGGATTACATCGACCTACGGCCGATTCTGCGGCAGATGCAGGATATCCAGATGCAGCTGAGCAACGAGATCGACACCGTCGACGTGCGCGTCAAGGAGGTCGACGGCAACGTCAAGATCATCAACTCCAAGGTCGAGCAGCTGGCAGAGGACTTCGACAACTTCGTCAACATGCAGACCAAGGCCAACCGTCTCGGCCAGGCCGAGACGAGGCTGGTGAAGATCCGTCAGGAACTGGAGAAGAAGTACGGCCACTACGATCTGGTGCGCCGCACGACGACCGGCATCCTGCAGGCGAACGACCTGGGGCTGGTGAAGAAGTCGACCATCACCAACGCCAGCGAGGAGCTGATGATCTCCACGCCCGGCTACTGGCTGGCACCCTGCCTGGTGGCGCTGGCCGCCTGGATCAACGACCAGCGGGACCTCGCCTACAAGGCGCTCGCCGAGGGCATACGCCGCGACGACGAGAAGACCTCGCTGTTCCTGGCGTTGGTCTGCCGCCGCGCAGGCCGCAAGCATGCGAGCCTGCAATGGGTGCAGCGGTATCTGGCCGCGCAGGATGAGGAGAACCTGAACCGCAACGCGGTCGTGATCCTGGACGCCTACGCCTCCGGCCTGCTGGGAACGGACACGGAAGGCACGGTCTCCAAGCAGATCGACACGTGGATGGGCCATCTGACCGCCAAGCCCGGGTTCGTCGAACAGCAGACGAAACAATGGTCGGACGCGATCAACCTCAAGCGCACGCCGATCACGGGCGACGAGGGATACCGGTATCTGTCACGATACAGCCACACGTGGCCCGCGCTCAAAGAGGTCATGGAAGGCGCCCGGCTGCATGCGACGATCCTCGACTACTTCAACGGCATCTTCGCGCAGAAGTCGTCCACCGACGAGGTCAAGGCGCAGCTGGACGAGATCCTCACCAGCCTGGTCACCGACTTCGACGACGAGGAGCTGCCGCTGCGCCGCAAGGAGCGATTCGAGCAGTTCGTCGTCGACTACCAGGGCGATGAGGCGAAGGCCAAGTCGAGCATGACGGTCGAGAAGACCGCGCTGGAGGAGCATAAGGACTTCACCCAGCTGCTCACCGACTCGGCCATGAAACCACAGGTCTCGCACGCGAACCCCTCGACGCAGAAGTTCGCCATCGCGCTGTCGCGCGACTGGATCCGCGACGCCTACAACGACATCATCGCGAAAAACCGGGCCGCGGTGCCCCACAACATCGAAATCAACGTGGACACGTTCAACTACTCGACCGTGGACGGCAGCAACGAGCAGGAGACGCTGCAACGGTTCAACGCGCTCATCGACCACGAAATGAACGATGCGCTGATTGCCCTCGCGATGACGCCGTTCGAGAAGTTCATGCTGCCTGGCGCCATCGGCCTCGGCGTCATCGCGCTGATCGGCTTCGTCGTCGGCGGGGGCGGATTGCTGCTCGGCGTCCTGTGCGCCATCGCCGGCATCTTCTGCGGCGTGAAATACTACTCCGCCAACAAGCGGGAGAAGGAAGGCCAGTCCAGAATCCGCTCCGACTACGAGACGAAACGCTCCGAAGGCACGCAGATCATCCGCGCGATGCTCGCCGAAGTGGTGGACTACCGCCGCGAGTTCGCGAAGCAGGACGCCCAGAGCGCACAAGTGCTCGCCTTCATCGACAGCATCACGCCCGAACAGTACGTGCGCAAGATGCCGAACTCGACACGTAAGGTGCGCGTGACCACGGTACCGGCCGCGAAGGCCTGACACAGGGAAATGCACTCGCGAAGAAGGAAGTCCATGATGAACAACGTCAACGCAATCAACCAGGCCGTCGCCGCGACGACGACCTGCCCGTCATGCCATGCCGTGAACCGGCCGGGAGCCAAGTTCTGCGGCGCTTGCGGAGCCAGGATCGAACAGCCCGCCGCCGCAGGAACCGAGACGGCTACGCCATCCCAGCGCGACGTTCCCCGGCCGGATGTCCCCCAGCCGGCTGCGCAGTCCGTCCCCCTGCCGAACGCAGACGCATCGTCCCAGCCGGCTCCCCAGCCGGACGTCGCCGCGTCCGAACCGGCCGTCGCGCCGATTCCCATGCCGACCGGCGCGATACCGGTACCGGCCCCGTCGCACGATGTCACAGCACACACCGACGACGCAGAACACGGTGACGCAACACAAGGTGACGCAACACAAGGTGACGACGCCGAGAGCAATACGTCGGACACGCCGGAGCCCGTGCCCGACACGTCCGCCGAGACGGGTGGCGAGCAAGCGTTCCCGGATGATTCCGGGCAGTCCGGCGCGGCGGCGTCGCAGCCGGCGTTCCCGGCCCCGCCGCACGACGAGCCGAAACAGGAATCCCCGGCCTCGGAAACCGCATTCCCGCAGCCGTCAACGGACGCGCTGCCGTCACTCGATGCCGTAGCGGGCACCGCTCCGGCGAGCGCCGCTCCAGCAGACACCACTCTGTCAGATACCGCGGCACCGGTAGCATCGCCGGCACCCGTTCCCGAGCCGACGGCGTTCCCTGCAACACCGGCACAACCGGCATCCGTGCCGTTCCCCGCCGCCACACCGTCTGCCGGCGCGACATCAGCAACGTCAGCGGCCCCGGCATTGCCGGCGTTCCAGTCGCAAGCCGCCGATGAGCCGGAAGACGACGAACCGACCGCGGTGTTCGCCGAAGGCCTGCCCGACTGGGACATCACGCCGCCGAACATGCCGGTGAGAAGGAAGCACCGCAAGAAGGAGGCCCTGCAATGACCATCACACCACCGCAGACCTACGCCCAATGGATGGACGTCATCGACGCGCTTGCCGCAGGCGGCAACGACGACACCGTAATCGCCGCAATGAACCAGGGCACGCTCGTCTGGCAGTCCGGCGTCTCGGAGCGCTTCGTCCAGCATCTCATCGAAGCCATCAACCAGCGCCTGTCCTCGGCGGCCGACCGGTTCGCCAAGGCGCAGTCCCGTGCGCGCAGCGAACGCGACGTCATCCAATCGTTGCTCGACCTGCGCAAGAACCTCGCCACGCTCGCGCAGGCCGGATCCATACCGGCGATACCCGAACCGTACCGGTCCCAGATCCGCGGCTTGGTCGTCCAGCAGGCGAACGACATCCAGAACACGCTGGAACGTTCCGCCGCCACCGTCGACCGCACCGGCAGAATGGCGCACATCATCCGCACCCATCCGGTCAACACGCTGTGAGACGCAAACCTGCACGACCGCACTTGAGACCACAGAAAGAGCACCATGACCAACATCGCACAATCGCATGAACTGCTGAAACGGTATTCGATCGCCCGGATCCCGTTCATCGCCATCAACACCATCGAACGCTCCCGCATCCTCGACACGCTCAAGGACATCGGCGGCGAGCTGAACCTCCCCTTCTACGTGCATACCCTGTCGAAAGGCCTGTACGACCTCGCCTCCGGCCAGGTCGTCAACGACGACAAGTCGATGTACGGCGCCATCGACTACATGAGCGAGCAGATGAAGCGCAAGCAAAACCTGACGCTGATCCTCACCGAGATCCCCGACCTGTCGACGGAGAACCCGGATTCGCGCCAGCTGCTCGACCTGGTGACGCTCGCCAACGAGAACGGCGGCGTCATCATGGTGCTGACCAACAACTCGGTGTGGAACCAGCTGCAGCGCCAGGGCATGCTCATCACCGTGGACCTGCCGAACGAGGACGAGATGTACGGCATCATCAAGGAGTACATCGACGACTACCTCAACGAGATCCCCATCGAATGGGACGACAACGACGTGCGTGAGGCGGCCACGACGCTTGCCGGCGTGACGCAAATCGAGGCGGAGAACGTGATCGCCGCGCTCATCGCCAACCGGCGCATCACCAAGGCCGACATGGACGAGGTGCGCAACGCGAAGAACCGCCTGTTCTCCGACATCTCCGGACTCGAGAAGATCGAAGTGGACGACAGCGTCAAGGAGGTCGGCGGACTCGCCGGGCTGCGCCAGTGGCTCGACGAGAAGAAGGCGCTGCTGTCCGCCGCCAAACGCGAGGAGCTCAAGGCCAAGGGGCTGCAACCGCCGCGCGGCATCCTGCTGGTCGGCGTGCCCGGATGCGGCAAGTCGCTGAGCGCGAAGTCGATCGCGGCGAACTGGAAGCTGCCCCTGTACCGTCTGGACTTCGCCACCGTGCAGGGCCAGTATGTGGGCCAGTCCGAGCAGCAGCTCAGGGACGCGCTCACCACCGCCGAGAACGTGTCGCCGTGCATCCTGTGGATCGACGAGATCGAGAAGGGCCTGGCGGGAGCCGGTGGCTCCGGCGACGGCGGCGTCTCCACGCGCATGGTCGGCCAATTCCTCTTCTGGCTGCAGGAGTGCAAGAAGCACGTGTTCGTGGTCGCCACCGCCAACGACGTGTCCATGCTGCCCAGCGAGCTGCTGCGCCGCGGACGCTTCGACGAACTGTTCTTCGTGGACCTGCCGACCGCGGCCGAACGCCGCGAGATCCTCAGCCTCTACATGCGCAAGTACCTCAACGTGAGCTTCGCCGGTGCCCTCGCCGACCAGATCGTCGAACAGACCGAAGGGTTCACCGGAGCCGACCTCGAATCCACCGTGCGCGACCTCGCCTACCGGTCCGTGGCCAACCCCGCGTTCACGCTCACCGTGGAGAACGTGGTCAACGCCTTCGACAACGTGGTGCCGCTCTCGCAGACCAGTCCGGAGAAGATCGAGGCGATCCGCAACTGGGGCAAGGAACGGGCGGTGCCCGCATCCGGCCGTCCCATCGGCGAGGAGCGTCTGAACAAGCCGGCATCCCCGCGGACCCGCAAGGTGCTCATCTGACGGCGACCATGCCGCGAACAACGCAACAAGGAGGCACATCATGCCACGACCAATGCTCAGGCCGACCGGCGGACAGACGTCCGCCCGGACCACATCGCAGAACCGGCTCGCCATGTCGCTCGGCAACGAGCAGCGGCAGCACGAGCAACAACGCGCCGCCACCGACCATGCCATGCTCGAGAGGACGCTGCGCAAGCGCCGCTCCCCTGGCTACATGGCGGCCATCGCCAAACTGGACGCCGGCGGCCACACCATCACCCAGGCGCAGATCGACGGCATCGTCAACGCCCTGCGCGCCGAATTCCCCGACGTGAGCATCACCGGCATCCTGCAGGGGGTGACGGCGAAATGCTATCTGGGAGCCCCGTTCGAGGTGCATAGCCTCGACCCGATCGGCGGCATCGTGGAGCATTACGAGGTCGGCCGCCCCATGCCCGGCGCGTTGGAGAAGTCCCGTTCGCTCGCGGCGTTCGGCAACTACGCGTTCATCGAGGTGTACAACGACTGCCTGCGCGCGGTGGATGACGGCGGCAACGTGTCCGTGATCCCCGTGTGACGGCGGATGCGCGAACGCGAGGTGGGGCCGCAACGGCGCGGCCTCACCGCTCGCCGCGGGCCGATCGGGCCACGGTAATGACGTCATGGTACGATACCCCATGAGTTCGAAGCACTGGCTTCCTCCCTTCAGTCACAGCCGATTCATCGTCAGCTAGGCGCGCGTGTCACGCGAACGCCGACGCCGACGTTCAGGGAGAAGAAGCAGCGCATGTCCCCAATGGCAAACATCGCAGACCGCAGGTCCGCGCCCGGCACAACCATGCCCGGTTCCGGATACGGCCAGTCAACTCGCAAATCGCTTAGGGGGGGGCTTGCTTCACGGCCTCGCTGATGTGACTTCACGCTTCGCCGCGACACATGTGTCGTGACGTTCCGCATCACACGTCAGCCGTCAGTACAGCCTTCCATAGAGCGCCATGTTTGCCAACACCCATACAGTCTTTCTTCCGGACGCATCATCGATTCTCGTATCCGAATCCCGTGTCATCTCGACATCACCGTCTGCGACAGATATCGCAGAGCGACGCCGACCGTCAGTCGGCGTCGAAGGAGGATTCCGGACATGCTGACGTTCCTTGATGCCAATCCCGCAACCGTCACCACCACAATGCAGGCTCGCCGCCTCGCCGCGCATATCGCCGACGAACGGCGCGTCAGGGCCGTGCTGGTGGTTTCGACGCGCAACGGGGCACCTGAACCGGATATCATCCCCGAATCCATCGTGCAGCAGGTCGAGGGGCGTATCGACGTCGTGGTCATCGCCGACGACCGGCTTGCCGAAACGATGGCCGAAGAGCTGGACGCGCTTGGCTACGGCATGCATCCGGTGTACAACGGCGCGGCGCGACTGTTCATGCCGCGCGACCCCAGCCGTGACGGCACGCCGCTGTACTACACGGATACGAACAGCCACCGGCAGCGGCTCGTCGCCGACCTGCGGCGTCGTTTCTCCCTTGGCTCGCAGCCCGCCAGCGGTACCGGACCGGCCACACAGTCAAGCACCACACAGTCAAGCACCACACAGTCAGGCACCACGCAATCCGTAACGACGCACGCCGGCAACGCCAACGGCTCCGGCGCCGGCGTGCATGGCGACGGGACGGACAATCCGCTGCACTTGCGCGACCCGCACACCGGCTCGCCGATCAGCGGAAGCCCGCAGGAGGTCGAGAACCTGCGCCGCTCCTATCGTCCGCTGTTCGTGCGCACACCGCAACAGGCGCGCGACCTCGCCGGACTGCTGCTCTCCGACACACGGGACAAGCCGGTCGTGGTCGTCTCGAAATCGCCGACGCAGGACAAGCCGTTCGTCGACGTGAACCTTATCGCCGGACTCGTGCACAATCGCGCCGTCGTCGCGCAGATCGACACGAAGGAAGCCGCCGACACGCTCAAGAAGCTCATCGCCAAGCCGGCTTGGGTGTACGGGGACGCGGGACGTGTGTTCCCGGTCGGGTCGGCGTGGAACAGCGAGACGGCCAAGCTGCGTCTGTTCCTGCCCAACGTGCACGTCTCACGCATGCTGCTGACGAACATGATGATCGTCGAGGTGCTCGCCCAGTGCTTCGGTCAGCCGTCGCCGCAATCGCAAGCCGAAAGCGGTCGCGAAACGGGCCGCTGAGCCGCACACGGACACATCCGACTCAGCGGCCCGCGTTCAGGATCCGCTCAAGATCAAGCATCACGCGCTGGGCATCGGCGTGTTCGCCGCAACGCTCCAGGCATACAGCCGCCCGCCGGAACTGCGGCTCCCATTGCGGCCGTTCGGCGCCCGCGCCGGCGAGCGCCGAGCCGAGCGCCCATCTGGCCTTGCCTTCGAGCCGCACGTCGCCCATGCTGAGCGCGGATTCGAGTATGGATTGCGCCACCGCCGTCTTGCGTCGCTCATCGTCGAGCGCATCGTACAGGTTGAATTCGGCGTCCACGACGAGACGGCGGTCGTGGGCGCGGCGTGCCGCTTCGACCTGACGGGTGCGGGCCGTGATCTGCATGGCGCGGTTGCCGAGCCGGGTTTCGGCGTATACGGCCACCCAGCCGTGGACGTCGGCTTCCAAAGCGGCGGTGCGGCGCGACTCGAACGGGGTGGGCCACGCGAAGGTCGGCGCAGCGTCGAGCTGGCGAATCACACGGTCTGCGAGGATGAGGAGGTCCTGTTGCGATTGTGGCGAGGCATGGCATTCGGATGCGAGCCGACGGTACAGCAGGTAGGCCATGGATTGCGCGTCGTCGGGGTCGCGGTAGATGGTGTTTCCAGGGGCCGGCTCGTTGCCATGTGCGGTGTCGAACGCGTGGATGAGCCGCGTGTATTCGGCCACCGCGTCATCCCATTCGCCGATCTGCTCCAAGGCCAGTGCGCGGCGTGCCGACTTGATGGTTTTGCGTACGGTCGCGCCCGGTCTGCCGGGACGCATCGCCGCGCCTTCATGGAAGGCCTGTTCGATTTCGTCGCGGCTGACGGTCTGCACCGGGTTCGGGTCTGCTGCGATACGGCCGGAGGCTTGGTCGCCGGCGAGTCCCTGCAGCCAATCCAGTTGGGCGTTGAAGCATGCGATGGCGTACAGGTACGTGGTCCAGTCGTGGCCGAAGCCGAGCAGCCAGTGGACCGAGCCGTCGTCGTTGACGCGGAAGCCGACCATGGTGGGCACCGGGATGGTGGCGGCTTTGCGGTATTCGTCCTTGTTGACGCCGAGCGCGTCGAATGCGGGCCATAGCCGCTGTTCGATGCCGTCATCGATGGGCGGGATGAGGAACAGACATTTTCTCAGCAGGCCCCATTGTTTCAGATGCTCGATCTCCCAATGCAAGGAGACCGTAGCGCCCAGCGTGAAGATGATGCCTCTGACGCGGAAGGCGGTGAGCCGTACGCCTTCACGCCAGTCGTCCTGCGCATAGTAGCCGCGTACCGCGCCTGCTCGGGGCAACCGTTCTCCGGGACGGCCGACGGTGATGAGTCCGCGGGTGTTGGCCGCAGAGCAATTCGCGATCATCTCCTCGAATGAGATGCGCGGCCAGAGGAGGCTGCGCAGGTTCGTGTTGCTGTCGAATTCCGCGACCGGCGTCTGGATGGACTGCCTGTCGTCCTGAAAGGAGCGCAGGTACAGCATGGTGTCCTCGTCGGCGCGCAGTTCGAACCGCGGCGAGGAGAACATGCGTGACAGACGGCCAGCGAACCGGGTGACGCCGTAGGCGGTCCATAGGCCGGCGATGAATACCACGGCGCAGAGGCATGTCCACAGCCATGACGGGATTCCGGCGAGCATTGATGATGCGGAAGGCCCGGCGGCTGCGGCCCATGCCCGGATCTGCTGCGGGGCCGTGCAGCCGAAGGCCAATGTCGCGGTCAGTATGCCTGCGGCCAGCAGGTCGCCGATGATGGCCGTCAATGCCTCCGCTCTCGTCATGGGGACTTTCGCCGCGCCATTGCCGCTGTTTCGCATCGCGATCCGGTCGAGCATCGGCAGGAACGCGATCATCAGGCCGGCGAGCCACGTCCACTGCCAGACCAGGCCCGGCCACGCCCACGTCAGCAGATACGACCCGGCGATGAGCAGCACGACACGGTACGTGGTGTCGAACATGATTCTGGCACTGATGTGCCTGGCAGCCATCGAGATGTCAGCCAGCTCCCAGTCCACGCCGGCGGCGTTCGCCTCGGTCATCATGTCATGGTCGAAATGCCATCGGCCAATGCGGCTCGAAGCCAGCCAATGCTGGATGTTCACCCGGTTGACGCGCACGATGCTCTGCGCGGCCAGTATCAGCAGGAACGCCGTCAGCAACGTCATCGCCGTCTCCTTTTTCTCACGGCACTTTCTCCGTGTATTGGTGCGCGTCCGGATTGCGCCGCCGCGCAACGAGCCGCCGTCATATCATCAACGATACCGCGAAACCGTACAATGCGTTGATCACCGTATAGACGCCATCGAACGTCGGAAACCATTCCGTCATATGCTTGAGCCAATCGTCGTCGACGGCATAGCCGACGACCGTTCACGGAAGGAACCGTTACCATGACCTATCCATCCATGTCGTCGAATCCGGCGACGCAGGCGTACGCCGGACCCCAATCCCCCGCAACGCCGCCGAAATCCGCCAAGGACGTCGAGCGTCAGTGGAAGCACCGGTTCACCATCGGCTCGATCATCACGCTGGTCGGCATCGTGGCCACGGCGGTCGGCGTGTTCCTGCCGGCATGGACCATCAGCGGGCCGGCCGACCTGATCAAGACCGCGATGTCGAATCTGTCCAGCGACGACAAGGCGTTCGTCGACCTTGTACAGGACAACACGTCGATCCGCATGACGATGACCGGCCGTTTCACCGTGCCGTTCTGGGTGTTCATGGCGCTGCTCGCCGTCATCCTGCTGTTCACGCTGCTGCGGCTGCACATCCCGACACTGGTTTTCTCCATCATCATGACCCTGTGGATCGGCGTATTCGCCGGGTTCACGTGGTATGCGGACAACCGGCTGTCTTCGCTGATCAGCAAGGCCGATGCCGGCGACATCGGCTCGATAATCCAGCACGGGCTCTCCTACGGCCTGATGATCATGGTCGCCGGCACGCTGCTCATGGTCGCCGGCTCGATCGTCTCGCTGGTGCGCCGCGGCCAGCTGCGCCGCAAGACGTTGAACGCGCTGGCCGCAGGCCAGCAGGCACCTGCCGCTTTTGGCGGGCAGCCGTCCTACGCGGCCGCGGCTCCCGCACCGCAGGCCGACTGGCAGGCCGCACCGGCGACCCAGCCTGTGGCCACATGGCAGTCACCGGCGGCGCAGCCTTCGCCGTTCATGCCGCAGACACCCGGCATCCCCGTCCAAGGTCAGGCCGCGCCGGCACCCGGGCCGATGCCGGCGGCGGGCGGGCAGTCCATGCCGTCGATTCCGCTGCCGCCGAAGCGGTAGCGCGGCCCGTCACCGTTCACGATTTGGCGGCCCCGTCAAATCGTGAACGGCCCTTATGTTCGCTTTGCCGTGAAGAACGTCGGCATGAAGCCGTTCCTGCGGAATGCTATCGCACATGATCTGTGCGATAATGTGCGTTTGGCGTTCACGATTTGCCAAGGCCGTCAAATCGTGAACGGTGCATCATGCTATGATGACATCAGCCTAGACACTTTCCTATCATTCACACAATAATGAGGGGTCGTCATGCTGACTTGTCCGAACTGCGGCGCACTATGCAACGCCGATGACCGTTTCTGCGTCAACTGCGGGTCCCGGCTCACCGTCCCCACCGCCTCGCCGCAGACCGCCGGCATTTCCCTGCCGCCAATCCCAGCGCCGCCGACGCCCGCAGCCGGCCATGCCGACCCCTCCTCCCGATCGATTCCGACCATGCCGATACCGGTCACGCCGACGCCGTCACAACCCGACGACGGAGGCCCCGCCGCGGCAGCCGTCTCGCTGTCCCGCAAGCGGCGCCGAGCCGTCATCATCCTGATCGCCGCCATACTGGCGCTCGCGCTCGTCTGCGGCGGCGGCATCGCCGTGTGGAAGCTGGAGCTGATCGGACCGCGCACGGTGCCGGCCATCAGCTCGGGCAAGGCCGACGACGTGGCCAAGCAGCTGGAAGGCAAGGGGTTCGTCGTCAAGCGCAAGCAGGTCTTCTCGGCCACTCGCAAAGGCACGTACATGCGTATGGAAGGCGCGAAGTCAGGCGACCGGCTCGACCGCGGCTCGCAGATCACCGTCGTCGAATCACGCGGACCTGGTGTGCCCGAAGGCACGGTCGGCATGACGCCGGAGAAGGCCGAAGCACGGCTCAAGACGATGGGCGTCAAGGTCGTCGAGCATGAGGTGGTCGCCGACCATCCGGGCAAGGTGTCGGTCACCGTACCGGCCGACGGCCAGCCGCTCAACGACCCGTCCGATGGCATCCACATCGGCGTCGGCGTGGACGGCGACGGCATCCCGGTGGAGATCGCCGGCATGGACAAGGACAAGGCGAAGGACGAACTGGAGTCGCGCGGTTTCACGGTCACGCTGAAGCCGCTGTTCTCCAGCCGCAAGAACCTCGGCAAGATCGTGCGCGCCGACCCCGGCATCGGCGTGATGACCGACACCGACAAGGCGACCCTGTATTACGGCGTGGACGCGAGCGAACGGTACAACGTGGTCGGCGAGTCGATGGACAACACGATGGCGATGACGAACACCGGAGCACTGGCCGGAGAATACTGCACGGACGACGGCGACTGCATCACGCTGAGCGTCGGCAGCTCCGACGCCAAGCCGACCGGGCTCATCGTCGACGGCAAGGAGCCGGACAGCACGTGGGACGAGCTCACGCTGTGCGATTATTCGCAGGATGCAAGCGGCTGCGAGCCGGTGGACAAGGACGGCAAGCCGCTGCTCAAGGACTTCCTCATCTCCGGCACGACCGGCGCGATGGAACTGTACGCCGGCATGGGCCTGCCTAACTGCGGCACGTCGGTGTTCTCGGGCGACAACCCATATGCTTATTGCGAGAATGACGTACCTCGCGAAGTCGATTCCAGCAAACCGTGGAGGGATGCGGACGTGACGATCCATGATCGGGACAGCCGCGAATCGCTCGTCTACAAGGCCAAGGAGCTGTTCGTGGTGATGCCGGTGGGCGCCGACCTCAAGCAGCTTGAGACCGACGGATACTTCTCCGGCAGCTCCACGTACCAGCCGGATGCCGACCGGCCGTATCTGATCCGCCGAGACAACGAGGCATACAAGGACGTCAAGGCGTACAAGGAATCCGGCGACAGCGCCATACAGGACGACCCGTACGCGCCGGGACCGCATATGAAGCGGTTCGACAAGGCTCCAAACGCCGGCAACGTCTACTATCTGGTCGAGAATCCGGTCGACTTCAGCCAGTTCACGGAGACGACCGTCTCCGGCAAGTCGGATGGCAAGTCCAAGTCCGACGCCGGCGGCAAGTCGGATAAGAACGCAAAGGGCGACGACAAACAAGGCAAATCCAGTAAGTCCGGCTCCCCGGATACATACTTCAACAGCACCTACCAGTACAGCGTGGACATCCCCAGAGGCTACACGTGGGGGCCGGAGCCGGATATCGGAGACCATGGCCGCTCGTTCACGTCACCGGACGGCACGGTCACCATCGACGCGTTCGCCTATTACAATATTTCGTTCCGCTCCCCGCAGGAGGAACTGGACTTCCTCAAGGAGAACCTTGACGCCGACGCGAGCGTCGCACTCGCCGAGGTCCATGGGCAGAGCGTGTATCTGAGCTACTCGAGCGGAGGCAAGATCGTGTACAAACGCGAGATCGTCATCGACGACAGTGACGGTGCAACAGGCCGTATCCTCAGCGTGACGCTCACCTACCCGTCGGACGCCAGGTCCGAAGGCGACCCGTTGACCGAGACGATTCCGCTCACCCTGAAGGATCTGGGATGATGCACGCACCGTCATCGTGACGGATTCGGCGGCGGCCGCATGGCATGATTCCACATGCCTGCGGCCGCCGCCGTTTTTTCATATCCGATTGATTCCCCTCCCCGCCATGTTCCGGGTGTCGGCAGCCACTGGGACTGCCCAACCGGAAGAAGGAATCATGACCGACGGCACTGCTCGCAACGCCATCACCACCGCCACCGTATCTCACACCGTGTCTCCCGTCACCGCCGCCGCCACATGGCTGTCGCTGCAGCCGTTCACCCCATATCTCAAGCTGATCGCCGGCCGTTTCAATGATGTCGTGCTCGCCCAGCGTGTGCTTCCCGCAATGGTCGACGCCGCCTTTGCCGGCGCGGCCGACGTGTGCGCGACGTTGTGGGCGATGCTTGGCGTGAGCGTGCTGCTGGGCGCGGTGTCCGCTCTTGTCATGGCGGCCGTTGCCGTCTCCACCGTGGCGGCGGTGGCATTGCCGCTCACGTCCGCCGTCACGGCGCTGCTGGTGTCGGCCGTGACGCTGCTTGTCGCGCTGCTCATGTCCGCGAGCGCGATGCGCGCCTCGCAGGTGCGCAAGCTGGACGTGCGCGACGGCAACACCGTCCGGGCGATGCACGCCTGACTGTCCGTCTTACGAGAAATCCCCGGATGCTCCGATTCAGCATCCGGGGATTTCTCATGTCGCAACACGCTTCTCGGGGCTTTCACCAGATGCGAGGCCGAGTAAAGCCGTTGTCCACGAGGAACTTCGCCACGTCGCGCATCTCCGGCATGTTGATGCTGTGCGTCATGCCGGGGTAGATCCGCTCGGTGAGCGTGGTGTGCGTCTCGTAGAAGGCGCTCATGGCCTCGACTTCGGAGTCGGGGAACACGTCGTCGGCCGAACCGTGGCCGTAGAACATGGGCGGCTGCAACCGCTGCAGTTCATCGTCACCCGTCAGCGGACCGTGCGCGAGGAACCCGGAGAAGCTGACCGCGCCGGCATAACGGCTTGGATGGAGGCGCAGCATCTCGCCGGCGAGCAGGCCACCCTGCGAGAATCCCATGACCACGACCGGCCGCTCGTCCTGCAGGTTCTCGGCGACCCATGTGTCGATGGCTTCGGCCGCCGCCTTGGCCTGACGGTCGAGCGACACGCCGGTCGGTACGCCCTCGTAATCCCATTCGCCGAACCACGTGTAGCCGGGCCCGTATGAGATCGGAGCGCGCAGCGACGCATAGTCGGCGCCGGGCGCGCAATAGTCGAGCAGACCCGGCAGGTCCAGCTCGTTCGACCCCCATCCGTGCAGCAGCAGAAACACCGGTCCGCCGCCGTTCGCCGGCAGGCTGGTCGCAGCGTGTTCGATTTTCATGAGTTCGGCTCCCCTCATACGAATGCGGCGCAACCGCCGCGTCATCGGATTCATTGTAGCCCGTGTTTGCGCATGGAGGGGCGTGCCGGCTGCCGCACGGCCGTGACCATCTGGCGAACGTCCGGACGGCATCACCGTTGCCGAACCGTTAAGCTTCATGCGGGCTTGCCGGCAGGCCGCCAGCCGCCGGAAGGCATCGGAAATCGAACAGAAGGGAACACCGATATGAGCATTGCGGGCATTTCCGTGGTCACGCTGCTGCTGGTGGTCGTCGCCGGCATCGGCGCGGGATTCGTGGGCTATGCGGTGGGAGCCTCGTCGCTGGTGTCCTACCCGGCGTTGCTGGCGCTTGGCGTGCCGCCGGTGCTGGCGAACACGACGAACACGGTCGGCGTGGTCGGCACCGGCGTGGGAGGCTGCATTTCGGCGCGGCGCGAACTGCACGGGCATCGTGCGCGCGTGATCCTGTACGCCATCATCGGCGTGGTGGGCGGCGTGCTCGGCGGCGTGCTGCTGTTGGAGCTGCCGGCCGTGGTGTTCGAGTATCTGGTGCCGCCGCTGATCCTGTTCAGCGCGCTGATCATCGCGGTCAACCCGCGCGGCCGTGCGCAGGCGAGGGATGCTGTCGGCGCGGCGTTGGGCCCGGATTCCGTGCAGGCGCGCGAGGCCGCGGCGCATGAGGCCGGTCAGGCGTTCCCGCGCGACGACATCCGCCGCGACCCGTGGTGGATGTGGCTTGGCATCGATTTCGTGGGCGTCTACTCTGGGTATTTCGGCGCGGGCGCCGGCACGCTGGCGTTGGCGATGCTGGATCTGGGCCATATCGGCTCGTTCCACGAGATCAACGCCCTGAAGACCGTGGTCGGATTCGGCGCGAACATCACCGCGTCGGTCATGTTCATCGTGCGCGGCTCGGTGAACTGGCCGTTCGCCATCGCCCTGTGCATCGGCTGTTTCATCGGCAGCTACATCGCGCCGCCGATCACCCGGCACATCCCGGCGAACATCATGCGCGCCGCGGCCGTGCTCGCCGGCGTCATCCTCGCGGTCAAGCTCGGCTGGAGCACCTACCTGTGAGGCGTCGCCGGCGTGACGTCGCGGCGACGCCTTACTTGAGCTGCGACGTAATGCCCGAGAGCTCGTCCTGCACCCGGTCGTACGCCTGGTTGAGCAGCAGGTTGCCGGGCACGGTCGTCAACAGGAACGCGAGCACGGCGGCGATGATCGCCGAGACGATGCCCTTGATCAGCCTGATGACGATCTTGAAGGCGATGTAGGCGACGATGGCGCCCAGCACCAGTGAAATCACCGTCTTCACACCGGCGGGCAGCTCGCCGTACCACACCACGAACCGGTCCCACGCCGACAACGCCTCAGCCGGGATGGCGACGGCCGCGGTCGTGACGGCGTGGTGCATCATGTCAAATCCCATGTCTATCCTCCATTTGAATTGTTCTGTGGCGGGTGGCGCTCCCCCAGTCTTCGCTTCGCTCAGACAGCGTCCTCCACCGAGGGGCGAGAGTTCGGTCAGCCGCCGATGAGGAAGTCCAGCACGTTCATGCCGGTGCCGGACTGCGCGCGGTAGAGTTCCGTGTATCCGCAGTTGCGGCAGCTGACGGTGACGAACTTCTTGTTCTGGATGTCGAACAGTTTCGCGAAGTTGCCGCCGGTCGCCTGGAACTGGTCGCTGTCGAACGACCGGCATCCGCACTTCACGCACACATACTGCATCTGCTGGGGCATGGCTGTTCCCTTCCGTACTCGACGTCGCATGGCCAGCGGTCCCGCCTGCGATGTCATCCGATATGTCCACTCACCCTAACAGAGGCCGCGCATCGGGCACAGGCCGACATGCGGCCCACACAGTATCCGTGCGGTTTCGTCACCATGTCTTCATGATTCGTTCGAGCCTGCCGTGACCGTCAGGTGACGTGCGTGCCGTGACGAGCGTTTCAGTAGCCGTGGGCGTGCAGATAGTCGTCGTCGAAGCCGAAATAGTGGCCGATCTCATGCAGTACTGTTTTACGGATCTGCCGACGCAGCTCTTCCGGCGTGTCGCAGACGCGTTCATGCGGGCCCTTGAAGATCGTGATGACGTCGGGCAGCACCCCGCTGTACCCGGTGAACCGGCGGGTGATGGGCACGCCCTCGTACAGTCCGAGCAGTTCGCCGCACCGGCTTTCCATCGTCGCCCGTTCGCGTTCGTCCGGCTCGTCGGCGACCGCGACGCCCACATTGTCGAGCACGTCGCGGAACCGTTGCGGCAGGTCGGCGATCGTCCGCTCCACCTCATGCTCGAATTCCTCGTCGCTGATCCGCATGGCCGCCTCCTTGACGATATCCTCCCCACATCGAACCACAGGCGCTCTACCTTGCCGGCCCCGACGCCGCGGCAGGTTCTTCACAAACGCCCTGCGATAATGATTGGAGCCACACCGTATCCCGTCACCATAAGGAGCGCGACGCATGAGACTCATCGGCAACATCATCTGGCTGGTTTTCGGCGGATTGGAGATCGCCTTCGCATGGATGGTGCTGGGCCTTGTGCTGTGCATCTCGATCGTCGGCATCCCCCTCGGCCTGCAGGCGTTCAAGATGGCAGGCCTGACGCTCACCCCGTTCGGCAAGACCGTGACATACGGCGGCGGCGCGCCGTCGTGTCTGGCCAACGCCGTCTGGGTGGTGCTGGCGGGATGGTGGATGGCGCTCGGGTACGTGATCGCCGGCCTGATCAACTGCGTCACCGTCATCGGCATCCCGTTCGGCCTGCAGTCGTTCAAGATGGCGAAACTGGCCCTGTTCCCCTTCGGCGCGCAGGTCGTGTGAACGCCTTTTGATAGGGTCAAAGGACCATGCTGCCGGTATGATGGCAGCTGACCGATCGTGGCCCCGATGACAGCGCCACGGATGTGCGGCACACGACAGGCGAGCGTGAAGGGAGGTGCGCGGTGGCGGCGAACGAGATGGAGCAGTGGTGGATCGACCGGTTCCAGGAGAATCTTGGGGCCATCCGCAAGGTGGCCGGCTGGACCACGCAGCAGCTCGCCGACGAGCTCGGCGTGGCGCGTCAGACGGTATCCAATCTGGAGACCGGGCGAAGCCCGATGACCAAGCTGCAGTATCTCGCCCTGCGCACCGTCTTCGGCGCGGAGATCGCCAAACGGGATGACCGCGATCTGGCAAGGATCATCAAGACGCTCGTCGACGATCCGGTCGAACGCAAGATCGGAGAGGCCCTGCCGCAGTCGGGTGCCACAGCAGGCGCCACGGTCGAGCAGGCAACCGATGACAACGAAGTCGACGCCCATGCCGCGGCGGATGTCGCACATGACGGCGTCCTGTCCGCCTCACAGCGTACGCACGAACGCCGCACTCCCCCACGCAACCGGCTGAGCACCGCCATGCAGGCGCTGGCCGTCATCACCGCGGCCCTGGCCAGCGGCACCGCGGCAGGCGTGCTGACATATCTGATATTCCCCGACTCAGGCTCTGCGAAACGGCACTGACGCAGCTCGCCGGACGCCGGCGGCGCCCTGACGCGCCGTAACGCCGCACCGACCGCTTATGCCGTTCGCCGAGACGCATCGCCGTCGGCATCCGCGCGACGCGACACGACGTTCATCAGACGCATCACCATCATCGAAGCGACGAGTCCGCAGACCGCCACCACCAGTCCAACCGCAACGGCAAGCCTGCGACGCTCCTCCATCGGCCCACCCTCCTCCTATGACGCTGATGCCGAACTGCCACCAGTGTAAATCGTTGTGATAATGTAATCAAATTAGCATTATGTCGTCGTTATTTACATATTGCCGTATGCAGCCGCCCATCGTTCACGCGTCGGATCGGCCGCAACGTCGATATTGTCGCACCGACGAACCGGGCATGCCTCAGCCGGCGACTGAATTCACCGTGTCCGCCGCACGCGACGGTAGTATGGCGGAAGGAACATGCACAGCCGGCGTCTCGGCCGGCCGCGCGATGAAGGGAGCATCCATGTCGACGCATGACGACCACCTCACCGAGGAGCTGCTGGACCGTCTGCTGGCCAGCAATACCGTGGAATCGTATCTGGACGGCGAAGGCATCACCGACCGTCCGCTTCCCGATTACCTGCACGAGCTGCTCGACGCCCACGGCCTCACACGGGCGAAGGTGGTGCGGGCATCCGGACTCAACTCCACGGTCGTGTATGACCTGTTCTCCGGCAAAAGCCGGCCGGGGCGCGACAACGCCATCATGCTGGCGTTCGGTCTCGGCTGTTCGCTGGTCGAGACGCAGCGGCTGCTGCGCATCGCGGGGCTCAGCGAACTGTATTGCCGGCAGCGGCGTGACGCGATCATCATCTGGTGTCTGAACAACGGCTACGACCGCACCGCCACCGACGACGAGCTCTACCGGCTGGACGAGCCGACGCTGCTGCGCGCCGACTGACGCGCGTGCCGCGGCCTGGGCGGGCGCAAACGGTGATACCGTGACAGAGGAACGGAAGTCCGGAAGGCTGCACGGCACGAGCGGCTGCCGCACAGCGCAGGGGCATGGCAGGGGGCATGATGAACGAGACACAGACGATGCATGCGATGGGCATCGACGACGCCTATCACGTGGAGCGGGTCCTCGCCTCGGGACCTGCCGGCGTGACCGAACTGGTCACTATCGAGGGCGCCGGGCCGTTCGTGCGCAAGCGGATGCCGCTGCCTGCCGCCCATCGCGAGGCATGGGCCATGATCGGCGCATGCCGCAACGGCCGAATACCGCGGGTGGAGGCCATGTACGAGCTGCCGGACGCGTTCGTCGTCGTGCAGGATTATGTTCCCGGGCCGACGCTCGCACAGCTTGTCGCCGAGCACTGCCGCCTTGCGCCCGGCTACGCGCTCGCACTGATCGGCCAGGTCGGCGAGGCAGTGCGCGAACTGCACCGGCATGGCGTGATCCACCGGGACATCACGCCGAAGAACGTGATCGTCGCCACCGACGGCGCCCACCTGATCGATTTCGGCAATGCGCGGCTGCTCCAGAGGCCTCCGCAGCCGGACGACGATGCATCTCGGCAGCAGGCACGGCAACCGGAGCGTGACACGACCACCTTGGGCACCTATGGGTTCGCCGCACCGGAGCAGTTCGGCTTCGCGCCGACCGACATGCGCTCCGACATCTACTCGCTGGGCCGTCTGCTGGGGTTCATGCTCACCGGCGTCTACCCGGATGATGCGCGCTACGGTCGGCTGCTTGACGATGCCGCCGTCACGCCGGCGCCGCTGCGCGATGCGATCCGCAGCGCGTGCGCCTTCGAGCCGAGCGCAAGGCCGCAGGACGTCAACGGGTTCCTGCAGCTGCTCGACGGCAAGCCTGCCACGGCGATGTCTGACCGGCGCGACGGCATACCCCGCCGCCAGCCGGATACGCCGCAACCGGCTCCATCCCCGATGCAGGCAATTCCACAACCCGATGACGCCGATCATCGGCCGGCATCATGGCGGGCGGCCGCCTCGCCGGCATCGGCTCGCGACAGGCGCCTGACCGCACGGCGACGGGCCGTCACCGTCACGGCCATTGCGGTCGTGCTTGTCGCCGCCATCGTCGGTGGCATCATGCTGTGGGTCAACCTTCGGGCGGGCGGCGGCAAGGCAGACGAGGCCGGACAATCCTCCGCACAAACCACCCCAAACGGCTCCGGTTCCACGAACTCCGGCGAATCCGGCACCACCGGCGACGGCAGCGACGACAATGCCGCGACCACGCTGACGCTCAAGGAGTCCGGCTGGTCCATAGACTCGTCGGGCTACGTCAATCTCGTCGCGGTCGTGCACAACGCCAGCGCCGACCGCACCGTCGCATTCCCCTCGGTCACCGCCACCGGACGTGACAAGTCAGGCAAGGTGCTGTTTTCCGAACAGCCCCTCATCGGGCAGGCATACCCCGGTCAGGACGCCGTGCTGACGGCGCAGGCAGGTGACGGCACGGTCAAGCCTGCCACCGTGGATTTCGCGGTGAAGCAACCGGGCGCGATCGATCTGACCGCCACGCGCGGCGCGGTCTCGTTCGCGGTCGACGACGTGACCGCACGCAGTGACGGCACGATGACGACGTTCGCCGGCGAGGTGACGCCGCATGAACGCGACGGCTTCCAGCGCCCTGCGGGCAGCATGATCGAAGTCATCGTCGTGCTGCGCGACAAGCGGGGCGGCATCATCTACGGCTGGTCCGGCATGGTCGACTGGCCGGGCGCCGGCAAGCCGCAGGCGTTTTCGGTGTCATTGCTCAATCCGCCGGCGTATGCTTCCTACGATGTGCACGCGCAAGTGAACTGATAATGGCCGCACCCGAAGATGTGGGTGTTTTGCCGGAACAGCCTTGCAGTGCCCCAACATCGAAATCGGCTTGATTCCAACGTTCTTGCCGCCAGACACCGCGGCGTATGCGGCAAATCGGCGAAACGAAACACCCACATCTCACGATACGGTGTGCCGGATACGGCAAAGACGGCATTCCACGCGGAACAATAGGTCACATCGTCGCCACATGTCTTATAAATCACCCGATCGACGACTCATCAGCGTGCGCGGGCTCGGCAGCTGGACTTCGGAGAGCAGGATCGCGCAGAAGATCAGCACGAAACCGGTGACGGAGCCGACCGTCAGCACTTCGCCGAAGAAGCACACCGAGACGAGCACGCCGAAGATGCTCTCCGTGCTGAGGATGATCGACGCCTGGGCGGTGGGCAGGTGCTGCACGGCGATCGTCTGGAACAGCTGCGCGATCACGGTCGAGCCGATGACCAGATAGGCGAGCCCGGCGATGATGTCCCAGCGCAGCCATGAGGCGGACGGGTATCCTTCCGTCAGCCCCGCGCCATCGAGGAACAGCACGGAGGCGAACGCGAACTCCATGAACATGAGGGCGGAAGCGTCGTAGCTGCGGCCGAGCAGACCCACAATCACCAGGTTGAGCGCGTAGAACAGCGCGCCGACGATGGTGATGGCGTCGCCGAAGCTCATGTGCATGAGGTCGGCGCCGCCACCGCCGCTCAGCGAGACGAAGCCGATGCCGACGACGCATACGGCGGTGGCGACGAGCTGCTGCCATGTCGGATGCCGTTTGGTGAACGCCCAGATGAGGAACGGCACCATGACGCAGTAGGTGTCGGTGAGGAACGCGTTGCGGCCGGGGGCGGTGAGCGAAAGACCCCACAGCTGGAACACGTAGCCGAGCCAGTACGTGACCGCGAGGATGAATCCCGGGATGACGTACATGCGCAGGTTCGTGCGGCGCAGTCGCGGCCAGAAGATCAGCCCCATGATGACGGTCGCCGCGGCCATGCGCATGGTCATCATCCACTGTGTGGGCACCGTCTGCTGGATGTGCTTGAGGATCGTGTACCCCGATCCCCATACGGCGGCGTTCACCACCAGCATGAGGCGCGCCACAGCTGGCGAGACGACGCCCTTGGCGTTCTTCTGCTGTTCTTCTCCGTGCTCAGTCACGCTACGGTACAGTAGCATTCAACCGCGCCCGACATGCGTCGGACGCCTGAGAAATGAGGATTGCAACGCAGGCGTCCGGCGGGTGCCGTGTGCGGGACAGCGCCCTGTCAGGGTCACTCGCCTTTGGCGTACAGGTTGATGGTCATCGTCTCATTGTCGGGGAAATACAGCACCGACAGGCTGGAGCCGTCCGCCCCCTTCATCGAAGCGGAGTTGTCGCTGCTGCTGTCCACCGTGAAGCCCTTCTTCTTGCACTCCTCGACGTAGCTGGAGAACTGGTCGTGCGTGGACCCGTAGACGCTGTAGCCGACGCTCGTGTCGCTCGTGGAGCCGCGGATGATCGTGGGTTCCGGCGTAGGCAGCGTCTTGGTCAGCTTGTCGTCGCCCCACTGGTTCGCGTCCGCCTCGTTCTTGCTGAGCGTGGTCTTTTTGTTGGCGAAATCGTAGGTGGCCATGCCGATCGTGTCCTTGTCCTTGAGGTAGGCGACGGTCATCTGGTCCGGTTCCATGAGCGACGTGAAGTCGCCGATCGCCTTCCAGCCGCCGATCACGCACTGGCCGTTCTCGCCCTTCGCGCCCGGCTTGACGATCAGCTCGCTCGTGCACTTGAGCGGCTCCTCCTTGAGCTCCTCGTAGTCGGAGTCCTCGATCATGGTGACCGCCTTGCGCAGGTCGGCGAACGCGGCCTTGCGCTGGTCGTCGGTGACGCCATCCTTCTGCCGGTACTGCAGTTCGACCGAGACGAGCGTGACGCCCGTGTTGTTGGTGAACGACATGACGTCCTGCCGCTGGCTGTCGACCGGCGTGGATTCGACGCTGTATTCGACCTTGGACAGGTCGAGCGGCTGCGATGCGGTCGCGCCGGTGTTCGTTCCGGTGCCGCCGTTGCCGGTCGTCCCGTTGCCGGCGCCGCAGCCGGCCAGTATCATCGCCGCAAGGGTCATGCAGGCGACGCCGCCCGCGAGCTTGCCGTTCTTCATCGTTTCATTCTCCTTTACAGTGGATGGCCCAATGTGCCACTGTCCATAGTGCGCGCAACACGCCGGAGATTCCTCAGCTGGCAACTGAATTTCCCGCGGCGCCTCCTTTCCCTTCCCCCGTCACAGCGGGTGTTCGCACACTGTGACGAAAGAGCGGACGCCGGCGGCGTCATTTCAGGCCGTCCTACTACAATCGCTGCGGCGCCAGTACAGACATCACGGGCACGGATGACGAGCACATCAGGGAGGAAGCAGACATGGATTTCGCAACGCCACGCCGCGCGTTCAAGACGGCGTTCCCGCTCACCGTACCCATCGCCGCGGGCTTCCTGTTCCTCGGCTGCTCGTATGGTCTGCTCATGCACGCCAAGGGGTTCGCGTTCTGGTATCCGGTGGCCATGGCGTATTTCATCTTTGCCGGCTCGATGGAGTTCGTCACCGTGAACCTGTTGCTCTCCGCGTTCGCGCCGGTGTCGGCGTTCCTGCTCGCGCTCATGGTCAACGCGCGGCATCTGTTCTACGGTCTGGCGATGCTGGGCAGGTTCCGCGGACTCGGCTGGAAGAAACCGTATCTGATCTTCGCCATGTGCGACGAGACGTTTGCCATAAATTCGAGCGCGCGCATCCCCGACGACGTGGACCGCGGCTGGTTCATGATGACCGTCTCGCTGCTCAACCGCTGGTATTGGATCATCGGCACGGCGCTGGGATGGCTGGTCGGCGGACTGCTGCCGTTCGACACGAAGGGCATCGAGTTCGTGCTCACCGCCCTGTTCGCGACGATATTCCTCGACCAGTGGATGGACGACGGCAGCAACGGGGACAAGCAGCGGCACGGCAACAAGACTGCTGTCGCACAGCGCAAGCTTCGGAAGGGGTTCAGCGAGACGCTGACAACCGCCGTCCGGGTGCATATGCCGGCGATGGTCGGCGTGCTGGCGTCGGCGGTCTGCCTGATGGTCTTCGGAGCGAACCGGTTCATGATTCCCGCCATGACGCTCATGCTGGTGCTGTTCGTCGCGCTCAGGCCGTATCTGGATCGTCAGCCTGAAACGCAAGAGGCTGCCGCGCACGACGAATCCGGCGAGGCGGCTACGACCGGCAAGGAGGCCTCGCTATGACCATGACCGTATGGCAGTCCGTCATCACCATCGCGGCGGTCGCCGCCGGCACCATGCTCACCCGATTCCTGCCGTTCCTGCTGTTCCCCGATTCGAAACGCCCGCCGCGGTTCATCGAATACCTCGGCCATGTGCTGCCCGCCGCGATGGCCGGCCTGCTCGTGGTGTACACGCTGCAGAACGTGTCGCCGTTCTCCGGCTCGCACGGGATCCCGGAGGCGATCGCCTTGGCGGCGATCATCGTGCTGCACCGGTGGCGGCACAGCATGCTGCTGTCGATCGCCGGCGGCACCGTGCTGTACATGCTGCTCGTGCAGTTCGTGTTCGTTTAAGAGGTGGCCCAAGTAGTAACACCCGGATATTGCGCGCTGTGGGCTTCCGCGCAAAGACGGACGAATCAATTGTCGCAATAGTTCGGCCGTTACTACACCAATCTCTTCTGTTAACTAGTGGTCTGTTTTTCAAATAATTGAGTGGTGTTTGGTATGATGGGCGTATGAGTCATGCCGCGCCCGCACTTGAGTTGACGAACGCCCAGAGGGACGAACTGCTGAGAATCTCGCGTTCCCAGACGCTGCCGCACCGTCAGGTGCGGCGCGCGCTCGCGCTGCTGGACGCCGCCGACGGGGTGGCGAACGAGGAGAACGCGCGCCGGCGCGGGGTGCGCGCGAACACGGTGCGCGTGTGGCGCCGTGAGTTCGCCGAACGGGGCCTGGAGGGGTTCGGCGCGGTCGCACCGGGCCGGGGCCGCAGGCCGTCGATCCCGCAGGCCGTGATCGACCGGATCGTCACGCTGACGACCACGTCGAGGCCCGAGGGGCGCACGCACTGGTCGTGCTCGTCGATGGCCCGGGAGACGGGGGTGAGCCGTTCCACGGTCAACCGGATATGGCGGGAGCTGGGCCTCAAGCCGCACCTGACGGACTCGTTCAAGGTGTCGAACGACCCGCGGTTCGACGAGAAGGTCGCGGACGTGGTGGGCCTGTACGTGGATCCGCCGGAGCACGCGGTCGTGCTGTGCGTGGACGAAAAGAGCCAGATCCAGGCCCTGGACCGCACCCAGCCGGGCCTTCCCATGGTCCCCGGACGGGCCGGCACGATGACGCACGACTACAAGAGGAACGGCACGACCACGCTGTTCGCCGCGCTCGACGTGGCCACCGGGCGCGTGATCGGCGAGTGCATGGGCAGGCACCGGCACGACGAGTACCTCAGGTTCCTGAGGACCATCGACCGGACGGTGCCCGCGGGCCTGGACGTGCACGTCATCGCGGACAACTACGCCACGCACAAGCACGCCGCCGTCAGGGCGTGGATTGGGGCGCACCCCAGGTTCCACGTGCACTACACGCCCACGTCGAGCTCGTGGCTCAACCAGGTGGAGCACTGGTTCGGCGACCTCGAGCGCGACGCCATCCGCCGCGGCGTGTTCCCCAGCCTCGAAAGCCTGGTGGACAGCATCAACCGGTACATCGAAGCGAACAACCGCAACCCCCCGCCCCTACACGTGGACCGCCAGCGCCGAGACCATCCTCACCAAGGTCAAACACGCCAAAGAGGCGCTCAACCACTCAACCAAAAACGAGACGGACCACTAGTATTGATGCGCCACTGTCGTCGGCGTCACAGAGCAATGCCGCATCATGCAGCCGATGACCGCCATTCTATTCTGATGCCGTAGACTCTCCCACTGCAAAGATCGTGCGGGAATCACCTCCATTTGTCCCGTAATATCTTGCATCGGGAATCAAAGGGTACACCGCATGACATTACAGGAACAGACGATGGAAAACCTGCATAGTTGCATAGTACATACGTGGCCATTCCCACGGTATAAAGACATTCACGCTCGTGGTCTGGCTTCCGAATCCTTGCGCAATGAAACAAGAAACGTAATGATGGCGGCAATGACGATAAGCGAACACATCGCTCCTACAATCAGCGCAATGGCACTGCCGCGCACATTTTCAGGGTGAATCGCAACGCGCGAATACCCATACCATGCAGCGCAGAAGAACAATATCGCTCCAATAAATGCCGGAATCGCAAGAAGGTACAGAACGGTCGCACTGACAGGTAAGCCGCCTTTGACATTCGTCATGGTTTTGTCTGTAGATTCTGATGAATCTACAGACAGGTCGCGTTCGCCAAGCCACGTGCATCCTGTCATGTGATTCTCACAAACTGTGTCATGAACCCTTTTGTTCTTCTTCTCCGATTCTTGCGATATGGAGCGGCTTGCACCTTTCAAAGGAGACACTGTTGATTCGGTTCCAGACCGTTTTCCTTTTCTTCCACTTGCAAGGTTTGTTTCATAACTGACACCGGGTGCAAGATGGGTGGTCACCTTACCTCGTGTGTTCAACGTAGTGTTTCCAATTTTCACTGATGTTGACAAACCACGTTTCGATACATTGACTCTAACGCCTTTTGCAAGACGTATTGATTTCCGCATTCGTAATCCCATAAGTGAGCCTCCTTGCTCTGCTCTTGCTGTTTCCGGTAACATTGCTTCAGAAAACTACAACACGCATATTTTATCATGCCATTCTATATGAGTTGTGCTCCTTATCAGAAAAAAGATGATCCAGCAAACAGGCAAGACCAGCGTTTCGCGCTCACTCTCAATGAGGCACCACTCAGACTACAGCTCACTTTCAGACGATAAAGCGCCTCGCATCTCTTCAGAGTACATAAAATATAATGCACGCGTTACCATGCATTCACGGCACAAATGTCTTATGCTAGGTGAGTAACACGAGAGAATCACAAAGAAGAAGCGACGACCCATGCCCTCCACTTTGATCATCGTCGTCAACGGCGTGCGCTATCCGGCCGATCCGACGAGGCCCATCACGATAGGGCGCGCACCTGACTGCGATATCGTCATCCCCAACCCGCACGTATCGCATCATCATGCGCGACTGCAGTATTCCCAGCGCGGGTGGCTGCTGGAAGACACCAACAGCGCCAACGGTCTGACCCAGCACGGCATCCGGGTGCCGTCGCTGCTCATCACCAGCAGCACCAGCGTCCAGCTGTGCTCCACGACCACGGTGTCGTTCATCATGCAGCAACCGGCTGCGCCGCGGCCTGGTGGCGCGGCCGCGGCGGTTTCCGTTCCGGGCGCACCGGTCGTTCCCGCCGTTCCTGCTCCGTCAATCCCGGCGAAAGTCCCGGCCATTCCAGCGCAAGTCCTGGTCGTTCCGGCCGTTCCGACACGGATCGCGCCCGCCGCTCCCGTTCCGACGGTTCCCATGACGTCGTCGGCCGCGGCGTTTCCGGTGGCAGCGGCACGGCCGGTGCCGGCCGCCGCCATGCCCGCCGCAACGATCGCGGCAGCCGGCATGACCGCCTTCCCCTCGCTCCCTGCCGCGACGGCGGCGCCGGTTCCGGCGATGCAACCAGCCGCGCCGCAACCGGCCGTTCCGTTTGCGGCCGCGCCGGCGACGCCCCGGCCCATGGCCGCCGCTCCCCTGCCGAGCGCACCCGGGAAAGGCACGTTCTTCACCAACGTCAACACCGTATTGCGCAACAGCATCGATCCGAAAACGCTGGAGCAGCGCACCACGCATACCGTGCTCGGCACGTTCAATCCGATGGACGACAAGTCCGGATACATCGGCCGTGACGTGGCCTGCGTGATCCGCATCTCCGACGTGCTCGCCTCGCGGCGCCACTGCCATGTGGAGGCGGGCGCGGACGGCATCGTGCTCACCGACCTCAACTCCGTCAACGGCACGTACGTCAACGGTCGCCGCATCGTCAAGGTGTGGCTTGAGGAAGGCGACGTGATCACGATCGGCAACACCGATCTGGTCCTGCATGACGGCGTCATCCAGGACCGCTCACCGCTGGTAAGTTCCGAATCGGTGATCGCCGAAGGCATCGGATTGACGGTCGGCAAGGGAGCCAAGAGAGCCACGTTGCTGCACGACGTGAACGCCGTGTTCGCCAAAGGCACGCTGACCGCGGTGATCGGCCCGTCGGGCGCCGGAAAATCGACGTTCACCTCGATCGCGGCAGGTCTGAACTCGCCCACCGAAGGGCACGTGTACTTCGACGGATACGACGTGCACCGGAACATCGAACTGCTGCGTTCGCGTATCGGATTCGTGCCGCAAGACGATGTCGTGCACCGCAAGCTCACCGTCGACGCGGCGCTCAGCTACGCGGCGAAACTGCGTCTGCCGGCATCCACCAAGCAGGAGCGCCGGGAGATCATCGACAACGTGCTCGGCGAGCTGGAGCTCACCGAACGCCGCCGCAACCGCATCGACCGCCTGTCCGGCGGGCAGCGCAAGCGCGTGTCGACCGCGATCGAGCTGCTCACCGGCCCCGAGCTGCTCATCCTCGACGAGCCGACATCAGGCCTCGACCCGTCGCTCGACAAGACAGTCATGGAGATGCTGCGCAAGCTCGCCGACGCGGGAGGCGTGGTGCTGGTCGTCACGCACTCGTTGTCATACATCGACGACATGTGCGACAACGTGCTCATGCTCGCCCCTGGCGGCTACCCGGCGTTCTTCGGCGACGTGAGAGAGCTCAGGGCGGCGTTCGGCAGCAAGCCGTGGGCGGACATCTTCACCCAGGTGACCGACGATCCGACCAAGGAATACTCCGTCTCCGACCCGCGCACACGTGCGAAGGAGGCCCGCAAGATCGTCAACGAGCACGGTCACAGCAAGCATGAGCGGCCGGCGCGCGCCCACCGGATCAAGCAGATGTTCACGCTGATGACCAGACAGCTGCATCTGGTGGCAGCCGACCCGGGACTGCTGATATTCCTGCTGTTGCTGCCATTGCTTCTCGGCCTGCTCTCGCTGGTGGTGCCCGGGTCGCATGGTTTGGGCGAACCCGATTTCAAGGATGCGGCGACCGAGCCGAGCCAGCTGCTGGCGTTGATCATCCTAGGCGCGTGCTTCATGGGGTCGGCGTTGTCGGTGCGCGACATCGTCTCCGAACGGGCGATTTACGATCGCGAGCGCGCGGTAGGGCTGTCGCCGACCTCATACACATTGTCGAAGTTGCTGGTGTTGGGGTTGGAGACCGTGTTGCAGGCGGCGATCCTGACCGCCGCAGTGGCGGTCGGCAAGCCGCATCCCGAGCATGGCATACTCACCGGTTCGGGCATTCCCGAACTGGTGCTCATCGTATGGCTAACCGCATGGGCGAGCGCCATGCTCGGCGCGGTCGGGTCGGCCCTGGTCAGGTCTGGCGAGCAGACGATGCCGCTGCTGGTGGTGCTGGTGATGGCCCAGCTGGTGTTCTCGGGCGGCATGATCCCGGTGACCGACCGCGGCGGGCTGGAACAGGTCAGCATGATCTTCCCCGGGCGATGGGGGTATTCGGCGGCCGCGTCCGACATCGACCTCAACGGTCTGCTGTACGGGCCGACCAAGGTGCCGACATTCAAGAAGGACGAGCTGTGGGAGCACACCACCGGCCAGTTCTGGACGGACATCGGCGTGCTGGCCGTGATGGTGGTGCTGTTCACCATCGTGCTGCGCGTGTGCGTGAGCAATATGGTGTGCAAGAACCGGCGGTAGGCATGCGGTAACGGGCGCGGCCGGGGCTGGGGGCTGCGGCTGGGCGCGAGACGAAGCCGCTGGCCGTTGGCAGGCAGGCATCCGAGAAGGCGAACGTCATCGGATGGACACGGCGTGAGGAACCATGCAGACGTCCACGACCGCCGCGTGCCGTGGGACGCGAAGCAGAAAACCCGGTTTTCGTTCCAGCGTCCCAATGCCTTGTGGCACGCAAGGAGTTGTAATCGGTTACATGGGCTCGCGTACCATGAAATCGCGGGACGCGAGCCCATGTAACCGGTCACGCATCCTTGTGTACCAAATCACAGTGGGACGCGAAGGCGAAAACAGCGATTTCGGCCTCCCATCCCACAGCACCACGTACCACAGCACCGCATACCGGCAGACCGCATCGAATCCTCTGGTACCACAACCTCCGAACACGCAGCCTCCCCACACGACAGCGGCCGCTCCCCAATTCAGTCCGACTTGTTCCCCGCCGCGCCAAATATCATCGGCACATAGATACAGCGCAGCCTGCCTACTTGGCGGCATCATGATCGGCCCACCATTCCTCGGCGGTGATGATGCGGAGGAACTCATCGTGGTATTCGCCGATCAGATTGAGGACGTGCCACGACTCCCCCGCCATCCACATGCCGCATCGTTCCATGACGCGGCCGGACCGCACATTCTCCTGGTAATAGGCACCCCACACCGCATTCGCATGCAACGCAGTGAACGCGTGGCCGATCACGGCGTCCAGCGCTTCGGACATGTAGCCGAACCCCCAGAACGGCCGGCCAATCCAATAGCCCACTTCAAGCACATTGCCGCTGCGGTACCGCTCGCAGTCGGGTTCGACGGAACCGGCGATGCGTTTCACAGGCCTGAGCTCGATGCACCCGATCGGCTCGTTGCCGTTGCCTGTGCCGTTGACGGTAATGGCCCAGTTGTTCTCGGCCGCGAACACATCCCGGATGATGTTCGCACTCCCCTCGACGCTCGTATGCGGCGGCCAGCCGCACATCGGCCCGATCTGCGGGTCGGAGGCGTACCGGAACAGGGAGGCCGCATCGGCCTCGTCGCCGACCTTCCAGGGTCGTAGCAACAGCCGTTCGGTATCGATTGTTTTGGTCATGATGCCTCCTCTCCAATCAGGATGTGCATGGATTGACAGCGGCGGCCCGCGCCAGCCGCTCGTAGTGGTCGACGAGCGGGAGGAACAGTTCGTCGACCGTGGCGACGATGTCCGCTTCGGACAGGGGACGCATGTCGCGCAGGATGATCGCGCGGCCGAGCTCGCCGGGCATGCGCAGCAGCGATTCCGGCAGTTCGCAGGTGATGTCGCCGCGCGCCCGCGCATCGTCGATGGCCATCATGATGCTGGGGCGGTCGCTCATCATCGTGCGTTCGTACAGTTCATGCGCGCTCACGCCGAGCCAGTCGGCGTAGACGCCGAACTTGGCCAGCACCATCACCGCGTCGGACTGCTTGCGGTTGAGCTGCATGAGGATGGAGATGACGTCGCCCCTGAGCGTGCCGGTGTTCGGCCGCTCGATGGCGGCGTGGCCGCGGTGCCGCCTCACGGCGGCCACGAACAGTTCCGTGCGGTTCGGCCATCTGCGGTACAGCACCGGCTTGCTGGTGTGCGCCCGGGCGGCCACGTTGTCGAAGGTGAACTCCTCGGCGCTGCATGTGGACAGCTGCTCCCACGCGGCCTCCAGAATGGCCGTCGCCAAAGCCTCGCCGCGGCGGCGCGTCCGCTTCGTCTTGGTGTTCGCTTCATTCGTTTCCATTGGTTCGCCTCCATACGCGACATGGGTGCCGTGCCCGACGGCCACCGTTCATGCCCCTTCCTACAAGATACCATGGCGTTTCTTATTGCCAAGCGTTATAATCATCCATGGTTTTTAAGAAACAGACCAGTATCTTAAAGGGGTGGATTATGCATGTCGAAGAGGGACGGAAACGGAGCCTGAACCGTTCGTTGATCTGCCTGTGCGCGGCCGAACTGGTGATGATGGTCAACACCACCGCGTTCAACGTGGCGCTGCCGAACATCGCCGAGTCGCTCGGGGCGGGCATGGCGGAGCAGCAGTGGATCGTCTCCAGCTACAACCTCGTGTTCGCGGCCGTGGTGCTGCTGGCCGGGTTCATTGGCGACCGGCTCGGCCATCTTAGGACCATGATCGCCGGGTTGGGCATGTTCGTCGTCGCGTCCGCGATCGGCCTCATGGCCGGGAACGTGCCGGTGCTGCTCGTTTCGCGGTCGATCATGGGCGCCGGTGCGGGCGTGGTCATTCCGATGGGACAGGCGCTGCTCGGCATTCTGTTCCGTGGCCCCGAACTGTCACGCGCCATGACCGCGTGGGCGATCGCCGGCACCCTGGGCGTGCCGTTCGGTCCGCTCGTCGGCGGAGCGATCACCGCCGCGCTGGGATGGCGCGGCATCTTCGGGTTCGACGGCGTGGTGTTCCTCGCCGTGATCGCGGTCATCCGCATGAACGTTCCGCGGACGGGCGGATCACGCAAGTCCCGCCCGCTGCACGTGCCGTGGGCGTCGGTGGCGATGATGACCTCCGGATTCACTTTGTTCTCCGCCGGCTTGGTCAACGCCCAGCATGGCGTTCTGGCCGCGAGCGCATGGATCCCGATGGCGGTCGGCGCCGTGCTGATCGCGGGATTCGTGCTGCACGACCGCGCGGCCCGCAACCCGCTGATGGAACTCGGCCTGATGGCAGACCCGTCGTTCGCGGCCTGCGCGCCGGCGCTGATGATGCTGAACTTCTCGATGTACGGCATCATCTTCATCATGCCCGCCTATCTGGAGACGGTGCTGCGCCACGGCGCGCTGATCGGCGGCATGCTGCTGATGCCGTTGGTCGTCGCCTCCATAGTGGGATCGCGGATGAACGACTGGATCGTCTCCCGGCTCGGTTCGCGCGGCACGAGCCTGCTGGCCTTGGGCTGTCTGGCCGCCGGGATGCTGACGATCGGCGTCGCCATGTGGTGGCCCGGCGATGTGGCCGAACAGTCGACGACGATGATCGGTCAGGTGGCTGCCGGCTTCGGGTTGGGCGTCGGCCAGCCGGCGATGCTGACCTGGGCCATGGGCCGGGTGCCGATCGAGCGATCCGGCGCCGGCTCCAGTCTGCTGACCGTGTTCCGGCAATTCGGTTCCATCATCGGCGTGGGAATCTTCGGCAGCATACAAAGCGGACTGTATACGGCGGACTTCCGCGATCTCGCGCAGGCCGCCGGACTGAACCCGCAATCCGCCGGTTCCGTGACGCTGGACTTCCAGCAGGCGGCCGGACTCGCGGACGCGACGGGCGACCTCATGCGGCAGACGGCTTCCCGCGCCTACGAATCCGCGATGACCGGCAGCTTTGCCGCGGCGTCCGCGGTCATTCTCGTCACCCTTATGGTCGTCGCGCTGATATCGCGCAGGGCGTCGCGGTGAGGATCGAACACAAGTTCGACGGGGATGGCGGTGACTCGGCATAGGCCGGCTTAGTCTTGCGGCGACACGTTTGGCCGCCGCCGGATTGATATAAGCTATGTTTTAGTGACGTTTATTCAACTTATCCCCCCTCTCTATCTTATAGTTTCTATAATTAATAACGGAATCAGAAAAAGAAAGCCGGTGCGATGAACATGAAATATAGAAGTTTGGCAAGGGCATTCCACGCCGACAAAACAAACGACGCCTTCAACAACCATGCGAAGCGCGCCCAGCAGCGACTCGAGGCGGACTCCGCGTTCAGGACCAGAATCATCACGCCATTGGGTGAACTATTCACCGCCACGCCACGCGAAACATCCATGCTCACCGAGAAAATACTCTTCGCGGAACGGCGGGTGTCCCGGCTATGGAACCAGATTCCCGGCGTCATGCGCTGGGACTACATACGGCATTCCATCAGCGAGGAACTGTTCGCCACCAATGAGATGGAAGGCGTGCGCAGCACCCGCAAGGAAACCCAAGACGCCGTGGATGCGGCTGATAGGGCAAGAAAGGACGGCGACGACCCCAAGGCGCGGTTCGGCGAATTCGCCAAGCTGTACCTGAACCTCACCGACAAGGACTCCGCACCGCCATCGGGGATTGCGGACATCCGTGATATCTACGACAAGGTCGTGTTCAACGAAATCAACGAGAACGACAAGCCAGACGGCGAGCTGTTTCGGAAAGGCGACGTGGAGATACAAGGCCCGCACGGTCTCGCGATCCACAACGGCGTCAAAGGCGAAGGCAACATCAGCGCGCTTCTCACTGACATGATCCATCTTGCGGTTTCCGATGAGATTCCCCGCCTGCAATCGGCCATCATGTCGCATTTTCTGTTTGAATACGTCCACCCGTTCTACGACGGCAACGGCAGAACCGGCCGATATCTTCTGGCCCTCTATCTGAACCACGACCTGACCATGCCCACGGTACTGTCCCTGTCCCGCACCATCGCGGAGAACAAGAACGCCTACTATAAAGCGTTCATGGAGGCGGAGGACAAACTGAACTGCGGAGAGCTCACGTTTTTTGTGAACACCATCCTCGAGTTCATCAGAAAGGCCCAAATCGAGCTGATTGACGAACTCGAGGCCAGAGTCGATCAGCTTGACAAGGGCAGGGTGGTCTGTGACCGGCTTGAACGGAGGCACGACCTGTCCGCGAAAGCAGTCGCAATACTATACGGCGTGATTCAGGAGGAAGTGTTCGACTCGTCCAAGTCCCTTACGCTGAACGATGCCGCATACCACATCAGACTGTCCAAGCAAAGCGCGAGGAAATATGTAGGAGAGCTCATGGACGCGGGCCTCGTCATCCAGTCCGGGAGACGGCCGCTAAAGATACGGGCATCAGAATCGCTGAAAGACATTCTTGAGTCCGGGCTAGACGAGGACGCCGAAAAGTCCGACAATCATGGTGGCAGCAGACAGCAAGAAAAAACAGGAAAGGCATGATGATGACCGAACGGTTCCTAAGCCTCAAAGAAGTCGGCGAGCGTCTTGGTGTGAAGAACCCCGCATCGAAAGGCTACAAGCTTCCCGAACCTGACGCCCTGATCGGCACGACGCGCGGCTGGCTGCCGGAAACCATCGATAAGTGGAACGCGGCACGTCCCGGTCGCGGGGCCGGGGGCGGTAGGCCGCGCAAACATCCCGAGGAATAGACAGGAACCGCCCCGACGCCCATAGCACCAGGGTCGTAGCCGAATACGGCTGCGATGCTGCACGTCAACAACAGTCTCCCCCTGTCCCCTTACGGCGCACAGCACCGGCGGCGCTTTTCTGTTTTGCGATGCTGATTCATCGCAACGCCGGCCGCACCCGTTTGCCGCATGATTTCGGCAGCGACCTTGGCGGTACTGCCCACCGTGGTCTTCCCTACCGCATAGTTCTCGCCGGTGCGCGAGAAGTACACGACCACCGTATCGCCGTTGTTGCTCATGGTGATGTTTCCTCTCAGATTTCACTGACGTTGATGAGCGACTTGATGGCGCGGCGCCCATCCATCGCCTCGTAGGCGTCCTGAACGTGGTCAAGGTCGAACGTGCCGGTGAACATGATGCCGGGGTCGATCATGCCGGAGAGGACCGCGGGCAGCAGCACGTTGCGGTCGTACGTGGCGACCGATGCTGGGCCGCCCTTCAATCCGATGTTGCGCCAGAACAAGACGTCCACGTCGATGTGCGCGTCGTGCGGCACGCCCACGCGTCCGACCGTGGAGCCAGGGCGTCCCACACGCACGGCGGTTTCGATGGACTGTGCCGAGCCGACGCATTCGAGCACCGCGTCCGCACCGTCGCCGTCGGTCAGCTCCATGACTCGCGCCACGGCGTCGTCGCCGCGTTCGGGCACGATGTCGGTCGCGCCGAACTGTCTGGCGAGCGCCGCGCGATCCTCATGCCGGCTCATGGCGATGATGCGCGAGGCCCCGCGCATGCGTGCGGACAGTACGCCTGACAGGCCCACTGCGCCGTCGCCGAATACGACGGCTGTGGCTCCGGGCCTGACTTCTGCCGAGACCGCAGCGTGGTAGCCGGTGGCCATCACGTCGGCGAGCGTGAGCAGCGAGTTCAGCGTCGCGTCGTCGTATGATTTCGGGTCGCCGGGGACCTTCACCAGTGCCGTGTCGGTCTTGGCGGCGCGCATGACTTCGGCCTGATAGCCGGCGTTGCCGCCCGGTTCGGCGTTCATGCAGTTCGCCTCGAATCCGGCTCGCAAACCGTCGTCATGCGCACGGTCGCCAAGACGGCCGTACGGCTGCACCAGCGCCATCACACTGAAACCAGTTCACCATGAGCGGCATATTCATATGAGTGTTCGTACAGATACGTGGGAGATATGTCAATATCACCGCCACACCAGGTCAAGATGCCATGGTCGATGCGGAAGTCCTCGAGCGTCTTCTCATCCCGCAGCGGAGCGAAGGCGGGAACGTCGTCGTGCATCTCGGTGAAATCACACAGGCACGTCTCGCCGGTGGAGAACGTCACCAGTATGACATGATCATCCGCAACATGAGCCGAACGGACTTCCAACTCCCGAGCGGACTCATCCGCATACATGATGCCGCTCGCTTCAAACATGACAGACTCCTCCCCTATATACGGAACGACCCTATGCTGAGTATATTCCCGCAGCAGGAGCGCCGTCACTGGCAATCGGCATGCGCACGGTCATGGTCACGCAGAAAGACCCTCATCCCTTAATAAATCGGCAAGGAAAACCCCTACCCCATCCTGCTGGTTGGACGGAGCAATGGCGTCAGCGGCGGCTTTGATCCGATCATCAGCGTTTGCCATAGCGACGCCCATCCCCGCCGCGCGCAGCAATGGAACATCATTGAGCCCATCACCAAAAGCGATGACATTTCTCAAACCAGCGCCCAGGCTTTTTGCCCAGATCTGCGAAGCATGCGCCTTGTTCGCATGAGCGTTTGAGATTTCCATAACACCGCCGCTGGAATCGGTAACTGTGAAGTCCTTACCAATCAACTCATGGCAACCGTCAATATACCGGTCCGCTTGGTAGCCGGGCGTTGCCATGACAAGTTCAAGAACCGGAGCATTCGGAACCGACGATATGCGTTGAGGATCCGGATCGCGCAGTATTCCTCCATGCGCGCGCAGGTCCCAAAATGTTTGATCGCAACCGAATCCTTCCCTGTACTCCCACCCGAATCCAGCCTGCGGATATTTATTTTTCAGCATGGCGATAATGCCAACACACTGCCTCTCATCAAGCAGTTCGGAATGAATGACATGGCATGTGGCCGTATCCACAATCTGCGCACCGTTGGACGCAAACAAAGCGGAGAATAAAGGCAATACCGGTCCCAGTACTTGCTTTACCAAGCGAAGCGGACGCGCTGACGCCGCGGCGAAAAGAACGCCGGCATTATTAGCTCGGCCAAGCATGTCTTGCAATCGAGAGGAGACCCGCCCATGCTCATTGAGTAGCGTGCCGTCAAGATCGGTGACAACGAGAATCGGCAACTTAAGACTCATAACGGACCCCTATTCGCGCATTACAGCGATGCGCATAATCGAATCTGACAAGAAGTGCAATTGTAACAGGAGCAACCGAAGGCCTTGGAATCGTTGGATCCTGAGGCCCTCGGCGCTATACAGCAATCACTTTTAAGCGTTGGGGAGAACTTGAACTCGACGATGTCGCTATACGGCATCAGGCTGTTTCTCCAGCAACAGGCCGTTCATACGGACAAGTCCCGCTATCCGACTACGGCGTCGAGCGAGTCCACTGCACGCAGGGCGGTGGCCACGTCGGACGGAGTGACCTCGAACGGCATGTTGCCCATCGTGTCGTCCGGTGAGCAGGCCAGTTTGCCCACGCGCAGCAGGTCGGCGTCCGTGGCGTCTGCAATGCCGATGCCGGCCAAGGTGGTTGGTAAGCCGACCGCGCGGAAGAATCCAAACGCCTCCTCGAAATCAGCCATCGGCCGGTCCTCCAGCACGAACTGCGTGAGGGTGCCGTATGCTACTTTTTCTCCGTGCAGATATTTATGCGTGCCTTCCAGCGCGGTCAGGCCGTTGTGCACGGCGTGCGCCGCCGCCAATCCGCTCGACTCGAAACCGATGCCGCTGAGCAGCGTGTTCGCCTCGACCACCTGTTCCAAGGCACGGGTGCGCAGACCCTTACGCGCCGCCGCCAAGGCCTTCACGCCGTCGGCGATGAGCAGGTCATGACATAGGCGTGCCATCGCTTCGGCGGCATTGGTGGCATGGCCGCCGGCCATGGTGACCGCGTTCGATTTGATGCAGGCAAGAGCTTCGAAATAGGTAGCGTAGGCATCACCGAAGCCGGCCGTCAGGAGTCTGGCAGGTGCCTTGGCGATGACGTCCGTGTCCATGATCACCTTTTCCGGGTTCTTGGGCAAGGGCAGATACTTGTCGAACTGCCCGTCGTCGGTGTACAGCACCGAAAGCCGCGAACACGGCGCGTCCGAGGACGCGGCCGTCGGCACGATGACGACCGGCAACCCGGCGAGATGCGCCACGGCCTTGGCCGTATCGAGCGACTTGCCGCCTCCGATGCCGAGCACTACGTCGCATTCGCCCAGCCGCTCCTGATGTCGGCGAATCTCGGTCATCGAGCATTCGCCATTGAACGCCTCGTAGTGATATGGGGTGTTCGTAGCGTCGAAATTCGAAGTGATTCGATCGTGGTACATCCGGTCGATGAACGGGTCGACGATCAGATACGCGCCTGCCGAACCGAGTTCCACGTATTCCGAGGCGAGCGAGCCTAATGCGTCCTCCTGCTGGATATAGCTGCCGGGTGAGCACAGCACTGTTCTCATGATTGCTCCTTTTACTTCATTGTTGGATTATCTGTTCAAAAATAGAGTTGTCCATCGAGTGATGTCGCGTGACTCCGCACGCTTGAGCAGCACCAGCACGCCGACCGAACCCAATGCCAGCACCGCGCCAAAGAGGCCGAGCCAACGCAGTCCCAGATGCGTCATGGCCAGTCCGCTGATGGTGGACCCCAAGGTTATGCCGATGTTGAATGCCATCGCGTTCATCGAAGAGGCCAATGTCATGGACGAGGGGAACCGTTCGGCAGCGATGGCGGTATGCAGTACCTGCGACGGCGAATTCTGCAGGTACATGAGACAGGCCAGTGCGAGCAGATCCACGGCCCCGAGCGCCGGAATTATACTTGCGAACGGCAGTACGGCCAGGCAGACAGCCTGCAACAGGTACAGCGGAATCAGACCGATGATCGGATGCGAGCCGGTGCCACGAGCCGCCAACTTGCCGCTGTACAGGTTGGACCACAATGCCGCAAGACCGATCGCGGTCAACGCAAGACTCAGGTACCGCTCGGGGACGCCGATTTCCTCGGTGAGGATGGGGGAAAGATATGTATAGAAGGAGTATGTCGCCGCCGCACCGAAAACGACCGCAAGCATGCCGCACCAGACCCGCACGTCGGTGAACAGACGGAATTGCGGCAGAAAACGCGTGGCTCCGGTCATATATGAGGTGCGTGGCAGACAGCGCAGCATCGATATGATGACGAGCACGGTCAGCAGATTGATCAGATGGAATGACCATCGCCAGCCGAACTGTTGTGCGATGAATGTACCGATCGGCACGCCGAAGACCGCGGCGATGGAGATGCCGGAAAAGATCCAGGACATGAACCGGGGCCGATCAGATGCGCCGACCAGATCCGGTGCGAACGTCATGGGCACGGCCACGAGTGGTCCGCTCACTGTGGCGATGACGATGCGCCCCACCAGCAGCATCGGATAATTCAGGGCAAAGGCGCACAGGACATTGCCGGCCAAGAAGATGCCCGTCATCGCCATCAAGGCATGGAATCGATTGAATTTGGCGGATACGGCCGCTCCGATTGGAGTCATCGGCGCGTATACGAGCGCGAAGGCGGAGACCAATGAACCGATGGCCGCCAACGAAACGCGCATGTCCGAGGCAATCGGCTGCATGACGCCAACTACGATGAACTCGCTCAATCCCAGCAAAAACGTCAATGCGATAAGCGTGACGACCGGCACGGTGAAGAACCGGGATCCACTTCGCGTCTTCGTGGCATCCACTATGAGCATCCTTTCCTGGACAACACGATTAACTATCGAAATAAGGTGAACATGATGATCGATATGTTCACATTACCCACTTAGAAACTACTGTTATATTAGTGATACGAACTCGATGAGATACGAGACGAACCATCACTATAGTTTCCATTACTATAGAAATCGTGACAACAATGACTGCCGAGCGAACGATTGATCAGACCTCTCCGAAGAGTCCCAATCCTCTGACCATTTTCTCCGACCTTTCGGAAACCCCGCACTACAATCTGCCGGGATTGCCGATGTACGCAAGACGCGACGACATGCGTCGTTATGGCTTCCGCATGGCGTGTCATTGGCATCGCGACTTGGAATTCATCCATGTTCTCAACGGCCATCCACGCGTATTCGTCAACGGCGCGCTCATTCCGTTGCATGCAGGCGAAGGCATCTTCATCAACTCGCGTCGCATGCACTATCTGATATGCGACGACGGCGACGATGCCGGATTCGTCTCGACGGTAATCGATGCTTCACTGCTAGGCGCGATGTACGCGCCACTGGCAGCCGCCATGCTCAAACGCATGGATGACACCGCTCCTGATTACGTCGTACTCGACTCAACCCGCGAACGGGACCGCACGTTGCTGTTCGGTATCGACGAGCTCGAACGACTGTTGTCCCGGTGCGAAAGTCAACAGGAGACAGGCGACGCGCTGACGGTGCTGCCGGCAGTCGCCCAGTCTGCACACTTGTGCTTTCTGGCGTTGGAAAGAATCAACGAAGGAACCATCACCGCCGAACCCAAGACGGTGGACCAAAGAACCTCGGAATACCCAACTCCTTCATCGGCACATGCCGCGGCAAACGATCCGGGGCCTGAGTTCAGGTCTTTCCTGCTTATGATGGCCTTCATCCGCGCCAACGCATCACACAAGATCACCCTTGACGACATCGCGCGAGCCGGCATAGTCGGCCGTCGCGTCTGCTGCGAGCTGTTTCGCACATATGCCGGGCAGACGCCAATCGACTACCTCACCGATTATCGCCTTGGCAAGGCCCGTGAGTTGTTGTCCGAGGGAACCATGTCCATCAAGGAGATTTCGCAGGTCTGCGGATTCTCATCACCCGCTTATTTCAGTTACGTGTTCCGGCAGCACATGGACACCACCCCACGCCAGTGGCGAGACCGAGAAATGACGAACTGAGGAGAGCATAAGTGGTTGGTCAGCGTTGCTCCGTTATCCGCGACCAACGGCGGCAAAGCTATCTCACATGCCATTACAAAATCAGGGTCTTGGAATCACTAGAACTCCAAGACCCTTGGCACTACTCAGCAATCACTACTTGGATTCGGCTGACTTGCCTTCCTTCCCCCGCGTACCGGCTGGTACGGTCAATGAATCAGTCATCAGTCTTGGCAGCGAGTCTGCCGGCAATGTACCGATATTCCTGCGTGAGACCGGCGAAACCCCACGAGTCCGGACGCACGTTCTGAACCACGATGTAGCTGGCTTCGGACACCGTTCCGAGAATCGCCGCCATGCCATCGAACGCACGCCGAACGAACAACGCCTTATCACCTTTGGCGTTGGTGCCCTCGGTGATCTTGATCTCCACATAGAATGTGCCCTCGCCACGATCCGGCACAGATCGCCCGCCGACGAACCAGCACGCAGGATCCGCGAAGTCCACGTCCACGGACACCACGTCACGCTGCTTCCCGAGAACGTCCACCGCCAGACCGGTGAGCAAATCCGCAACCTTGGCTGCGATTTCCGTTGATCCATCTCCCGCAACACGAGCCCTGATGTACGGCATATCCGTCTCCTTCAATACAAGATATTGCATTGCGAAGTATACGGTACAACATCTACCGCCACCTCCGGCTGGTGGCTGTGTTTGGATTCCTCGTAACGACAGGGATGATGCGAACCGGCCATGACCATCAACCCCGACTTACGGCACCGCCAGACCTGAGACTGGTGACGCGCACGGCCAACGTGGTCGGCACCAGCTTGGCGAACACATGGTACAGCTTGTAGAACGTCAGCGGCGTGTAGTTCGCGCATCCGCGTTCGGCCTTCGCCAACGCTTTCGCCGTTTCCCTGCGCAAATCAAGGTACGGCAGCCGAGCCAGTTTACCGGATGCGGCGCCGCGCACGTTCATTTCGGTGTCCATGTTGCCGGGGCTGAACAGCAGTACATTGACGCCGCGCGCACGTTCCTCCTCATGCAACACACGCCATCGCACGGCGGAAGAAGCCTAGGGTGAGGCCACAAGTTCAAACCCACTTTGATGAAGCGTGCCCATGCGCAGACCTCGAATACGTCATTCCCGACACGGCACACACATGCGACCATTGATTCCACATATGACAGGGGGTCTTGGAATTACCGAAATTCCAAGACCCCCTGTCACTACGCGGCAATCACTTCTTGCTCACGTTGAACTTGAACTCGACGATGTCGCCGTCCTGCATCACATAGTCGCGGCCCTCCTGGCGGAGCTTGCCCTCCTCCTTGATCTGCACCATGGAGCCGTTCGCGGCAACGAAGTCGTCGTAGGAGACGATGTCGGCCTTGATGAAGCCCTTTTCGAAGTCGGTGTGGATCACGCCGGCGGCCTGCGGGGCGGTCCAGCCCTTGTGGATCTGCCAGGCGCGAACCTCCTTCTCACCGGCGGTGAGGAACGTCTGCAGGCCGAGGATGTCGAAGCCCACGCGCGCCAGCTGGTCCAGGCCGGACTCCTTGAGGCCGGCGTCCTCGAGCATCTCGCGGGCGTCCGCCTCGTCGAGGTCCGTCAGGTCGGCCTCGAACTGGGCGTTGAGGAACACGGCGGGCGCGGGCGCGACCGACGCGGACAGCTGCTGCTTGAGGTCGTCGTTGGCCAGCTCGTCGTCGTCCACGTTGAACACGTAGATGAACGGCTTGGCGGTCATGAGGTGCAGGTCGTACACGGAGTCCTTGTCGAAGCGGCCCTCGCGCGCGGCCTTGTCGAGCGTCTCGCCGTTCTCGAGGATCGTCTTGGCCTTCTTGACCGCATCCAGGTACGCCGGCTCGATCTTCTTGCCGCGCAGGTCCTTCTCGAGCTTGGGCAGCGCGTTCTCGATGGTCTGCAGGTCGGCGAGGATCAGCTCGGTGTTGATGGTGTCGATGTCGTCGGCCGGGTCCACCTTGCCGTTGACGTGCACGATGTCGTCGTCCTTGAAGGCGCGCACGACCTCGCAGATCGCGTCGGCCTCGCGGATGTTGGCGAGGAACTTGTTGCCCAGGCCCTCACCCTCCGAAGCGCCCTTGACGATGCCTGCGATGTCCACGAACGTCACCGTGGCGGGCACGATCTTCTCGGTGTGCACGAGCTTGGCGAGCACGGGCAGGCGATCGTCCGGCAGGGGCACGATGCCGGTGTTCGGCTCGATGGTGGCGAACGGGTAGTTCTCGGCGAGAACATTGTTGCGCGTCAGCGCATTGAACATGGTGGACTTGCCCACGTTCGGCAGGCCCACGATTCCGATAGTAAGAGACATGATTCCCAGTATTGGCTGTAAGGTGGACGTCAGGAGGATGCTCCGACGCATCCTCGGCAAGGAGGGGACCATGGCAGGCAATCGTTCCACATCACATATATCAGAGGACTCCCGGCTGGCGAGGCTGGACGCGGAACTGCTGCATATCGGCAACACCGGCACCGTCGAGTTCGACCTGACGTTGCCGTCCGTCGGCGCGAACGGATCGACGGTCAGCTGGTCGAGCGGCGACGACCATTGGCTGGAGCCGGACGGCACCGTGCACCGGCCGCAGTTCGGCCGCGGCGACCGGATGGTGACGCTCACCGCAACGGTCCGTCACGGCGCGGCGAGCGAGACGCGCACGTTCGAAGTGCGCGTGCTGGAACAACGTGCCGGATTCACCGTCATCGACGCGGCTCCGCTGTCGCTGACGGCCGACGCCGGAGCACGCTACGATCTGCCGGCGTTCGTGGCCGCGCATACGGACGACGGGCGGACCGTCGCCGTACCGGTCACGTGGGATGACGGCACCGCGCATACGGCGAGCGTCACGGCCGGCGACACAATCGTCCATCATGGCGTCGTCCAACATGCCGGCTCGCCGGACGACATTGCCTCACCGGACGACATCGCCTCACCGGACAACGTCGCCTCACCGGACAACGCGGCGCCGAACGCACGTCGCGGCACGGTTCCCGTCACCGCGACAATCCATGTGGGGACGTCCGGCAGCCAAACCGAAACCGCACCTGCACGCACCGTGGCATACCAGCGCATCTCCCCCATCCCCTTCAGCCATGCCAGGCTCGCCGGCGAGTGGCCGCTGTCCAGGAACCAGCAGGACCGGTTCTTCTATCTGCGCGACCTCGATCTCGACCGGCCTCTGCGCGAATTCAGGCGTACGGCCGGGCTCGATGACCATGGCGCCGAGCCGATGACCGGCTGGGATGCACCGGACTCTCAGCTGCGCGGTCACACGCTGGGCCACTTGATGTCCGCATACGCGCTGGCATACGCGGCGACCGGCGACGGCACGATGCGGCACCCGCTCGACTATCTGGTCGGCTCGCTCGCCGAAGTGCAGCGCGCGCTCGCAGCGCGGCCCGGCATCCATCCGGGGTTCCTGTCGGCGTACGACGAAACCCAGTTCGATCTGTTGGAACGTCTCGTGACATATCCGACCATCTGGGCGCCGTATTACACGCTGCACAAGATCCTCGCCGGCCTGCTCGACGCGTACCGGTATGCCGGCAACGACACGGCGCTGGACCTGGCCAGGGGCATCGGCCTGTGGACGTATGAGCGGCTGCGGAAGCTGCCGCGTGAGCGGTTGCAGCGCATGTGGAGCCTGTACATCGCCGGCGAGTTCGGTGGTATGAACGAGTCGCTGGCCATCCTGTACCGGATCGACGGCGATCCGAGGTTCCTTGAGGCGGCCCGCATGTTCGACAATGACCGCCTGCTCACGCCGATGCTTCAGCACGAGGATGCGCTCGGGGGCATGCATGCGAACCAGCATATCCCGCAGGTCATCGGCTGGGTGGAGATGTTCCGCGTGTGCGGCGATCGGCGGTATCTCGACGCGGCGAGGTTCTTCGCCGATACGGTGCTCGACCACCATCTGTATGCGATGGGCGGCACCGGTGAAGGCGAAATGTTCCATGATCCGGACGCCATCGGCTCGCTGCTGGACGACGACACTGCGGAGAGCTGTGCGACATACAACATGGTCAAGCTGGTTTCGCGGCTCTATGAGTTCGACCCCGACCGCCGGTACGTCGACTATCTGGATTGGGCGTTCCTCAACCATATTGCGGCGAGCGCCAGCCGGCGCGAAGACGGCGGCAGCACGTATTTCATGCCCACGCGGCCGGGCGGGCGCAAGAGGTTCGATCTTGAGGAGAACAGCTGCTGCCACGGCACGGGGCTGGAGTCGCACTTCCTCGCAGCATCGTGCGCGTTCGCCTCGGATGCGCGCACGTTCATGGTGAACCGTTATCTGCCTTTGCTCTTCCACGATCAAACGGCATCGCTGTTCATGCAGAGGGATTACACGAATCCGGGCCGTGCGACCATGTCCTTCACGCGTCTGAACCGGCGTGCGATCAGCTTCCATGTGCCCGATTGGAGCGCGGATGGTTCGGTGACTCTCCGCGTGCGCAGCCGGCGCGACGCCTTCGACCTCATGGATGACGCCGGCGCGCGCATCCATGTCGGCGCGGCCACGAGGGAGCCCGGCGCACTGTTGCCGACGCCTAGTGATCCCGTGACGTTGCGCAGGTCAGGCGTCAGGCAGGTGACGATCACGCTGCCTGACGACGAGGATGAGCGGACGTGGAGTAATGCGCTGTTCGAGTTGACGTTCACGACGCGCTTCCGCCTGATTCCCACGCCCGACCGCCCGGATGTCGCGGCGGTGGCGTGGGGACCGTACGTGCTCGCCGCGCTTGACGACCGTCAGGAGATGCTGACGGCGGATTTCGGGCAGGCGGACGGCTCGGGGTGTTTATCGGACGATGAGTTCGAACAGGGCGGGGATCCGCTCACGTTCATCCACCGTCGTTCGGGATTGCGTTTCGTCCCGTTGACGTTCGTGGAAGCCGACAGGCCGTATCACCTGTACGTACGGGCGGTACGGGAATAGCGCAGGCTGAGCCTCCGGATCGTGCCACTCCCCTGCCGGTTATACCGGCAGCGGCAGCCGGTCGGCTCGCCGCCCCGGCCTCCTCCGCCGTGAAAGGCCGAGCCTTATAGCAAACACCATGGGCGTTTATAGGCGAGGAACGAGCGACAGCGATCCAGCATTGAACCGGCCGTAGGCCATCCTTGATTGCAGGACACTGACTTTCGCTTGGCCGACCGACCCGCAACCCTGGCCCCCTCGGTGGAGGGGGCTGTCTGAACGAAGTGAAGACTGGGGGAGCGTCACCCGCGACCGCATCAGCATCAGCCGACACGAACGACGCTGACTGGTCCACGCGCATTGCCACAACCTTGCGAAAACGCCGGTTTCGTCGACTTGTGGCAAACGGGCGAACGCCATGACGACGCCGGGAGCGCCTGGGTGCCCGCGGCGGGAGGCTTCCTGTGTCCCATAAGTGCAAAAACGCCGATCTTGTCGTTATGGGACGTCCCATAACGACATTGCAGGCGTTTTTGCACTTATGGGACGTCCCACAACGACATAGGAGGCGATTTCGTCGTTACGGGACACGCGGCTGTCGGGATCGACTGGCTGCCGATATCGCAGAATCGTTGGAAAATGGCGATTCCTGACATATCGCCGATATCAGGATTAGCGGCGCAGAGGGACGCGCATGCTCCCGCAACGGCAAAAACGGCGATTATGTCGTTACGGGACGTCCCATAACGACATTGCGGGCGTTTTTGCGCTTATGGGACACAGTCAGCGCGAAGAACCAGCGGAAGGCTCCGAAGCGGACGGCCACCCTCAGTCTCGATGCGCTCGACAGTTCCCGCCAGCGGGAGCACAGCGAATCCGCCCCACGCTGGCGGCGAAGCCGACTGGGGGGATGCCGTCGCGGGTGACGCTCCCCCAGTCAGCCTACGACCGACAGCCCCCTCCACCGAGGGGCCGAGTGACGGGCCGAGCGCGATGCTCATGCCGTCGAGGTTTCCTCCACTGAGGACGGCCTGTCGTCTAGCGCAGCCCCAGACGGTCGCGGGCGGCGTCGATGCGCTGCACGGCTTCGCGCAGCTGCGCTTCGTCCTTGAGCAGGCTGAGCCGCACCCAGTCGGCACCCACGTGGCCGAAGCAGGTGCCGGGCAGTCCGGCCACTTCGGCCACGTCGAGCAGCGTGTCGGCGAACCGCTGGCCGCTCCAGCCGTCCGGCGCCTTGAACCACACGTAGATGCCGCCGGCCGAGTCGAACACGTCGAAGCCGAGCGCACGCAATCCGCCGGCGACGATCTCGCGGCGACGCGCATAGCGGTGCGCCAGCTCGGCCACGCATGACTGGTCGCTGTCGAGCGCGACGACGCCGGCGTCCTGGATCATGCCGGTGACCATGGAGCCCATCTGGTAGTGGTACTGCTTGAGCCGGGCGACGACATCCCGGTTGCCGGCGACGAATCCGGCTCGCCAGCCGGCCATCGCATACATCTTCGACAGGGAGTCGACCTCCACGGCCACATCGATGGCGCCGGGCACGGCGAGCAGGCTGACCTGCTGGTCGTCGTCACGCACGCCGAGGCCCGTGTAGGCGAAGTCGTGCACGATGAGGAACCCGTACCGTTTGGCGAGCGCCACCGCATGCTCGAAGAACGATGCGGGGGCCTGCGCGCCGGTGGGGTTGTTCGGGTAGTTAAGCACGAGGACGCGCAGCCGCCGCCATACGGATTCGTCCACGGCGTCGAGGTCAGGCAGCCAGCCGAGTTCGGCGCGCGCGGGCAGCAGGATCTCCTCGGCGCCGTGCATGACGGCCATGCAGTGGTACGAGGGGTAGTACGGGTCGGCGAAGGCGACGGCGTCGCCGCGGTCGACGAGGATGGCGAACAGTCCGGCGAGGCCGTCGACCGCGCCTTCGACGGCGAACAGCTGGGTCGTCCAGTCGAGGTCGACGCCGTGCACGTTGCGGTACCAGTGGGCGGCGGCCTCGAGGAACGCCGGCTTGCCGTCGAACGGCGTGTAGCGCGCGTTGAGCGGGTCGTCGACCGCTGATTTGGCGACGTCGCGGATGAAGTCTGCCGGGTAGGCGTCCGGGTTGCCTTTGGCGAGGTCGATGACGTCGGCGCCGGCGGCCCGCGCGGCGGCGACCTTCACGTCCATGTCGGCGAACACGTTCGGCGGGATGGTCTGCGCGATCGGCGTGAACCGGGGCGTCCAGACGCGGTCCCGGATGTCGGCTTGAGCGACGCTCATGGTGGTTGAGGCTCCTTTCAGTGTTGCAGCCGCTTGGCGAGCAGGTTGCAGATGATCTGGCTGACGAACACGATGACGAGGATGATGAGCGTCGCCACGAGCGTCACGTCCCCTTGGAAGCGGTTGTAGCCGCGGATGATGGCGAGGTTGCCCAGGCCACCGCCGCCGACCACGCCGGCCATGGCGGAGAATGCGACCACGTTGATGAACGATAGCGCGGAGACGCGGATGATCGGCACGCGGCCTTCGCGCAGGTAGACGCGCCAGATGATGTCGAGCGTGCCGAGGCCGGACGCCTTCGCCGCCTCGACGAGGCCGGGGTCGATCTCGAGCAGCGCGTTCTCGACCTGCCTGGCGTAGAACGGCACGGTCGCGCCGACGATCGGGACGATCATCGCGTCGGTGCCGATGGACGTGCCGACGATCAGGCGCGTGACGCCGACCAGCAACGCCATGAGGATGATGAACGGGATGGAGCGCACGATGTTGACGATCTTGTCGAGGATGTTGTAGACGACCACGTTCTGCGTGAGCCCGCCGCGGCGGGTGAGCAGGAGCAGCAGGCCGAGCACCAGGCCGAGCGCGTAGCCGATGGCCGCGCCGATGATCACCATGTACAGCGTCTCGTACGTGGCGTCCCAGACCTCGGGCCAGATCAGCGACACGTTCGGCAGCCAGGTCTCCAGCAGTTCACTCATTGTCGTCTCCCCTCTCGCTCGCCGTCGCCGCGTCGGCCGCGGGCGTCTCGTTCTCTTCGGATTCGTTCACGTGCAGCTCGGCGAGCGGCGTGGCGCCCACGCCCACCGACTTGAAGTAGGCAAGGGCGTTGTCGATCGCCGCGTCCGGCCCATCGAGACTCACCAAGATCATGCCGACCGGCGTGTTGTGGATCACGTCGACGTTGCCGAACATGATGTTGCCGGTCACGCCGAACCGGTCGTGCGCGTCGGCCATGAGCGTCTCTTCGGCGCCCGAGCCGACGGAGGAGAGCAGGTACACGTGGCCGGCCTCGCGTTCGCGGGCGAACAGGGGGTGCGTCTGCATGAGCGTGATGCCCTTGTTCATGTTGCCGGACGTGTAGATGAACTCGCGGGTGAGTTCGCTGGAGGGGTGGTCGAACACGTCGAGGATGGAGCCGGAGTCGACGACGCGGCCATGGCTCATGACCGCAAGGTCGGTGCAGATGTCCTTGACGACCTGCATCTGATGGGTGATGAGCACGATGGTCAGGCCCAGCCGTTCGTTGAGGTCCTTGAGCAGTGCGAGGATCGAGCGCGTGGTGCGCGGGTCGAGCGCGCTGGTCGCCTCGTCGCACAGCAGCACCTCCGGGTCGCCGATCAACGCCCTCGCGATGGCGACGCGCTGCTGCTGGCCGCCGGAGAGCTGACGCGGATACGCCTTCGCCTTGTCGGCGATGCCGACGAGCTCGAGCAGATGCATGGCCTTGGCGCGCGCGTCCCGTTTGGAGATCTTCTCATGAATGAGCGGCAGGGTGACGTTGTCCAGCACCGTGCGCGAAGGCATGAGGTTGAAATGCTGGAAGATCATCGCGATCTTGCGGCGCAACGGCAGCAGACGGGATTCGGAGAGGGCCCCGATGTCGGCGCCGTTGAACGTGACGGTGCCGCTGGTCGGCCGCTGCAGGACGTTCATCGTGCGCACGAGCGTGGACTTGCCGGCGCCGGAGAAGCCGATGATGCCGTAGATGGAGCCCTTGCGGATGGTGAGCGAGACGTCGTCGACCGCACGGAAGCGGTTCCTGCCGTGGCCGAATTCGACGACGATGTGGTCAAGGTCGATGAGCGGCGCGCCGGCGCCGGCCGTCGTGGTGCGGGTGTCGAGGCTCACGCCGCCTCACCCGCCTTCGCCGCGTCGTCTTTCGTGGTAGCGTCTGCCGGCGCCGCCGCGAGCACGGCGCCGAGGATCTCCTTGACGCCGGCGAGCACGTAGTCCTCCATCACGGGGCTGAACGGCAGCGGCGTGAAGCGCGCGCCGACGCGCAGGATGGGGCCGCGCAGATAGTCGAAATGGTTTTCGGCCACGCGCGCCGCGATCTCGCCGCCGACGCCGCCGATCTTGATGGCCTCATGCGCGATGACCAGATGGCCGGTCTTCTTCACCGAATCGTAGATCGTCGGCATGTCGAGCGGCGTGATGGAACGCAGGTCGATGACCTCCACGCTCACGCCGTGCTCGCGCTGCGCGACTTCGGCCGCTTCGAGCGCCTTGGTGAGCATGAGACCGTAGCTGATGAGCGTCACGTCGGCGCCGGGGCGGACGACCTCGGCCTTGCTGATGTCGATGGGCGGCAGGTCCTCGGGCACGTCGCCCTTGACGGGGAACAGGCCTTTGTTCTCGAAGTAGATGACCGGGTTCGGGTCCTCGATGGCGGCCTTGAGCAGCTGCTTGCCGTTGGCCGGCGTGGAGGGCACGACCACGCGGATGCCGGGGATGTTGGTGAACCAGGTCTCCAGGGACTGCGAATGCTGGGCGGCGCCGTGCTTCATCAGGCCGTCCGGCGCGCGCAGCACGAGCGACATGGACGCCTGGCCGCCGAACATGTAGTGCGCCTTGGCCATCTGGTTGAGCACCTCGTCCATGGCGATGCCGATGAAGTCGGCAAAGTGCAGGTCGATGACCGGCTTGGCACCGGCGATGGCCGCGCCGACGCCGGCGCCGACGAGTGCGGTCTCCGAGATCGGCGTGTCGAGCACTCGTTCGGGGAACTCGTCCTTCATGCCGGCGAACTGGCCGAAGATGCCGCCCTGCTTGGCGATGTCCTCGCCGTAGACGAACACGCGCTCGTCGGCGCGCATCTCCTCGAGCATGGCTTCGCGAGTCGCCTCGCCGAATGTGATGATTCGCTCACTCATACAGGTTCACCTCTCCGGAGAAAACATCGTCCAAGGCGTCCTCGGCCTTGGGGAACGGGCTGTTGGCCGCGAATTCGAGCGCGGCGTCGAATTCGTCGTCGAGACGCTGCTCGGCGGCGTCAAGGTCGGCCTGCGTGACCTTGCCTTCGAGCAGGATCTTGCGGCGGAACCGGTCGATGGGGTCGTTGTAGAGCTTCCACTCCTCGACCTCCTCCTGGCTGCGGTACTTCTGCGGGTCGGTGATGAAGTGGCCGTCACGTCGGTACGTCTTGCATTCGAGGATGCTCGGGCCTTCGCCGCGGCGGGCGCGGGCGATGAGCTTCGCGGAGGCCGCGCGCACGGATTCCACGTCGTTGCCGTCGACGGTCACGCCGGGAATGCCGTATCCGGCGGCGCGTTCGGACAGGTAGTCGACGTTCTTGATGTCGTCGAAGCGCGTGGTGGACGCCCACGCGTTGTTCTCGCACACGTAGATGACCGGCAGCTTCCAGCTGGCCGCCAGGTTGACGGCCTCGTGGAACGTGCCGCGGCTGGACGCGCCGTCGCCGAAGAAGCAGACGGCGACCTCGCTGCCGTGGCGCTGCTTGACGGCGAGCGCCGCGCCGGTGGCGATGTTGAAGCCGCCGCCGACCACGCCGTTGGCTCCGAGCATGCCGACGCTGAAGTCGGCCAGGTGCATGGAGCCGCCCTTGCCTTTGCAGTATCCGGTGGTGCGGCCGTAGAGTTCGGCGAGCGACCTGTCGACGCGGGCTCCCTTGGCCAGGGTGTGCCCGTGGCCGCGGTGGGTGCTGGTCACGTAGTCCTTGTGCGTGAGGTTGCTGCATACGCCGGTGGCGACGGCCTCCTCGCCGATGTACAGGTGGGCGGGGCCGACGATCTCCTTGCCGATGTGCGCTTTGACGGTCTCCTCGAAGCGGCGGATGCGGCGCATCGTGGTGTACAGGTCGATGGCCTGTTGTGTGGTCAGTGGTTCACTCATGACTCGACTTCTTAGTTTGGTTGGTCTTGGTTTGGGTGGTTGGCGGGTTTGGATTTGGATTCGTGGTGGATGTTCGAGCGGCGGTCGCGGTCATGGGATCCAGGCGGGCGCACGATGGCGGACGGGAGGGGCGTGCGCCCCGTCCCGTCCGCCTGCCGGGCCGTCAGGTCCGGCCGTGTGCGAGTTCGTCCTCCATGTCACAGCGGGTACCTACCCGCTGTGATGCAAGGCCGGCTGTGTGCGGGGCGCGTCACCACAGCGGGATGACGGCTCCCTTGTACAGCTTGTTGATGAGCTTCTTCACGTCGTCGCTGCGGTAGGCTTCCACGACCTTCTTGTAGTTGGCGTTGTCCTTATCCTTGGCGCGGGAGACGATGATGTTGTAGTAGGGCTTGGACTGCTCGTTGACCGGTTCGATGTAGATGGCGTCGGACTTGGGGTTGAGTCCGGCGTCGAGGGCCATGAACACGTTGATGACGCTGGCGCCCACGTCGGGCAGGGACCGTGCGGTCTGCGAGGCTTCGAGCTCGGTGATCTTCAGGTTCTTCGGGTTGGAGACGATATCGTCGGGGGTCGGGTTGGTGCCCTCCTTGTAGTCGAGCTTGATGAGCCCGGCGGACTGGAGCAGCAGCAGGCCGCGCGCCGCGTTCACATCGTCGTTGGCGATGGTGACCTCGGAGCCCTTGGGGATGTCGGAGACCTTCTTGGCCTTGTCGGAGTAGAGGCTGATCGGGTTGAGCACGGTCTCGCCGACCGCGGCGAGCGCGTTGTCGTGCGTCTTGTTGAAGTCGTCCATCAGGATGTAGCCCTGGTAGGCATTGAGGTCGATGTCGCCCTTGGCGAGCGCCTCGTTCGGCTGGATGTAGTCGGAGAACTTGACGAGTTCGATGTTGATGCCCTCTTTCTTGAGGGTCGGGATGACGGACTGCTCCCACACTTCGTTGCTGTCGCCGACGACGCCGACCTTGATGGTGTTGGCGGCGCTGGCGGAGTTGCCGCAGGCGGAGACGCCCACGAGGGCGGCGACGGCCAGCACTGCGGCTGCGGCTTTCTTGAGTTTCGAAATAGCTTTGAAAGTCATTATGGTTTCCCCTTGCTCGGTCTTTCCTTGAATGTGCGGGAGAGTTCCCGCCGCGATGTCTTCCGCTTGCGACCGCCGGCTGGAATGCTCGGGTTCGTGCGGTTGATGGTTTCAGATTAGCCGGGGTGTGGTGGCTTTCGCGGTGGTTTCGGCGTATGCGGCTATCGTCAGAACTTATACGCTGCTATCATGCGCGGGTGCCGTGCGTCCTGCCGATGTACCGGATTGCCGCCGTACGTCGGTTTTCCCCTGCCTGATTGTCTCGAATAATGAGATTTCCGGTGGTTTGCGGACGTGTTGCGCTACAGAGGACGCGGCATAATGAAGGGAATGTCTCGCGATACGGGCACGAAGGAGAAACGATATGAACGGCATGGGCGATCACGCAGGCGCGGAGAAGGACGCGGCGAAAGGTGCGACGAAGGAGCGCATCTACCCGCAGGTGGGGGCGGCGCTGCTGAAGGCGCGGCGGGAATGCGGCATGACGCAGGAGCAGCTTGCGGCCGCATCCGGCGTCTCGCGCATCACCATCCAGCGCATCGAACAGGCGCACATCAACCCATCGTTCCGCTCCCTGGAGGCTCTCGCTCACGGCATGCACCGCACCCTGACCATCAGCTTCGACCCCAAGCCCGAAGACTGAAGACCAGCGTCACACTGCTCGCCCGAGTAACGTGACTGTGCTTGCATCCACTAAGCCATCCTCGGCCCCCTCGGTAGAGGAGACCATCTGTAGCCGACGACTTGCCCGGACGGCGGTTACGCCTCGGCCCCCTCGGTGGAGGGGGCTGTCGCGGCCGTAAGGCCGTGACTGGGGGAGCGTCAGCGGCATGTCCAGTGCCGCCAAGACTCAGTGCCGTCAAGAAGACGCAGTATCGCGCGTTGCGCGATGCCTTTTTTTGCAGCCTTCGGCCGCTGTCGCTCCCCCAGTCAGCCTACGGCTGCCAGCCCCCTCCACTGAACTGCGCCCCAAAAGTTGGACGTGGTTTATTAAAGGGTACCAGACCGGGCTGTGGGGAACGTGTCCCGGAATTCCTCCGGGGTCAGTCCCCCCAGCCGTTCCTGGCGTCGTTTG
>NZ_WBVT01000017.1 GCF_009193355.1 Bifidobacterium leontopitheci
GCCAGGCGATCCAGAACCTGGTGATCACGGGTTCGCTGATCACGATCGTCCCTCTGGTGATCGCGTTCCTGTGCCTGCAGAAGTACTGGCAGTCCGGCCTCGCCGCCGGCGCCGTCAAAGAATGACGCAATGACACGACGGGCGGGGTGCGCCGAAATCCGGCCGGCGCCACAGCCGGCGCCACAGCCATCGCCACAGCCGGCGGCCGTTCCGGATCGGCAGCCCGCCCGTCCACACCCATATCTTCAAGGAGAACATCCGATGTCGCTGTCAACCACCAAGGCGCTGGGCCGTTCCGACTCCGCCATCCGTCGCCCGTTCCGCTGGCCGACGCTGCTGACCGATAACGGCGCAGGCCTCGCCTACGGCGGCGACTACAACCCCGACCAGTGGCCCGAAACAACCTGGGACGAGGACATCCGCCTCATGCGGCAGGCACACGTCAACACGGTCGCGCTCGGCATCTTCAGCTGGAGCCGCCTCGAGCCACGCGAAGGCGAGTACGACTTCGACTGGCTCGACCGCATCATCGACAAGCTCGGCCGCGCCGGCATCGCCGTCGACCTCGCCTCCGCCACGGCGGCCGCACCCCTGTGGCTGTACGAACGTCACCCCGAAGTGCTGCCCGTCGACCGCTACGGCCACGTCGTCAATCCGGGGTCGCGGCAGTCGTGGCGGCCCACCAGCCCCGTATTCCGCACGTATGCGCTGGAACTGTGCCGCCGCCTCGCCGAACGATACAAGGACCACCCGGCCGTCACCGCCTGGCATATGAACAACGAGTACGGCTGGAACAACCGCAACGACTACTCCGACGACTCCCAGCGCGCGTTCCGCGAGTGGTGCCGCGCCAAGTACGGCACCATCGACGCGCTCAACGAGGCGTGGGGCACGGCGTTCTGGTCGCAGCACGTCAACGACTTCGACGAGATCCTGCTGCCGCGGCACATGGGCGGCGACGCGATGGCCAACCCCTCGCAGCAGCTCGACTACGAACGCTTCGGCTCGGACGCGCTCAAGGAGTTCTACAAGGCCGAACGCGACGCCATCGCGCGCATCTGCCCCGACAAACCGTTCACCACGAACTTCATGGTCTCCACCGACCAGTGCGCGATGGACTACGCCGACTGGAGCGACGAAGTCGACTTCGTCTCCAACGACCACTACTTCCACGAAGGCGAATCGCACCTGGACGAACTCGCCTGCTCCGACTCGCTGGTGTCCGGCTTCGCGCTCGGCCGGCCATGGTATCTCATGGAACACTCCACGTCGGCCGTGCAGTGGAAGCCGCTCAACGCGCGCAAACGGCACGGCGAGCTGATTCGCGACGCGCTCGCCCACGTGGCCATGGGCGCCGACGCCATCAACTTCTTCCAGTGGCGGCAGTCGCGATCCGGCGCCGAGGCGTTCCATTCGGCCATGCTGCCGCACGCGGGCGCCGGCACGCGCGTCTTCCGCGACGTGTGCGAGCTCGGCGGACTGCTCAAACGGCTGGGCGAGGCCGGACTGCAGGGCAGCCGCGTCGCCCCCTCGCGCACGGCAATCCTGTTCGACGCTGACAGCGAATGGGCGACTCGTTGCCAGACGCTGCCGAGCATGAAACTCAGCCACTGGCATGACGTGCGCGACTGGTACCGCGCGTTCCTGGACGTCGCCGACCGCGCCGACGTGGTGCCGTTGCGCGCCGACTGGAGCGGTTACGACACCATCGTGCTGCCGACCGTGCTGGTACTGTCCGCTGCCGACGTGCGGCGCCTCGCCGACTTCGTGCGCGGCGGCGGCACGGCGATCGTCGGATACGCGACCGGACTCGTGGACGAACGGTTCCACGTCGGTCTGGGCGGCTACCCGGGTGCGGGCGACGGTCTGCTGCGCGACGTGCTCGGCGTGCGCGGCGAGGAGTTCAACATCATCGGCGACGAGGGGGAGGACGGCTGCGACGGGTGCGGCTGTGGTGGTGATGGTGTGACGGCTGTCGGCGACCCGGCGACGGTCGGCCTGTCCAACGGCGCCGTCTGCCGGCTGTGGGCGAACGTCGTCGACGAGGTCGCGCCCGACGCGGCCGTGCTGGCGCGGTACGAGGGCGACACGGCCACCGAATGGGAACTGGACGGCACGCCGGCGATCGTGCGGCACGACTACGGCGACGGCACGGCGTACTTCGTCGGCTGCGACTTCGACCGCGGCGACATCGCGCGCTTCCTGCGCGACGTCGGCTATGGCCGCGGTCGCGGTCGCGCTGATTGCGCGGACGGTTGGGCGGATGAGCCGTCCGGCCAATCGGACGCCCGCATCCTGCACGTGACGCGCGAGACGGACGGGCGGCGGTTCGACTTCTACATCAACCGCGCCCACGACGATACGGTCGTGCGCGAGCCGGCCGGTGAGACGCTGATCGCCTACCGCTGTGACACTGGCGTGGCTGACGGGGCTGGCGTGGCCGATGCGGCTGGTGCGGCCTGCAGGGCGGTCACATTGCACCGCAACGGCGTGCTCGTCACCACAACCGCATCCCGGACGCAGTGACCCCGGCTCGCCTGCAAGTACGGTCGGTCATGTTTTCTCAACCGACCGTACTCGGGTGATTCGTTTCGGGTACGGTTCGTTGTGAATTATTGACGAACCGTACTCGGACGGGTTTGTTCGGGTACGTTCGGTCGTGTTTTTTCAACGGATCGTACTTGTAGGGTTCGTTCGGGTACGTTCGGTTGTGTTTTTCTGACCGACCGTACTCGTAGGGTCTGTTTGAGTACGGTCGGTTGAGAATTGTGAACGGACCGTACTCGGGAACATCAACGGCGATGGTTACGATGGGGAGGATTCCCAAGCAGCGAGGTGACATGATGGCCAAGACCGACGAGCGAGATGCAGGCAAGCGCAGCCCGGCTCACGGCACTTCAGTATCGTCGGCAACAGTATCGTCGGCTTCGTCGTCGGCAGTATCATCGGCATCATCAGTAACGTCGTCGGCAAGCCCACGCCGGCGCGTCACCCTGCGCGACGTCGCCGAGGAAGCCGGCGTATCGCTGAAAACCGCGTCGAACGTGATCAACGGCAACGGCCGTATGAGCAAGGCGACGCGAGCCAAGGTCGAAGCGGTCATCAAACGCACCGGCTACCGGGTCAACGTGGCCGCGCGTAACCTCAACCGCGACCGCACCGGATTCATCACCCTCGCCGTGCCCACGCTCACCGCGCCGTACCTGGCGGAGCTCGCGAACCGCGTGATCGACGCGGCCCGGCAGCGCGGCTACCTTGTTTATGTCACCACGTACGCGGAGGGTTCGGCGAAAGGCGCGCGGGCGCTGCTGCGCAGCTTCAACTCGACGGTCTCGGACGGCATGATCCTGTCGATGAGCGAGGTAGAGGACATCTCCCCGGAGGATCTGGACGTCGACTTTCCGCTCGTGGTGGTCGGCGCGCGCACCACGTGGGGCAAAGCCGATCACGTCACGCCCAACGACGTTCAGGCGGCGCGCGCGGCTGCCGGATACCTGTTCGACCGGGGCGTGCGCTCGCTGGCCGTGATCGGCGGCCGCGGCGAGTACGACGAGGATCGACTGCTCGGCGCGACGGAGGGCAACGCGCAGCTGCGCCTGCGCGGCATCATCGAAGAGTGCCGGCGGCGCGGGGCGACGTTGGACGCGCGGCTCGTCGGCAACGTCGAGCAGGAGTGGACGATCGGCGCGGGGGCGCACGCCACGCAGGAGCTGATCGACCGGGGGATCGCGTTCGACGGCGTGATCGGGCTGAACGACCAGCTGGCCATCGGCGCGTTGACGGTCATGCGCGCGAACGGCATCGAGATTCCGCGGCAGGTGCAGGTGATCGGCTTCGACAACATCGAGGAGGCCCAGTACCTGCAGATTCCGCTCACCACGATGGATTCGCGGCTGGAATGGACCGCGCCGACCGCGGTGGACCGCATTCTCGGGCGCATCCGCGGCGAGATCGTCAAGCCGGAGCTGCTCATGACCGACTGCGGCGTCATCGTGCGCGACAGCACACGCTAAGAGCGGGCTGGCATGGGTGCCGTTGCCGCGGTTTGCGGGATGTGACGTTGCCGGGGATTGCGCTCAGGCTCCCAAGGAGCGTATGGTGAGGCGACCGCCCCCTGTTCTCTGCTTCGAGACGGGAGACGCGGTGATGTCGTCGCGGTGATTGCCGTCTGGCTTGTTTTCCCTGAATAGTCTGAGCGCGATTCCTCATCAGTCGGCGCGACACGCCAGAAGTGGATGCACGCTCGAAAGATACGATTCGTGGAATCGCCGGTTTTCCGCTGTTCCTGTATGACCTATCTTTCGAGCGTGCAACCATCCTGGGCGTGTCGCGCGGGTGATGAGGCCGATACGGTGGTTCGGACGATCGCCGGTCTGTCCGCACTCACCCCAATCGGCGCGGATGCTCGCCGGAGACCTCCCAGCCCAAGGCCATCAGCGTCTTGCGGTCGGCCTTGTCGAGCCGACGGCAGTCCAGCTTCGCGATGAGGTCCGGTCGGATCCGGTCCGTACGCTCCAGCGCCTCATCGCGGCGGAACCGGTCGACCTTGCCGTGGTCGCCGGACAGCAGCACGTCCGGCACGCCCACGCCGCGCCACACGGCCGGCTTCGTGTACTGCCGATGCTCGAGCAGCGCGTTCTCGCCCGTGTACGACTCCTCGACGATCGAATCGGCGTTGCCCATGAACCCGGGCAGCAGCCGCGTGATCGCCTCCAGCATCACCGAAACCGCGACTTCGCCGCCATTGAGCACATAGTCGCCGATCGAATATTCACGCACGTCCACGCCCTGCGCCCGGTAATAGGGCGGGATGCGCGCGTCATACCCCTCGTACCGCCCGCAGCCGAACACCAGCCGGCCCGCGTGGCTGAGCTCGGTGGCGTCGCGCTGGGTGAACAGCGGCGCCGACGGGTTCGGGAAGATGAGCACGGTGCCGGGAGCGGCCGCAGGTTGCGCGTCGGCTTCCGATTGCGGCATGGCCTGCGTGTCATCGTCCGTCGCATCTGACGGCTGCGCATGTATTCCGTCCACGGCTGTCGGCTGCTCGGAGCGGTCAATACGAACCTCGCTTGCGTCCGCCGCCGGCTGTTCGTCGGTCGGCTGGTCATCGACGCCGGCCGAATCGGCCGCGGCATCCTCGGACGCGTCGCAGGCACCCATCTCGACCGGCTCCAATCCGAGCAGCTCGTCGAGGCATTCCGCCCATACGGCGGGTTTCATCACCATGCCGGCCCCACCGCCGACAGGGGTGTCGTCCACCGAATGATGCACGTCATGCGTCCAGTCGCGCAGGTTGTGCGCGGCGACTGAGACGATGCCCTTCTCCTGCGCCTTGCCGAACAGGCTGAGGTTCAGCACGTCGAAATATTCCGGGAACACGGACACGATATCGATCTTCATGCCCACCAGCCTACCGAACCGGTCAGAAAGCAGCACCAGGACGGCTAAAACCATGCATATGGTTCATGTTCGTATGGTCGATGCGCGGTTGCAGCCCCTGCTCAGGCCTTCAACCAGCACCGTGCTCGAGATGTGGGTGTTTTGTTGTCGTCAATGCAACAGGAACCGCATCGCGGAATGGCCATTTTCCAACGATTCTGTGATTCGCGACAGCGTGTTTGCGGTGATATTCGCCAAACAAAACACCCACATCTCGGCAAGAAGGCGAAAAGTCACATCTCCAGCGCATCTCAATCACCCCTTCACCCGTCAATAGCGCATGTTGATGCCGTGCTTGCGCCCGTACCTCAGAATCAGCGTGAATAGCACATACCCGAGCGCCAGATACACGACGACCTGCACGGCCAACGCCAGCCATTCAACCAACGACACCGGCCGTCCGAGAATGTAGTCGCGCGCCATCTGCGTGCCCAGCGTGATCGGCAGGCAGCGGCCGATCCATGCGAGAGGCGTGGGCAGTGAGGCCAGCGGCACAATCACTCCCGAAAGGAACATCATCGCGTAGCCGAGCATGTCGGCGAACGATGCGGTTTTCGTGTACACCACGGTCACGCCGGCCAGCACCATGGTGAAGCCGAACAGCGCGACCAGCGTCAGCAGCGCGACGGGGACCGCACCAAGGCTCATGCCCATCGGCACGTGCAGCAACGCGAACAAGAGCAGGATGAACGCCGTGTCCACGACGGTCGACACGACAACCCAGGTGAGCGCCTTGACGGTGATCTGCGTGAGCAGCGAGGTCGGCCGCAGCATGAGCTGCGTGAACGTGCCGTCCTGTTTGTCGCTGGAGATGGACACGCTGGATTCAGAGATCAGCGTCGACGAGGTGGTCCACAGCAGGAAGCCAATCCAGTATGAGGGGTCGGTGCGCGCCTCGCTCGACAGCGCCAGCATGGCGATGACGATGCCGGAGACGATGAGACTGGAGATGTAGCCGCTCACGTACCGGCTCACCTCGGCGAGATACCGCCGTATTTCGGCGGCGAACAGCAATGGGATCCGTGTCATCATCGTGCCTCTTTCACTCGTTGTCTTCGTCATCTTCGTCATCGTCATCCCCCGTATCCGCATCGAAGATGCGCAGCAGTATCGTCTCCAGCGGCTCCGGCCCGCCGCCCTGCGAATGGTCGGCGATGAACCGGTCATACGGCCCGGACCATAGCGCGTGGCCGTGTTCGATGAGCAGCACGTCGTCGGCCAGCTGCTCGATCACCTCCGACTGGTGCGAGGCGAGCAGCACGGCGGTGCCCTCGTCTGCCAGCTGCCGCACGGTGCGCATGAAGTCACGCTTGGAGACCACATCCAGTCCGAGCGTCGGCTCGTCAAGGATCAGCACCTGCGGCCGGGGGATCATGGCGGTGACCAGCGCAAGCTTCTGTTGGGTGCCGCGTGACCAGTCGCCGACCCGCTTGCCCATGTGCCGTTCCAATCCGAGCAGGCGGATCATCGGCAGACAGCGTTCGCGCGTTCGCCTGCGGCTCAGCCCGTACAGTGCGCCCTGATAGTAGAGGTTCTCCCAGCCGGGCAGGAACATGTAGGTCAGGGCGCTGTCCTCCAACACGCAGGACAGATGATTGTACAGTTTCGGTCCCAACGTGCGGATGGGTGCGCCTTGGAACAGCACGTCGCCGGCGTCGGGCTCCAGCAGTCCGCATGCGGTGTGCAGCAGCGTCGACTTGCCGGCGCCGTTCGGCCCGAGCACGCCGACGATGCGGCCTGCCGGCACGGTGAGGCTGACCGACATGAGTGCGTGGACGTCACCGTAGGATTTGGATACGGATGATATGGACAATTGCGCGGCGTGCGGCGCAGCGTTCGACACGTTGCGCGTCGACGACATGACCGTCATGGTTCCTTCTTTCGTCACCTGCGCCGCCGCCGAACCCAACCGCGATACGACACGCGACGCGATACTATGACAATGGCAGGCGATCTGACCCGGCAACCCGCCCGGCGTCCTGCCCATGACCCGCCTCTTGTTATACCCCCGCCGATTGATAACACCCTATATCAAATGCGTATAACGGGCCCCACATGTGAGCGCGACCAATGGTGTAGTGTTCTGAACTCGGAAGGGAAAGCGGCAGTCTTAGGAACTTTTCCTGAAATTATCGCGTACAGCAGAAAAATCACTGTGGTATCCGAGCGTCATGTCAGGATACGGCAGAGACCAAAGGAAAGACAGAAAGCAGAGGAAAGCGGAATATGTCACTTGCAACCAAGTCGCGCGCCCGCCGGATCACCTCGGTGCTGGCGGCGGCGGTCGCGGCGCTGATGCTCGCCGGATGCGGCGCCAGCAACAACAGCGCCACCAGCTCCACGCCCACCACCGTGGACGGCAGCCTCAACAAGATCGTCTACAAGGGCGACGCCTCCAAGAGCCCGGCCAAGGCCAACCAGCGCGACGACACGTTCGTCACCACTATCGGCACCCCGTCCGGCGTGTTCCTGCCCTACTTCCAGGACAACGGCTGGGACGGCAACGCCACGCAGCCGATCTTCAACTCGCTCGTCGTGGTCGACAACTCCGGCAACGTCAAGCCCGACCTCGCCGAGAAGTGGGACATCTCCAGCGACGGCCTGACCTACACGTACCACCTGCGCAAGGGCCTCAAGTTCTCGGACGGCAGCCCGCTGACCGCCAAGGACGTGGCCTTCACGCTCACCCTGCTCAACGACCCGGCCTACTCGGGCGGCGCCGACTTCACGAACATCGGCATCAAGGGCGTCGACGAGTACAAGAACGGCAACGCGAAGTCCATCTCCGGCATCAAGGTCGTGGACGACCAGACCATCACCATCGAGACCACGAAGGTCAACCCGCTCGCCCTGCAGACGCTCGGCGGCTCGGTCCTCTCCAAGGCCTACTACGGCAAGGACTACAAGAAGGGCAAGCTCGACTACCTCAAGGACCTCTACTCCAAGCCGATGGGCGACGGCCCCTACCAGCTGAGCAAGTACGTCGACGGCCAGGAGATCCGTTACAAGGCCAACAAGTACTACTACGGCGGCAAGCCGAAGATCGAGAACCTCATCTTCAAGGTCACGTCCAAGGACACCGCGCTCGCCAACTTCCAGAACGGCGAGACCGACGACGACAGCTTCACCCCCGATCAGGACAACCTCGACCAGCTCAAGTCCTTCGGCTTCGCGACGATCCGCGAATCCACCGTGCCGGACATCAGCGAGATCTGGCTGAACAACAAGAACGACATCCTCAAGGACAAGAAGGTGCGTCAGGCCCTCGTCTACGGCCTCGACCGTCAGCAGATCGTCGACGTCCAGCTCAAGGGCTTCGGCCAGGTCGCCAACGTCTACGCCGCCCCCACCCAGTGGTCCTACACCGAAAAGGGCGTGCCGACCTACAAGTACAACGCCGACAAGGCCAAGAAGCTGCTTGACGAGGCCGGCTGGAGGGAAGGCTCGGACGGCATCCGCGTCAAGGACGGCAAGAAGCTGACCCTGCGCTATCTGACCAGCAAGAGCGACGATCCGGTCGTGCCGATCGCCACCGAGAACTACAAGGCCATCGGCGTCAACTTCCAGCCGGAAGTGCTCGACGGCGACACCATCATCCAGCGCTGGACCCAGGGCGGCGACTGGGATATGGTCGGCGGCTTCCGCACCAACGGCCTGGTCGACCCGGACGACGCCATCAACGAGTTCTACAGCACCAACACGAGCGTGAACCTCACCGGCTACGACAACGCCGAGGTCACCAAGCTCGCCAAGGAGGGCATCGCCACCCAGGACAAGGACAAGCGCAAGGAGATCTACGCCGAACTGTACAAGAAGCTCGGCGAGGACGTCCCCACCATCCTCGTCTCCTACCGCCAGTCGCTGTCCGCCTGGAACGCCCGCATCAAGAACGCCGAGGACTTCAGCACCGGCTCCGGCGACAGCTCGCAGGCGCTCGCCAAGCTGGAGATCACGAAGTGACGGCCCCGGCCGGCTCAGGTCGGTCACGCTGACCGGTTGCGCTGACCGGTCACGCTGACCGCTTGCGCCGACCGGCCACGCCGCACGCCGCGGCACGCCCCCGCTGACGGATTCCACGTCGGCGGGGGCGCCTGCGTACGCCGGTGGCCCCCCGGTTCTGCGACGCGCGGCCCGCGCGGACTGACTCGAATCCGACCCCGCACCCCGCTGCCCGTCCGGCAGCCGCGCTGCCGCGCACCCCGCACGGTCCTCCCCAAGGAAACCCCATGCTCAAGTACACACTCAAACGCTTCGGCCAGATGATCCTGATGATGTTCCTCCTCTCGATCCTGGTCTTCTTCCTCTTCGCGCTCATGCCCGGCGACTTCTTCTCCGGCAACCGCAAGCTCACCCCCACCCGTCTCGCCGAGCTGCGCGCGCTCTACGGGCTCGACAAGCCGCCGCTGCAGCGCTACTTCATCTGGCTCGGCAACGTGCTGCACGGCGACTTCGGCTGGTCGCTCAAATACAACGAGCCGGTCACCGACCTGCTCAAGACGTACATGTTCAACTCGTTCATCGTGGCGCTCGCCGCCATGGTCATCGCGTGGACCATCGCCGTGATCGTCGGCGTGTACTCGGCCACCCACCAGTATGCGTTCGTCGACAAGCTGGTCACGGTCATCGTGTTCGCGTCGCTGTCGTTCCCGTCGTTCTTCATCGGCCTGCTGGCGATCAAGTTCTTCGCCGTGGACCTCAAGTGGCTGCCGGTCGGCGGCATGATCGACACGGGCAGCAACAGCACGGGCCTCGCGTACGTGCTCGAGGTGGGTCGTCACATGATCCTGCCGGTGCTGATCCTCGCGTTCTTCTCGGCGGGCGGCCTCACGCGTTACTTCCGTTCCGGCATGCTCGACGTGCTGCGGCTCGACTTCGTGCGCTGCGCCCGCGCCCGCGGCATCAAGGAGCATGCGGTCGTGTACCGTCACGCGCTGCGCAACGCGCTGCTGCCGGCGATCACGCTGCTCGGCTTCGAGCTGCCCGGCCTGTTCTCCGGCGCGATCATCACCGAGCAGATCTTCGGCTGGCCGGGCATCGGCCCGATCCAGCTGGACGCCCTGAACGCGCACGACTACGAGGTGCTGATGACGTGTACGCTGCTGCTGTCGTTCCTGACGATCCTCGGCAACTTCCTTGCGGACGTCATGTATTCGGTGGCCGACCCGCGCGTGCGCCTCGCGCAGAAGGCTGAGGCGTGAGATGGCCGTCGTGAACGAGAAAGAGACAGGCACAACCGTGAAACAGTCTGTGAAACAGCCGGATGGCAAGGCGGCGGCCCGCGCGAAGCGGCCGCTGCCGCTGTGGCGCCGCCACCTGCGCGACCTCATGCAGGTGCGCGCCGCCCGCATCGCCGTGTTCTTCCTGATCTTCATGCTGCTGTTCAGCTTCATCGGGCCGCTGTTCAGCCCGTACGGCCAGAACCAGCTCAATGTGCGCTTCGCCGAGCAGGCGCCGACCATCGACCACTGGCTCGGCACCGACGACTACGGCCGTGACGTGCTGACCCGACTCATGTACGCCGGCCGCATCTCGATGACCATCGGCATCGCCTCGACGGTCTTGTCGATGGTGCTCGGCGCGCTCATCGGCGTCGCCTCCGGGTACTTCGGCGGCTGGATCGACGCGATCATCATGCGCTTCGCCGACCTGCTCATGTCGATCCCGAGCCTGCCGCTGCTCATCATCATGGCGGCGCTGCTCTCCGCGTTCGACGTACCGCCGGACACGCGCATCTACTATGTGATGGTCATGCTCAGCGTCATCGGCTGGCCGGGCATCGCGCGCATGATCCGCGGCGAGGTGCTCTCCCTGCGCGAGGAGCTGTACATGAAAGCCACGGAGGCGCTCGGCCTGAGCACACGCTCGAGGCTCTTCCACCATCTCATGCCGAACGTGTACCCGCTGCTCATCGTGCAGACCACGCTGAGCGTCGCCGGCGGCATCCTCATGGAGTCCACGCTGAGCTTCCTCGGTCTGGGCGTCATGCCGCCGAACGCCTCATGGGGCAACATGATGGCCGTCGCCTCGAACCTCATGGACTTCCAGAAGCGTCCGTGGCTGTGGATCCCGCCGGGAACCGCGGTGTTCGTGACGGTCGTGTGCATCAACGTGCTCGGCGACCGCATCCGGGATGTCGTCGATCCCCGCGCGAAGGAGGCGTGACATGAGCAACGACAAGAACCTGAGGACATCGTCTTCGGCCGCGGCCGCGTCCGGTACGTCGGCTGCCGGTACGTCGGCTGTTGATACGTCGACCGCGTCCGGTGTCGCCGCGTCGGCTGCGGCCGGTACGTCGGCTGCGTCCGGTGCCGCCGCGATGACCTCAACCGGTACGTCGGCTGCCGCCGGTGCCGCTGCGACGACCGTGACCGCGACCAAGCCGGACGTGCTGCTGTCGGTGCGCGACCTGCACGTCGTCTTCCCCCGTGAGGACGCGGACTCGACCGCTACCCCCTCCCGCCCCCGCCGGCGGGGGCTGTCGTCGCAGACGACTGGGGGTGGTCCCGCCGCCGCGACGTCCGACGCTGCGCCCACGTCCACGGCTCCCACGCCGGCCGTCGTCAAGGCGGTCGACGGCGTGACCTTCGACATCCCGCGCGGCAAGGTCACCTGCATCGTCGGCGAATCCGGCTCCGGCAAGTCGGTGACCGCCATGTCGATGATCAACCTCATCGACCGGCCGGGCCGCATCGAATCCGGCTCGATCCTCTTCGAGGGCCGCGACGTGCTCACGATGGACCGCAAGTCGCTGCAGCGGCTGCGCGGCGAAGGCATCTCGATGATCTTCCAGGAGCCGATGCACTCGCTCAACCCCGTGTTCACCATCGGCAAGCAGATCGTCGAGACGATCATGACCCACCGTGACGTGAGCAAGAAGGAGGCGTGGAAGCAGTCCGTCTCCTGGCTGGAGCGCGTCGGCCTGCCCAACCCCGAGCGGATCATGGACATGTACCCGCACGAGCTGTCCGGCGGCATGGTCCAGCGTGCGATGATCGCCATCGCGCTCAGCTGCGAGCCGAAACTGCTCATCGCCGACGAGCCGACCACCGCGCTCGACGTGACCATCCAGGCGCAGATCATCGACCTGCTGCTCTCGCTCAAAGCCCAGATGGGTCTGACGATCCTGTTCATCACGCATGATTTCGGCGTGGTCGCGGAGGTCGCCGACGAGGTCGTCGTCATGTACGAAGGTCACATCATGGAGCAGGGTGACGTGACCGAGATCTTCGACCATCCGACCCACCCGTACACGAAGGCGCTGCTCGCCACCCGGCCGGTCATCGGCCGTCGTCAGCGGCGGCTGCCCACCGTGCGCGACATCGCGCCGGAATTCTCCGATCTGTCGGACGGCACGTACTTCAGCAAGCGGTTCGGCTTCGACGAGGCCGGCGCGGCTGTTGACAGCGCGGCCAGCGGCGACGTTCGCAACGCGGCTTCCGGCCAGCAGCTCAACGGCTCGCGCACGGCCGCAGCGGACGCGTTCGCCGCGTTCGCCGAGCCGCTGCCGCAGCTGGCCTCGCGCGACGCCGGCGACCCGTCGGCGCCGCTGCTCGAGGTGCGGCATCTCAAGAAGTACTTCACGTCCAAGTCCGGCCTGTTCGGCCGCAAGACGAGCGTGGTGCGTGGTGTGAACGACGTGAGCCTGACCATTCAGTCCGGTGAGACGGTCGGCCTGGTGGGGGAGTCCGGTTCCGGCAAGACGACGCTCGGCCAGACGATCCTGCGGCTGCAGGGCAAGACGGACGGCGACGTGCGGTTCCGCGGGCGTGACGTGTTCGCGATGCCGGCCAAGCAGCTGCGCGCGCTGCGTCCCGAAATGCAGTACATCTTCCAGGATCCGTACAGCTCGCTCAATCCGCGACTGCCGGTGATCGACGCGATCGGCGAGCCGATGCTCGAGCATGGCCTCGCCACCAAGGACGACGTGCGCGACCACGTCACGCAGGTGCTGGAGATCTGCGGACTCAACGCCGACGCGCTCGACCGGTATCCGCACGAGTTCTCCGGCGGCCAGCGGCAGCGCATCGGCATCGCGCGCGCGATGGCGTTGCGGCCGGACTTCGTGGTGGCCGACGAGCCGGTCGCCTCGCTGGACGTGTCGATCCAGGCGCAGATCATCAACCTGTTCAGCGACCTGCAGGAGATCCGCAAGACCGCGTTCCTGTTCATCTCGCATGACCTGAGCGTGGTGGAGCACCTGTGCGAGCGGATCGTCATCATGTATCTCGGCGTGGTGGTGGAGACGGGCAGCCGCGACGAGCTGTTCAACAACCCGCTGCACCCGTACACCAAGGAGCTGCTGGACGCGATCCCGGTGCCGAACCCGCGGCTGCGGCGTACGATCACCGCGTCGACGCGCATCCCGGACGGCGACCCTGCAGCGCATCGCCCGTATGCGGCGGCGATTCGCGAGGGCAAGGTGCCTGAGCTGCATCAGGTCAACGAACACCACTGGGTCGCCGACGTGTGAGTCTGAGGTGCGGTTGTGACTGAGTGAGGTTGCGCCCCTCCACCTCGATACAGTTCAGCGCAAGGATTTACGGAAATCAGCCTTGACCTCCGTAAATCCTTGCGCCGGAATAGATGACGACAGTGCGATGGAGACGGGGAGAACAACGAAACCATACACAGACATGTGCGGGTGCATAGCAGTGAGGGGGTGTTTGTCACAGCGGGTAGCTACCCGCTGTGACAAACACCCCCTCACTGCTATCCGGTGCGGTTCGGCCGGCCGGTCAGATCCCCGGAATCAGGCCGCCCGGCGAGTCGATCGTCAGGTAGCCTTCCTCCAGATCGATGTCCGGCACCAGCTCGTCGACGAACGGCACCAATGCCGTCGATTCGGTCACCTCGCCGGTGGCCTCGTCACGAACCGGATTCGCGAGACGGATCTTGAGCAGCGACTGCGCGCCGTCGATCACGTCCACGACCTTGCCGACCACCTGCCCGTCCGGCAGACCCAGGCCGTTGCCGTCGGCGAGACGCGCCTCAAGCCCGACCAGATCCTTCGGATACCAGGCGTCCTCCTCGAGCATGTCCTCGGGGTCGTCCGGCTCGCCGAACAGTTCCAGCCCGTTGACCGCCTCGGCGGCGTTACGGTCGCCCAGTCGGTCGAACTTCACGATCCAACGGTTGTTATGTGTGCGTGCATGCTCGACGACGTATTCCTCGCCGCCGTCGCGCGTGTACAGCACGGAGTCGGGAGCGAACCGGTATTCCGGCTCGTCCGTGAAGAGGTACACATTGACTTCGCCTTTGAGTCCCTGTGCGCGGCCGATACGACAAACCCTCAGCAGTTCGCGCTGCTGAGGGCTGTCAGAGTGTTGCACTCGCTCCACGCCAGGGATCACCTGCGCACATCCATGATGTCGACGCGCACCTTGTGGTCGGCCAGTGCCTGCACCACCGTGCGGATCGCATTGGCGGTACGGCCGCTGCGACCGATGACGCGTCCGATGTCCTCCGGGTTCACGCGCACGCGAATCAGCTCGCCGCGCGGGTTCTCGTGGGACTTGACCGACACGTCGTCGGGGAAGTCAACGATGTTCTTGATGAGGTGTTCCACAGCCTGCGCGAGCATGATCACTCAGCCTGCGCTTCCTCAGCGGTCTCCTCGGCGGGAGCCTCAGCGGCGGCGGCAGCCTCGGCCTCGGCCTTGGCCTTCGCCTCGGCTTCGGACTTGGCGGCCTTCAGCTTCTGGGCCTCGGCCTCGACGGCCTCGACACGGGCGGCGGCGTCCGGGCCGGCCTCCACGGTCTTCAGGGTGCCCTCGGCGCCGTCCAGGCCCTTGAACTTCTGCCAGTCACCGGTGATGTTCAGGAGCTTGAAGACGGGCTCGGACGGCTGAGCGCCGACGCCGAGCCAGTACTGGGCGCGCTCGGAGTTGATCTTGATGGTCGAAGGCTGGGTGTTCGGATCGTAGGTGCCGATCTCCTCGATGGACTTGCCGTCACGCTTGTTGCGGGAATCGGTGATGACCACGCGGTAGAAGGCGTAGAACTTCTTGCCCATGCGCTTCAGACGAATCTTGGTTGCCAAAATGGCTCTCCTTGTAAACTAGGTGTGCGGATTTTCGATTGTGTGTGGGGCACCTCAACCGGAAACCCACGTGTTCCTCGTGCGATGCGGAATGAGAGGGCTCCACACCCACGAATAACCGGAACATTATAACGCACAGGGGTGGATACCCGACACGCTGGACGTCGTCCCCTCCGAGCGTCGTCCCCGAGTACGTTCGGTTATGGCGTGAGTCGGCTGACGCCCTTGGCCCCCTCGGTGGAGGGGGCTGTCGGCGGAGCCGACTGGGGGAGCGTCACCCGCTTGCCCACATCACAACAAACCGTACTCATACACCCCTCTCCGAGTACGTTCCGTCAAGAAAATACAACCGACCGTACCCGACCGTCGTCCCCGGGTACGTTTCGTCGAAAAAATATGACGAACCGTACTCGTACGTTTCGTTAGAGTACGTTCCGTCAGGAAAATATAACCGACCGTACTCGTGCGTCGTCCCCGAGTACGTTTCGTCGAAAAAATATGACGAACCGTACCCGTACATCTCGTTAGAGTACGTTTCGTTGGGAAAATCTAACCGACCGTACTCGTACGTCTCGTCGGAGTACGTTTCGTTGGGGGAAAAATGACCGACCGTACTCGTACACCCCTCTCCGAGTACGTTCCGTTGAAAACGTGCAACGGACCGTACTCGTCTGATATGGCGAGTTCGGCCTAAGTATCCGCTCGCGTCGCATGTCGTCTACCTGCCGTTCGCTTTCCGCTCCTAGCGTCGGTGACGGAAGTCAATGAAAGAGGAGTGTCATGACTGAAATCACCGAAACAGAGACGTCGGGCGGCACGTCGGACGTCACGTCCGGCGTGCTGCAGGACGCGTCCGCGCTGCCGCCGCGTCGTCGTATCGGCCTGCTGCCGCGCATCGCCGCCGCGCTCGCCGCGATCGCCACGACGGCCACGTTCGCGGCCGGTCCGGCCGCCGCGTTCGCCGCCGGCCGCACGCAGGTGCCGCCCGAACTGCAGGATGCGCAGAACTCGCTCGAGGTCAAGCCGAACTTCGGCGGCCTCGGCAAGACGTCCGCCAAGTCGCGCGCGGCCACCGGCTTCGCGCAGACGCAAGCCGACAGCGGCAAGCGGAACGAAGCCGCCGCCGCGAACACGGTCGACGGCATGGTCCTCGACCAGAACGGCCAGGCGATCGTCAACGACCTCAAGGTCACCGACATCGCGCCCGGCCTGCGGCACTACTCGTTCGAGCGCATCAGCGCCGAGGGCCGCCAGCCGATCAACATCCTCAAGGCCACAATCGGCAAGGATACGGTCTCGCTCAAGTACCTCAACCCCGGCACCGTGAGCGGCACGGGCGCGACCGTCAGCGACATGACCGACTCGGCGAAGGCGGTCGGCGGCGTGAACCTCGATCATTTCGACATCAACAACAGCGCCGCGTCGGGCGGCTGGGGCATCTCCGGCGGCAAGCTCGTCAAATCCGGCGACCCCGGTAACGACACGGTCCTCGGCGAGGGCGCCGACGGTCTGGCAAGGCTCGTCAACCTCACGCTCAAGGGCGAGGCGACCATCACCGCCGCCGCGAACAGCGCCGCCACCCCCGCCAAGCTCCCCATCAACCGCGTGAACGTCGCGTTCGCCAACGCGGGCGAAACCGTGCTGTTCAACGCGCAGTGGGGCGCGTACAACCGCGGCCGGTTCCTCGCCGGCGCGAAGGGCGTCGAGGTCACCATCGGCAAGGACGGTGTGGTCACGTCCGTCGGCGAGCCGGCGGAAGGCCAGCTGCCGGACGGCGTGGAGACGCTCGACGCGGCCGCCGACTCCGACGCGGGCCGCACGCTCGCCGCCGTGAAGGTCGGCGACAAGGTGGCCGTCAGCTACGATTTCGACCGTTCGATGGGCGACCTCAAGGAGGCCGGCGGCGTGTGGCAGAGCCTGATCAGCGCCGGCCAGTCCGTCGCCTTCGACCCGAACGACACGTTCGCCACCGGCCGCAACCCGCGCACGATGCTCGGCGTCAGCCAGGACGGCAAGACCGTGTTCTACGTGGTCGCCGACGGCCGTGCGGACAACGCGGTCGGCATGACGTTCGCCGACGAGATCTCGCTCATGCACGACCTCGGCGCGTGGGACGCCGTGAACGTCGACGGCGGCGGCTCCTCGCAGATGAACGTGCGCGAGCCCGGCGACGAGAAGTCCACCGTGCAGAACCAGCCGTCCGACGGCCACGAACGTCTCGACGGTGACGGTCTCGGCTTCGTGCTCGCCAAGCCGGCCTCCGGCAAGGCGAGCGGCATCGCCGTGCAGGCCGCGTCCAGCAGCGCGCAGGCGTTGCGCGTCTTCCCCGGACTGCATCGCACACTGACCGCCAAGCCGTATGACGAGACGCGCAGCGCCGCCAAGACCGACGTCACGTGGGCTGCGGCGACGGCCGCCGGCGCGCGCGGCAAGGTCACCGTCTCCGCGGACGGCGTCGTCGCCGGCGTCGACACCGGCGCGGCGACCGTCACCGCGACCGCGACGACGAACAGCAAGGCGACCGGCAGCGTGAACGTCGACGTACTCGGCAAGCTCACGCGGCTCACCGCCTCGGACAGCGTCATCTCGCTCACCGGCAAGGACGCGGCCGCCACGCTCGCTCTCGTCGGCCACGACGGCAACGGCTTCTCGGCACCCGTCGAGGCGCGCGACGCGAAAGTCACCGGCAGCAAGGACGACCTTGTGCGCATCGACCAGGCCGCCGACGGCTCGCTCAAGCTCACCGCGGTCGGCGACAGCGGCAGCGAGACGCTCGGCTTCGACGTCGACGGCGTGAAGGTGCAGGTCGCCGTCACCGTCGGCCTCGTCGACAAGCCGATCGTGAACATCGGCGACGTGTTCGACAAGGACAACTGGTACGTCTCCGGCGCACGGTACAAGAGCGCGAGCGTCGTCAAGGCGGTCGGCCACGACGGCAAGAGCGAATCCGGTGAGAAGATCACGTACGACTTCTCCGGCGAGACGCGCACCCGCACCGCCAACACCTGGCCGAAGGGCGAAGGCAAGGGGTACGCGATCCCCGGCCAGCCGAAGATCGTCAAAGTGTGGGCGAAAGGCTCCACGACCACCGGCAACAACCCGCAGACCTACATCGGCTTCAGCGACGCGAACGGCAACATGAAGTTCGTCTACGGCGACCGGCTGCCCGGCGACTGGGCGCAGCTGAGCTACACGATCCCCGAAGGCACCGCCTACCCGATCAAACTCGAAGGCCTGTCGATCTGGGACACCGGCGCCAACCAGCCGGTCGGCGAAGCCTGGTTCGACGCGCCGAGCGCGCAGGTCGCGCCCGACGTCGAACTGCCCGCACGCCAGCTGACCGAGGACCACACAGTGATTCGTCAGTCCGGCGCGACCGACGGCAAGCCGCAGCGCATCGCCATCCTCTCCGACGCGCAGTTCGTGGCGCGCGACCCGAACAGCGTGCAGGCGAACGGCGCCCGCGCCGCGCTCAAGGAGATCGTCGCCGCCAAGCCGGACGCGCTGTTCATCGTCGGCGACCTCGTGGACGAAGCCTCGGAGGCCGACTTCCAGCTCGCCAAGCAGATCCTGGACGAAGGGCTCAAGGACGCCACGTTCCCCTGGTACTACGTGCCCGGCAACCATGAGGTGATGGGCTCCACGATCGACAACTTCAAGAAGGCGGCGCTCGGCGGCTTCGAGGGCGCGACCAGCGGCCACGTCGACATCGGCGGCACGCGGTTCATTACGCTGAACACGGCCGACGGCACGCTGTCGAGCGACTTCTCGCAGGTCAAGATGCTGCGCGACCAGCTCGACGACGCAGCCTCCAACAAAGACGTCACTGGCGTGGTCATCGTGCAGCACATGCCGATCGACGATCAGAACGTGCCGCAGAACTCCCAGCTCGGCAACCGGCTCGACGCCGACATGGAACGCGAGTGGATCAGCGACTTCCGCGCGAAGTCCGGCAAGTCCGTCGCCATGATCAACGGCCACGTCGGCGACTTCTACGCCAAGCGCGACGACGGCGTGCCGTACGTGGTCAACGGCAACTCCGGCAAGACGCCGACCGTCGCCCCGCAGGGCGCGTTCGTCGGCTGGACCATGGTCGGCATCGACCCGGCCGCCGGCGACTGGAAGACGGCCGGGCGCTCGCTGGCCGACGACAACGCCGACTGGTTCACCGCCGAAACCAAGGTGCGCGCGGCCGAAGTCGCACTGAAGCCGGTCAACGACGGCAAGACGCTCGAACCAGGCGGCAAGGCGACGGTCATGGGCACGGTCAAGCAGTACAAGGACGCCGACCCGATCGACATCGCATGGCCGATGAGCGTGGCATGGTCCGGCTCGAAGAACCTGTACGTCGGCGACGCGGCGAAGGCCCCGGTCACGGCGGCCGCCGCGCTCGACCCGACCACCGGCACGCTCACCGCGCTGCACGGCGGCACGGTCACCATCACCGCGACGCTTGACGGCGTATCGGCCAGCACGACCGCGACCATCGCGAACGCCACGTTCACCGGCGCCGCCAAGCCGGTCGTCTCCGGCTCGGCGAAGGTCGGCGGCACGCTTACTGCGCGGCTCGGCGACTGGGCCGACGGCGCGGACGTGAGCTGGCAGTGGCTGCGCGACGGTGCTGGGATCACCGGCGCCACGCGGGCTGCCTATGTGCCGGTCGACGCCGACGCCGGCCACCGGCTGAGCGTGCGCGCGACCGTCTCGCGCGACGGGTACGACACGGTTCGCGTCGAATCCGACCAGACCGCGGCCGTGGTCGCGGCCGGCTCGGGCTCGGGCGAGCCGCAGCAGCCGGGCGGCAATGGTGGTCAGCAGCCGGGTGGTCAGCCGGGTAGCGGGTCTGGCCAGCCGGACGGTAACGGTTCCGGGCACGGCGGCAACGCTGGTAACGCTGGAACGGGCGCGGGCGGCAACGCCGGTGCACAGCGCAAGCCGCGTCCGCTCAGCTCGACCGGCGCCGACATCGTGCCGCTCGCGATGCTGATGGCGCTGCTCGTCGCAGCCGGTCTCATCACGACCGACCTGCGCCGCCGCATCCGCTAAACCCCCGTGCGTCACGCGGGCCGTCCAGCCCGTGTGACGCGGGGTCCATCGTGTCGCTCTGCTCGCCCTATGCGGGGAGCGAGGTGCGTGACAAGTAACGACAGACTCCTGTCCCTCGGCCCCCTCGGTGGAGGGTGGTGGGTCCATGTTCGACATGAGCGGGAACAGACCCGCCCCTCGGCCCCCTCGGTGGAGGGTGGTGGGTCCATGTTCGACATGAGCGGGAACAGACCCGCCCCTCGGCCCTCGGCGAAGGGGTGAGCCATGCAAGCAGCGGCGCTGGCTGGCCCGCCCCTTGGCCCCCTCGGTGGAGGGGGCTGTCGGCGGAGCCGACTGGGGGAGCGTCACGCTCGGCGTCTGTGCGCCTGCAGCGCATGGATTGCAATCGCTCCTATCGCGATGTATAACCCCGTTCACAGTGACGCTGCACCCGCGCACGGTAACGCGGTTTCCCCGTTCCGGTACGTGGTTTGCGTCACTCTGCTCGCCCGAGCAGCGTGACGCACCCCGAAAACCGTCACACCAGCGACGCCAGCACTGCTGCGGCGTCGGCGAACTCCTCGGGCGTGGTGTAGACGTAGCTGAGCCGCAGCGCGTTGTCGCCCTCGAAATCGTAGATGTCGCCCGGATTGAGCAGCACGCCGTGATCGATCGCCTGCCGGAACAGCCGCCCCATACGCACCGGCTCATCGAACGTCAGCCAGATGTAGAACCCGCCGCGCGGCACAATCCACCGCGCGCGTCCGGCGAACAGCCGCTCCAACGTCTCGACAGCCGCGTCGCGCCGACGCCGCAGCTCGCCGCGCAACCGCTCCAGATACTCCGCGTACATGCCGGACGTCAAAAACCTCGCGAACACCCACTGGCTGAGCGTGCTCGCGCCGTAATCCATCTGCATCTTCACATCCGCCAGCCGGTGCACGATCCGCTCGTCGGCGACGATCCAGCCGATGCGCAGCCCCGGCGCCAGCGACTTCGACGCACTGCCGAGCGTGATCACCATGCCGGTCTCGTCGAACGATTTCAGCGAGCGCGGGGTCTCGCCGTCGAAGACGAGATCCTGATACGCGCAATCCTCGATGACCGGCAGACGGTCGCGCACGCAGGCGTCGACGAGCGCCAGACGGCGTGACTCCGGCATCGTGCGGCCGGTGGGATTGTGGTTCGTGGGGATCGTGTACAGCACCGCGCCGTCGTCGCGTGCCGACTGCCGCGGCAGGACGGGGGCAGCGGCAGCGGCCGCGCCGGCCTCCCGAATACTCTGTCCGTCTTGGCCGCTCTGTCCGCTGCCATGTCCGCCGCCCAGCAGGCGGTCCAGGGCGTGCACGTCGAGCCCATCGTCGTCCATGGGAACGCCGGCGAGCTTCATCCCCGCCGACTGGAACACCTGCAACGACTTGATATAGCTCGGCGCTTCCGCGAACACGGTCGACCCGGCCGACAGCAGGCTCACCGAAATCATCTGCAGCCCCTGCAGCGCGCCCGACGAGACGAGCACCTGCTCAGGTCGGCAGTCGATGCCCCAGTCGCGCATGTGCGCGGCGATCGCCTCGCGCAGCACGTCAAGCCCCTCGGCGGGCGGATAGCCGAGCGAGTCGATCTCCGCGGCCGCCTGCGCCGCCACCCGGCGCCACATGTCGCGCGGGAACAGCCGCGGGTCGAGCTCGCCGGTGCCGAGGCGAGTCGCGGTGTTGGTGGATTCAAGCCGGTTGATGGTCTGGATCGTTGCGTTGTTCGCCTTGAAGAACCCCGACGACACGTAGTCGGCCCAGTCGGGCGCGCCCGGCAGCATCAGCGACCACGTGTTGCTCACCACGCGCGTGCCCGCCCCGCGTCGCCCGGCCACGATGCCGTAATCGGTCAGCTCCTCGATGGCCGCGGTGATGGTCGACCGGTTCACGCCGAACCGTTCGGCCATGTCGCGCTGGCTGGGCAGGCGCGAGCCGATCGGCCACGCGCCGCCCGAGATCTGCCGGCACATGTAGTCGACGATCTGCTCGGTGATGGGCCGCGAGTCGCCGCGGTCCGGCTTCCAATCGATGTCCAGTGGCGCGTTGCGTGTCATGCTGCCCTCATTTGGTTTGTTTGGTTGGGTTGTTGCTATGGTTCTTGGCTGGTTGTCAAGTGTAAACCGTTGCGTACAATAAGGCAAAGATGCTTGAAAACGTTGGAAAATAACGCTTTGCTGGCTATGAAAAAGCAACGTCAAGGCTAACTTGGCGTTAACGATGGCTGGTTTTGGCTGGGTTGGTGATATCCAGCCAAATAGGATGCCCGGCCATATTGCGCCCGGCCGGCGGTGGTATGCAAACGGTACGAGGGGAGAGGTCATGGGACTGTTCATGCAAGGGCTCACGATGGGATTGGCGTACATCGCGCCGATCGGCATGCAGAATCTGTTCGTCATCAACTCGGCGCTCACGCGCACGCGCCGCAACGCGCTCATCACGGCGCTGATCGTCATCGTGTTCGACGTGTCGCTGTCGCTCGCGTGCTTCTTCGGCATCGGCGCGCTCATGCAGGCGCACCCGTGGCTGGAGAACGTGGTGCTGGGGCTCGGCGGCGCGGTCGTGATCCGCATCGGCTGGGGGCTGGTGCGGCCGAAGAAGGACGGCGGGGAAGCCGTCGGTTCCGGTTCCGTGGCGCAGTCCGTCGCTGTTGGGACTGGCGACGGCGCTCGCGGCGGTTCGGCCGTCGCTCCCGCTGGCGACGGGGCTCACAGGGGTGAGGTTGCGTCGTTTGCGCAAGGCGATTTGGCTTCCGCTCCCGCTGATGACGGGGCTCGCAGGGGTGAGGTTTCGCCGTTTGCGCAAGGTGAATTGGCTTCCGCTCCCGCTGGCGGGAGCTCCCGCGTAGCGGGTGAGGGTGGTCACCGAGGTGCCGCGGCCGTACTCGCCGCCCCCTCCACCCCGGCCCGCTTCGGCCTGCGCGAGGTGCTGCGCACCATCGGCACGGCCTGCGTGGTCACCTGGTTCAATCCGCAGGCGATCGTCGACGGCACGCTGCTGCTCGGCGCATTCGCCGCCACACTCAAGGCCGGCCAGACCGCCCCGTTCATCACAGGTGTGGAGACCGCCTCCGTGGTGTGGTTCATCGGCGTCACGCTGCTCGTGAACGCGTTCGCCCACAAGTTCAGCCCGAAGGTGCTGGACGTGCTCAACCGCGTCTGCGGCGGCGTGATCATCCTCTACGGTCTCAAGCTGCTCGTCGACTTCGTGCTCGCCGTGCTGTAAGGTCGGCGCCCGCGCCGTCGTAGCAACCCCGGTCGTTTTCGACTGCTGGTTAACGCCGGATTCCTTTCGCTGACGTGGCTCAGTGCGGGGAATCCGGCGTTTTCCATGATGGAAACGGCATAGCCTCTGCGGGGCTTGTTTATGACTCGGACATGTTGTGCCATAAACGTCCTATAAAGCTCCAGCTCGTCGCATCCCATCTCCGTTGGGGGCGGCGAGTCTGCCTCGTGGTGTGGATGATTGGTCGGCTCCCATGTCGGTTCGCGGTGGGTCGGCATGGCATGTGTCGTGACGTCCCCGTGTCACGCTGCTCGCCCTAGCACAGTGACGCAATGTCGAAACACCTTGCAAATACTGGGCTTTCGTTCCTATGTCACTGTGATCGGGCGAGCAGCGTGACATGAAAGAGCGTCTGGCTCGGTCTCATCGTTGGTCTTGCAATCCTTAGCCGGCAAACAGGCCGGCTTTGCGGTTTCGGCCTGTTTTCGAGGCTATTCCGGAGTAGGCGGGCATGGGTTCAAGTAGCGGCGGCAAAATCACAATCCGGCGCCGGTGAAAACGGCCATTTTCCAATGGTCACGATTCGCGCTTTTCGCGCAATACTCGGACCAATGCCCGCCTACTCCGGAATAGCCCGCGTGACAAGCGGTTTTCGCGGTTGCGGGCCGTCGCGGAACCTTCGAGGGGCCATTGCGGCGCCATAGGGGGCGTCGCGAACCATTGCGGGCAACTCCGTTTACGCTGATGGGGAGAGCCCCAACGTGTAATCGTCCCTGCGAGTCGTCCCTGCGTAATCCTCCCGTGCGGTCGTTCCTCCCGCGCGGTTCTCAGCTTGCTGTCCCTGCGTATTAAAACCGCTTACACGCCGAAGAGCCTCAAATCAGCTTCGTATTTTCCGCAACATGCCATCATTTCAAAGGCCTTGGTATTAAGCCGTTTTCAGTACTTTTTGCAGGCTGATTCCGTGTTCGTATTTCAAGAAACCGCAAAACATGAAATTTTTTTGATATATAGTGTTCGGTATTCCATCGGGGGACGGACGCTGACAGCCGTCGGCAACGGAACATGCGGTACCGGCATTGACCTCGATCGAATGCAGCACAGGAACAGAGCAAGGAGTCCCAATGCACAGAACATGGCTGAAAGCCGTGGCGGTGGTCGCCAGCGTGGCAACGCTGATGGCGCTGCCCACGGCGACGGCGCTCGCCCAGCCCGGCGAAGCGTCGCAGACGCAGCAATCGCAGCAGACATCGGCTTCCGATGCCACCACCACAAGCGTCGGCAACGGCCGCTTCACGTGGAAGGCGCCGGTCGAGAAGAACATGCCGACCATCAAGTCCGAGAAGGCCGGCGACGGCGCCATCGTCTATGACGGCGCCGAAACCAATGCGACACTGGTCATGACGCCGGCCAGCATCAACAAGTACAACTTCTGGTCCGACTGCGTCACTGCGACCGCCACCGGATTCACGAACGGTGAGAACATCGTCTTCACCGACACCGCGCCCAGCGGCAAGAAGCGCACCGCGGTGATCGCCCCGGCGCAATCCGACGGCAGCGTCACCACGAAGGTCTGCGGCGCCAACCAGTCCACAGAGGTCGGGCCGCACGCCATCGTCGCCTCCGGCCAGATGAGCAAGACGACCGCGGCGGCGACGCTCACCGTCACCGACAACCCGCTGGAGACCGTCAAGGTCACGCTCGACCGCGCCAGCGTCTCGCAGGACAAGTTCATCGACACGAAGATCAAGGTGAAGGCCACCGGTCTGCCCGCCAACACGAAGGTCAACTTCATGCTGGAAGGCCAGGACGGCACCATCGTCAACTTCGCCGACTACGACCACCTCTACTCCGACGCGGACGGCGAGTTCACCGACGCGATCCAGGCCAACACCGTCAACTATCCGGCGGGCAAGTGGTCCGTCATGGTCGGTTCGCGCACCGGTTCCAGCGCCACCACCGTATACGGTTTCGCATCCTTTGTCGTCACGGCCGGCGCCAAGCGCGTGGAGAACAAGAAACTCGCCGTCGACAAGACCAAGTTCACGCTTGACGAGTTCGTCAAGAGCGGCCTGACCCAGACGGAGACCGGCTTCGACCCGTTCGATGCCTTCGACATCACCGTCACCGACCGCACCGGCTACACGACCAGCCTCGGCACGGCGCGCGCCAACGGCGACGGCACGTACACGAACGTGCTGCGCGGCGGCCAGCAGGCGACCATCGGCGAGTACACGCTCGTCGCCACGTCGCGCACGACCGGCGACTACGCGACCGCGAAGTTCATCGTCACCGACGCGGACGGCAATTATCCGCCCTCCGTCACCGCATCGTTCGCACCGACCACGCTGAGCAAAGACGCGTTCGGCCCCAACGGCGATGGCGTCACCGTCACGATGAAGAACCTCGAAGCCAACGGCAAGGCCGTGTTCAACGTGTACGATTCCAACCTCAACATCCAGCGTCAGCTGCCCGACGGCACGCAGGGTGAGGGCACGTTCTTCGCCACCGGCACCGCCGACGACCAGGGCACGCTCGTCTACCACGTGCGTCTCGCCTCGGACGCGAACGACGATACGTACGCCATTCAGGCGAACGCCTTCCAGCAGATCGTCACCGTCGGCGACCCGGCCGACGCCGGCGGCAGCGGCAACGGCTCCACCGCGACCCCGCCGGCCTCCGATGACACGGTCTCCGGCAACCTCGTCAACACGTCCGGCACGCTTTCCGCGTTCGTACAGGTCAAGGGTGTGGGCGGCCTCGAGCAGAAGCGCATGGCCCTGCAGTCCCTCGGCAAGCAGCGCATGAGCGTCAAGAGCCGCAACGCCGAAGCGATGAAGAGCGTCACCAGCCGCGCCAAGAACGCGACCGATGACGCGAACGACGTGTTCGCCGCACTGAAGAAACTTGATCCGAAGGCATCGAAGCTGTATACCAGCGCGTACAGCATCCCCGGCATCGCCGTGCGAGCCGACGCGGACGCGCTGCGCACGCTCGGCCGGCAGAACCCGGACGTGATTGACATCTCCCCGATCGTCCAGCGCACCGCCACCTCCGCTTCGACGTCCGGCAGCGGCAACGCCACTGGCACCACGTCCACCGAAGAGGCGACCAAGACGACCGGCGCCACGCCGAGCAACTACAACAACGATTCGTTCGTCAACGCGCTCAAGACCTGGCAGAAGACCGGCGAGACCGGCAAGAACGCCAAGGTCGTCATCATCGACACCGGTATCGACTACACGCACGCCGACTTCGGCGGCAGCGGCAGCACCGCCGACTATCAGGCCGCGCTCGCCTCGGACGCCGACCCGCTGACCGACCCGACGCTGTCCAAGATGCTCGACAAGTCCAAGTTCCTCGGCGGCTACGACTTCGCCGGCGCCACCTACAACGCCGACTCCTCCGCCACCGAAGACGTGTACGACCCGATCCCCAAGCCCGACGCGAACCCGATCGACGGCCCCGGCGGCGGCCACGGTTCCCACGTGGCCGGCACGCTCGGCGGTTACGGCGAGGACGCGAACGGCAAGACCTTCACCGGCGACTACTCTAAGCTCACCGACGCTGACCTCAAGACCATGAAGATCGGCCCCGGCAGCGCCCCTGAAGTCGGCATCTACATGCTCAAGGTGTTCGGCGACGGCGGCGGCTCCACCGACGTGACCGGCGAAGCGCTCGACTGGGTGGCCAAGAAGGTCGCCGAAGGCACGCAGATCGACATCGTCTCCATGTCGCTCGGCACCGCCTACGGCACGCAGGACGACCCCGACACCAAGAAGGTCAACGAGCTGACCGAAGCCGGCGTGCTGTCCGTGGCCGCCGCCGGCAACGACGACGACGTGACCGACATCGGCGGCAGCCCCGCCACCGCGCACAGCTCGCTCGCCGTCGCGGCCACCAAGTCGAACGGCGCCCTGCAGGACGCCATCCAGATCGACCAGCCGAGCGACCTCGCCGGCAACGGCTACGCCGGCCAGTACTCGATCGACTACAGCTACCCGCACCCCACGTTCAAGGTGAGCGGCAAGGTCGTGCCCCTGACCGATTCGACCAACCTCGACGGCTGCGTCGCCTACTCCGACGAGCAGGCCGCCGCGGTCAAGGGCAAGATCGTCTTCGCCACGGTCGACGACACGAACTTCCGCTGCAAGACCGGAACCATGTTCGACAACGCGTCCAAGGCCGGCGCCATCGGCGTCGTCTTCGGATCGCAGTACGACGTGCCCGAAGCCGGCATCGCCGGCAACTACGACATCCCCGGCTTCCAGCTCGCCAAGTCCTCGTACGCCAAGCTCAAGTCCGCTCTCGAAGCCGGAACCGTCGAACTGACCTTCGACTCCAGCCTCAAGCAGACCGTGCGCTCCACCGTGCCCGGCATGGCCGACCGCATCGCGTCCTTCAGCTCCCGCGGCATCCACGGCTCGTATGACGGCACCGTCAAGCCCGACATCGCGGCCCCCGGCGTCGGCATCATCTCCGTGGGCAGCGGAACCGGCAACAAGGCCGCCTCGATGAGCGGCACCTCGATGGCCACCCCGCTGACCGCCGGCGTGGCCGCGCTGGTCGCCAGCAAGCATCCGGACTGGAGCGGCACGCGCATCAAGCAGCAGATGATGAGCACCGCCGACCATGACATCGTCACGGACGACGGCTCGCAGGCGTACGGCATCATCCGCGCCGGCATCGGCCGCGTCGACGCCTACGCCGCAGTCAACGGCGACGCCCGCGTCTACGTGAGCGACGACCCGACCGGCGTGACCGGCGGCTTCGGCATCGTGCAGGTGGGCGAGAAAGGCTACAGCAAGTCCAAGAAGTTCACAGTCGAGAACGACTCCGACAAGGACCGCACGTATAAGGTCAGCTACCTGCCGCGTGTGAAGACGGACGGCGTCAGCTACGACCTCGACCAGACCACGGTGAAGGTCGCCGCCCACTCCTCCGCACAGTTCTCCGTCACCCTGAACATCCCCGACGCCTCCAAGCTGCGGCACACGATCGACACGACCATGGCCAAGCAGTCGGGCGGCAAGGACCGCTCCTACGTGACCGATGCCAGCGGCATCATCCGTCTCGAGCCGGCCGACACTGCCGACGATGCCACCGCATTTCCGCTGCGCGCCGCCGTCAGCGCCGCCCCGAAGCCCATCTCCGAAACCACGGCGACGGTGAAGTTCGCTTCGGCGAAGGCCGAACAGGGCACGCTGACCGTCTCCGGGCACGGCGTCTCTCAGGGCACCGACAGTGAGGCGTACCAGTCCGAACTCGCCGCCATGCAGCTCGGCGCGCTTGACCCGCAGGCCGGCGCCAAGGGTTCGGACGGCAAGGTCGACGACGCTTACACCGGCAACGATGCGGCCGCGCGCAGCCTCGCCGCGGCCGACATCCGCGCGGTCGGCGTCGCCAGCACCGCGCCGCAGATGAAGGATCCGTCGCAGGGCATGCTCGCCTTCGGCATCGTCACCGAAAACAGCTGGTCGCGCCTCGGTATGACCATCACGCCCGAAGTGTACATCGACGCGAGCGGCGACGGCCGTCCCGACTTCGAGATTGCCGCCGGCGTCTCCGGCGACAACGTCTACGCGGTCACCTACGACCTGGCGACCGGCGGCACGCTGGACGTCGAGCCCATCGACGACGCCTCCGTCTCCGACTCCAACACCGTGGTGCTGCGCACCAAGCTCTCGGCTCTCGGCTACACGCCCACCACCAAGGTCACGAAGATCACCTACCAGGCGGCCATGTCGTCGGTGTACGCGCAGCGCAACAGCGAGGACTCCAACTCCACGAAGACGTTCGTGGTCGACACCGCCAAGTCCGCGACCTACGACGTCTACCAGCCGGCCCTGTGGTTCGGCGAGGCCGACGCCAAGACCGAGGGCAACGGCGACGTGCTGGCCAAGGATCAGGATGGCGTCACGCTGACCGCGCATCGCACGGTCGCCGGTGCCGCTACCGCCGCCCAGCCGCTCGTGCTGCACCTGCGTGGCGCAGCTCCCGATGCGGCTGGCACCAGCGCGAGCATCGACACGCCGGCGGTGGATGACGGCACCCAGCCGAAGCCGACCGTCGACAAGACGAAGCTGCAGTCGCTCGTGGACTCTGCCAGCGGCCTCAAGGCGTCCGATTACACGCGCGAATCTTGGGCCGCCCTGCAAGGCGCGCTCGCCTCGGCGCGCGGCGTGCTGGCCGATAAGGATGCCACGCAGCTGAGCGTCGACGGTGCCTACCGCGCGTTGAAGACCGCGCTTGACGGCCTCAAGCCGTATGTGCCCGGATCCGGTGCGGGCAACGGCAGCGGTTCGGGCGCAGGCGCCGCAGGTGCAGGTGCTGCTGACGGTGCGGCGGCCGGTCCGACGCCGAACGCCATCGGCAAGACGGGTGCCAGTGTCGCTGCGGTGGCGATTGCGGCGGTCGTCATGCTGATGGCGGGTGCCGGCGTGCTTCGCCGCCGCGCTCTTGCCTCGGAGAGCAAGCGTGGGGCCGCGGGTTCCGGCCCTCGCCATGCCTGATGGGCCTCTGATGGGCCTCTGAAAGCCCTGATGCGGTCGCGGTTACGGTCTGACGCGGATCGGTGACGGCTGAGCCGTAGCGATAACGGCGGACTGAAGCCGGTGAGAAGCTGTTTTTGTGCCGGGAAGCTCGTGCGGGCGTCCCGGCACAAAACAGGTTCGGCCTGTTTTCGAGGCTATTCCGGAGTAGGCGGGCATGGGGTCGAGTATCCCGTGAGAACCAAGAATCGTGACCATTGGAATATGGCCGTTTTCGCAGGCCCGAAATCGCGTTTTTCGTGCCGCTACTCGACCCCATGCCCGCCTACTCCGGAATAGGTCGTAAAACATGCGGAACATGCAGTCGCGAGGACGATATGGCTGGGAGATGCTCTTCCCGTGATTCGGCAGACGTCTTCGTAGGGCTTCCGGGACCGGTGCATGTGGTTGTGGTTGAATTGGTGAAATGGTGTGCGCCGGCGTAGGATGCCGTGTTTTCCTGAAGATAAAGGATGTGAAGTGATGGCCAAGGAGCGGAAGGAATCGTCCGCAAACGAGCATGATAGTGGCGACATGAATGGTGGTAAGGCGCTTCGGCCCGGCGCGACGGGTTCCGTGTTCGACGACGGCCGCAAGAAGCCCGTCGACCCGCCTGCCGAGCTCAACATCACCGACCCCGAGGTCATCCGCATGGTCTCGAACCCGACCCGGCTCATGGTCGTTGAGGAGCTGTTCGATTGCCAGGAACCCCACACGGCCACGCAGCTCGCCGAGCTCGTCGGCGTATCACCGAGTTCGATGAGCTACCATCTGCGGCTGCTCGGCAAAGCCGGAATCGTGCGCCGCGTGTCGGACGTGACCGGCGACGGGCGCGAATGCCCGTGGGTGGCGAGCGCGTCGAGCATCGGCATCGCGCTCAGCCAGCAGGAGGAGTCCACCCGGATGCGCGTCATGGACGGCATGCTGCGCGCGATGCGCATGCGCATCAGCCGTTTCATGACCGCCAGCGCCGCCGTGCCAATCGACCGGCGCCGTGAGATGTTCCCGTTCATGTCGCTGGACACGGGCAGTCTGATCCTTACGCATGAGGAGCTGCTGGAGGCCCAGTCGCGCATCGTGCAGGTGTGGGAGGAGTATCTGGCGTTGAGCCGCGGCCGCCGCGCTTCGGATTATCCCTATCGGGTCACCTATGCATGGTCGTGCCTGCCGTCCGGTCTGATCGACGAGCCGGACGGCGACGGGGATGCGGACGGCGGTGAGACCGGTGGCGCGGAGGAGCTTGGCAAGGGTTCCGGCGATATCCCCGGTGCCGACGGCGATTCGGGCGTTCGGTGACGGAGAGCAGCGGAGACATGTAACGGTCCTGCGGGGTCGGTTACTTGGTGACCCGGCCGCAGTCGTAGCCACTCGGCCGTAGCCGTCGAAAGCCCTCGCAGAACCGATGCCCGTCAGTCCGCCTGCAGCTCCAGTGTCGCGGTGAGCGCGAGATGATCGGTGTCGCGTACCACGAACGACGCCACATCGTGCGCGGTGACGCCGCCGGTGAACAGCACATGGTCGAGTTCGATGCGAGGCCATGGCACCTGGCTGGGGAACGAGTTCGTATGGCCGCGGGACTCCTGAAGACTCGCATCGGTCAGGCCGGAGCGCAGCAGCTCGCGGAAACTCGGATGGTCGAGCACCGCGTTCAGATCGCCCATCACCACGGCGATGCGGTTGTTCGCCTGATCGCCGGTCGTGTCGCCGAACGCCGTCATTGCGGCCAGTCTGCGGATGCCGTTCGACCATTCGCGGGGGCCGCGCATCGGCGACTTCGTGTGCGCCGAAGCGAAGGCGACGATCGCGGACTTGCGGCCGTGTACCTCGTCCAACGCAAACGTCATGCCCGGCACGTCGGCGGCGGGAATCGTCACCATGGTTTCGGTCGAGGAGACCGGCTTGGTGCGCGACCACAATCCGTTGAAGCCGCCGTTGTCGGTGTCCTTCTGCGGCACGCCAAGCTGGCGGTAGGGGAGCAGGTCGGGGAGGCCGGCAGCATCAAGACGTTTGACCAGGTCCTTGCTCAGTTCCTGAAGCGCGAGCACGTCGATGCGGCGCTCGCGGACCGCGGCGACGATATCGTCCGCGTTGGCCCGGCCGTAGCGGCAGTTCAGCGTCATCACGCGCAGCTCCGTGCGCGGATCGCCGGCAGGTGTTTCACGCGATGTTTCACGGCTCGTACGGTGGAAGATGCGACGCCAATACGGCCCCTGCAACGCCCCGATCGATAGCATCCCGGCTACGGCCATGCCGAACGTCACCCAGTGCCCCAGCGGCGCCGCGACACACGCGACCAGCAGGTACGGCACCCACAGGAACCGGATCAGGGCGATCACGTAGGGGAACGGCATATGGGCCTCCGCGCCGGCGGGTAGCCAGCGAAGCGCCGTCCACGCGATGCACAGTACGAGTACGATCCACAGGGCGATGGTCACGAATGGTGCTCCTTACTATCGGAACGTCGCGGCTCGGAAGGCCGCTCAGGCTGGAACACCAGTGTAGCGGCGCAGATGTGAACATTCCTGTGAGACCCTGTGAGGATTTGTGCGGGAATGCGGCAGGTCCGCCGGAAAGAAACAGGCAGGCAAGGGTATTCTGACGCGAATCAGATGTGAAAGAGGGGGATTCTTCGAGATGTGGGTGTTTTGTTTGACGTTTTTTGAGGAGCGTGCGGCGACGGGAATCGCGAAATCGTTGGAAAATGGCCAAACTTGATGATGGCCTTGCGTGTATGTCTGAAATCAAAACACCCACATCTCGAACCTGAAGGTAAAACGGGCGTATCCGAGTCGATGAATGAGCCGCCATGCCGTTGGTGTGGGACGCCGCGATGCGGCGCGGGCTGTCGCGAAGACGAAAAACGGGGTGGAGTCACTACCGTGATGATTGATTGTGGTAGTGGCTTCACCCCGTTGCAAGCAACTGGGCTCCCTTGGTGCTTCGCCTCCGGCCCCTGCAATTAAGGACTCGCCTTGCGGCGAGACTCAATGCTGCCTTCGCTCGGCTATCGCCTCGCTCAGGCTGACGGCAGCCGGGAGCCCACAGGGCTCCCTTGGTGATTTCGCCTTCGGCCCCTGCAATTAAGGACTCGCCTGACGGCGAGACTCAATAATACCTTCGCTCGGCTGCCGCCTCGCTCAGGCTGAAGCCCGTCGGAAGCCCACAGGGCTTCCTTTGGGGCTTCAGCCCAACAGTCCGCTCAGACCGCCGCCGAGGTTCGGGGGGAGTTCGCCGCCGTTCGCGTCGAGCACGTCCTGCAGGCCGGCGGGAAGCGCCGGGTTCTGCGGTTTCTTCATGAACGCGGAGCCGCCGGAGCCGGAACCGCTCTTGCCGCCGCCGGCGAGGCGCTGACGAAGCGCCCTCTCCTCGGCCTCACGACGCATCGGGTTGCCGGACTTCGAGCCCTTCTTCTTGCCTTTGCCCTTGCCACCCTTGCCTTTGCCGCCGCCCGAAGCCGGACCGCCGAAACCGGGGATGCCGCCCATGGCCTTGTTGCTCATGCGCTTCATCATCTTCGACGCCTGCTCGAACCGCTGCAGCAGCGCGTTCACCGCGGACACCGTGTTGCCGGAACCGTAGGCGATGCGCGCGCGACGCGAACCGTCGATGATCTTCGGATTGCGTCGCTCCGCCGGCGTCATCGAGCGGATGATCGCCTCCGTACGGTCGATCTCCTTCTCATCGAACTGCTCCAGCTCCTTGCGATGCTGGGCCATGCCCGGAATCATGCCGAGCAGCTTCTTCATCGAGCCGAGCTTGCGCACCTGCTGCAGCTGCTCCATGAAATCGTCGAGCCCGAACTCGCCCTCCGCCATCTTGACGGCGGCCTTGCGGGCCTCCTCCTCGTCGAACTGCTTCTGCGCCTGCTCGATGAGCGTGAGGATGTCGCCCATGTCGAGGATGCGCGAGGCCATACGATCCGGGTGGAAGACCTCGAAATCCTTGAGTCCCTCGCCGGTGGACGCGAACAGGATCGGCTTGCCGGTCACGCTCGCCACGGACAGCGCCGCACCGCCGCGCGCGTCGCCGTCGAGCTTGGAGAGCACCACGCCGGTGAAGTCCACGCCCTCATCGAACGCCTTCGCGGTCTGCACCGCATCCTGACCGATCATCGCGTCGATGACGAACAGGATCTCGTTCGGCTGCACGGCGTCGCGGATGTCGCGCGCCTGCTGCATCAGCGTCTCGTCCACGCCGAGACGGCCGGCGGTATCGATGATCACCGTGTCGTACAGCTTCTGCTTGGCGAACGCAATCGAATCGCGCGCCACCTTCACCGGGTCGCCGGTGGTCAGGCCGGGTGCGGACACCGCGTCGCCGCCGTCGGACTGCACACCCTTCTCGGGAGCGTACACCGGCACGCCGGCGCGTTCGCCGACCACCTGCAGCTGCGTCACCGCGTTCGGACGTTGCAAATCGGCGGCCACGAGCAGCGGCGTGTGGCCGGAATCCTTGAGCCAGTAGCCGAGCTTGCCGGCGAGCGTCGTCTTACCGGCGCCCTGCAGACCGGCGAGCATGATGATCGTCGGCGGCTTCTTCGCGAAGTTCAGCGGACGGTCAACGCCCTGGCCGAGCACGTCGGTCAGCTCTTCGTTGACGATCTTGACCACCTGCTGCGCAGGGTTGAGCGCCTGCGACACCTCGGTGCCGAGCGCGCGCTCGCGGATGCGCGCGGTGAAGGAACGCACCACGTCGAGTGCCACGTCGGCGTCGAGCAGTGCGCGGCGGATTTCGCGGATCGTGCCGTCGATGTCCGCCTCGGACAGTTTGCCCTTGCTCTTCAGATGCTTGAACGCATTCGAGAGCCGGTCGGTAAGAGAACTAAAAGCAGCCATAATGCGAACCAGTTTAGCCGCCACGCGGGAAAACCGGTCACCCGCCGCCCGGCCCCCGCAGCCGCCACGCTCTGAGCGAAGCGACACGCCCGGAATCAAACGGTTCCGCTACCATGGAAGGGCAAAATTTCCGTGGATTTTTGGAATGCCTATGCTGTTTTGAAATTCCTTCGGACACCACCTATACGCAGACTGCCGTGCGCCCTCGCGAATCGAGCCGTCCGTCAGCAGCGCCGCCGCCGTGCCCCGCAGTACAGCCGCGTCGCCGCGGTTCCGGCCAGTGAAGTAGCGGGCCAACGCAGACATGCCGTGCAATATGGAAGGCCCGCCTATGCCACAACATAAGTCAATAGAACGCAAGGCCCTGTTCGTGGGCATCGTCGTCAACGCCATGCAGGTCGCGGCCGGCATGGTCGTGTTCTTCATGACCGGCCTGAAGGCCATGTTCCTTGATTTCTCATTCACCGCCATATCCGTGCTGTCGGGCATGGTGGCGGTCTATCTCTCCTCGCGTACCGTGCGCACCACCGAGCGGTTCCCCAACGGCCTGTTCGCGCTCGAGCCGATCTACGCCATCGCCAAGGCCATGCTCACCCTGTCCCTGCTCATGTTTTCGCTCGTGGACGTCACGCAGGTCGCCTACGACTATTTCGCGCTCGGTCAGGGCGAGCGCATCGAGACCGGTCCCGTCGTGGTCTATGAGATCCTGACCGTGCTGGTCTGCTTCGGCCTATTCGTCTATTATCGCCGCGAAAACCGGCGCATCCGCAACGCGAGCACCATGCTGACGGCCGAATGCAAGAGCACGCTCGTTGACGGCGCGATGTCGTTCGGCATCGGCGTGGTGGCGGTCGTGCTCATGGTGCTGCCGGATGGCGGCATGTTTGGCTTCCTGCATTACACCGGCGATTTCTTCATCACCGTCGCGCTGGTGCTGCTGACGGTCAAGGAGCCGTTCGGCGTGCTTAAGGACGCGTTCGTCGAGCTGGTCGGCGGCGTGCATGACGACGATGAGACGAACGGTTTCGTGGAGGCCGCCGCGCAACGGCATCTTCCGGCCGATACGGAGTACGAGAAGACGCTGATCTTCAAGACCGGCATGAACTATACGGTCGACGTGTACCTGTCCGGAACGGGCAACAGCATCGACGTAGGCGACCTGATCGACTGCAAACGCGCGCTGGAGAAAGAGCTGCGCAAGCGGCTGCACATCGTGGACGTCGACTTCGTGTTCGACTGATGCCGTTGTGTTCTGCTGCGTGAGGCCCGGCAATGTCAACACATTGCCGGGCTGTCATATGCGAATTCATGCGATGGCGGTGCGCCCCGGTCCCGGCCGTAATTCCTCCAGCTCGTCCTTTGTCAAGAAACCATGTCATGACTGCCGGCTCATCCACTGGTGCCATCCCCAATCCGCTCAGATGATGTCCCGCCGCACGCCGTTCCGTAGCCGTTTGACCGCCACATGCACGAACAGCAGTCCTACAGCCGCCCAGCAGGTTGCCGCCAGTAGATCCACCGCCGCATCCAACGCATCCATCAACGTATTCCCGCCATTCGCCAGCGACGCCAGCGTGCCGGTCATCGGGACGAGGTGAAACACGCCGCGCAGCCAGCCCGGGTACAGGGTGACCGGCACGATCACGCCGGCCGTCAGCGGCATGATCGCGTCCAGGATGGTATCTCCGAGATAGGGGTCCGGCAGGCTTACGCCTATGCCGGCGCAACATACGCCCATCAGCACTCCGACAATCATCGTCGGCGGGCACAAGGCCACGACGCGCAACAGAAACCCGACATCATGCGCAGGCGAGAACGCGAACACGGATCCAATGGTGACCGCCGCGGTGAGTGTCGAGAGCAGCAGAGGCATGACGGCCCCGCCGATCCAATAGGCGAGGTCCACACTGCGCCGCAGATGGATGTCCTCGAAAATGCCAAGGTCACGGTCCGTGGCGGCCTTGTCGACGACGCCCGCCTCCACCGACAAGCACAGCGAGACGAGCGCGGCCGCGTAGCCGATGCGAGTGTAGTCGGGCGCGAGCAGATCCTGACCGAACATGATGTCGTATGCGATGCTGAACAGCGGCGTCAGGACCAGCGTCGTCAAGGCGGTCCCCAGCGTCGCGAACGCCGTCGACGACGCGAAGGAGATACGCACCATGCTGGCGACGCGGTACGCGAACCCGTTGCCCATTCAGACCACCTCCAGAGTCGCGCTGCGGCACGCGCGGTCAAGTACCACGCGGCCGAGCGTCCACGCGGCCGCCATCCATATCAGACTGACCGTGAGCCCTATGCTGGCGTTCGTCCATGTCGCGAGCGCGCCGCCGGCCGTTTCGCGGTTGCCCAGCAGCATATCGATCGGCCAGTGGATGGGAATGACCATGCCGGCCGCGTGCAGCCATGCCGGCGGCGTGGACTGCGTGAACAGCAGGCCGGACGCGATGAGCACCGGGGCCAGCAGCAGGCTTTCATAGGCGATCGCGTTCGGCGTGAGCACGAACACCGTGGCGATCACGAACGCGACCGACAGGCAAGCGAACCACAGTAGTACGGTGCCGCCGATGAGCCGGGGTACTTGCGACATGCTGACGCCGGCCGTTCGCGTGAGCGCCGTCCATATGGCCCATGACAGGGGCATGGCCGCCAGACCGAACGTGGATACGGAACTGACGACCGCGGCCAGCGGACGCCTCGGGTCGATGCGGCCGGCGACCAGATACACCAGCGTTCCTTTGTATCGTTCGAATCCGAGGATTCCGGTCGCGCATGTGGAGACGGTCCACATGCCGATGATGCCGCTGCGCACCCACAGCACCGCAGGGTCGCCGCCCCACACGCGCCAAGCGAGCACCTGCGTTACCACGGCGCTGAGCGTGGCGACCACCATGAGCTGTGCGAAATACGGGACGGAGGCGAACTGCCGCAGCTCGAACCACATCATGCGCAATTGCCGTCTCACCGTTGCAATCCTTCGCTGATGGCCAGATAGGCATCCTCCAGGCTTGCCGGATGCGTCAGCAGGTCCAGCGGCCGGTCGAATCCGGAGTGCCGCAGCACTGTAAGCAGCTGGGCTACACCGGCATCCGGATTCGACCGCCAGTGCACAGTGAGGGCCCAGTTCGCGCCTTTGGGGCGTATACGGGCGTCGCCGAGCGTGCGGACGGATTCGATCAGGATGTCGCGGATATCGGCAGCGCGCGCGGGCAGCGTGGCGGTGGTCGTCGCGCGGATGCCCGCGTAGTCGGCGATGTCGCGCACCTGACCGGATACGACGATGCTGCCGGCGCCGATGACCGCTATCGTGGTCGCGAGTTCTTCGACCTCGTCCATGGCATGGCTGGTCAGCAGGATGCCGCGACCTTCCGCGGCCAAGGTGGCGATCAGGTCGCGCACGCTCAAGGAGGCTTCCGGATCCAAACCGCTGGTCGGCTCGTCAAGCAGCAGCAGTCCCGGCTTGCCGAGCAGCGCGCGGGCGATATGCAGCCGCTGCTTCATGCCGCGCGAGAATTCGCCGACCTTGCTGGTGGAACGGTCGGCGAGCCCTACTCGTTCCAGCGCCTGGTCGACTTCACCGCGTCGGCGTGAGCCGGGAACGCCGGCCACGTCGGCGAAGAACAGCAGATTGTCCAATGCTGAGGCGCGCGGGTAGAAACCCAGGTCGCCGCCGAGTGCGAGGCCCAGGCCGCTGCGTGCCTGAAACGGGTGACGGATCGCGTCGACGCCGCCGATGGTCAGCTCGCCGCCGGTCGGCGTCAGCAGCGTGGAACACATGCGCACGGTGGTCGTCTTGCCGGCGCCGTTGGGGCCGACCAGTGCGAACACTTCGCCGGGCCTAATATCGAACGACACGTCATGCACCGCGACGAACTTCCCCTTGTCGAAGGTGCGTTCCAGATGCCGTGCGGATAAGAGCGTGCCTTTATTATTCATCATACGGAGGATTACCTTCTTTCGTTTGCTGGATGCCTCCGCTGCGTTCGCTTGTGCCGGTTGCATGCGGTGTGCCGTGCTATGGAATTGCGTCATGCATAAGGTAGGGCGCCTTCCGCATGTGAGGTTCGGATTCGCGATTGGCGCTCTGCATATGCGGCAATCAGCCTGCCTTCCCCCCCTTAAAACGATACATGCGTAGGTGATTATCGGTCAACGGGCGCGACGGTGTGGTTCGTCACATTTCGTCTATTGCTTCTTCCGCGTCGGGTTCTTTCGTCTTCCTGTCTTCCCTCCTTCCCCGTCTCTAAGATGCACAATCTGCATCTTAGAGACGGGGAAGGCTCGGATTGTGTGCTTTAAGGTACACAATCCGCGTTATTCCTTCACGCTCTGATTACAAAAAATCCGCAAGATGCACATTGTGTATCTTGCGGATTGTGGGTATGGCGGTTATCCCGCGGTCCGGTTCGGCCCGGTCCGGTCCGGTTCGGTCCGGTTCGGCCCGGTTCGGTCCAGCTCGGTCCGGTTCGGTCCGGTTCGGCCGAACCGGACCCCTTATTTCAGGCTCCAGGTGCTGCCCTGCGGGCTGTCCTCGATGGCGATGCCCGCGGCGCCCAGCGCGTCGCGGATCGCGTCGGCCTTCGCGAAGTCGCGCTCCTTGCGGGCGGCGGCGCGCGCGGCCAGCTGTTCGCCGATCAGCGCGTCCAGGGCCTTGCGTTCCGGGCTGGCGTCCGCGTCGTCGGCGGAGCCGGCTGCGCCGGAGCTCAGCCACGGCTCGGCCAGCGGGTCAAGGCCCAGCGTGTCGAGCATGGCGCGCACGTCGCGCAGCGCGAGCTTGATCTGCTCCACGGCCACCTCCGGCGTGTACTGCGTCGACTTCGTCTCGAGCTGGCTGAGCAGGATGTTGCCCTTGCGGATTTCACCGAAGATCGCTGCCAGTGCGCCTGGCACGTTGATGTCGTTGTTGAGTGCCGCCACGAAATCGTCCGGCAGCTCGTCGGCGCCCATGGCCTCGATCTCTTCGCGAGTCGGCTGTTCGCCGACCGCCGCGCCGGCGCGTTCGATGAAGTTCGAGACGCGATCGTACGCCGTCTGCGCCTCCACCAGCGCCTGGTCGGACCATTCCAGCATCGAACGGTACTGCACGGAGCCCAGCGCATAGCGCACCACCCATGCGGAATGCGCCGCGAGCACGCTCGGCACCGAAAGCCCCGTGCCCAGCGACTTGCTCATCTTCTCGCCCTTGGTGGTCACCCACGCGGAGTGCATCCAGCGCGCCGCCGACTCGTAACCGGCCGCACGCGTCTGCGCCATCTCGTTCTCGTGGTGCGGGAACCGCAGGTCAAGGCCGCCGCCGTGGATGTCGAAACCGTCCTTGAGATACCGGTGGCTCATCGCAGAGCATTCGATATGCCAGCCGGGCCGTCCCACGCCGAACGGCGTCGCCCAGCGCGCGTCGAGCGGATCGGTGCTCTTCGGCGCCTTCCACAGCGCGAAGTCGCGCGGGTCGTGCTTGTCGGGGGAGGCGTCGGCCGGGTCGACGGGATTGTACTTGTCGGCGCCGGTCGCGTCCACGCTCGGCCCCATGCGGTCGGCGACGGCGGCCGCCTCGTCCACTTCCGCGGTCTGCTTCTGGTGGGTGAGCTCGCCGTAGTGCGGCCAGCTGGCCACGTCGAAGTACACGTTGCCGGTGGGCTTGCCGTCTGCGTCGCGTACGACGTAGGCGTGGCCGTTGTCGATGATCCGCTGGATGAGGTCGACCATGTCGGGCACGTGGCCGGTCGCGCGCGGCTCGACGGTCGGCGGCAGCACGCCGAGCGTGTCGTACGCCTGCGTGAACTCGCGCTCGTAGTAGTACGCCCGCGCCCACCACTGCTGGCCTGCGGCGGCGGCCTTGTCTAGGATCTTGTCGTCGATGTCGGTCACGTTGCGCACGAACGTGACCTGATAGCCGAGCCGCATCATCCAGCGGCGCACCACGTCGAATGCGACTGCAGCGCGGATGTGGCCGATGTGCGGCGAGGACTGCACGGTCGCGCCGCACACGTAGATGCCGACCTTGCCGGGCTTGATCGGCGTGAAGGCGGAGACGGTGTGCGAGGCGGTGTCGTACAGTTTGAGCCCGGCGGCGGCGCGGGTGACGCCGGGCTGCCGGGTGGTGGCTTCTGCGGTTGCAGAAACGTTGGAATTCTGCGGTTCTTGGGCTTGTGTCATACCTTTGAGGGTATCTGTGTTGCGCGACATCGCGGGTGGGTTTTGGACGGGAGGGGTTCGGGAGTCTGATGGGCGTACTCCCGGGATCCTCCCATCCGAGGTGCCTGGAATGGGAGGATGTTGGGAGTTGGGGTGCCTACTCCCAACATCCTCCCGTCTAAAGGGTTTGGGATGGGAGGATGTCGGGATTCTGCTTGATGTACTCCCGGGATTCTCCCATCCGAAGGTCTTGGAATGGGAGGATGTTGGGAGTCTGCCGGGTGTGCGGCGATTTCAATCCCGTAATCCTCCCATCCGGGGTGCCCGGAATGGGAGAAAAACGGGAGTCTGACGCTGCCCCGGCCAACCCCGCTCACCCGACATGCCGCTCGAACCGGTGGAATCCGCTGATCCGGTCGATTTCGGCCATAGCATCGTCCGGAATCTCCAGCCCGGATGCCGCAAGATTGCTTTCCAGCTGGCTGGGCTTGCTCGCACCGGCGATCACGCAGCTGATTTCCGGATGCTGCAGGATCCACGCCAGCGACAGCACGGCCAGGCTCACGCCGAGGCCGTCCGCCACGCCGCGCAGCTGTTCCACGAGGTCGAGGTTCCGGTCGGTGAGCAGGTCGTTGATCTGGTGGTCGGCCTGCCAGGTGGCGCGCGAGCCGGCTGGCAGCGGCTTGCCTTTGCGGTACTTGCCGGTGAGCAGTCCCTGCGCGAGCGGCGAGAACGTGGTGATGCCGATGCCGTGGCGGCGGCATTCGCCCATGATCTCGTGTTCGATGTAGCGGTCCACGATGTTGTACTGCGGCTGCACCACGGTGATCGGGTACAGGTTGTACCGGTCGACGATGCGCTGCGCTTCTTCGAGCCGTGCGCCGCCCCATTCTTCGGAGACGCCGTAATAGAGGACCTTGCCTTGCGCGACGAGGTCGCTCATTGCGCGTAGTGTTTCGGTCAGGTCGCAGGTTTCGTCGAAACGGTGGCAGTAGTAGAGGTCCACGTAGTCGGTCTGCAGGTTCTTGAGCGTCTGGTCGATGCTTTCGAAGATGTGCTTGCGGCTCAGGCCGCGGTCGTTCACGCCGTCGCCGGTGGGGAAGTACACTTTGCTGGAAATGACCAGTTCGCGGCGTGGGTATTGTTTGAGTGTGTCGCCGAGGAACCGTTCGGCGTCGCCGCCGGAGTAGGCGTCGGCGCAGTCGAAGAAGTTGACGCCGTTGTCGTAGGCGAGGCGGACGACGTCTCGTGCGACGTCCAGCTGGGTGTCGTCGGCGAGCCGCGTCACCCAGCTGCCGAGTGCGATTTCGCTGATTTTCAGTCCTGACTTGCCAACTGGACGGTAGTGCATGATGGTTCCTTCCGTGGGTGTGTGGTTGGTGCGTCCTGTGTGGGGTGTTGTGCGGCGGTGATGGATTGCCGACGTTGCGGACACGGGATTGTGCGCGCTAACAATCGTATGTACGATACCGCTGATGCCGGATATGGCCGCACGTGCCGTGGGAACGGTTGGCAGCCGACTGACGACCGCTTGTTACACCGCTTTACGGTGGTGATGCAACAATAGGAGTCATGACGCAATCGCAAGTGCTTATCGTGCAGCATGTCCCGTGGGAGAAGCCGGGGCGCATCCTCGACAATCTGGAGGATCTGAACCTGCCGACGGTCACGGTGAACATCGCCAAGGTCAAGAAGCCCGACCTTCCCGATTTCTCGCAGGTGTGCGGCGTGGTCGTGATGGGCGGGCCGATGGGGGCGCTCGACTATGACAAGTATCCCGGCCTCAAGGCCGAGGCGAAACTCGTCAAGGCGGCGGTCAGCGTCGGCAAGCCGGTGCTCGGCGTGTGCTTGGGCCATCAGATCATCGCGACTGCGCTCGGCGCGAAGCTCAGCCGCGGCGAGGCTCCCGAGATCGGTCTCGCTCCGATCAAGCGCGTCGACAAGCATGCGTATTTTTCCATGTGGAACAAGCAGACCGAGGTGCTCCACTGGCATAACGATGTGGTGGGGCTGCCTGAAGGCGCTCAGCTGCTCGCCCGTTCCGAGCACACCAAGGTGCAGGCGTTCCGTGTCGGCTCCGCGCTGGGGCTCCAATTCCATCTTGAGGTTACGCCCACGCTGCTTGAGGAGTGGCTGAGCGAGCCGTCCATGGTCAAGGACCTCAAGGCGGCCGGCGGGTCCAAATCGCAGCTGCGCGAGGCGTTCGCCGCCAGCAACCCGCAGATCGCCCCGCTCGCCGAGCAGGTGTTCTCCGGATTCGCCGCCCGCTGCGCCTCCTACGCGAAAACCCTCAACTGACTTGTTATCCCTCGGCTCGGGAGCCACGGGACTGGCCCGACCCTTGGCCCCCTCGGTGGAGGGGGCTGTCAGCGAAGCTGACTGGGGGAGCGTCACCCGCATATTGAGCCTGCCGTAGGCGGTCCTTAATCGCAGGACGCTGCCAGCGAAGCCGACTGTCCCGTTCCTTGGCCCCCTCGGTGGAGGGGGCTGTCTGAGCATAGCGAAGACTGGGGGAGCGCCGACGCTACCACATGAAGAAGCGGTTATTAACCACATCACCCGCACATACCCGTTTCGGGTATATACACGGCGTGTCGCGGATTTGCGGTGTCTTGTTTTCCTCTACGCTGAGAGTACCCGCACGAGAGGAGTGCGGAAGACCTGCTTCCTTCATGACGCCGGTGACGGCGCCCCCAATACACAGAAACCCCATCCGCCCGCCGATCGATTCGATTCAGCATTGGCCCTATCCAAGGAAGGAAGTGAATCCGCCGCTATGACCAAGAAAGATTCCATGAGAAAACGCCTCTCCGCGCTTGCCGCGGCCGCTGCCTGCCTGATGGCCGTCGGCGTCGCGCCCGCCGCGAACGCCTGGTATAACAGCGGGGAGCGCAACGACTCCTACATGACCGGCCTGTGGAAGTACAACTGGACGCACTCGTACGCCACCTGCCGCGCAGGGCGTGCCCAGTGCACGGCCGAGGCCATCCAGGACGTCACGACGGTAGACCGGAAAATCGCAGCAGCACGCGGTTCCGTAGTCACTGCGGAAGCATACGGCATCGAGCGGAACGCTCATGACAGCGCGAGACTCTACTGACTAGTCCACACACAATGAGGAATGGCTGCCGAGGGGTCGCGGGACTCCCCGGCGGCCTATTCCTTTTAACTGCATGGAGGTGAACAATGGGTGCAAAAGTATTATCGTCAATCCGCGGGGCGCGGGTGCTGGCAGCCGTCCTCTGCAGTGTGGCGCTTGTCGCGGGATTGGCTGGCTGCGGCTCGACCGGCTCGAGGAAGAGCGAACGCCGGTCGGGCGCGAGCGGGCAGGAGACGATCGACTACCAGCTGTCCGGTCTGGGCGAGAGGCGGGCGGGGTCGATGGGCGAGTTCATCGACTCGCTGATCAAGGACCCCGCGACCACGGAGAAGGCCAAAGGGATTCTCGAACGCGCCAAGCGGGACGGCGGCATGTCCGCCACGGACTACGAGCGGTCATGGGCCGACTATAAACAGTGCATGCTGGACCGCGGCTACAAGGAGATCATCCTCATCAAATACCCCAACGGGATATATGCCGAGCCCGGGCATTACAGAGGCACCGCCGAGCAGGAGGCGAAACAGACTGAGGACATGCGCTCGTGCATGAGCGACTTGTTCCCGTTGATCGAGCTGTACGGCGCTCAGATTGGCAACCCGAACCTGTATTCGAATCAATCGGAGGCGATCGTGGATTGCATGCGCCGTAACGGCATGGTGCCGATGAGCTACACGGTAAACGACTACGTGAACGACAAGGCGAAGGACGACTACACGAAGGCCGGCATCGATGTGCGCGACATGAAGGTGCGCGAATGCGAGGTCGCCAACAACTGGTTCAGCAGCTATCCCGACGACGTACTCGAGCATCTCTGGTAAGGAGCCATCATGAGCATGACAGCACGTTCCGTTTTCTCCACACTGGCCGCGGTCGTCTGCTGTGCGGCGCTATCGGTGGGCTTGGCTGGCTGCGGCTCGGCTGGTTCGAGGAAGAGCGAACGCCGGTCGGGCGCGAGCGAGCAGGAGTACATCGACTACCAGCTGGCCGGATTGGGCGAGAAGCGCGCGGAGTCGTTGGACGCGTTCATCGACCAGCGGATCGTGTTCGCCGAGAAGAGGGGCAGTGAGAAGGCGGTGGAGGTCCTCAAGCGGGCGAAGGCCAACGGCGGCGTGTCCGCCTCGGACTACGAGGCGCTGTGGATGGGGTACAAGCAGTGCATGCTAGACCGCGGCTACAAGGAGATCATCCTGATCAAGTACCCTAACGGCATGTACAACGAGGCCGCATACTACTTCAACGGCACACCCGAGCAGGAACAAAAGTTCTGGGACGACCAGGACGAGTGCATGAAGAACGTGAACCCGGTGGATGAGGTCTACGGCATGCAGGTCGGCAACGTGAACCTGTACTCGAACCCGTCGGAGGCTATCGTGGACTGCATGCACCGCAACGGGGCCGCGCCGATGAGCTACACAGTGAACGACTACGTGAACGACAAGGCGACCGGCGACCCGAACAAGGCCAGCATCAACGTGCGCGACATCAAGGTGCGCGAATGCGAGGTCGCCAACAACTGGTTCAGCAGCTACAACGAAGACCCCCTCGAACACCCATTCTGACGGTGCGGCACAATCAGAGTCTCGTGATGCGACTCACCGCAGCGGCGGTATCAGCACGAACATCGTCCACATGCCATGCTCCGTGCTCACGAGGAACCGCCCGCCGCGCTGCTCCACCATCTGCCGATAGTGGCGCAGTCCGCTGCCGGATTCCAGCAGCAGGTCCGTCGCCTCCAGCTCATCCATGCCGGTCGTATCCGGCACCGCACCATCGGTCATGCCACGGCGCAAGTCATTGATTTCCGTGATCTCCAGACCGCGGCTGCTCCATACAATGGAAATCTCATATGACGATGCGGCGTAACGGCTGACATTCGCATAGATTTCGTTGATCAGGCCGCCGTAGAGTGACATATCACGGTCGTTGGCCGCGTTGTCGTGAGCGCCGACCTGCAACAGCGCATGGCCGTCCAAGCCGGCCGCTTGCAGTTCGCCGTCGTGCCGGTCCAGTATCTCTTGCAACGTCATCGTATCGGCTTGCACGTCACGGCTCGGGCGGCGCGGCTTGCCGTACAGCCGGTCGATGATGTCGTGCGACTGCCGTAACGCCTGCCGCGCATAGCCGTCGATTTGCCGCCATAACTCGACTTTGTCAGGGTCGTTCTCTTCGGCCATGGCCTGCTGTGCCGTGCGGGCGATCAGCGACAGTTCGCCGGTCAGACCGTCATGCAGCTCGGCAGCGGTCCGCGCATCATGCCGAAGCATCATGAGACGCTGCATGTTCGCCTGTTCCTTTGCCGAGCTGGCTTGGGCACTCTCGCGCCAGCGTACGCCGAATCCCGCAAGCGCGGCCAATGCGTAGACGAGCATGATGACGGCCGACTCGTTGACGGATGGCGGATAGCGGACCGGAATCCAGCGGAACGCCAGCGAAATCTGCTGCACCGCAATGACGGCGTAGGTTGCGGCTGCCGGCCGCACGCCGTAATCGTAGGCGATGAATCCAAGCGCGAACAGCATGGCCGTCGTGCCAGTGGGCGTCGCGGCGTCTCTTGCCATGACGGATGACACCACATCAAGCATTATCGCCAAGGCCTCCGTCAGAGCCGGTTTGAACGGCAGCAGCAGTATGGACGCCACAAGACAACAGCAGATCAGGGTTCCCGGCAGGCCCACGGGAACGGTCTCCCACCATTCCACCGCGAACAGGATCTCCGCGACGACGGCGATGACGATACGCGCGCGTGGCCAGGCGGCGGTCGCCGCATCAATCCGCTGCGCAAGGCACCTGAAGACATGCGCTATTCGTGCCGTGTATTCCGCCATGAGATTACCGCCTGCAGCAGATTCGTGACGTGTAGCTTGTGGATGATGTGGTTGAGATGCTTGCGTACCGTTTCGACCGAAATGCCGAACCGTGCGGAGACGTCCTCGTTCGATGCGCCGGTGGCAGCAACATAGTCGAGCAGCTCTTCTTCGCGTACGGTCAGCCTGCTGCCGTTTGGCTCATGACTGATGCGCACGTGCGCGGTCATTGCGGATTCGAACCCTTCCAATGCCGGGCTTTTTACCAGCAGGCAGATCATCGTCTCAAGCATCAGGCGGATATTGTTCTTGCTGACTATGCCTTGGGCGCCCGCATCGCGTATGACCTGACGATAGCTGTTCAGGCTGAAGCTGCTGATGGCGAGGATCTTGACCGTGCCGTCCCGGCGCCGTATGCGGCGGCAGACGGACGGACCCTGCACTCCTTCGAGCGACATGTCCAGCAACAGCAGATCGGGTGCCGTCGACTTGTCGAGACAGAGGTCAATGGCGTTTCTGCCGTCGGTGTCGGTCCACAGTACGGAACAGAGGGGTATGTGCTCGTGAATCGAGTTGACGATGAATTGCGACGAGTTCTTGTCGTTGTCCACAATCGCCACGGTCGAGTTGCCGCAGTATTCGGCGAACTCCAGTTGTTCTGTCATATGCGCCACCCCACTTCCTTCCCTTGGAGACCAAGGTACACCGGAAGAGGGCATGACGTGTTACGGACCACGGAACATGGACACGCGGACGCTACCAGAGGTGTTCGTGTACGTCGTCGTCATAGCTGCTGAACCAGTTGTTGGCGACCTCGCATTCGCGCACCTTGATGTCGCGCACGTTGATGCTGGCCTTGTTCGGGTCGCCGGTCGCCTTGTCGTTTACGTAGTCGTTCACCGTGTGGCTCATCGGTGCGGCGCCGTTGCGGTGCATGCAGTCCACGATAGCCTCCGACGGGTTCGAGTACAGGTTCACGTTGCCGACCTGCATGCCGTAGACCTCATCCACCAGAAGCGTGTCCGTGATGCACGACCCCATGTCCGTGGTATGCTTGTCCTCCTGTTCGGGCGTGCCGGTGCCGTAGTAGGGCGCCTCGTCGTACATGCCGTTGGGGTATTTGATGAGGATGATCTCCTTGTAGCCGCGGTCGAGCATGCACTGCTTGTACCCCATCCACAGCGCCTCGTAGTCCGAGGCGGACACGCCGCCGTTGGCCTTCGCCCGCTTGAGGACCTCCACCGCCTTCTCACTGCCCTTCTCCTCCGCGGCAGCGATCCGCTGGTCGATGAACGCGTCCAACGACTCCGCCCGTTTGCCGCCCAGGCCGGACAGCTGGTGGCCGACGTACTCCTGCCCGCTCACGCCCGACCGGCGTTCGCTCTTCCTCGAGCCGGCCGAGCCGCAGCCTGCCAACCCCGCGACAAGCGCCACACAACAAGCAACCGCGGCCAGCGTGGAGAAAACGGAACGTGCTGTCATGCTCATGACGGACTCCTTTACCAAGGGGCTTCCCGAGTATCTCCGGGATAGCTGCTGAACCAGTTGTTGGCGACCTCGCATTCGCGCACCTTCATGTCGCGCACATCGATGCCGGCCTTCGTGTAGTCGTCCTTCGCCTTGTCGGCCGCATAGTCGTTCACCGTGTAGCTCATCGGGACGGCCCCGTTGCGGCGCAAGCAGTCCACGATCGCCTCCGATTTGTTCGCATACAGGTTCGGGTTGCCGACCTGTGCGCCGTACAGCTCGATTAACGGGAACAAGTCGCTCATGCACGAGCGCATGTCCTCCACGTATCTCGCGGTCTGCTCGTTCGTGCCGCTAACTTTAAGGGGCGCCTCGCGGTAGATCCCGTTGGGGTATTTGATGAGGATGATCTCCTTGTAGCCGCGGTCCAGCATGCACTGTTTATAGTCGGCCCACGACCGCTCGTAGTCCGTGGCGGACATGCCGCCTTCCCGCTTGGCGCGTTCGAGAATCCCTTTGGCCTTCTCCGTGGTCGCGGGATCCTTGATCAGCGAGTCGATGAACTCGCCCATCGACTCCGCCCGTTTCTCGCCCAGGCCGGACAGCTGGTACTCAATCGCCTCCTGCTCGCTCGCGCCTTGCCCACGTGCGTCACCACGAGAACCAGATGAACCGCAACCAGCCAATCCCGCGACAAGCGCCACGCAACAGAGGGCGGCTGTGAGAGTGCGTGTCCCGAGGACTAATGACAGCTTCGCACCCATTGTCCACCTCCATTAATCAAGGGGAATGACTGCTAGGAGTTTGGACTCTCGGCAGCCATTCCTCATTGTGCGTGGACTACTCAGTAGAGCCTCGCACTGTCATGCACGTTCTGCTCGATGCCGTATGCTTCCGCAATAACGGACGAGCCTCGCGTCACTGCAATCTTGATGTCTTTGTTGTTGACGTCCTGTATGGCCTCGGCCGTGCACTGGGCACGCCCCGCAGCACAAGTCGCGTACGAGTGTGTCCAGTTGTACTTCCACAGGCCGGTCATGTAGGAGTCGTTGCGCTCCCCGCTGTTATACCAGGCGTTCGCGGCGGGCGCGACGCCGATGGCCATCAGACAGGCCGCGGCGGCAGCCAGCGCGGAGAGGCGTTTTCTCATGGAGCCTTTCTTGGTCATAGCGGCGGATTCACCTCCTTCCTTGGATAGGGCCAATGCTGAATCGAATCGAATGGCTGACGGATGGGATTTACTGGGGGCGCCGTCATCGGCGTCATGAAGAAGGCAGGTCATCCGCACTCCTCTCGTGCGGGTACCTTCAGCGTAGAGGAAAATCAGACCCCGCAAATCCGCGACACGCCGTGTATATACCCAAAACGGGTACGCCGGCGAAATTCCTCATCGCCGCCTCCGCTATCGCGCCGCAGGTTCGCCACATGCCCACCGGCCACGCTACATTGGTGAATCATGCCGACTTATGATCTTGGATTGGAACACGTTTCGCTCGCCTTCGCCACCAAAACCATCTTCACCGACGTGACGCAAGGCGTGTTCGAGGGCGACCGCATCGGCATCGTCGGCCGTAACGGCGACGGCAAGTCCACGCTGCTCCACCTGTTCAACGGCACGCAGGAGCCGGACTCCGGCCGCGTGACCAAACGCAACGGTCTCACCTTCGGCATGCTCGACCAGCGTGACCCGCTCGCCGACGACGCGACCGTACGCGAGGCGGCGCTCGAAGGCCGCGAGGATTACGAGTGGGCGGCCGACAACAAGTCGCGTGAGATCGTGGAGGCGCTGCTCGGCGGCATCGACCTCAACGCGCGCGTCGGCTCACTGTCCGGCGGCCAGCGTCGCCGCGCCGATCTCGCCCGCCTGCTGCTCAAGGACTGGGACATCCTCGCGCTTGACGAGCCCACGAACCATCTGGATGTGGTCACCATCCACTGGCTTGCCGAACATCTCAAGAACCGCTGGTCGCGCGGCTCGGGTGCGCTGCTGCTCGTCACCCACGACCGATGGTTCCTCGATGAGGTGTGCGAATCCATGTGGGAGGTGCATGACGGGCTCATCGACCCGTTCGAGGGCGGCTACTCTGCGTACATCCTGCAGCGCGTCGAACGTGACCGTCAGGCCGACGTGCGCGAGACCAAGCGCCGCAACCTCGCCCGCAAGGAGCTCGCCTGGCTGTCGCGCGGCGCCCGCGCCCGCTCCACCAAGCAGAAGTTCCATGTGAAGGCCGCGCGTGAGCTCATCGCCGACGTGCCGCCCGTGCGCAACACGCTCGAACTCAAGCAGATGGCCACGTCCCGGCTTGGCAAGCAGGTGGTCGACCTGATTGACGTGACGCAGATCTTCGCGCACGAGCAGGGTGCGGCGAGCGGTGATGCTGCGAGTGCGGGCACGTCCGCTGATGCCGCCGCACAGCCGCGCAAGTCGGCCTCTCAGGTCGACGTGGTCCCGCCCATGTACGCCGAGCCGCAGCTGCACGGCTCGCTTGAGGTCGCCGTCGACACGCTCGCCGATCCGCGTCTCGTGGACGCCGGCGTGCCGGAGGCCGTCGCGGCGGCCGCGGCGGCGAAGGCCGAAGCCGAGGCGAAGGCGGCGCGACAGGGCGTCACCGAAGAGTCGGTCGAGCCTGAAGTCACGTCCGCCGCGCAGCGCGTGACCGTCGCCGGCCGCGAGATCCTCGACGACGTGACCTGGCTGATCGGTCCCGGCGACCGGTTCGGCATCGTCGGCGCGAACGGCGCCGGCAAATCCACGCTGCTCAAGCTCATCGACGGCACGCTCACCCCGACCGCCGGGCATGTGAACATCGGCAAGACCGTCAAGTTCGCCGTACTCTCGCAACGGCTCGACGAGCTGGAGAAGCTCGGCAAATACAAGATCAAGGAAGTGCTCTCGCGCTACAAGCCGAGCTACATCGTGGACGGCAAGGAGGTCACGCCGGGGCAGTTGATGGAGCGGCTCGGCTTCGAGTCCGCGCAGCTCATGACGCCGATCCGCGACCTGTCGGGCGGTCAGAAGCGACGCATGCAGCTGCTGCTGATCCTGCTCGACGAGCCGAACGTGCTCGTCATGGACGAGCCGGGCAACGACCTTGACACCGACATGCTCGCCGTCATGGAGGACCTGCTCGACACTTGGCCGGGCACGCTGATCGTGGTTTCGCACGACCGGTACCTGCTCGAGCGCGTCACTGACCAGCAGTTCGCGCTCATCGGCGGCAAGGTGCGGCATCTGCCCGGCGGCGTGCAGGATTACCTCGACATGGTCGAGGATCTGAAGAACGGCAAGGGGCTGCCCGAGGATGTGGCCGGTATCGCCGGGACCGGCTCGCGCGGCGGGGCCGGGCGGGGTGCCGGCAAGGGCGGCGCGGGGGCTGTTGGTGTTGGTACTGCTGCTGCGGGCGGATCGTCTGCCGGCGATGCCGCACAGGGCGGCGCCGGTGCGGGCGCGGGCTCGTCGGCTGATGATGTTGCGCCGAAGCTCACCGGCAAGGCGTTCCATGATGCAAGCAAGCGCGTCTCGGCCATCGAACGCAAGCTGGCGAAGCTGGAGGAGACGAAGGCCGACCTCGAAGCGCAGATGGCCGCGCACGACCCGTCCGACTATGAGGGCCTCAACAAGCTCAACCAGCAGCTGCAGGCCGTGAACGACGAATCCGGCGACCTCGAAGCCGAATGGCTCGAGCTTTCCGAAAAGATCGAATAGCGTTTGCCGGGCGGGATTGCTTGCGTGCGGCTGGCGCTGTCAAGCAGGTGATACTGCGTCACTGTGCTCGGGCGAGCTGAGTGACGCGGCCTGTGAATCCCAGTGTTTTCAATGGTTTTCGCGGGTGCGTCACTGTGCTCGGGCGGGCAGAGTGACGCGGATGTCGTGTGAGGTCGCGCGTATCACGTCACTGTGTCCGGGTTGCGCGTCACCGTGATCGGGTTGCGCGTCACCCTGCCCGGGCTAGGCGTCACGCTGCCCGGGTTGCCGCCCGCGCCCGTGCGATGGCGCTCAGTGCATCATCTCTTCGTAGATGCGACGGCACTCGGGGCACACCGGGTACTGCGACGGGTCGTGCTTCGGCACCCAGATCTTGCCGCACAGCGCCACCACCGGCCGTCCGGTGATCTTCGACTCGGCGATGCGGTCACGGGACACGTAATGCGCGAAACGGTCCGCATCCCCGTCGTCCGAACGGTTCGTCTGCTCCTCGGTCTGCGGGCGCTCCAGCACCGCAGTGCCCGTCGCCTGGTCCGGGCTCGACAGCGGCGACACCGGATCGGCCAGATCCGCAGCCTCCATCACACTCGCCATCATCGGCATCCCATCCATTGCAACCGCCATAATCGCTCCGTTCCATCATCCAAATTCGCGCCCCGCCAAACGAGACCCGACATCGTACCGTCACCCATCATAGAAGTCCCCTGTTACCGGCACACCGTCGCACACCGTCGCATGCCGCCGCAACTCCCCACCCCGCGCAGCCACACCCGCCGCAACCGCCGCGCAAACCCTGCACGAACGCCGCGCCAACAAGACGAACAGGTCGTGAACGCCCGCCGAAATCTCAACGAAACAGCCGCCGCGCCACACAGCACCATCCGTATCGTGGTCACGGCGCAAGCCAGCCATCCAATACGCAACAATCACCAATCAACCAAAGCAGTACAGGGAAGAACGGAGATACAGGTATGGCATCGCACATGAAACGAATCGGCCTCGCGGCGCTCGCCGTCGCGGCCATGGTCGCACCGGCCGGCATGACCTACGCGGCGGCCGCGGCGGACACCGCGAACGCCGCCAAGCCGGACGTCGTGGCCGACTGGAAGTTCCAGAAGACGAACTCCACCGGCAGCATCGACGACGGCAACGTGGTCATCAAGGACGCGTCCGGCAACGGCAACGACCTGCGGATGGAGACGTACGGCAAGGGCGACTACAAGCTCAGCGACTACATCTCATGGGACAGCAAGTCCATGAACGGCGACGCGAACGGCAGCCTCAAACTCAACGGCGACAGCGACCTCGCGCACAAGAAGCAGAACCACGAACAGCGCGACCCCAAGGGCGCCGACTTCATCACCGTCGACGGCGCGCCCATCAACAAGGAGACGTTCCGGAACGGCTACACGCTCGAATTCGTCTACTACCTGCCCGACGACTTCAACGCCGGCACCGACGCCTGGATGGGCATCGCCGCCCGCCAGTCGACGAACAGCAACATGGACGAGCACGAGATGGGCTCGATGAGCCTCGCCGTCTCCAACTGCAAGGAGACGCAGTTCAAGGCCGCCAACGCGGACAACCAGTCCACGATGAACACCGACGACCCGAACAACGGCGTCACCAGCTGGGGCGTGACCATGGACCACGGCGGCGTGTGGTACCACATCGCCATCGTCTCCGACGGCACCAACGTCGTCACCTACACGAACGGCGCGAAGGCGTTCCGCAACATCAACAAGAACGGCAACGGCCTGTACGCCGACCCGACCGACGGCCGCTTCCGCATCGGCTCCGCGTTCTACAACGACACGTACGACACCGCGCACTACAACCAGGAGGACTTCGACAAGTTCCTGCGCGGCAACCTGCAGGAGGTGCGCTTCTCGCGCGGCGCCGTGCAGCAGTCCGAGTGGGTGATCCCGAACCCGACCGAGATGATCGGCGAGTACGGCACCAACGACCGGTTCACGCTCGCCAACCCGAGCGTCAACACGATGACGTTCCTGCCGGACACGCAGAACACGATCCGCTGGGTGCCGGACGTGATGGACAAGGCCATCGACCAGCTTGACGCTGAAGCGAAGTCCCAGCATGTGACCAACATCGTCTCGCTGGGCGATATCGTCGACAACTGGGACAGCATCGAGCAGTGGGAGTACTCCAAGCTGTTCTTCGACCGCCTGCAGAACACCGGCATCCCGTTCCTCGAGCAGCCCGGCAACCACGACTACAACGGCAGCGCGCGCGGCTACGGCTGGCCGGGCGGCCGCGTCGCCAGCAACTACCTGACCTACTTCGGGCCCGACAGCGCGTTCGGCGCCAAGCAGAAGGCGAACGGATTCACCTACTCGCCCGACGGCATGTCCTCGTACGTGACCGTCGACAACGGCTCCTACCAGTACCTCGTCGTCAACATCGACATGGGCGCGGTCACCGGCAACTCGTCCGCCACCAGCAACGACGACATGCGCTGGTTCGAGCAGGTGCTCAAGGACCACCCGGACAACCCGACCGTGGTCGTCAGCCACGACATCTTCATGTGCTCTGACTCCCACCCGAACCAGATCGCGCTCGACACCGACCGCGGCTACAACGGCGAGAACGGCGACCGCGAAGGCGCCGGCTCGAAGATCTGGAACATCGTCAAGAAGTACAACCAGGTGTTCATGATGTACTCCGGCCACAACCACGGCTCCGGCCAGATGACGCTCACCAACGACGCCGGCAACCCGGTGCTCGGCCTGCTCGCCGACTACCAGTTCGGCTACAACGGCGGCAACGCGTTCTTCCAGTACGTCGGATTCGACGAGGCCGACAACAAGCTCACCATGCGCACCTACTCGCCGTACTCCGCCTCGCTCAAGGACTCCGAACGCTCGTTCTTCGACGTGAACTTCCTCACCGGCGAAGGCAACGAGTACAGCCAGGACTTCGACTACGCGACCCGCTTCGCCGGGTACAAGCACTCCGCCGGCTACGAGCAGCAGCAGAAGGTCGTGCGCGTGGTGCGCGGCATCGAAGGGCTGGGCTCGGGTGCTGGTGCGGGCGCGGCTGACGCGGCCGCGGTCAAGGACCTGTACGCGCTGTTCCGGTCGCTGCCGGATGACGTGCGCGCCGAATTCGGCTCCGAATCCGACGCGAGCACGCTCGCCGGCAAGCTCGCGGCCGCCTACAAGAAGGCGACCGAAGGTGAGCAGGGCGGCAACAACGGCGGCCAGCAGCCGGGCAAGCCGGGTGAGCCGGGTGAGGGTGGCCAGCCGGGCAAGCCGGGCAAGCCGGGCAAGCCGGGCAAGCCGGGTGTCGGCGGCGGTCAGGGCGGCAACGCCGGCGCGTCGGCAAACGGCGGCAAGCCGCAGGAGCTGGGCCGTACCGGCGCCGACGTGGCGCTGATCGCGGGGGCCGGTGCCTTGGCCCTGGCCTTCGGAGCCGTGGCGCTCGCCGCGGTCAACCGTCGTCGCTAGCGAAAAACAGCCATTCGAGTCAGCCCCTTGCAGTGTCCGGTATCATTCGGTACCCGCGCTGTAGGGGGCTGACTCGGTTCCATGTCTGCAAGTCACCGGTGTGGGTCTTTCGGTGTCCGCATTGCGGGGGCGTTTCCCGTTGGCTACGGGCGGGCTGGACTGGTGGCCATTCGCCATGCTGCACGGTCGCGTGTGAGGCGCTTGGCCGGAAGTCGGGGCAGTGCGTCGACGCTGCGTCGCTTTGGTTGCGCGGGCTGCGTTGGTTGCATGATCCATTGGTTTCACGGTGGCATTGCGCATACGGCCGATTGTGGGTGATTATGGACCGTGCCAGTGTCATTTCGGGCCGGTCGCGGGCCTTGCTATGCGGGATTCGGCCTGTTTTCGAGCCTATTCCGGAGTAGGCGGGCATCACCCGAAGTATGGGATGATACGGCGTAATGGCGAATGGCGGAACGAAGCCATTTTCATAGGTCGCGAATGCGCCGTATTTGCGTTGTACTTGAGCCGCTGCCCGTCTACTCCGGAATAGGCGTCAAAACAAGCCGATTCGGGTAGCGGGCGGCATTGCGTCGGCAGACAAATGGTGGTGATGTGTTCAGCGCAGTCCCATTCTTCTGGTCCCGCGGCCAAATCAATGTATTGAAGGCGGTATGGAGAATAAGCTGCGCCGACTCCGCCCGGAGGCTTGACGGTTGGTTGGGATGCGGCTCGGGATCGGTGGTTTTTCGCTTCGCGTCCCATGGGGTATTGGGACGCGGAGCTGAAATCGGGTGTTTCGGGGCTTGCGTCCCACGATTTCGTGGGACGCGACGTGGTGTAAACGGTTGCATGTCCTCGTGTCCCAAGGGTCATTGGGACACGGCCTGAAATCGGCTGTTTTTCGCCTCGCGTCCCATTGGCCTGGCAGCGGATGGAGTGGCGAGGCCATAGTGGCTCTCGGACCAATTCATTGAATCTGCCCCGTGTAATGCCCAGTGCAAGGATTTACGGCCATCAGGGGCGATTCCCGTAATTATTGGCGTCGGCGAAACGTCGCTCGGCGAGAGCCGCTATTGAAACGGTGCCGGAGGGGTGCCGCCGGGAGCAACGCCATCGGAGGACGGCATTTCCCAGTACTATCCTCTCCCATCCGGTTCCGCCGCCGAGCCTCCCCACCGCGACACTGTCCGGCGACCCGCGGTAGGCTATACCCTATGACAATTGCAGTTTGCCCAGGCTCGTATGACCCCGTCACCGCCGGCCATCTGGACGTGATCGAACGGTGCGCCCGCTTCTTCGACGAAGTGCATGTGGTGGTGGCCATCAACGCGGCGAAGACGCCGATGTTCTCGGAATCCACCCGGGTCGACATCATCCGGCACGCGCTCGACGCGGACGGCTTCCCGAACGTCAAGGTCGCCAGCACCACCGGCCTCATCACCGACTACTGCAAGCGCGTCGGCGCGACGGTCATCGTCAAGGGCCTTCGCCAGAACGGCGACTATGAGGCGGAGCTCGGCATGGCGCTCGTCAACCGCAAGCTCGCCGGCGTCGAGACGCTGTTCCTGCCCGCCGATCCCGTGCTCGAGCACATCTCCAGCTCCATCGTCAAGGACGTGGCCCGGCACGGCGGCGACGTGACCGGCATGGTGCCCGACGGCGTGATCCCGCTGCTTGACGAGGCGTTGCGCCGCGAGCGCGGCGAGGCCTGACCGGCCCCTTCCGTGTTTCCCGCAATTCACGCGGTTTGCGCGGTTTTTCCTGTGGAATATGCGGGTCATGATATCACCGCGCGTTCGCTATGATGGATGCGATACGGCATTGACAGCGCATGAATGGCAGGGGATGCAAGGATGGATGACTCAATGAACGGCGATATGGATTCCGCGGCCGACGGCACCGGTTCTGCCGGCACCGGCCCGATCGCGACCGGCGAGGTCCGCGCGGCCGGCGAGACGGTTGCGTCGACCGGCACGTCGCAGCGGCCCGTCACGACCGACGGTTCGGTCGGACAATCGACCGACGCCTACAGCATGACATATGCGGACGCCCAACGGCTCGAGGGCGCTCCGTCCGTTTGGTCGGGCGCCTCGAAACCCGCCTCCCGCGCGGCCAAGGCGTCCGCCACGCGGACGGACACGGCAAAGTCCGACGCCGACGCGGCCGACTATGCCCGTCCGCCGAAGCCGACGTTCCCGATCAACCAGCTGCCCGACCTGCGCGAGACCCTCAACCCCGACCCTGCCATCAGCCCGGAGGAGGCCAAGTCGCGCGACGAGTTCACTACCGTGTACGACATCATCGACGCGATGGAGGAGACGCTGCAGGCGGCCAAGACCAGCATTTTCGCGCCCAGCATGGTGCGGGTCGACCGTGACGAGTTCACCGGCCAGCTCGACGAGCTGAAGAAGATGCTCCCCGTGCAGCTGGAACGCGCGTCCGCGCTGATGCGCGAGGCCGAGCGCCGGCTGGAGTCCGCGCAGACGCAGGCCAACGCGATCGTCGCATCCGCGCAAAGCCGTGCCGCAGACCTGGTGCAGGAGGCCAACAAGCAGGCGCAGATCCTTGTCGGTCAGGAGAACATCACCGACAAGGCCCGTCAGCGTGCGCGCGCGATCCTCGACAAGGCGCAGGCTCGCGCCGACCATCTGACCAACGGCGCCGACGAATACTGCACGACCGTGATGACCGGGCTGCAGGAGCAGCTCGACAAGCTCGGCAACGACGTGCAAGCGGGCCTCAACGTGCTGCAGGAGCGTCAGCGCGCGGCCGCCGAGCGGATGCCGCACCTCGAGCAGAGCGACTACCCTGACGAGCAGTAGCGCAGGGCGGACGCTGACGAGGATACTGACGACGGATACTGAGACGAACCGATATAAGGAGACAAGCAATGGCACGACCTGAAGATTCCGCATGGGCCGTCAGCGTGGCGCAGGTGGCGTCGCGGCCCGGCCAGTCCAAGCCGATCGACGCGGTGTTCCCCGCGCCCAGCGGCATCGGCGACGACGTGATCGGCGTGAAGGAAGGCGCGGATGTGACGGTCCGCGGCTCGTTCGACTCGATTGTCGACGGCCTGATCCTGACCGCGCACATCGACGCGCCGGTGACGGCCGAATGCACGCGATGCCTCAAGCCGATCGAACGCGACTGGGGTGTGGACGTGACCGCGTTCTTCCCGTACGCCGACGACGACCAGCATGGCCGCGGCGGACGTGGGCGCGACGACGATCATGAGGTCGAGATCATCGCCGGCGAGGAGGAGTCGGAGGACGTGTATCCGTTGAGCCGCGACTGCGCGTTCGCCGATCTGGAGGCGCTGCTGCGCGACACGCTGGTCGAGGAACTGCCGTTGCAGCCGCTGTGCAGCGAGGATTGCCTCGGCCTGTGCCCGCAATGCGGCGTGAACCTCAACGAGCATCCCGACCACCGTCACGTGGTCACCGACCTGCGGTTCGCCTCCCTCGCCGGCCTCAAAGCCCAGCTCGAAGCCGAAGAACAATCCAAAGGCGAGTAGTCCTGTCCTCGGCCCCCTCGGTGGAGGGGGCTGTCAGCGAAGCTGACTGGGGGAGCGCCACCCGCCGCCTCCCCAACCCCCGCGGCACGGCAATCCACCGCCCCAGACAC
>NZ_WBVT01000018.1 GCF_009193355.1 Bifidobacterium leontopitheci
ACATGGCTTGTGTCCTCGCTTCCAATCGCGGTTTTCTATGTTTGGCGACTGAAAATCGTACACAGGACACGGGCCATGTTCTCAACCCAAGCCAGAACCAAAGTGCGCAAAACTTCGGGCGTTATCTTTTCTCGGGTGCGTCACCGTGCAAGGGCAAGCAGAGTGACGGTCTTCTGACGGGAACCGAGCTGGCCGTCACCTTCGGGCTGTCCTGGACCTTGGCCCCCTCGGTGGAGGGGGCTGGCTGAGCGTAGCGAAGACTGGGGGAGCGCCACCCGCGCCCAGCACGTCGTCACCCGCGCCCAATCATCACTCATCCACGGCATCGGCGTTGCCGCCACTGCCGGAACCCTCACCCGAGCCGGAACCCGACCCGTCGCCGGAACCGGAACCCTCACCTGACGACCCGTTCCCGGAGCTGCCGTTGTCGCCGCTGCCGCTCGACGATCCGTTCCCGCTTGTCCCCTCGGAACCGGAGCCGGAGCCGTTACCCGACCCTGACCCATCGTTTGAGCCGCTGCCGGAACCCGACCCGTTGCCGTCGCCGCTGCCGGAACCGGACGAGTTGCCGCTTGTCTCGCCGTCCTTCGACTGCGACCCGTCGGTCTTCTGCGGCGTCTGCTGCGCCTGACCCTGCGACGTCCACGACGTCTTGCCCAGACCCCACGTGCCGTCCGGGCCGCCGACCGTGCCGCTGTCCGTCACGTCCGGGAACTTCTCGTCCGGCACATTCGCCAGAGCCGTCTGCATGTACCTCGTGAACAGCACCGCCGGATAGCCCATGCCCTTGTAGTAGCCGTTGATGGTCGGCACCTCAAGCGCCTCACCGTTCGGCCCCTGGTTCCACATGGCGAACATGGTGAGCGTCGACGGCGTGAAGCCGATGAAGCTCACCGCCTTGTTGTCGTTCGCCGTACCCGACTTGCCGGCCATGGTCTTGCCGATCACGTTCGCCGCCGAACCGGTACCGAACTGGATCGTGCCCTCCATCGCCTTGACCACGAGCCCCGTGTCGTTCGCGTCGAACACGCGCTCCGTGGCGGACGGCGTCTTGTACAGCTCCTGGCCGCTGCTGCTCTTCACGCTCGCCACGATGTGCAGCGTCGGCTTCTTGCCCTGGTTGGCGATCGTGGAGATGCCGCGCGCCATGTCCATCATGCTCAGACCGGAGTTGCCGAGCGTCACGTACGCGTCGTTCGCGATCTTGCCGGTCACGCCAGCGGTCTGTGCGGTCTTGATGATCGTCGGTCCGCCGAGATGCTGCTGCAGGTCCATGTACACGGTGTTCACCGAGTTGGCGGTCGCCTGATACAGGTTGATGTAGCCGTAGCTCGCGTTGCCGGAGTTCGACATCGGCGTGCTCAGGCCGGGGAAGTCACGCGGCGAATTGCCGTTGAACACGGTGTCGAGGCTCACTCCCGCCTGCACGGTGGTCAGCAGCGTGAACGGCTTCATGGTCGAGCCGACCTCGTACGTGGCGTCGGTCACATTGTTGAGCTGCTTGGTGAGGAAGTCCTCGCCCGCGTACAGCGAGATGATCGAGCCGTCCTTCACGTTGACCGACAGGCCGCCCGTCTGCACGCCGTCGGGGATGCCCGTGTTGCCTTTCGTGGGGCTGGCGGTCTGGTACATGAGGTCCTGCTTGGACTTGTCGATCGTGGTGATGATCGTGTAGCCGCCGGTATCGAGGTCGTCCTGCGTGAACGCCTTCGAATTGATGAGCTCGCGGCGCACCATCTGCAGCAGGTAGCCGTTCGGACCCTGATAGATGTTCTGCAGCTTGGTGGTGACGGTCTTCGGCATGGTGGCCTTGCTCGCCTGCGCGGCGGTGATGTAGCCGTCCTCCTTCATGATGTTGATGACGCGCTTGAACCGTGACGTCGCCTGCGTGGGGTTGATGGCAGGGTCCCAGTTGCTGGGGGAGGGGATGATGCCGGCGAGCATGGCCGCCTCGTCGACGCTCAGATCCTTCGCGTCCTTGCCGAAGTACGCCTGCGCGGCCGCCTGGATGCCGTACGCGCTGCGGCCAAGATAAATGGTGTTGAGATAGTTGCACAGGACGGAGTCCTTGCTCTGCGACTGCGCGATCTTGACGGCGAGGATGGCTTCCTTCAGCTTGCCCATGTACGTGGTGGTTTCGCCCAAGTAGTAGCGTTCGGCATACTGCTGGGTGATGGTCGAGCCGCCCTGGCGCGTGCCTTTCGTCACGTTGTTGACGAGCGCGCGGGCGATGCCTTTGAGGTCGATGCCGCGGTCCTGGTAGAACGTGCGGTTCTCGGAGGCGACGACCGCCTGGCCGACGTACTTGGGCAGTGTCGAGCAGTCGATGATCTCGCGGTTCTGCTCGGCGAACGTGCCGATCTTGGTTTTGCCGTCGGAGTAGTAGATGCTGGTCTTTTCGGCCAGTGCGATGGACTCCGGCTGGGGGATCTCGATGGTGATATAGAGGTATGCGAACGCGCCGATGCCGAGCGCGAGACCGAGGCCGATGATGCCGAGCATCCACTTGAGCAGCAGATGCTTCTTGCGGCCCTTCGCCTTGGGGCCCTTGGAGCCGGGAGCGCGGTGGCTGCCGCCGCCGCGGTGCGCGCCTTCGGGGGCGCGGGTGGAGCGCAGCGGTTGCGAGGCGGCGTACGAGGATGCTGATGTGCGGCGGCGGCTGGGTGCGGCGGTGTATGCGTCGGCCGTGCTGCTGCTTCGGCGGCGGCCGCTTGCGGCGCGACGCGGCGGCAGTGGGACGCTGCTTGCCGCCGCGCCTGTGCCGGTGCGGCCTGACGTCATGCTTCTGCCCGTGTGTGCGTTGCGCTTGTGTGAAACCATGCTTCTACCGTAGCCCCTGATGTGTTGATGTGACCGGTAACGGCGGGTGATATGCACCCATTTGCCCCGGTTTTTTACATTCCATGCCGCTTGCGGCGTCCCCCGACCCTATCAGAGGGTGTGTAAGTAGGGGGTGGGGTGGTTCCCGGCTCCGTCCCCGTTCACGATTTGCGCGGCCCTGCAAATCGTGAACGCCAAACCGCACATAATCTCACATAGGTGTGATGCGGAATGGCGGGATTCTGCGCTTCCCCATGTTCACTCGCACATCCGCACCGTTCGTGATTTGCGGAGGTTCGCAAATCATGAACGGTGAACGGCCGAACCGGGCCAGCTTTGCGCCGCCATCTAGCCCCGGATCGGTACACAACCGCATGTAACCGCTTGCAAGGGCTCATGTCCCAATCCGCCGTGGGACGCGACCCTAAAATCGCCCGATTTCCCCTCGCGTCCCATTCACCCCTGGGACGCGAGCCCCAAACCTCTCCATTTCACCCTCGCGTCCCACGAAATACGCCCTTTTCGCCGGTTTTCAGCCCATCCCGCACCCCGTCCCGTGGGACGCGGCGCAATAATCCCCCAAAATCGCCCCGCGTCCCACGCTCAATCGCGACAGCTGATCAGGCCGAATGCCCATTGCCGGCTTTCTGCAGTTTTTCCAGCGTATCCACTGTGCTCATTGCATAGTTCATATTGATGACCACTGCTGGTTTCCTGTTCCGGTTCTCTACCCACACGGCATGAGGATGAATTGTGCCGTGGGCTTCCCGTGAGTTGCTTATAGGCAATCCATCATTCTTCTGTAGCCGGGTTTCCCTCTCCCACATATGAAGCGCGGCGATCTTCTGAAAATCATCCAGCGTCCACTCTGATGGAATATCAGTGCTGGAAAGAGCGTGATTAAGGGGCTCTTCCAAATCAGTCGGCTTGATTTTTGAAGTGCACATACGGCCATCTGCTCTATTCTCTCCTGCCGTATGATTATATTCTTTTGCAAGTTCTGACGGCATTTGTGAAGCGGCAATAATAAGCTCATCATTTCTTGAGGATGGCAATACATAAGCCATAAACAGGGCGAGATGCTTCCATGGCTTGCTGCTGTTTGCCGCAACCTTTGATATGCGTCCATTCTGATTCCAATCATTCAGCATTATTCTGAGATCGTGACTGCTGAGCTCATGAAGGTCAAGACTCTTCTGAATACACTGGTCAATCATTGCAGGTATGGATGCGATGAGATCCCCTTGGAGGTCAAATGCGTCCAGAGTGTTGGCTGAATCATTGACTACCAAGCGTGGATTGTTTTTCAGCTCCGATTCGAGATGAAGAAGCTGTATGAGAGCAGGCCAAATTGTATCAATCGTTGCGGCATTTATGGAGTCTTTCAAATGTCTTGCATAGGTCAGCATGGTCTTGGCGTCAGCATGCTCTATCAATGCAGAGATAACCATGTCAATGTGCTTACGTATCACAAGCCCAGTGTCTTCATACGCATTTGCTGCGATATTTGGGTAATTGACGCGATAAGCGTCCAATAGTTTCTGAACGTATTCCTGATTGTAAATCGGGTTCTGTCGAATGTACCAGCGCAGACTGTCATGAGGCACCATGCGGAGGAACTCGTTCTTGTCGATATGAGATAAATCATGATCGGATGATTTTTGCTCCCATGTATCATATAGCCAGTGACGAATTTCGCTTCGTGTTGGAACATCTCCTAGGCTTGGCGCGAGAGTGAAATATGTGTCGAAGTGTTGCGGAAATCTGATGCGGCGGCTTTCTGGGTTTTCTGATTCTTCATTGGAGTCCGGGTCCGTTGTGCGCAGACCTTTGGGGAATAGCAGATGTATCAGTGAGGATTCAGCGCTAGTTCTGTAGTCGTTCGTAGACTCTCCGTACATGGCATAGTACTTTGCCAGTGTCTTGTCGATATTCGTGTAGCTGGTGGATCCGTCATCGCCCGTCAGCGTCAGTTTGTTCCTCTGGATCCACTGTGCTAATAGCGGGTGGAAGGTTTCAATAGCGGTGATGGCGAATAGATCAATGGAGTTGGTTTCGTCTCCCATTACGGCACTATATAATGCATACGCATTTTGTAGTCGGTTTGCGTCCCGTCTGTTGGTGATATATGTGCTCAATGTTTGCTCATGTAGCTCACATTCACTGATGCTTGGGAAACCATTGTGGTCGATATCATCCCAGTAAATGTCGTCTAGAGAACGAGTTGCAGCTTTCACTGGCACCGCCGGCATGGTGATGGGCATCTGGACGATTTTGTCGAGATAATCCGAGCCAGAGAATCGTGACGCCTGCGCCAACGCCTTGGTCACAATCCGACGGTCATAAATCGGGATATATACTGTGCGTGGCAAATCGCCTACGGCTTTGAGCGATTTGAAGATATTGATGATGCTCTGGTCATCCAGCCGATCGATTTCGTCGATGAACACGTACATGCGGAACTGGTTGCTCTCGAGCTTCAGTTGTTTCACTAGCTCGTCATGTGCTTGCGGTAATGCCAGCGGATGGTCTGGATCACTTTTCAGCAGTTTGCGTATCTTATTGAAGCCGTCAACGCTGGCTCCAATGGCAGCGGCAATGGCTTTGACCGCTGGATCCGGACTTACTGTTGCTGCTATGCGGCTGGCGGCAGATGTTATGTCGGCTATCTTGCCGGTAGTTTTCTCCGCGTTCTCGCGCTTGTTCTCTTGGGCATATTTCAATTCGGATTGCTTGCCCTTCATAGTCTCGGCGATAGTTGCGAATAGCATCTCCGTTACATTCTCAGTGCTCGAGAACATCCATGGGTTGAAATCCACGATTACCGGATACGGCATTCCGTGATTGCTGCTCCAGTCGTTGCCCAACTGCTCGATAACCATGTTTTTGAGCGAGGTTTTGCCGCAGCCCCAGGGGCCTTCCAAGCCGAAAACCATGCTGCTGAGTTCCGGGACGTTGTGCTCAAGCAGGTTCGCTACGCCTTTGACTAGCTTGTCGCGGCCGAAATGGTCGAGGTCGCTGAGTTTGTGCGTGCCGATTGGCGAACTTTGCTTGCTGATCGGCTGGTCATCTGCCAGCATAATCGGCTGCTCGGATGCTGTCTCATTGGCCATGGTTGCCCCCATTCTGCTTGGTTGCTAAGCATAGCGCAGTTTGGATGCCGTCGGTGGAAGGGAAACGGCTTGGTTTGCGCGGTATTCCGTATTCTTAGGTGGCCATCGAAGCTGGGTGGACAATTGCGCCGCTGAAAACGGCGGAATACCGGTGGCGATGGCGCTGGCATAGGGGGGTGTTGCGTGCTCGGCACCTTAAGAATACGGAATAGTGTTCGAGATTGGCGGAAGCGGGTGGCGCTCCCCCAGTCTTCGCTTCGCTCAGACAGCCCCCTCCACCGAGGGGGCCGAGGGCGGGACAGTCGGCTTCGCCGACAGCACCCTCCGCCGAGGGGGCGAGGGGCGAGACGCCTGCTCCATATCACGCCGCCGTCTGAGTCACCTTCCGCCGAGAGGGCCGAGGGGTGGGATGGTCGGTTTCGCTTAGCCGGCTTCCGCCGAGGGCGGGGTAGTTGGCTTTGGCGGCAGACACTCAGCCGAGAAGGAAGCGACGGCGGGATGTGGGGGTTGATTCCGTGGGATGCCGAATGCTGAAGCCTATTTTGTCAAGAATGTTTACCTAAATGCGGGGCAAACCCACGTCAACCTTGCGTAAAACCGCTGATTTCCGGCCAAGACACTAGGAAATACACGACTTGATTCTTTTAGTAAACAATGTATATATTAATAGGAACCGGCAGAGCTGCTGGCGGCTATAGGAGAAAAGATTCATATATGAAACAACGAAGCATCACTTCGCGTCTGATGCCATGGGTGGCATCGGCCGCGACGGCCGGCATGTTGCTGGTCGGACTGCCCGCTGCGGCCAATGCGGCCGACAGCGCAACGACGCCGACCCCGGGAACGTCGGCGTCGACCACGACTTCGGTCGCACCGTCCGCTGACACCACATTGCAGTCGTGGGGCAGCGAAAAAACCCAGTCCATGGCCGGGAAGCCGTATGTCGGCGCACTCCAGGCAGCCAACAAGGGCGTGTTCGGCGAGCAGTTTGAGTCCTCTGACACGGCTGACGGCACTGATGCCAAGACCGGCCTGCTGTCGTTCGACCTGAGCGACTACGACTCGGCTCCCGACTCGGCCACGTTTGAGATGACGTATCTCGGTTATCGTCCGAACACCACGTTTGGCGATGACGTCACCGACACCATCAAGGTGACGCCCGTCGACATCACGAACTGCACCGGCGACGCCTCCTCGTGCGCTCCGGCGACGGCCACGTGGGCGCAGAAGCCGAAGTTCTCCATCACCGATACCTCGTGGGTTGCCGAGTCCGCTCCGTTCAAGCTGAACACCGGCATTTACTACTCCGGCGATTCCATCACCGTCGATCCGAACAAGACCGCCAAGGTCACCGTCGACGTGACCGCCATGGTCCGCCAGCAGTTCGCGAACGGCAATAAGGTCATCACCCTTGCGGTCGGCGAGACGCAGCAGAAGGAAGTCCGCTTCGCCTCCACCGAGGGCGCCTCCTCGATGTCCGGCGCCACCGCCGACATGGCCCCGAAACTGACCATCACTACCAGCCCGAAGGACACCGTCAAGGCCTCCGCCGACACCACCCTCCAGGCGTGGATGAGCGAGAAGACGCAGAAGAACAACACCAAGCCGTATGTCGGCGCACTTCAGCCCAACGACGCCAGCTGTGGCGCCGACGGCTGCGGCGACTTCGGCGAGAAGTTCAAGTCCTCTGACACGAATAACACCACCGACGGCAAGATGGGCCTCATGACGTTCGACCTCTCCGAGTACACCAGCGCTCCGGAGCACTCGACCCTCGCCCTCACCTACCTCGGCTACGTGACCAAGGCGGCTGCTTCGACCAACGAGACCGTCAAGGTCACCGCCGTCGACGACACGCAGTGCACCGGCACCGAGGCCTGCGACACCGACAACGCCACGTGGGCCAACCGCCCGGACTTCACGGTCGGCGCCGACGCCAAGGTGGCGGCCTCCCACAAGTTCGACTACGGCACTACGACCTATTCGGATCAGATGACCGTCGACCCGGCGAAGACCCAGAAGGTCATCTTCGACGTGACTGACATCGTTAAGGAGCAGTTCGCGGCCGGCAAGAAGAAGATTACCTTCGCCCTCGGCGAGACCCAGAAGTCCGACGTGCGTTTCGCCAGCAAGGAAGGCGCGGCCGGCGGCGTCACCGGCGCCACCGCCGACATGGTCCCCACCCTGTCCGTCACCAAGAAGCCGAAGGCGTACACGCTCGCCATCACCAAGCTGCCCAAGGTCAAGTACGAGCTCAACGAGACGTACGACGGCACCGGCCTCGAGGTCTCCGCGACCAGCACCGCCGACGGCACCACCAAGGTGCTGGACGCCAGCGAGTACACGGTCGACTCCTCCGCGTTCGACGGCGGCAACATCGGCGCTTATCCTATTACCGTGACCTACAACAAGGATCCCGAGATCACCACCTCGTTCAACACGTACGTCATCGCCAAGGTCGAGGACGGCGGCGACGGCGACACCAGCAAGGACGACTGGCTGTGGTACGAGCAGCCGGCCTCCGGCACCGACGCCAGCATGTCGGCCGGCAGCTGGATGGGCGACGCCGACAACAACCGCTGGCAGCAGACCACGCTGCCGATCGGCAACGGCAAGCTCGGCGGCACCGTCTGGGGCGAGGTCGGCAAGGAGCGCGTCACCTTCAACGAGGAGACACTGCAGTCCGGCGGCCCCGGCTCCACGGCCACCTACAACGGCGGCAACGAGGAGTCCCGCGGCAAGAACGGCGAGACCCTGCGCACGCTCAACAAGCAGCTTGAGAACGGTGCCGAGACCGTCAACCCGGGCAACCTGACCGGCGGCCTCAACGACAACGAGAAGGGCTCCTACCTCAACTGGGGCAACCTCTACCTCGACTACGGCTTCGGTTCCAACGCGACCGTCACCGACTACAAGCGTGACCTGAACCTCAGCAAGGGCAAGGCCGACGTCACGTTCAAGAAGGACGGCGTCACCTACACCCGCGAGTTCTTCGCCTCCAACCCTGACAATGTCATGGTCGCCCGCCTCAAGGCGAGCGAGGCCGGCAAGCTGAACCTCAACGTCAGCCTGCCGTCCAACACCGGCTGGTCGAAGAACGGCGAGACCACGACCGTCAAGGGCGACACCCTGACCGTCAAGGGCGCGCTCGGCAGCAACGGCCTGCTGTACAACGCGAAGGTCAAGGCCGTCATCGACAACGGCGACGGCACCATCTCCACGGGCGCCGACGGCACTTCGCTGAAGATCTCGGACGCGCAGTACGTCACCCTGTACATCGCCGCCGCGACCGACTACAAGCAGGAGTACCCGAAGTACCGCACCGGCGAAACCGCCGCCCAGGTCGACACCCGCGTCGCCAAGGTCGTGCAGGACGCCGCCAACAAGGGCTACACCGAAGTCAAGAAGGCGCACCTCGCCGACCAGGCGAAGTACTACAACCGAGTCAAGCTCGACCTCGGCCAGACCACGCACAGCTCCGAGGGCGCCATCGCCACCGACAAGCTGCTCAAGGCGTACAAGAACGGCAAGGCCACCGACGCGCAGAAGCGCGAGCTGGAGACGCTCGTCTACAACTACGGACGCTACCTGACCATCGCCTCCTCGCGTGAGAACAGCCAGTTGCCCAGCAACCTGCAGGGCATCTGGTCCGTCACCGCGAGCGACAAGGGCCACGGCAGCACCCCGTGGGACGCCGACTTCCACATGAACGTCAACCTCCAGATGAACTACTGGCCCACCTACTCCTCGGATCTCGGGGAGCTGGCCGAGCCGCTCATCAAGTACGTGGAGGGCCTCGTCAAGCCCGGCCGCGTGACCGCCAAGGTCTACGCGGGCGCCGAGACGGCCGACGCGAACACGCCGATCGGCGAGGGTGAGGGCTTCATGGCCCACACCGAGAACACCGCCTACGGCTGGACCGCCCCCGGCTACACGTTCTCGTGGGGCTGGTCGCCGGCCGCCGTGCCGTGGATTCTGCAGAACGTGTACGAGGCGTACGAGTACTCGGGCGACGCGAAGCTGCTTGACCGCGTGTACGCGCTGCTCAAGGAGGAGTCGCACTTCTACGTCAACTACATGCTGCACAAGGCCGGTTCCAGCTCCGGCAACCGCCTGACCACCGGTGTGGCCTACTCCCCGGAGCACGGCCCGGTCGGCACCGACGGCAACACGTACGAGAACTCGCTCGTGTGGCAGATGCTCAACGACGCCATCGAGGCGGCCGAAGCCAAGGGCGACCCGGACAACCTGGTGGGCGACACCACCGACTGCTCCACCGACAACTGGGCCAAGGACGATTCCGGCGCGTTCACCAACGCGAACGCCAACCGTTCGTGGTCCTGCGCGAAGAGCCTGCTCAAGCCGATCGAGGTCGGCAAGTCCGGCCAGATCAAGGAATGGTACTTCGAGGGCGAGCTCGGCAAGAAGGCCGACGGCTCCGCCATTCCGAGCTATGATCTGCACCACCGCCACCTGTCCCACATGCTCGGCCTGTTCCCCGGCGACCTCATCACCGTGGACAACTCGCAGTACATGGACGCGGCGAAGTACTCCCTGACCCAGCGCGGCGACGACGCGACCGGTTGGGGCGTGGGCCAGCGCATCAACTCGTGGGCGCGCACCGGCGACGGCAACCACGCCTACAAGCTGATCGAGCTGCAGCTCAAGGGCGCGATGTACGCGAACCTGTTCGACGCGCATCCGCCATTCCAGATCGACGGCAACTTCGGCAACACCTCCGGTGTCAACGAGATGCTCGTCCAGTCCAACTCCACGTTCACCGCGACGGACGGCAAGACGTACGCGAACTACACGAACATCCTGCCCGCCCTGCCTGACGCCTGGTCCTCCGGCTCCATCAAGGGCCTGGTCGCTCGCGGCAACTTCGGCGTGGACGTGACGTGGGCGAACGGCGCGGCCACCGAGGTCAAGCTCACCTCCAACAACGGCAAGCAGGCGGCCGTGAAGATCACCGCCGGCGACGCCGCGAACTACGAGGTCAAGGACGCCGACGGCAACGCGGTCGCATCCAAGACCGTGAAGAACGAGGCCGGCGCCTCGCTGCTCGTGTTCGACACCGCCAAGGGCGCGACTTACACGATCACCAAGAAGACCGTCGTCAACGTGCCCGTCACCGGCGTGACCGTCACCGGCGCCGACACCGCGACCGCCGGCGACACCGTCACCCTGACCGCGACCGTCGCCCCGGACAACGCCACCGACAAGTCTGTCACGTGGAAGTCCTCCGACGAGTCCGTCGCGACTGTGGACGGCAACGGCGTCGTCACCACGAAGAAGGCCGGCACCGTGACCATCACGGCCACCTCCAACGCCGACGCGACCAAGTCCGGCTCGCACACGATCACCGTCACCGCGCGCACGGTCCCGGTCGAGTCCGTCACCGTCAAGGGTGACGCGGCGATGACCGTGGGCGGCGAGCAGACGCTGACGGCGACCGTCACGCCGGAGAACGCGACCGATAAGACGGTCACGTGGTCGACGTCCGACGCCGCCGTGGCGACCGTCGACGGCAGCGGTGTCGTGACCGCCGTCGCGCCCGGCACGGTGACCATCACCGCGACCGCCGGCGGCAAGTCCGGCTCGCTGACGATCACGGTTTCCGACAAGGCGCCGGAGACCGTTCCGGTCCAGTCCGTCACCGTGACCGGCGACAAGACGATGACCGTGGGCGGCGAGCAGACGCTCACCGCGACCGTCACGCCGGCCGACGCGACCGACAAGACCGTCACGTGGAAGTCCTCGGACGTCTCCGTGGCCACCGTGAACGCCGACGGCAAGGTCGTCGCCAACAAGGCCGGTACGGTGACCATCACCGCGACCGCCAACGACGGCTCCGGCAAGTCCGGCTCGATCGACATCACCGTGAACGACAAGGAGCAGCCCGAGCCCGAGCCGACGCCGGTCACCAAGGTCGTCGTCACCAGCGAGGGCGGCATCACCACCGTCACCGAGGGCAACGACCTGCAGTTGACCGCGACCGTCTCGCCGGCCGATGCGACCGACAAGACGGTCACGTGGAAGTCCTCGGACGAGTCCGTGGCCACGGTCGACGCCAACGGCAAGCTGACCGCCAAGAAGGCCGGTACGGTGACCATCACCGCGACCGCCAACGACGGTTCCGGCGTGTCCGGCTCGATCGTCATCACCGTCAAGGCCAAGGACAACGAGAAGCCGACGCCGAAGCCGAACTACAAGAACGGCGAGACGGATCTCTCCACGGTCGAGGCCGGCAAGGCCACGACCATCAGCGAACCGAAGGCCGTGGCCGGCTGGGCGACCCGCTCCATCCTCAAGCAGGGCAAGCTCGGCACGGTGACCATCGGCAAGGACGGCAAGCTCGTCTACACCGCCGGCGCCAAGACCGGCACCGACAGCTTCGTCGTGCGCTACACCATGGCCAACGGCGACATCCTCGACCTCACCTACCCGGTGAAGGTCGTTGAGGCCAAGGGCGGTCTGTCCAAGACCGGCGCCGCGGTCAGCGTCGCGATGGGCGCCGTCGTGCTGCTCGCCGCAGCTGGCGCGGGCGTCATGCTCATGCGCCGCCGCCGCGCCTGAGCGATGCGAACCGCCGTTCGGCCGGCCAGGTCGCTGACCTGCTGACCGAACGGACGTAGGCAACATGGGCAATGGGCCCCTTCCACATTGGAAGGGGCCCATTGCCGTTGTCGGGGGTCGTTATTGCCCGTCGTCATCGCTCGAGCGGGTGAATAGGCCTGATTTGAGGCCTATTCCGGAGTAGACGGGCATCACTGCTGGTATCAGCGGGTAAAACGACATGCTGACTGGCGGAATCAAGCCATTCTTATATACGGGTTTTCGTGGTATATCTGAGGCAATGCCCGCCTACTCCGGAATAGGCGCGTAGCAAAGCCGAATCGTGGTTCCGGAGCGTGCGCTGCCCGGCCCAGAGCCGTTCGCAAGCGGGTTCGTCCCGTCCCCGCCCCCGGTTGCACGCGCCACACAACCGCGCGATACTGGAACCATGAAGATTTCCGCAGATTTCACGGTGATGCCGGACGACTTCGCCAAAGCCGCCGCGCCCGCATACCGTACCGACGGCGTACCCGTCATCTCCTTCCCCTTCTACATCGACTCGGTGAACCCCGACGCGCACTACCTGCACTGGGCGTTCACCGATCCCGACTCGATTCCAGTGTGCGGGTTCGAATGGATCCACTGGACCGTCGCCAACCTGCCCATCGACGCGCTCATGTTCGACTTCAACGACGCGCATGCGCTCGCCATCCCGCCGGACTTCTCCCGGCAGATGCCCGCCATGATCCCCGAAGCCGTGCAGGGCCGCACGTCCGCCGCCAGCAAGCTGGTCAACAGCGGCAACCCGCAGGTCACCATGCGCTACAACGGCCCCCAGCCGCCCGACAAGGACCACGACTACGCGCTGCACGTGTGGGCCACCAAGGAGCCGCTGCCCGGCCTCAACCAGGGGTTCTGGCTCAACGAGCTGTTCCACGCGCTGCGCAACCTCGACGAAACCCCCGACCAAGGTGGTATGTTCATAACCGGAAAGGCGTGAGCGGCCGCTTTGACCGAATGCCCCGCAGTCGGTCATCCACCAACGGACCCAACAAACGCAACGGACACAAGCAGTACCCACACAGAACCACACAGAAAGGAACCACGCGAAACCATGGCATGCACCACCATTCTGGTCGGCAAGGACGCCAGCTACGACGGCTCGACCATCATCGCCCGTAACGAGGATTCGGCGAACGGCGAGTTCAACCCCAAGCGCTTCATCGTCGTCAAGCCTGAGGAGCAGCCGCGCGAATACAAGTCGGTCATCGCGCACCTGACCATCGACCTGCCGGACAACCCGCTGCAGTACACGGCCGTGCCGAACGCCGACCTCAAGGAAGGCATCTGGGGCGAGGCCGGCGTCAATGAGGCGAACGTGGCGATGAGCGCCACCGAGACGCTCACCACCAACGAGCGCGTGCTCGGCGCCGACCCGTTCGTCGAATACCGTCCGGCGGTCGGCAAGGAAGGCGAGGACGGCTACGCGCCGGCCGTGCCCGGCGGCATCGGCGAGGAGGACTTCCTCACCATCGTGCTGCCGTACATCACCACCGCGCGCGAGGGCGTGCAGCGTCTCGGCGATTTGCTCGAGGAATACGGCACGTACGAGATGAACGGCGTCGCGTTCTCCGACGCGAACGAGATCTGGTGGCTGGAGACCGTCGGCGGCCACCACTGGATCGCCAAGCGCGTGCCGGACGAGGCGTACGTGACCATGCCCAACCAGCTCGGCATCGACGAGTTCGACCTTGACGACGCGCTCGGCGACCAGGAGAACCACATGTGCTCCGAGGACCTCGCCGAGTTCATCGAGACCAACCATCTCGACCTCGCCGTCGAATCCACCACGCCGTTCAACCCGCGTGACGCCTTCGGCTCTCACTCCGATGCCGACCACGTGTACAACACGCCGCGCGCATGGGTCATGCAGCGTTTCCTCAACCCGTACGACGAGGTGTGGGACGGCCCGGACGCCGACCACCGTCCCGAGTCGAACGACATCCCGTGGGCCCGTCAGCCCGAGCGCAAGGTCACGATCGAGGACGTCAAGTACGTGCTCAGCTCGCACTTCCAGGGCACCCCGTACGACCCGTATGGCCACCTCGGCGACGAGCACACCCGCCACATGTACCGTCCGATCGGCATCAACCGCCAGAGCCAGCTGGCCGTCATGCAGATCCGTCCGTACCGCCCGCAGGCGAGCCGCGCGCTCCAGTGGATGGCGTACGGCTCCAACCCGTTCAACACGCTCGTGCCGTTCTACCCGAACGTCGACACCACGCCGAAGTACCTGGAGGACACGACCACGCGCGTGACCACCGAGAACTTCTACTGGGCGAACCGCGTGATCGCTGCGCTGTGCGACTCCGACTTCGCGGGCACGTCCAACGCGATCGAACGCTACCAGGAGAAGACCGGCGCGATGGGCCACCGCATGATCATCGCCGCTGACGAGCAGGTCGCACGTCTGGGCCTGACCGACGGCGAGGAGCAGGCCGAGGTGGCCGCCGAAGCCGAGTTCGAGGCGGACAACGCCGACGGCGACGTGCAGCCGATGGAGCCGGCTGAGATCATCGAGGCGACCCGCAACGCGGAGGTGCGCGGCATCCTCGCCGCCGCCAACCAGACCATGGCTGACCAGCTCAAGGCCGAGACCGACAAGCTGCTCGACACCGTGCTGTACACGGTCAGCATGAAGATGAAGAACGGGTTCAACCGTTCGGACAACTGATTCGGGCGGCCGGCGCGGTCGTATCTGCGGCCGGCCGTGACCACACAACGAAAGGATTTCGCTGTATATGACTTCCATTGAGGACTTCACCAGCCAGTACGGGCTGGTCAGGAAGATCGACGCCTTCGGCTACCTCGACTACCTGCGCGAGCATCCCGAAGCGCCCCGCAAGCACGGCAAGATCGTGCTCGTCACCGCCGACACGCCGCTCAAGGCGAGCCGCGGCGAAGGCAAGACCACGACGACCATCGCGCTCATCGACGCGCTGCGCGCCCGCGGCATCGACGCGACCGCCGTGCTGCGCCAGCCGAGCATGGGCATCACCGCGGCCGGCTCGAAGGGCGGCGCGTCCGGCGGCGGCAAGGCGTCGCTGACCCACCCCGAGCTCATCGACTGGGGCCTGTGCGGCGAGATGGCCGCCATCGCCGCCGCGCAGAACCTGCTCGTCTCGTTCGCCGAGAAGGCCGTGGACGAGGGTCGCCTCGACACGATTCTCGTGCCGCGCGTGAGCGAGGTCCCGTCGCGTTCGCTGCGTTCCATCACCGTGGACGCCGGCAAGAACAACGTGGCCGAGAAGGTCGTGCTCACGCCGACTTCCGAGCTCATGCAGATCGTGGTGCTCTCGCGCTCCATGGACGAGCTGGGCGAGCGCGTGGCCGCGATGATCGCCGGTACGAAGGATGGCCAGCCGGTCAAGTTCGGCGAGTTCATCGACCTGTGGCGCATCACCAACATGCTGGCGGACGCGGTCAAGCCGGCGCTCACCGAGACGGTGAACGGCTCGCCCGTGTACGTGCACGGCGGTCCGTTCGCCAACGTGTCCATCGGCATCCCGACGCTCGTGTCGGTCGAAATGGCGTGCGCGCTGCACGATGTGGTCGTCGTCGAAGCTGGTTATGGCACCGACGCGGGCGCGCAGAAGTGGCTGGACATCGCCTGCCGCGAGTACGGTGCGCAGTGGCCGAGCGCGGCCGTGGTCGTGACGCGCGCCTCCACGTGGCGCGACGACCCGGAGCTCGCCTGGCGCTACCCGTTCCACGTGGACCGTCTCGAGAAGCTCGACATCCCGGCGTTCCCGCTGATCAACCTGTGGGAGGGCGAGGACGACCAGATCACCGCGCTGCGCGACACCGCCGCGAAGCTGGAGTTCCGCGACCCGATCATCGGCAACCTGTACCGTGACGGCGGCGAAGGTTTCGGCGACCAGCTGGACGCGTTCGTCTCCGTGCTCGAGCGTGCGTCGATGCCGTCCGCGCGCGACAGCCACAAGGGCATGCCGCTCATCGAGAACGTGAAGTGGGTGGCCGAGAACGCCTACGGTGTGCCGGCCGACCGTGTGAAGTTCAAGGACGGCTTCCTTGACTCGCTTGCCGCGGCCACCGACCTGTGCAAGGAGGCGGGCATCTCGCTCGACGACCTCGCGCTGGTCGCCGTCAAGTCGCCGGCCACGATGACCGACAACGACCGCGCCCCCGAAGCCGAGCGCACCGTGACCCTGAAGAAGGTCGAAGTGCACGCCGGCGCCGGTCTGGTGCACGTCAACCTCACCACCTCGCTCACCACCCCCATGCCCAAGATCGTGTGATCGGGCGCTCGGGCTGAGCGATACGGTAAGCCCCGGGGCGGTTCTCCGCGAACCGCCCCGGGGCTTGTTTGTTGTGTTGTCGTTTTGTGTTGTTTGCCGTCGCTTCTGTCACAGCGCTGCTTCTGTCACAGCGGGTACCCACCCGCTGTGACAACACAGCTCACCCGGATGAACGACGCAAGCAGACAACACGTCACAGCGGGTACCCACCCGCTGTGACAGAAGGGGCTCAGAAGTTGCCGCCGTTCCAGCCCCAGTCGGTGGTGGCGGTGTAGCGGATGTAGGTGCGGTCTTTGGGGATGCCGAGCTCGCGGTCGAGTGCGGCCATGATCTGCTCGGTGAGCTTCTCCCAGGCGGAGCCGGGGACGGAGCGGCCGAACACGTTGACCTCCACGTAGGCGGCCGGCTGGTCGTTGGAGCCGGCGAAGTAGATCGGCATGTCATCCTCGAACGGGCACATGAGCCAGCCCTCGGACTTGCCGGGGACCGCGGTGATCGCCTTGCCGTAGGCGGTCTTGAGGGCCTCGCGCTGCTCGGGCGTGGTCTTGACGGAGACGTGGGTGTGAATGACGGGCATGGTTTCCTCCTTGTATAGGGTCTTGCTTCCATAGTAGCCGCGGGAGGTCGCGCCGGTCGACGGCCGTCATCGGCCGGTCGGCGGCCGCCGTCGGCGCGACACGCCCGGATTGGTTGCACGCTCGAACGATAGGTTTTGGCGAATCGGCCATATCGTGCGGTTTGCGAAAACCGTATCGTTCGAGCGTGCACGCGTCCTCGGCGTGTCGCGGTTGCCGGTGCCGCCCGGCCGCCCGTCAACGTCGCCGTGTTAAATATGCAACCGTGAGGAAACTTATCGAACAGCTTATGAAATTCGGCATCGTGGGCGTGATCGCGTTCATTATCGACTGGGGCATCCTGAACCTGTTGGTCGGCGTGTTTCACATGCACAACGTGCTCGCGGCGACGATCTCCTTCATCATCTCGCTGGTCTTCAACTATCTGGCGAGCATGAAGTTCGTGTTCAAACACCGCGACGACATGGCCCGTTGGATGGAGGTGCTCATCTTCGTGGGCGCGGCCGTGGTCGGTCTGTTCATGAACGACCTCATCATCTGGATCTCCACGTACGGCATGAACCGCGACGCCTACGTTTCGCAGCACGCCGCCTACCTGCTACGCACGAACATCGGCAAGCTGGTCGCCACGTTCGTGGTCATGGTATGGAACTTCGTCATCCGCAAGTGGCTGCTCGACGATACGCACACGAACGCGATGAACCGTCTGCGCTCGGCAGACAACCGCCTGACCGCCGAGCAGCTGGAAGCCAAGTGGGAGCGCAGCTTCTCGCACCGGCTCGGCGTCTGGTCGCTGGAGCACACGCCCAAAGGCTGGAAGAAGTAACGACCGACCGTACCCGGAGCGGGGTCTTCGGGTACGTTTCGTTGGGGAAAACACGACCGACCGTACCCCTGGATTGTCTACGAGTACGGTCGGTCGAGTTATATGTGACGAAACGTACTCTAACGGCGGCTACGGGTACGTTTGGTTGGAGAACAATGACGAAACGTACTCTAACGGGGGTGTTTGAGTACGGTCCGTCAAATAATATCGACGAAACGTACTCGAAAGGGTGCGTACGAGTACGGTCCGTCAAGAAAAAAAAGACCGACCGTACTCAAGCGGGTGTCTACGAGTACGTTCGGTTGGGACAATATGACGGAACGTACTCAAACAGGCACGTACGAGTACGTTCGGTCAGGAAATGATGACGAAACGTACTCTAACGGCGGCTGCGAGTACGTTCGGTTGGTGCAATATGACGGAACGTACCCGACCGGCCGCAGCCGTCCGCCCGGCTCACACGGTGACTTCGGTGAGGGTCGGCTGTTCGGTGGAGCCTTTGATCTGGCGGAAGCCGACGAGCGCGATGACGAGCGAGCCGACCGCCAGGACCGTGGCCATGAGGAAGCCGCCGTGCGACCCCATATGATCGATGAACACGCCGGCGATCGCCGAACCGGCTGAGGCTCCGATAGAGTTCATCGCACCCATCCACGAGACGCCTTCGGTGAAGCGCGTCGGCGGCACGAGATGCAGCATCAGCTGGTTGCCGTTGATCCACGTGGGCGCCTGGCACACGCCGATCAGCAGGTAGATGATCATGATGACCCACAGGTGGCGCGCGAACATGAACGTGCCCACGCCCAGGTTCACCACTGCCAGGCACACGTAGAACCGCTTCCACAGCGGAATCGTCCAGTTCTTCGCGCCGTAGACGATCGCGCCGCACAGCGAGCTGAACGAGAAGCATGCGAACACGAATCCGGTGTACTGCTTCATGCCGGTCTCCGTGGCGAACGCGATGATCGAGATGTTCGACGCCGACTGGAATGCGCCCAACGAGAACCAGGTCACGCACACGGCGAGCATGCCCGGCCCCCAGATCGACTCCTTCTTGCCGGCGCGCGCGTCGGCGACCGCCTTGTCGACCGCCGCCTGCACGTCCGCGGCCGACGCTCCCGCCGCCTCGGCCGCACGCCGCGCACGGTCGGCGGCGTCGCGTTCCATGAGCCGCTGCGCCTTCGCCGCCTCCCGCTCACGGTACTCGCGCCTGGTCAGCCCGGCCTCGCGCGCCAGCTGCGTCTGCGACTTCGGCTCGGTCGTCAGCTCGGTGAGGAACATGAGCGCGCCGACGACGACGCACACGCCGGTGAACGAGAACGCCAGCAGTCCCGAGATCACCGCCAGCGTGGAGGCGAGCGGATTGCCGATGATCCACATGCACTCGTCGAACACGCCGGACAGGCTCAGCGCGCGGTCGGTGCGTTCGCGGTCGCCCTTGAGTAGCGTGGTCCAGCGGGCGCGGCTCATCGCGCCCCACGGCGGGATCGCGGCGAGCAGCGGCGTCAGACAGTAGAGCACCCATTCGGGCGCGCGGTTCGTGATGCAGGTGACCAGCGCGATCGCGGCGACGATCCACACGATGATCGTCGGGATCGAGACCTGCCGTTGGCCGAACTTGTCGGTCAGCTTGCCGAGCAGCGGCGAGGCGACGGCCAGCGCGATCGCCTGGATGGCGGTGAGGATGCCTGCGAGCGTGTAGTTGCCGTAATAGTGCTGCACGGAGATGGTGATGGTCATGCCGACCATCGGGAACGGCATGCAGGCAATCACCGAGCCGATCGAGAACCGCGCGGTGTGCGGCATGCGCAGCAGTTCCGCGTAGCCGCCGAACACGCGGTGCCCGACTTGTTTGAATCCATCCACTACCGTGTGGGACTTGGCGTGGGGGTTGGCATTCGACATGACAGCATCAGCTCCTTTCCGCTCCCGATTGGATGTCCCCCGACGGCCAGGTCGTGCCGGCGGAGCCCTCATCGTATTGATGTGTCCTGTTGGTCGCGCAAAGGGTGCCGTGCCGCCGAAACGGGCCGGAACTTCGCGTTACGGAAAACTCTAATCGCATCCCCGGTACACGACACGCGGGGTGATGGCGGTTCCGTCCGCGCCGGTTTCAGTTCCGTCCGCACGCCGGGGCCACAGTTTCGTCCGTCTGCCGCGCCGCAGTTCCGCCCGTCGCCCGTCGCCCGCCGCACGTCGCCACGCGCCCGTCACAGCGTGCACCCACCCGCTGTGACGTCAGACGCGAGATTGCTAGAATATCAGCGGTATACCAACGATTTGACGGCGCCGCCACGCGTCCGTCACAGCGTGCACCTACCCGCTGTGACAGGGGAGCGGCGGCGACGGAAGGAAGACAGACGACGATGACGACCACCACGACCACCACCATCCACTTCGTCCGCCACGGCAAGGTCGAAAACCCCGGACACCTGCTGTACGAACGTCTGCCGGGCTTCCACCTGTCCGAGCGCGGCCGCCGCATGGCCGAGGCGACGGCCCGGTACATCGCCGCCGACCCACAGCTCAGCCGCGTCGCCGCCGTCTATTCGTCGCCGCTGGAACGCACGCGCGAAACCGCCGGCGCCATCCTCGACGCGCTCAACAAGACCCGCGCCGACCGCGGCGAGCGTCCGCTGGAACTCATCACCGACCCGCGCGTCATCGAGGCGGGCAACGAGTTCCGCGGCCTGCGCATCGGCCACGGCGAGGGCGCGCTGTGGCGCAACGGCAACTGGCGGCTCGTGGCGAACCTGTGGAAGCCGAGCTGGGGCGAGTCGTACCGGCACATCGCGCAGCGCGTCGGCGAGTTCGCGGACGAGAAGGTGCGCGAGTATGCGGGCCGCCAGATCATCGTCGTCAGCCACGAGTCACCGATCTGGAGCTACCGGCACCTGCTGGAAACCGGCCATCCCGAGCACTGGATGTTCCTGCGGCGCACGGCGCTCGCGTCCGTCACGTCGATCACGTACGACAGCGACACCGGCAAGGTGATGCGCATCACATATGCCGATCCGGCGGCCAAAGTCGAGTGAGTGCGGCCCCGCGCGGCCGTACAATACAGTGAGATGAACGTTCGGATATCGGCGAAGGAGCGATATGGGATTTCAGTTGGATGCGACGGACGTCGCGCATGTCTCGATGGATGCGGCGGTGCGGGAGGCGGCCGGCGTGGGCGCGCGGCTCATCGCATTGTGGCCGCTGACCGACGCGCAGCAGATGGACAACGATACGAAATACGCCGAGAACCTGCAGGTGCGGCTCACGCGCATGGCCGCGCGGATGCTGACCGGCGAGGATGTGACCGTGCCCGACGCGGAGTTCGTGTACGAGGGCGCGGACGAGATCCCCGGCCGACCGCAGTCGATCGTGGACGCGCTGCTGACCGCCAACGACGCGTACGACGAGATGTCCGGCTATGCGGACGACGGCGACACGAAGCACATCATGGCCGGCGCGGGGATGCTCGGCGTGGACTGGGACGAGTCGACCGTGCACGCGGTCGCCGAAGCGTTGGAAGTGGTCGAGACGGTCGTGCGAGGGGGAGCGGCGGACGACGTCGACGGTGACGCTGCCGGTGATGGCGCGGCGAGCGGCGATGGCGGCGATGGAGATGTCGCGGCGGCTGCGGCGGCTGCGGCGGACGCGCCGGTCGCCGGGGCGACGGCGGCGGCCGACGTGGAGAGCGTCGCCCAGCGGCTGGCGACCGTCATCGTCACGGTCGACTGCCTGTTGCGGCTGATCGACCTGCGCAAGCCGTTCCGCGCGGTGCCGGTGATCCTGTATGCGAACGAACTGTGCGAGCGGCTGGCGATTCCGCGGCTGTGCTTCGAGCAGCCGGAACTTGCGCAGCTGCTCACCGCGCGGTCGGTCGTCGTAGACGAGGGCGCGGAGACGGCCGCCACCGTGGAGGCGTTCGCGGCCGGCGCGGCCAAGGAGTGGCAGCGGCATCACGACGATGTGCTGTGGGATCCGGACGAGGCGAAGCGTCTCGCCAAAGAGGAGGACGAGCGGCGCAACAAGGAGGCGCTCGCCGCCAAGTTCGCCCACATCAAGGACGACCCGTCCAAGGAGACCGTGGAACTGTAACACTCGCCGCAGCCGCGCCGGTACGTTTTGTCGAACAAACAACAACGGACCGTACTCGTAGAGGGGCTACGAGTACGGTCCGTCGTGTGGATAGGCCGGTGCTGTGGTTGTGCACAGGGTTGTGCGAGAGACGCGAGCCGACAGTGACCCGTCCGCTTCCTCCGGTCTCTCGGTGGAGGGTACTGCCCGGCTCGCTTGAACGTCAGCCCGGCCCCTCGGCCCCCTCGGTGGAGGGGGCTGTCGCGGACGAAGGCCGTGACTGGGGGAGCGTCACCACGCCGGCCCGCTCACTGCGCCTATCGTCGCCGCGGACTCAGCGTCCGGCGGCGCTCACTGCTGCGGATGGTAGCTGCCGAGCACGGTGGCGTCCATGTCGTCATCGGAGGCTGCTGCAGTCTGACCGGCCGTAGCCTGACCGGCCGCCGGAGCCGCCGGAACGCCGCCGTTCGGGAACGTGGGCGCGGCTGCCGGCTGCGTACCGGCCGGTGCTACAGGGACCGTACCGGGTGCCGGCACGCCTGCGGCCGGCGCGACCGGAATGTTCTGCCCGTATGCGGGAGCCGGTGCGGGCGCGGTCGGCTGCCAAGCGGATGGTGCAGCCGGGGCAGTAGCCGACGCGTTCGAATGATAGCTGCCGAGCACGGTCGCGCCGTCCTCGTCATTCTCGTCGGACGCTGCGGGCGCGGCCGGGAACTGAGCTGCCGGCGTCGGAACCGGCTGCTGGGCTGGCGCTGCGGGCGTGGCGGAGAACGTCGACGAACCGAACTGCGCGGCACTGGCAGTCGGGTTGGCTCCGGCGCCGAACGCCGGCAGATGATCGTACTGCTCGCCGGCCGGATTGGTGCCCAGCAGCATGAACACAAGGTTCGCGATGCCGCCGCCGACGATCATCAGCTCGCCGATGACGGCCATGGCCTTATAGCTGTCCATGTTCAGCAGCAGGGACGCGGCGTCCGTGTAGGATCCTGACGACATCTTGGACACCATGAGGAAGAGCAGGATGTAGTAGATGAGGTTGCCGAGCACCAGGATGCCGTACGGAATCGAAGCCACGATCGTCGACTTGTTGGAGTCGTGGCCGCGGCGCACGGTGATGCCGTAGTTCAGCACCAGCGTGGCGATTCCCCAGACCAGCAACAGAAGGGCGAAGACCGGCGCGATGTTCGCCAGCACCACAAGCACGACGCTGACGAGGGCCATGAACAGCCACCACCACCAGTATTCGCTGCGGGAGGCGCGGCCTGTGAACACGAACAGCTTCTTGAACCCGCGCTGGATGGCGCCGACGAACGTCGCGCCGTACCACGGCTGGTCGAGCGGCGGCTCGGGGGAACCTGCGGCCGAAGGCGTGTTGCCGAACGGGGTCTGCGCGTACTGCGGCGCGGGTGCCGGCTGCTGCTGGTACTGGCCGTACGCGGGGGCGCTGTACTGCGGCTGCGACGGCTGGCCATAGGCTGGCTGCGCGTACTGCGGCTGCGGCGTCTCATAGGCCGACTGGCCGTAGGACTGCTGTGCCGGCTCGGGAGTGGCGGGCGACGGTGCTGTTGGCGACGGTGCTGTGGGCACGCCGGAATCCTGTCCTGGATTCGTCGGGAACGGGTTGGAATCTGTCATTGGTAATCCCCTTGACTCATCAGGTTGCCCCGGCGGGAGTGCCGTCGGGACGTATGCCGTTCTCATTGTTCCACACTTGATGGCAACGCACATGACATGTCCACATATGTCGTGCCGCGCGCCGCCTGTGCGTCGTGCGGCGTGCCGTGCGTTGCTCGCCTCTCATGGATTCAGTCGCGTCACTCTGCTCGCCCTTGCACAGTGACGTACCGACGGAAACCCTTATGTTGCAAGGCCTTGCCAGAACGCGTCACTGTGCAAGGGTGAGCAGAGTGACGGGGTGCCGCTTGCGATGGGCGTGCGGTGAGGGGTGCCGCGCGACATGCGCCTTGACTTCAGTTGCTGCCGGCGGTGTCGTCGTCGGTGTCGTCGCCGATCAGCCAGCGTTCCGCAAGGCTGATGACCGTCAGCAGCAGCGCCGTGCACGCGACGACCATGATCGTCGCCGAGAAGATCAGCGGCGTGCGAAACGAGTTGAACGCGGCCTGCAGCCAGATGCCCAGGCCGTTCATCGCACCCAGATACTCGGCCGTCACCGCGGTGCCGAACACGTACGCCGCCGAGATTCGCAGGCCGCCGAACACCTGACGCGCCGCCACGCGCAGCTTGACATGCCACAGCGTCCACGCACGGGTCGCCCCGCAGGTGAGCGCCACGTCCTCGTAGAACCGCGGCACCGCAAGCAGACCGCGGCAGGTCTGCACGGCCACCGGGAACACACCGAACACGGCGACGATCACGATCTTGCCGGTCGTTTCGAAACCGAACCAGATCATGAACAGCGGCGCGATCGTGATCAGCGGAATGGTCTGCGCGGCCGCCAGCAGCGGATAGATGCCGCGGTACAGCGTCTTCGAGACGTACAGGCCGATGCCGATGAGCACGCCGGCCACCGCGGCGATCAGGAATCCGGTGACCGCCTCGTACGCGGTGATGGTCGTGGCCGCCCACAGGTCGGGCCACGTCTTGACCATCGAGACGACGATCTGGCTGGGCGAGGCGAGCACCCGCTGGGAGATGTGTCCGGCGTCGACCGTCGCCTCCCATATCGCAAGCAGGCCACCGACCGTGACCAGCGGCGGCAGCACGCGGGCGAGCCAGCCGTCGCCGCGTTGCCCGTTGCGTCGGTCGTCGGTGGCCGGCACTCTGCCGCGTGCATCCCCGTCGCGCGCGACCCCGCCGCCGGAACGTGTGAACAAACCCATGAGCCTTCCCCCTATCGAACTGTCTCAACTGCCAGTCGACCATGCCCGTGCCGGAAGCGCACGACGGCAGGCCGCGCGGCCCGCACCTCACCCGACATCACGCCGGATCGGACAGGTAGCGCGCGTTCGCACGCCACGCGGGACACCGGTCCGGCAACCGTGACGTGTGCGGCGGCGACGCGTGCACGCGCACTCGCCGCACACGCCGCACGCGAAACGGCCGGACCGCGGAGCGCCGGCCGCCGCGCCGCGCCGACGTTCCCGCCGACGCGGCTACCGCCGCCGGACTCCGCCGCCCGGCCGCATCCTGCCAGGTCAGCAGGCCGCAATCAGCCCACGTACTCGTTCGTCGCGAGGTCCTTGGCCTGCGGGGCCTCGGCCGGGTCGTTGCCGTCCGCGTCCTTGTAGGTGCCGGCCTTGTACTGGAAGTCGAGGTACGGCTGCGCGTCGTCGAAGTTCACGGTGCCGGGCAGCGTCTTCGGGTCGTCGGTGGTCCAGTAATCGTTCTTGGCGATCTCCTCCATCGAGGTGCGGGTCAGCTTGGAGTCCAGCTGCGCCTCCTTCGCCTGCTCGACGAGCAGGTCGGCGGCCTTGTCCGGGTTGGCGAGCGCGTAGTCGTAGCCCTTCTTGGTGGCGGCGAGGAACTTCTTGAGCGCGGCCGCGTTCTTGGAGTCCTTCAGCCAGGAGGCCTTCACGGCGAAGCCGAGCTGGTCGGGGTTGCCGGGCACGCCCCAGTCGGAGGCGACGAAGCAGTTGAGCTTCGGTCCGTTCAGCTCGCTTTCCACGCCCTCCCAGGTCACGTAGAAGCCGCCGAAGTCGCCCTTGCCGCTGGTGAGCGTCTCGAACGTGTTCGTGCCGGCGGTGGCGGTCTTGATCTCGCCGGTGCCGCCCGCGTACTTGATCATCTGGCGCACGACGGCGGTCTGCTCGGCCGAGCCGAAGCTGACGAACGTCTTGCCGGACAGGTCCTTCGGCGTCTTGATGTCGGTGCGGGAGGCGAGCGCGCACCAGCGGGCCACCGGCTTCTGCGTCAGGTCGAACACGAACTTGAGGTCGGAGCCCTGCGAGTTGAACGCGGCCACGTTGCTCAGCGTGGTGAAGCCGACGTTCGCGACGCCGTTCTCCACGCTGGTCTCGGCGCCGGCCTGCGCGGTCGGCAGGATCTTCACGTCCACGCCGGAGTCTTTGTAGTAGCCGAGCTTCTGGGCCACGTACAGGCCGATGTGGTTCGTGTTCGGCGTCCAGTCGAGCATGAACTTGATGGTGGGCGCCGCGCCGTCGCCCGAGCCGGTGTTGCTCGAGGCGCCGCACGCGCTCATCGCCAGCGCGAGGGCAGCGGCTCCCAGCGCCGCTGCGATCTTCTTGATTCCGTTCTTCATCTCTTCACCTTGCCTTCTGTGAAAGACGGCCCGGCGGCGCGTCGGCGGGAAGGTGAGGAGCCCGCGCGCGACACAGGGCCGCGGCGTGCGTCCGGTGGGCGTGCGCGTGTGCGCATGCGTCTGCCGGAGTCGCCGTTGCCATGGGTTGTGTTGATTGATCTTGTCGATCATGCTGACGCGGCTGCTGCCACCAACCGCGCGGTCACCATCATTATAGAAGGGCGGCTGGGCATGGGGTTGGGTTGGCTGGGTTGGGTGGATAGGGCGGCTGAGCATGGCCGGAGGGTCTGGCTGCCTCTTGCCGCCGCCCGACCGTTCACGATTTGCGCGGCTCTGCAAATCGTGAACGGAGGCGATGTGCACATGAACATGCGATTGCGCATGATATGGCCGATTGCCGGCGGCGGTGATGTGCGGTTCTGTGCGTTTGGCGTTCACGATTTGCAGGACGACGCAAATCGTGAACGGTTGGCACCGGCCGAGCGCGACCGCCGTCAGACTCTCCCCGCCCTTTATGTAACCGGTGACACGCCGAGGCTGCCGTGCGCGCTCACAAGACTTGTGTTCCGCGTTTGGTTACGATAACATATATCGATATAAGCAACGGCTGCGGTGACGGAGCCGCAGAAAACAACGCAGTGTCTAAGCAACGCAGCGCCAGACACCCAAAGGAGCCCATCATGAACAACGACCAGAGCAAGAACAGCGATCCGCAGACCCGTGAGGACGATTCGCAGGATTGGAGCCTGCTGTTCTCCGGCCTCGCCGCCTGACCGGAACAGGCTCTCCCCGGCCGCGCTTCACGTCCCGTTGGCGCGGCACAATAGGGGACTATGACCGAAGCTGAAAAGAAAGACACCAAACCCGAACTGCCTAAGGACGTGCGCGTGCGGTTCTGCCCGTCCCCGACCGGCACCCCGCATGTCGGCATGGTCCGCACCGCCCTGTTCAACTGGGCCGAGGCGCGCGCCACCGGCGGCAAGCTGATCTTCCGCATCGAAGACACCGACGCGGCCCGTGATTCCGAGGAGAGCTACAACCAGATCCTCGAGGCCCTGCGCTGGCTCGGCATCGACTGGGACGAGGGCATCGACGTCGGCGGCCCGCACGGCCCGTACCGTCAGTCCGAGCGCACCGCCATCTACAAGGACGTCGCCGCCAAGCTGCTCGAAGCCGGCTACGCCTACGAGTCCTACTCCACGCCCGAAGAGATCGAGGCGCGCAACATCGCGGCCGGCCGCCCGAAGGAGTTCGGCTACGACGGCTACGACCGCAACCTCACCGAAGAGCAGAAGGCCGCCTTCCGCGCCGAGGGCCGCAAGCCGGCGCTGCGCATCCGCATGCCCGACGAGGACATCGCCTTCGACGACCTCATCCGCGGCACCATCGAGTTCAAGGCCGGCTCCGTGCCGGACTACGTGATCGTCCGCCCGAACGGCGACCCGCTGTACACGCTCACCAACCCCGTCGACGACGCCATGATGGACATCAACGTCGTGCTGCGCGGCGAGGACCTGCTGAGCTCCACCCCGCGCCAGATCGTCCTCTACCGTTACCTCGAGGAGCTGGGCATCGCCAAGCAGACCCCGCTGTTCGGCCACATGCCGTACGTGATGGGCCAGGGCAACAAGAAGCTCTCCAAGCGCGACCCCGAGTCCAACCTGTTCAACCACCGCGACGCCGGCTTCATCCGCGAGGGCCTGCTCAACTACCTCGCGCTGCTCGGCTGGTCCATCGCCCCCGACCGCGACGTGTTCTCCATGGACGAGATGATCGCCAAGTTCGACGTGCGCGACGTCAAGGCCAACCCGGCCCGCTTCGACCTCGACAAGGCCATCTCCATCAACGCCGAGCACGTGCGCATGCTCGAGCCGCAGGACTTCCTCAACCGTTCCGTGCCGTACCTGCACCGCGACGGCGTGGTCTCCGCCGACAACTGGGACGCGCTCACCGACCGCGAGAAGACGATCCTGACCGCGGCCGCCCCGCTCGTCCAGACGCGCGTGCGCCTGCTCGGCGAGGTCGCCGGCATGGTCGGCTCCCTGCTGTCGACCGACGAGTACATCGAGCCTGACGATGGCGCGAAGAAGCAGCTCAAGGATTCCGCCGCCGCCGTGCTCGACCTGGCGATCGCCGCGCTCGAAGGCGTCTCCGAGGCCGACTGGAAGACCGACACCCTGCATGAGACGCTCAACAAGGCGCTCGTGGAGGATGGCGGCTACAAGCCGCGTCTGGCGTTCGGCCCGGTGCGTGTGGCCATGTCCGGCCGCCGCGTCTCGCCGCCGCTGTTCGAGTCCATGGAGATCGTCGGCAAGCCGCTCACCCTGGCCCGTCTCAAGGGGCTGCGCGAGCATCTGTGAGGCGGCGTTGCCGTCTGGCTTGGCCGGTTTGGCTGACTTGACTGACTGATGAGGGGGGCGTTCCGCCGTTGTATGGCGGGCGTCCCCTTTGCATTGCCGTGGGATGTCGCAGGGGGCTTCGATATGTGCGTTGTTGAATCGTTTTTTTGGACTTGTCAAGCGATGGGTCACTATGTGACACGCCGTAGTTGACGTGAGGGTGCATTTCCCGTATATTCTGTATCTGTTGCGCGGTTCGCCGGGCAGCCAGTGAAAACTGAAGAACGCCCCCATCGTCTAGCGGTCTAGGACTACGCCCTCTCACGGCGCCAACACCGGTTCAAATCCGGTTGGGGGTACAAACAACACGAGGCCTCGGCATGATTGCCGGGGCCTCGTTGCGTTGTACCGCCCGCGGCTTGTTCATCGCGGACGTCACGTCGCCTCGGCCCCTTGGCGGAGGTGACTGGCAACAGCCTGCGCGGCAGCAGAGCTCCCGCCACCCTTGGCCCCCTCGGTGGAGGGGGCTGGCTCGGCGAATGCCGAGACTGGGGGAGCGTCACCCCTGGCAGAACGCTTCCTCGCAGCATGCTGCACGCCCTGCAGAATGTCGCAAACCGTTGGAAATCCTTGCGACACGCCGTAAGTTGCATATGGGACGCCATGCGCGTATATTAATCACCTGTTGCGCGGTTCGCCGCGCGGCCAGTGAAAACTGAAGAACGCCCCCATCGTCTAGCGGTCTAGGACTACGCCCTCTCACGGCGCCAACACCGGTTCAAATCCGGTTGGGGGTACGAAGGTGTTATAATCGGCAACGGTTACAGCATCTAGCCAATTGGGATGTGGTGTAATTGGCAACACAGCTGATTCTGGTTCAGCCATTCTTGGTTCGAGTCCAGGCATCCCAGCGAATGAAGCTCTCGTGGAAACACGAGAGCTTTTTTGTTTTCCGCTTCGTGTCACTGCTTCGTGGCATGATCCCGCCGACACGCCGCCTACGTCCTGTCCCAAACAACCGACCGTACTCGGAATGGACACTACGAGTACGTTCCGTCAATTATTTCCAACGAACCGTACTCGTGGAGCCGCTACGGGTACGTTTCGTCGTGAAAATCCAACGGAACGTACTCGTGAAGGGTGGTTCGGGTACGGTCGGTTGGGGAAATTTGACGGAACGTACTCGGGGAGCTGCTATGGGTACGGTCGGTCAATTATTTTCAACGAAACGTACTTGGGGGAGGTGCTACGAGTACGGTTGGTTGGGGGAATATGACGGACCGTACTTGAAGGGATTGTACGAGTACGGTTCGTTGGGAAAATATGACGAAACGTACTCGAAAGAGCTGTACGAGTACGTTCTGTCGAGAAAAAACAACGGAACGTACTCGGGATGGGTGCTATGAGTACGGTCCGTTGATTATTGCTGACGGACCGTACTCGGGAAGGGTGTTACGAGTACGGTCGGTTGGATAATCTTGACGGAACGTACTCGGAGGAGGTGCTACGGGTACGTTCGGTTGTGGGTGGGGTGCTGTGGCCTGTGCGGTTCGTGCGAACGGCCGCTGTCCGTTGCGGTTTTTAGGCTGGAAGCATGGATATGAATACGATTATCGGCATTGTGGCCGTTGTGGTCATCGCCGTTCTGCTGGTGCTGTGGGGCATCTGGTCCGATCGCTCCCGCAAGCGCGCGCTGGAACGCGCCGAGCAGGAGGCCAAGCGCCGCGCCGACGAGAAGATCGCCGCGAAACGCAAGGCCGAAGCCGCGAAGTCCGCCTCCGGCAGCACGACGGCCGAAACAGCGGCCACGAGCGAGCGGCCGAAGGACGAGACAGGCGAGACCAAGCAGGCGAGTGCCGTGGCTGACGACAAGTCGGCTGACCGGACCCAGCCGAAGGCAGCCACTGAAACCGGCACCGCTGTCGAGACTGCCGCCGAACCCGAGACCGCACCGGCTGCGCCTGCAGCTGAGACTGAGCCGGTCGCTGAAACCGAATCAGCCGCTCTCGCCCCGGCCGCCCCGCAGTACGACGTCCCCGAAAAGCCGCTGTCGCGCATCCAGCGGCTCAAGGCGAAGCTCTCCAAGTCGTCGAACCCGTTCGGCAAGGCGCTGTTCGCCATCCTCACGCGCGACAACCTCACCGAAGCCGACTGGGAGGACGTCGAGGATACGCTGCTGCTCGCCGACGTCGGAGCCGAGGCGAGCGAACAGCTCGTCGACGACCTGCGCAAGGACGCCCGCATCACCGGCAAGGCCGATCCGGCCGAAGTGCGCGCGAGCCTCAAGGAGAAGCTGCTCGACCTGGTCGGCCGCGACACGGACCGTCGTCTCAACGTCGACAAGCCGGGCGCGAACAAGCCGTCCGTCATCATCATGGTCGGCGTGAACGGCACCGGCAAGACCACCACGGCCGGCAAGCTCGCCCGCCTGTTCGTCGCCGACGGCAAGAAGGTCGTCATGGGGGCGGCCGACACGTTCCGCGCCGCCGCCGCCGACCAGCTCGAAACGTGGGGCGCGCGCGTCAACGTGCCCGTCGTGCGCAGCGACAAGGACGGCGCCGACCCGGCGTCCGTCGCGTTCGAGGCGAGCAAGACCGCCAAGGAGGCCGACGCGGACGTGCTCATCATCGACACCGCGGGCCGCCTGCAGAACAAGGCGAACCTGATGGACGAGCTCGGCAAGATCCGCCGCGTCACCGAAAAGAACCTGCCGGTGGACGAGGTGCTGCTCGTGCTCGACGCGACCACCGGCCAGAACGGCATGACCCAGGCGAAGGTGTTCGCCGAGGCGATCGGCATCACCGGCGTCGTGCTGAGCAAGCTCGACGGTTCCGCGAAGGGCGGCATCGTGATCTCCGTGCAGAAGGAGCTCGGCGTGCCCGTCAAGCTCGTGGGCCTGGGCGAAGGCCCCGACGACCTCGCTCCGTTCGACCCGGAAGGCTTCGTCGACGGCATCCTCGCCTGACGCACGTCGCCTACCTGACGTGCGTCGCCTACCGGACGTGCGTCAGGCGGCCTGACGCGACGCGGACGTTACCGCACGTTACCGCACGTGCGTCGCCTGCCGCACCCCCGCCAACCTCATCCCAGCCGGCTGTTCACAACGTGGACGGCCGGCTTTCTCATGCCGCCGGCCGCTCATCCCCGCCGCACAGGCCCGTCACCCGCGCACTGCCGCCGAAAACCCGCATCCGGCTGCAGTCCGCATGTTCCAGCCGTTACACGGGCGTAACCTGACGTAACTTGTTGAAAACCCGTCCGGCGTTGCATATCGTTGTGTTGATTCCCGTCCGGCACGTCCGCGAAACCGGTCCGGCAGTCCGCCGCCGCAACCGCGAACGTGGACGGGAACGTGAGATGACATGAGAACAATGAGAGAGGGAGGAACACGATGAATTCCGGCAATACCGCATGGATGCTCACATCCGCCGCGTTGGTTTTCCTCATGACGCCCGGCGTGGCGTTCTTCTACGGCGGCATGGTGCGCGCGAAGGCCGTGCTGAACATGCTGATGCTGTCCGCCGCCGCACTGGCGGTCACCGCGGTCGTGTGGACGCTGTGGGGCTGGTCGATCGCCTACGCCGGCAAGAGCGTCGGCGGCATCTTCGGCGACCCGGTCACCGGCTTCCTGCTGCGTGACACGATGGTCTTCGACGACCAGACCGGCCACTACACGGCCGCAGGACTCGCCGCGAACGGCAGCAAGTACCCGAACAGCGTGGACGTGGCGTTCCAGGCCACGTTCGCGATGATCACCGTCGCGCTCATCTGCGGCGCCATCGCCGAACGCGTCAAGTACAGCACGTGGATGATCTTCGTGGCCCTGTGGATCACGTTCGTCTACGCGCCGATGGCCCACATGGTGTGGAACAACGGCCTGCTCAGCGGCAAGGGCGCGATCTCCGCGGCCCTCGGCGCCCCCGTGCACGACTTCGCGGGCGGCACGGTCGTCCATATCAACGCGGCCATGGCCGCGCTCGTCATCGTGCTCATCATCGGCAAGCGCAAGGGCTTCGGCACGCAGCCGATCCGCCCGCACAACGTGCCGTTCGTCATGCTGGGCGCGTTCCTCCTGTGGTTCGGCTGGTTCGGCTTCAACTCCGGCTCCGCGTTCGCCGCGGACGGCACCGCCGGCTACGCGTGGGTGAGCACCACCGCCTCCGCCGCGGCCGCCATGCTCGCCTGGGGGTTCACCGAGAAGGTGCGCACCGGCCACTACACGGCCATCGGCGCGGCGTCGGGCATCGTCGCCGGCCTGGTCGCCATCACGCCGGCAGCCGACGTGGTCTCGCCCCTGTGGGCCATGGTGATCGGCGCGATCGCCGGCATCGTGTGCTGCCTCGCCTGCGGACTCAAGTTCCGTCTCGGCTACGACGATTCGCTTGACGTGGTCGGCGTGCACGGCGTCGGCGGCCTGATCGGCACCGTGCTCATCGGCTTCTTCGCGCAGGGCACCGGTCTGCTGGCCGGCGGCGACTGGCGTCAGCTGGCCGTGCAGGTGGTCGTGGCCCTGTGCGCGATCCTGTATTCCGGCGTGGTCACCGCCATCATCGCGTTCGCGCTCGAGAAGACCGTCGGCTGGCGCGTCACCGAAGCGCAGGAGGTCGGCGGCATCGACCTCGCCGACCAGGGCGAACGCGCCTACGATTTCGCTGGCACTGCCAGCTCTGTTCTGAAGGAGTTGAGGTAGAGATGAAGCTCATCACCGCCATCATTCAGCCGCACAAGCTCGATGACGTCAAGGAGGCGCTCGCCGCCGCCGGCGTGCACGGTCTGACCGTATCCGAGGCGAACGGCCACGGCCGTCAGCGCGGCCACACCGAGGTGTACCGCGGCGCCGAGTACACGGTCGACCTGATCCCGAAGATCCGCGTCGAGGTGCTGTCGGACGACGCCGACGCCGAGACGCTGGTCAACGTGATCGTCAAGTCGGCCGGCTCCGGCACCATCGGCGACGGCAAGGTCTGGGTCGCGCCGCTCGACTCCGTGACCCGCGTGCGTACCGGCGAGACCGGTTCCGCCGCGATCTGACAGGACTCCTGCGGGGCGCGTGGCCGGTTCCGGCCGCGCCCGCGCCTGCCGCAGGTCACCGATAAGACAGTCCCCGCACGTCGCCGTTTCGCCGGCGTGCGGGGATTTTTCATACGTTTGGGGGATATCCATGACTTCGGCGGTCGACCATCTCAAACAGCGGTTCATGGCGATGAGCCAGCCCGACGATGACGGCGTGTACCGTGACGGCCCAGCCAAACGCAAGGCGCGCACCGAACTGGCGATGGACTGTCTGCGACAACTGTGGACGGACGCCTGCGCGGCCGTGTCGTTCGACGTGCCGGCGACGGGCATCGGCTTCGGCGCGGTCGGCTCGCTCGCCCGCGGCCAGGTCGGTCCCAGCTCGGACCTCGACCTGGTGGTCATCTACGAGCCGCACACCGTCAACGACAGGCAGCTCAACGAGCTGGCGAACAAACTATGGTATCCGCTGTGGGATTCCGGACTCGACCTCGACCAGTCGGTGCGCACGCGGGCCCAGTGCGAGGCCGTGACCGACGCCGACCTGCCGGCCGCGATGGGCTGGCTCGACGTGAAGCCGATCGCCGGCGACACCAAGCTGATCGCCGCCACCGCAACGTCGATTCTGGAACGTTGGCGCAAGGCCGCACGCAAACGGCTGCCGGAGCTGCTCGAGTCGGCCACCAAACGGCTCAACGAGTTCGGCCGGCTCGCGTACCTCAACCAGCCGGACATCAAGGAGGCGCGCGGCGGACTGCGCGACGCGGTGCTCGTCTCGGCGCTCGCCGCCTCATGGCTGGCCGACCGTCCGCACGGGCGGTACGACGACGCGCTCGAGGCGCTGCTCGACGTGCGCGACTGCATTCATCTGGCCGCCGGCAAGGACACGAACCGGCTGCTCGCGCCGTATCAGGCGAAGGTCGCGGCGATGCAGGGTCTGGTCGACCCGACGCTGCCGGACGGGAGCGGCGCGGGTGGTGACGGTTCGGCTGACGGTGGTTCGGCTGACGGTGCTGCGGCGGTGGCCGGCGGCGAGCGTGCGGCGCGGTCCATCGAGGACCTGCAGACCAGGCTCGCGCGCATCGGCCGGCAGATCGCGTTCGCGCTCGACTCCACCGCCTCACGCGCCGAGCATTCGCTCACGCACGAGCATCCGCGGTTCTCGTTCTTCCAGATGCTTTCGCCGCGCGGCGGCGGCCGTCGTGAGGCGCCGAAGTTCGACGTCATCGCGCCCGGCGTCGCCAAACACGAGCAGGAGATCGTGCTCGCGCCGGGCGTCGAGCCGTCCGGCGACGCGACGCTGCCGTTGCGCGTGGCCGTCGCCGCCGCCGAGTATGAACTGCCGATCAGTCCGATCACGTTGCAGAACCTGCGCCGCTGCCCGGTCCGCGACAACGTGTGGACCGCCGCGTCGCGCGAACTGTTCGTACGATTGCTGGCGTCCGGCCCTGCGCTGATGACCGTGTGGGAGGAACTGGATTTCGTCGACATCCCCGGCCGGTGGATGCCTGAATGGCTGGGCATCCGCAACCGGCCGAGCGCGTCGGCCGCGCACCGGTACACCATCGACCGGCACAGCGTCGAGGTCGTATCCCGGCTCGCGCACGTATCGGCGGCGAGCGGCGAACGGTACGATGACCGGCACTACACGGCGCTGCTGCTGGCAGGACTGCTGCACGACATCGGCAAACGGCCGTTCGTGACCGACCATGCGGCCGAAGGCGCGCGGCATGCCGTCGCCATGCTGCGGCGCATGGGCTTCGACGACGAGACCGTGCGCTGGGTGCGGCTGCTGGTACGGGAGCATCTGACCATGTCCGAATTCGCGACGGGACGCAACCCCAACGACCCCGCCACCGGCGACGAGCTGGCGCGGCGCTTGGGCCGCGACCCGCTGCTGCTCGACATGCTGTTCGACCTGACGCGCGCCGACGGTTCCTCGCTCGGCGCCACCGCCAACGAGGAGATCACCAAACGCTACGGCTGGAGCCACTGGCGCGAAAGTCTCGTCCGCGCGGTCTACAACGCCGCCCGCTACCACATGTGAGAGGTGCGGCGTCGATGCGGTTCGCTCCCGCTTCCCATATCGCTCCCGCTGGCGGGAGCTGTCTCGCGCAGCGAGACTGAGGGTGGTCCCGTGTGGTGTTCGGCCAGGTCACGCTCCCGCTGGCGGGAGTCGGCGATGGTCTGCCGTCTCGGGGCCGTGCAACCGCTTCCCATATCGCTCCCGCTGGCGGGAGCTGTCTCGCGCAGCGAGACTGAGGGTGGTCCCGGTGACGCGAAAGCCGTCCATCCATCTTTCGTCGTCCCCCTCCCGTTGGCGACGCACCTCAACCAAGCCGTGACGGAGCGTCATCACTGCTCTGACAGCTCTTCAGCGCAAGGATTTACGGAAAACGGTGGCGTCGTCCGTAAATCCTTGCGCTACGGAATTGTCAGCGCAAGAAATTACGGATGCCAGCCGTGACGTGGCGCGGAATCAGGGTCCTGACCATGACGCACGGCCGGTTTTCGGCCGAAAACTGGTACTATATATATCCATTGTTTTGCCGCACAGGGATGTGCCCTCCATCGGGACGGTTGATGCCGCCGATGACCATGCCGGCCGCCGCGCCGGTGCTGAAACCCACATATCGATTCCAAGGAGCTGATACCGATGAAACGGTCAATGCTCATTTCCGGCGCGCTCGCCGTTGCGCTGGTCGCGGCGCTCGGCGTAGGTGCAGCTCTGACTATCTCCAACGACAAGGGGAACGCTGGCGGGAACGCGGCGCCCCATGCCGCAACCGGCGCCGCGAGCAAGACTGCCGGCACCGCAGCCGAAAACACCGCAACCACTACCGGGCAGACGGTCGAGATGACCGCCGACTACCCCGGTTACGGTTCGCCCGCGAAGGCCGTCGCCGCCGCGGATTTGGTCGTGACCGGCGTGCCGTTGGGCTCGCGTGAGACGATTCTGTACCCCGAGATCGATTTCACGTCCGGCACTCCCGAGACCAACCCGCAGTACGGGCTGACATGGGATGACATCGACATGGATGCCATGGGCGTGCCGATCACCGTCACGCGCGTGAGGGTGACCCGCGTCATCAAAGGCGCGGTGAAGGTCGGCGACGTGATTGAGGTCGCGCAGGTGGGAGGCACCGATGTCGACGGCACCGTCGTGCGCGAGCGGAACACGGTGCTGCTGTCCGAAGCGACGGCGGCCGCCTCTGCGGCCGGCAGGTCCGCGCCGAGCGGGTTCCTGCTGCTGCTCTCGGACAGCGGCAACGGCACGTACGACGCGATCAACCCTGAAGAAGGGGTGCTCGCCGTCGATTCCGCCGGTGCCGTGAGCATGTTGTCCGAGTCGACTAGGAAGAGCCCGGTCGGCGCCACCCTCGCCGAATACGAGGCCGCCGCACGCTGACGGCGGCCTCGGCTCGGTCCATATCTCAATCGAATGGCCTATCCGCACTGATTATGCGGATAGGCCTTCGTATATTCGCGCGCGGATTGATGGCCGTCATCCCCGTCTGGTTCGGTCTGGTTCGGTTGCGGCGTTGCCCGAAGATACACATTGTGCAGCTTCGGGCAACACGGGCATGGATTGTGCACCGTAAGGTACACAATCCAGCAGCTATGTTCACAGTTGCTTCACAATTGTGCCGCAAGATGCACAATGTGTATCTTGCGAGAGGGGAGGGCCGGGACGGAAGGGCCCCGGTTTTCGGCGGTAGGCTGTCGACCGCTTGCGGAAAGGCCCTGCGCACAGCGTCCGCGATATAGTCGACCGCCGTCGCCGTGTATCCCCTATTCCTGAATCCGCAGATGCCGTTACTGTCTCCTCGTCCGGGCTCGCCTATTGTGTTGAGACCTTCGGCTTACAGGCAATGGGCCATATAGAGCGGCACGCGTATGCGTTCGCCGTCGGCTTCCAATTGACGTGGGTGGATCACGTATTCTTTGCCGAGCCGTTTGCCGCCGTACAGGGCGCGGAACTTGTCAAGGGAGGACGTTCCGTATCGTTTGGTTGATTTGACTTCGATGGGGCTGATGCGCGGTTTCATGGCGGCGTTGTCGTAGTCGCGCACGATGAGGAAGTCGATCTTCATCGTCCTGGCTGCATCCTCGCGGTTGTTGCGCGAGAAGAAATAGAGCGCGCGACCGTTCGCGCGGAACTGCTGGGCGACGGCGTTCTCTGAGAACATGCCTTCGTTGATGGCGAGTTTGTCGAACAGGATGTCGCGGTAGACGTCGTCCGGCGTGGTCTCGCGGTCGGCGAACGTCTGCGATACCAGCAGGCCGGTGTCGGCCATGTAGCATTTGAACGATGCGTTGTCCGCGTACAGGCCGAGCCCGACCGTCGGATCGGTGGAGTTGCGGCAGATGTTCACCAGCCGCGCGTCCTCGAGCCAGAAGAACGCGGAATCATACTCGCGCATGCGCGCGTCTGTGCTGACGGACGCGAGCGTGAAGCGTTTCTCATGCTTGGATAATTGCCCGGGGATCTGCGCGAAGATGCCGCGTACTCGTCCTGCGTCGCCGCCGGCGAACTTGCCGATGTCGTCGCTGTACAGGCGCAGGATGCCGCGTTTGATGTCGTCGGCCTCCCCGAAGTCGCGGTGATTGACATACGCGGCGACGGCCTGCGGCATGCCGCCGACCAACATGTATTCGCGCCACAGGCGCATCGCGCGTTTGTGCAGTACGTCCGGCAGGGGGATGAACGTGTCGAACGCGCCGCGGATGGCGTCGGCGAGGAGTTCCTCGCCCATCGCCCAGCAGAACTCTTCGAAGTCGAGCGGTTCCATGCTGAGCCTACGTTCTTCGGAGGGGATGACGATGTTGGTCACGTTCCGCTTGATTGAGATCAGCGATCCGGTTTCCACGTAGTCGTACCTGCCGTCGGCCACGAGGTATTTGATGAGTTCGCGCGCCGGCGGATACTGCTGCACCTCGTCGAAGATGATGAGCGACTCCCGGCGGACCAGCCTGGTGCGGTAATAGGTGGACAGCATGAGGAAGAACGTGTCGAGATCGTCGCGCTGGTTCTCGAACAGCTCGCGCACGTCGCGTGGCAGGCGTGCGAAATCGATGAGGATATACGACCGGTACTGCGTGCGTCCGAACTCCTCGACGATGGTGCTCTTGCCTACGCGCCGCGCGCCTTCGACCAGCAGTGCCTCGCGGCCGTTCGCCTTGCGCTTCCAAGTGATGAGTTTGTCGAGCATCTTGCGTCTGAGCATGGCAGGCATCATCCTTTACACGAAATCAACGGTATGCATACTGGTGAATATACACGATATCAACGGTGTGCGGATTTGGGGTTACCGTCACCCGTCTGGTTCGGTCTGGTTTGGTCTGGTTTGGTCTGGTTTGGTCTGGTTCGGTTGCGGCGTCGCCCGAAGATACACATTGTGCAGTTTCGGGCAACACGGGCATGGATTGTGCACCGTAAGGTACACAATCCGGCAGGTATGCTCACAGTTGCTTCACAATTGCGCTGCAAGATGCACATTGTGTATCTTGCGGGAAGGGCGGGGCGGAGCGGAGGGGCTGCAGGGAGGGTGGAACGAGGCCTGCGGGGATAGGCGAGAGAAGGAAGGAGGGAGAGAAGGAGAGCGACCGAAACGCCGGAACGGAAGGCCCCTACCTGCGCATCCAGACGTCGCTGCGGGCGCGCAGGCCGTTGGCGAGGCCGCGTCCGCCCATCAGCAGCACGTTGAACGCCGCCCACAACAATATGGTGCGCAGCACGTCGTCGCCGGCGCTCGCGGCCAGCGGCGCCACCGCGAGCAGCATCACCGCGATATAGCCGACCGCCGTCGCCGTGCAGGTAAACGCAAGATACGTAAAGTCGCGGGCGCCGATGAGCACGCCGTCCAACGCCATCATCCAGCCCTGCAGCGGCAGGAAGACGCCCATCGTCCCCATGCCGATTGCCACGAGCAGCCGCACATGCGGATTCGGCGAGAACGCGGCCCCGGCGATCAATCCGACCGCGACGAAGCCGACGCCGACCGCAACGCCGGCCGCAAGCCCCGCTCGTCCGGACGCACGCGTCAGCCGTCGCGCACGAACCGGATCGCCGGCTCCCAGCGCGGCCCCGACCAGCGTCTGCCCGGCGATGCCCACCGAGTCAAGCACGTTCATCGCGAAGTTCCACGACGAATTCACCGCCTGAAACCCCGCCAGTACAAGCGTCCCCGACCGGGCGGCCACGCCGACCGTCACCACCATCGCCGCGCGGATCGCCAGCGTACGTACGAACAGCGGCAGCCCGTCGCCTCCGGCCGCCGCGATGCCCGCCGCGCGAGGCCGCAGCGACGCTCCGTCCGCGCGTGCCCACAGCACGGCCGGCACCACCAGGAACACGCCCATGAACCATTGCGCGAGCATCGTCGCCACGCCCGAACCGGCGATCCCCCAGCCGAGCCCGAACACAAACAGCACGTCCAGCACCGTGTTGAGCACGGCTCCGCCCACGGCCGCGACCAGCGTGATCCGCACCTTCTGCAGGCCGCGGAACACGCCGTTCGCCGCGTACACGAGCAGCATGCCGGGAGCTCCCAGCACCACCGCGCGCGTGTAGGCCGTGGCCTGCGTGAGCACGTCACCGGTGCCGCCGAGCGCCCGGCACAGCGGCTCGGCGGCGGCGAACAGCACGGCGGCCAGCGCTACGCCGATGCCGAGCGCGAGCCACAGACCGTCGATGCCGGCCTGCAATCCCTCGCGGCGTCGGCCGGCGCCGAGCAGGTGCGCGACCTGCGCGGTGGTCGAGTAGGCGAGGAAGATGCACAGGCCGACGGCGGTGAGGATGATGGTCGAGCCGATGGACAGGCCGGCCAGCGCCGCGTCGCCGATGTGGCCGACGATGGCGGTGTCGATGAGGATGAACGCCGGCTCGGCGATGAGCTGGCCGAACGTGGGTGCGGCGAGCGCGAGGATGCGGCGGCGGTCGGCGCGGGCGGTGTCGGCTTGGGTGGCGCGGGCGGCGTCAGCTGGGGCGGTGACGGTTTGGGATGCGGGAGCGGAATCGTGCACACGGCAACTCTAGCGTATGGCGGTGCGCGGGCAGGGGAGGCGTGCGGGAGTGACGGGCGACAGCCGACGCACGCGAGCGTGGCGTGCGGCGGGTGGCTGCCGGACGTGGCTTGCGGCGTTCGCGACGCGGAGTGTACGCGGCGTGAGCGTGGCCAACGATGTGCGGCGCCGCTTATACAGGATGCGGCGACGTTTGGCAAATCGACGTTGTCGCCTGCGGACGGTGGCGATGGAGTTATCCCCAAGTTATGCACAGATTTATCCCCATGATGTGGATAAGTCGGTGGGTTATCCACGGAGTTATCCCCGAAATGTGGATAACCCGATTTTGTTATCCACATTTGGGTGTGTATGTGTGTCGCGAAGGTAAACGGAACCTGAATGCGGGCGAGGTGGATGTGGATAAGTCGGCGGTGCGCCCGCGTTGTTGCGGCCGGTTGTGGATGGCCTGTGTGGAAAACGGTGGCGGAAAAGTACGTTGTCGGGTGCCGTGGCGATGCCGGAGGGGCATCGTGATGGCAGACGGCAGTAGGCGTGTCGCGCAGACCTGCGAAAAAGCGGTAGATATGTTCCCCTTTTTCGGGCCCGATATATACTCAGGGTTATGGCAGAGGAAACGACTTGGGGATCGCCGCGTCCGCGCGACGTCGGCGCCGGATCAGCATACGTGCAGGGCGACGCGGGGACGCCCGTGCGCGACGCCGTCTTCGACCGCGTCCCGCCGCATGACGACGAGGCGGAGATGGCCGTGCTCGGCGGCATGCTGCTGAGCAAGGACGCCATCGGCGAGGTCAGCCAGATGATCGACGTGACCGACTTCTACCAGCCGAAGCACCAGACCATCTACGACGCGATCATCGACCTGTTCTCCAACTCGCAGAACGTGGACGTGGTGATCGTCGCCAACGAGCTGATGAAGAACGGAGACCTCGACAAGGTGGGCGGCGCGGACTATCTGCACACGCTCGTCGCCTTCGTGCCCACCGCCGCGAACGCCACGTACTACGCGGAGATCGTGCACCAGCGCGCGATCCTGCGCAACGTGATCGCCGCCGGCACCAAGATCGCTCAGCTCGGCTATTCGGCGGAAGGCTCGCAGGCCGAGGATGTGGTCAACCTCGCGCAGGCCGAGGTGTACGAGATGAGCACCGGACGCGTCAAGCAGGACTACGAGGCGATCGGCCCGGTCGTGCACGACACGCTCGACCAGCTCGACAAGCTGCAGACCGGCGCGGTGGAGCGCGGCGTGCCGACCGGCTTCCGCGACATCGACGACGTGACCCAGGGCCTCCAGCCCGGACAGATGGTGGTCGTGGCGGGCCGTCCGGCCATGGGCAAGTCCACGCTGGGCATCGACTTCGCGCGCGCGGCGGCCCTGCACCACGGCATGACGTCGGTCGTGTTCAGCCTTGAGATGAGCAAGATCGAGCTTGCGCAGCGCATCATCTCGGCCGAGACGAACATTCCGCTCGCCGCCATGCGCCGCGCCGACGACATCACGCCGGACCGTTGGAACACGCTCAACGATTTCTACGGCAAGCTCAACGACGCACCGCTGTTCATCGACGATTCGCCGAACATGAGCCTTATGGAGATCCGCGCGAAATGCCGCCGGCTCAAACAGACCAACGACCTCAAGCTCGTGGTCATCGACTACCTGCAGCTCATGAGCTCCGGCAAGCAGGTGGAGAGCCGCCAGCAGGAGGTCTCCGAGTTCTCGCGCGCGCTCAAACTGCTCGCCAAGGAGCTCGAGGTGCCGGTCGTCGCGCTCTCGCAGCTCAACCGAGGCCCCGAGATGCGCAACGACAAGAAGCCGCAGCTGTCGGACCTTCGTGAATCCGGCTCGATCGAGCAGGACGCCGACGTGGTGTTCCTGGTCCACCGGCCTGACTTCTACGACAAGGAGGACCGTCCGGGCGAGGCCGATATCATCATGGCGAAGCACCGTAACGGTCCGACCGAGACGTTCCATCTGGCGTTCCTCGGCGCGTACTCGAAGTTCAAGGACATGCCGCAGGACTACAACGGCAATCAGGGGGTGTGATGATGGTCGAGAAGACGACGGAAAACAAGGATGCCGTCAGTGGTGGCGGTACCGCCGGCAATGGAGGCAACGGCGACGCCGGCAGGACGGTCGGCGCGCGCAGACCATGGAACGCGGGGCTCACCCCGGCCATCGGCAAGACCGTGCGCTGGGCGTCCCGGCTGCTGCACCACGGCGGTTCGGCGTTCCCCGGCCGCGTGGTCGAACAGATCGACCCCGGGTTCCTCGCACGCACGCTCGGACGGCTGCCGCTCGGCGTGGTGCTCGTCTCCGGCACGAACGGCAAGACGACCACCACCCGCATGGTCGCCTCGATGCTCGCCGACCTGGGACTGAAGGTGTTCACCAACCCGACCGGCTCGAACTTCACGCGCGGCGTGGTCTCCGCGCTACTGGAACAGGTGACGCTCGGCGGCGGGCTCGACGCCGACATCGCCGTCCTCGAGCTTGACGAGGCGTACGCCGTGCATTTCGTACGGCAGGTGCGCCCCCGGTACGCGCTGCTGCTCAACGTGATGCGCGACCAGCTCGACCGGTTCGGCGAGATCGACAACACCGCCCGACTGCTCGGCCACGTGGCCGAAGCCACGACCGGCACCGTCGTGCTCAACCGCGAGGACCCGCGTATCGCACGACTGGCAGGACTTTCGCCGGACGGCACGGACGTGCGGTATTTCGGGCTTTCCGCCGACCTGCGGCGGTTCTTCCCCTCGGACGACGACATGGCGACCACCGTCGCCGAAGAGGCGGCCAGCGTGGCGAAAGGCGCCGCGCAGTCGCTGGGCATCGTGGAGGATGACGGGCAGATGGGCGTCGGTCAGTCGGGCGGCGCTGCGCCGGCGCAGTCCGCGAGCGCAAGACACGCCTCCGGGAGCGCGTTGGGCGACGATTTGTTGGACGACGATCTGCCGGACGACGATCTGCCGGCCGACGTGACGTTGATCGGCGTCGGCGATCATCATGCCTCGTTCGCCATCGACGGACGGACCGCGGACACCGCGGTCAAGCTGGAAGGCGTGTACAACCTGTACAACGCAGCGGCCGCGCTCGCCGTCGTCCGCGCGGTGCAGCTCGATGCGCGGCATTGGGCGGTCCCCATGGTCTGTGGTGGCGATGGTTCGATTTTTGAAGGACGTAACGCGCAGTTCCGCGAGCTGGCGGTCAAGGTGCAGTATGATTCAGCACTCAGTGATCGCCTGCGCCATTTTGGATATGCTGGTTCCGATGCGTTGTTCACCGCCGTCTCCCACGTCACCCCGGCGTTCGGCCGCGGCGAAACCATCACGGTGAACGGCGCCGACGTGCAGCTGCTGCTCGTCAAGAACCCCATGGGATTCCGCCTGTCGCTCGGCTCATTCCCGCCCGACGGCCACGACACGATGATCGTCATCAACGACGAATACGCGGACGGCCGCGACATGAGCTGGCTGTGGGACGTCGACTTCACCAGCCTGCGCCCCACCGGCGTCGCCATGGTCTCCGGCACCCGCGCGTGGGACATGGCGTTGCGCCTCGAATACGACCAGGTGAAGGTCGACCAGACCGGCACCGACCTGGAATCCGCGGTCGCCCGGTTCGTCAAGGAGCACCCCGGACGGCCGAAGCACATCTACTGCACGTATACGGCGATGCTGCGCGTGCGCGCCGAGCTCGCGAAACTCACCGACGTCGCCGACGCCGGCGTCGGCAGGTAGGCAGATCGGTCGCGAACGCGGAATGCGGAACGTGAACGTGGAACGTAAGGAACGGAGACTGTAATGGGCAAGGTCATTGACGTGATGTCCCTGTACCCGAAGGACATGAACATCTACGGGGATTCCGGCAACGTGCTGGTCGTGCTGCGCAGGCTCGCCCTCTACGGGTTCGAGCCGCGGCTGCACGCCTACAACCAGGGCGACGACTGGCCGGAGCAGGTCGATCTGATCCTCGGCGGCGGCGGCCAGGACACCGGTCAGGCGAAGATCACCGACGACCTGTTCCGCCGCGCCGACCGGTTGCGCGACCTCGCCGCGGGCGGCACGCCCATGCTGATGATCTGCGGCATGTTCCAGCTGTTCGGCGAGTATTTCGAGACCGTCGGCGGCGAACGGCTCGACGGCATCGGCGTGCTCGGCGCGTATACGGTCGGCCAGGAGCATCGCATGATCGGCAACCTCGTCGAACACAGCGACGACTTCGGCGACATCATCGGCTACGAGAACCATTCCGGGCAGACGTTCCTGCGCGAGGGGACGCTGCCGCTGGGTCGCGTCGACCATGACGGCACCGGCAACAACGGCGAGGACCATACCGAAGGCGCGCGCGTCGGCAACGTGATCGGCACCTACATGCACGGGTCGCTGCTGCCGAAGAACCCGAAGATCGCCGACCACCTGATCCGCACGGCCGTCATCAACCGGTACGGCGAATTCGAGCCGGACCAGACCAGTGAGCAGATGTTCGAGCTCGCCCGGCTGGACGCGCTCGCCGAGGAGGCGCGCAAGGTCGCCGCGACGCGGCCACGGTAGATTCGACAGGCTTGACTGGTTCGGTAGGTTAGGTCGCCGGGCTGATTGTGCGGCAGGGTGGCTGCCGCGGGTGCATGTCGCGCATAAGCTGGCATGGCGGGCGTGATCGGGCCGGATATGCGGTATCCGGCCCGGCGATGCATGTTGTTCGTTTTACCGTGATGAGGGTAGTCTGGTAGTACATCCAACCAAAGGAGGCATCATGGCTGATTTCGATTTTGGCGAGGGCCTGCGCAAGGTCTTCCTCGCGGGCATCGGCGCTCTGGCGACCGGTGTCGAGAAGGGACAGGAAGGTCTGGAGAAGGGACAGCAGATCATCGACGATCTGGTCAAGAAGGGCGAGCTGACCGTCGAGCAGGGCAAGGCGCTCAACACCGAGCTCAAGCATAAGGTGCAGGAGGCCAAGACCGCCGAAGAGGCGAAGCCGGCCGAAGCGGCCGACGGCGACGCGGCGTCCGACACCACCGAGGAACATGCCTGAGTCGTTCCCCTCGAATGCATCCGGCCGCGCGGGCGGCGAATCGTCCCAGCGGCCGGGTACGGCGAAGCCGTCGAAGACCATGCCGGCTGCCGCTTCGGCGTCGAACGGCAACGTCGCGAACGCGGCGGATACCGCCGCCCGAAGGAACGGAGTCGCGCCGGATGCCAACGACGAACTGTCCGTGCGCAAGCGCCGGTCGCGCAACCATCACAGCAGCTGGGACGGCTCGCCGACGATCGGCCTGTTCAACAATCACAAGGACATCTTCTCCAGCCGATACCATCTCACCCGTCGCGGCAAGGCGAAACGGTTGGCGCAGATCATGCGCATCGCCAACCAGTTCGACGTGGTGCATGGGCTGACGCCGGTCAAAATGCGTCTCATGCTGGAGGCGCTGGGCCCGACCTTCGTCAAGGTCGGCCAGATCCTGTCGATGCGCTCCGAGATTCTGCCGCAGTCGTTTTGCGACGAGCTGGCGAAGCTGCGCGCCGACGCCGACCCGATGCCTTACCAGACCGTCGTCGATACGCTGACCGCCGAATACGGGCGTCCGATTGACGAAATCTTCGCCAATGTCAACCCGACGCCGTTGGGTTCGGCGTCGCTCGCGCAGGTGCATCGCGCCACGCTCACCACCGGCGAGGACGTGGCGGTGAAGGTGCAGCGGCCCGGCGTGCGCGAGACCATGGCGTTGGACGTGTCCATCATGCGTTCGATCGCGCGGGCCGCCACGAAGATGCTGCCCAGCGCGCAGGTCGTGGACCTTGGCGGCGTGGTCGAGGAGCTGTGGGATACGTTCGAGTCCGAGACCGACTTTCTGGTGGAGGCGCGCAACCTCAGCGAATTCAAGCGGTTCTGCGAGCCGTACCGGTATATGGATTGTCCGAAGCCGTACATGGACCTGTGCACCGAGCATGTGGTCGTCATGGACTACATCGAAGGCATATCGCTGTCGCATCCCGGGCGTCTGATCGATGCGGGATACGATCTGAAGGAGATCGGCACCAAGCTGGTCGACAATTATGCGACGCAGGTGCTGGACGTCGGCTTCTTCCATGCGGACCCCCACCCGGGCAACATCATCATCTCGGGTGGGCATATCGTCCTCATCGATCTTGGCATGACCGGACGCCTGAACGGTCAGACGCGCAGCGTACTCAAGGAGATGATCTTCGCCGTTGCCAAGCAGGATTCGTCCGCGCTGGCGGACGGCCTGCTCCGGTTTGCGGGGACCGAAGCCAATCCCGAGGACTATCCGGCGCTGTTGGCCGATCTGGATATGGTCGTCAAGGAGTTCGGCACCGTCGACCTGGCCGACCTGGACATCGCCGCGTTCCTGACGTCGCTCACCCAGCTGGCGCAGCGGCATGGCATCGAGGTGCCTGGCACCGTCACGACGGTCGGCCGTGCGCTCGTCACCCTGGAAGGGCTGCTTGACGAGTTCATCCCCGATGTGAACATGATCCAGATCATCTCCGACCATATCGCCGGCAGCAAGACGCCGAAGCAGATGGTCAAGGACGAGATCGAGTCGTTGGGCATCGAAGGCCATCAGGCGTTGCATGGGCTGCTTGCCGCCGCGGGGGAGTCCAAGGTGGCGATGCGGATGCTGACCCGCGGCCAGCTGCGCATGAACGTCGAGGTCGTCGGCTCCGCGGAGCCGATGCGGCTGCTGTCCGACATGGTGAACAGGCTGACCATGGCGCTGATCGTCGTGGGCCTGTTCGTCGGCTCGTCGATCGTCTACTTCGCCGGCATGAAACCGATCATCTTCGGCATTCCGGTGGTCGGCTTCATGGGATACGTGGTCGCGTTCATCCTGTCGGCCTGGATTGTGTTCGACATCTACTTCAAGGGCCGCAAGTCAAAGCGCCGCTGACATGCCGGCGCGGTGATGCCGTGCCCGCATGTCAGCGGCGCTTGGGTGCGTTTGGCGCTTGGGTGCGCGTTGAGCCGCCACGATCTTTCGGAATCGCCCACCTCGGGAGAAGCCTCCTTGGTGGTCTCCTTCCGGGAAGTTCCTGCCCGGAAGGTTCTTGCCTACCGGGCTCTTGTCCCTCGGGAATTTCCCTGTTTCGGGGCTTCTACTTCTCGAGGAAGATCTGCGGCGCCTTCATGAAGTTGTTGGCGCAGTGCTCGCCGCAGAAGTAGTAGGCCTTGCCCTCATAGTCGCGCGTGATGGCGTCCGGGCTGACCGTCACGGTCATGCCGCAGACCGGATCGGTCGCGGTCTGCGCGCCTTCGGGTGCCTCGTGCATGTGCATATCCATGTGATTCTCCTTCTTGTGATTGATGGTAGGAGCGCCGTGGCCGGCATCGCCCGGCGTCGCGGCAGGTCGGGTGTCGATGATGACCTCGACGTGATGTTCGCCCGCCGGAGCGGGCGTCGCCTCGTGCGACGAATCGCGTCCGGCGACTCGTGACGGCAGCGAATCCGCCGTAAGACGGACCCGGTGAAGCCGGTTCGCGTTCAATACGAGGCAGACCGAGCTGAGAGCCATGGCGAGTCCTGCGATCATGGGGCTCAGCAGCCACCCGGTGAACGGGTAGAGCACGCCGGCGGCTATCGGGATGCCGATGACGTTGTATCCGAACGCCCAAGCCAGGTTCTCGCGGATGTTGCGCATGGCGGCGTGGGAGAGGTTCATGGTCTTCACCACGCCCCGCAGGTCGCCGCTCATCAGCGTCACGTCCGCGGCCTGCATGGCCACGTCGGTGCCGGTTCCCATGGCGATGCCGATATCGGCCTGCGCGAGTGCGGGCGCATCGTTGATGCCGTCTCCCACCATGGCGACGAGTCCCTGCGGCACATTGGCGATGACAGGCGATGCGCCGTCCTGTGCCGTGGCGGCCGCATGATTCGCTGCATCCCCGGTCGCGCAACCGGAGTCGTCATGGACGCCGGCTGCGTCGGATATGACAGCCATGCCGGTTGTACCGGTCGTGCCGCTGGCCATGCCGTCCGCTTCTGCCCCCGCCTTCTGGCGCTGTGCGTCGGAGGATTGCGCGACCTCCTGCTGTATGTGGTCGCGCGCCAGCTGCAGTTGCCGAATCCAGTAGGCCTTGCCATCCGGGCGGACTTGCGCGATCACCGTGTCGATGCCGACTTCGCGGGCCACCCGTTCGGCCACTTCGGCCTCGTCTCCGGACAGCATCACCGTGCGCACTCCGGCGGCGCGTAGCGTTCTGATCGCTTCTGCGGAGCCGTCCTTCACCGTGTCCGAAACGTAGCTCGGGTTGCGGTAATCGGCATGCTCGTCGACGATGCCCTTGGTGATGGTGCCGGTCTTGTCGAACACGACGGTGCCGATGTCGCGTGCCCGTTCCAAGGTCTTCGCCGAGGTCACCAGCACGCCGTTCGTCGCGCCGAGCCCGGTGGCGACAGTGACCGACAGCGGCGTGGCCAAGCCCAATGCGCAGGGGCACGCGATGATGAGCACGCTGACCGCCGCCACCAACGCGTGCGCAGCCTTGGGCTGCGGTCCGAACGCGACCCATATCGCGCAGGTCCAGACGGCGATGAGAATCACCGCAGGCACGAAGATGCGGGAGATACGGTCGGCGAGACGTTGCACGGGGGCCTTGGTCGCCTGCGCCCGGGAGACCAAGGCGATGATCTGCGAGAGCAATGTGTCGTCACCGGTCCGGGTGACCCGCATCACCGCGTTGCCATGGCGGATGATGGTGGCGCCGGTCAGGGTCTCTCCGGGCGTATGCCGCACCATGGCCGACTCGCCGGTGATCATGGACTCATCGACGCTCACCTCGCCGGCGACCATGACGCCGTCGGTCGGCACACGCTCCCCGGTCCGCACCACCAGGATGTCGTCGGTGCGCGCCTTGTCCACATCGATGTCGTGACTTGCCGCGGGATCGAGCCAGTCGGTGCTGTTGCTGCGCTCGTTGTTGGTGTGCTCGGCACCGTTATGCTCGGCGCCTGACAGCGTGAGCGCGATGCGGTCGTCAAGCTTATGCGCGGTGCGGGGCCGCAGTCCGATGAGCGCGCGGACGGCTTGGCCGGTGCCTTCGCGCGCCTTGGTCTCCAGAAGACGGCCTACGAGGACCAGCGTGATGACCACGCCGACCGATTCGAAATACGGGTCGCGTGAACCGGCGGGCATGAGGTCCGGGGCCACGCACAGCAGCAGGCTGTACAGGTATGCGGCGGTCGTTCCCAGGCAGACCAGCGAGTTCATGTCGGGGGAGCGATGCGCCAACGCGGACCAGCCGACCCTATGGATCGGCGCGCCGCAATAGAACATGACAGGCGTGATGAGGATCGCCTGCAGCCACGAGCTGGTCAGCCATGCCGGCATCATCACATGGCCGACCATCATCAGCATCATCGGCACGAACACCGGCAGGGTGAGCACGGTGCCGATGGCCACCAGCTTGGTCAGATGCCGGATCTCGTCGCGGCGCTCCTGCACCTGACGCTGTTCGGAGTCAAGCGCCTCGCGCATGCCGGTGGTGCCCGTCGGCGGTATGCGTCCCGCCGCAACGTCTCCCTCATGCTCGGCGCGACCGCCATCGTCGCGATGGCCGTCGCCTTCGACGCGAAGCAGGCCATGGACCATGTTCATGCCGCAGGCGAAGGGGTATTCGCCGGCGGGGAGCGCAGGAAGTCGCAGCTCGGTGGTGGCGTTGCCCGGCAGCGGCTGGTCGACTCCCAGGTCCGGGAACACCACGTGCGATGTGCATTCGCCGGTCTCCTTGCGGTCGAACGTCAACGTGATGGGGATGCCCTCCTGCATGACGATGGTGTCGGGCGAATACCCGCCTTTGACCACGATGGCGGCATGCTGCTCCCCGTCTTCAACGGTTCCGGCGGTGCCACGCCGGGGCGCGAAGAAGAACTTCACGGTCAGCCATGTCAGCGTCGCGGCTATCACCAAAGCGCCGACGCCAAGGAAGATATTGAATTCCATGGTCTGCTCCTTTACGTCTTCCAGCCATCTTAGTCCCGATGTCGTAAGTATACCCTATACCCCTACCGGGTATATACTGGTGTTGCGTGCATGGCATTCGCTCTGGGCGGAAAGGAGCTTCGATGCAGGGATACACGGATGATAAGGCGAAGATTCTCGCACGGCTGCGCCGTATAGAAGGACAGGTGCGGGCGGTCGCGCAGATGGTGGAGGACGACCGGTACTGCATTGACGTGCTGACCCAGATCGCCGCGGCGACGTCCGCGTTGAAGTCGGTGTCGGTGATGCTGGTGGACGACCATCTTGACCATTGCGTGCGTCAGGCGGTCGCCGAAGGCGGCGTCGTCGCCGACGAGAAGCTGTCCGAAGTCGAACGTGTGTTGTCCCGTCTGGTGCGCTGACTGCGGTCGGCGGTGTCCTGACGCGAAGCTGGCGTCGGCGACACGCCGACGTCCTTGCCTTGGCTTCTAATGGAACACATGTTCGATAATAATGTGATTGGTTTGATGCTGGTGGCGCTTGCGGCGGCACTGGGGCTTCTCGCCGGATTCCTGCTGGGCCGGTCGAAGGGGTCCGAGGCCGGCCGCAACGCGAAATCGGCCATGGTGGAGCAGCTGCAGGCCTCCGTCGAGTCCGCGCGCGCCGACAACATGCAGTTGACGGCCCAGGTGGCGGAAGGCAAGGCCCGGGCCGAGGGGCTGGCCCAGCAGCTGTCGTTCGTGCAGTCCCAGCTGGCCCAGTCCCAGCAGGCGGAGCAGGTGCGGCTCAAACGGGAGCGCGAGCGCGCGCAGGAGGAGGCCGAACGGCGTCAGGCCGATCAGGCGCAGGCGCTCGGCGAGCAGAGCAAGGTGCTGTCGGCGCTGGCCCCGGTGCAGAAGAACCTTGACGAATTGCAGCGCAAGGTCGCCTCGATCGAGGAGGGTCGTAAGCGCGAGATGGGCGCGCTTGGCGAGCAGCTGAAGGGCCTGGGTGAGCAGCAGGCGCGTCTTGACCGCGAGACGAGCTCCCTGTCCGCGGCGTTGCGCAACAACAAGGTGCGCGGCGCATGGGGCGAGGCGCAGCTGCGCAACATCGTCGAATCCGCCGGGCTGCTGGAGCACGTGGACTTCGACACCCAGGTCGTGGTCAACGGCGCCGAAGGGCAGACGCAGCGTCCCGATATGATCGTGCATCTTCCCGGCGGCAAGACGATCCCGATTGACGCCAAGGTACCCTACGCTGACTACCAGCGGGCCTGCGCCATACCGGACACCGCTTCGGCGGACGAGCTGTCTCATCGTCAGGAGCTGTTGAAGGCGCATGCGCACGCGCTGCGTGAGCACGTCCGGGCGCTTGGAGATAAGGCGTACTGGAACGCGTTCGAGACCGCGCCGGATTTCGTCATCGCGTTCATCCCCAACGAGGCGCTGCTGCAGGCCGCGATGGAGGCCGACCCGACATTGCTTGACGACGCCTTCGCCCGCAAGGTGGCGTTGACGTCGCCGGTCACGCTGTGGGCGGTGCTCAAATCGGTGGCATATGCGTGGCAGCAGCAGAGCCTCACCGACGACGCGAAGACCTTGTTCGACCTCTCCCGCGAGCTGTACGCGCGCTTTGCGGTGCTGGGGGACCGGGCCAACAAGCTCGGGGCCAGCCTGACGCGCACGGTCGGTGCATACAACCAGTTCGCATCGTCGTTGGAGTCGAGGGTTCTGGTGACCGCACGCAAACTGCAGAAGCTCGATCAGGCGACGGTCATCGCTCCGGTGGGCGTCATCGACCCCGACAAGTCCGACGTCCGCGAGCTCACCGCCCCCGAGGTGCTTGCCGCGGAGACGAAGGCCGATGACGGCGGCTCCCGCAGCGCCGCCGACTGAGATAATGACGGCATGGAACGATAGGCTTGGCATCATGGCAGATGAGCATGGATTCAGAAAGACCGGAACCCCCGCACAGGCGGACGGCTCCCGTGACGCAGCCGGCAACGGTACCGACGCATCGGAGCAGGCGCGCAGCTTCGCGATGATGGAGCCGCGCGATCAGCTGCGCAGCCTCATCGTGCAGGAGATGGACGGCAAGCCGTTCTGCGAGCTGGCGGGTGTCACGTTCGACCATCGAGGCGCCTCCATCGTGGGGCACATCCTGCTGGACACGCTGGAGGAGCGGGGGTACTCCGTCGACGACTTCGACGCGGTCGGCGCGTTGACGGCGGCCGCCGTGCCGCTGGTCGGCGCGATGATTCAGGCTGCGGCATCCCGTGGCGAGGATCTGAACGGGTTCGTCATGGACTTCGTCTATCCCTCCATCAAGGGGCCGTCCATCGCCGGCAAGCGGGTGATTCTGCTGGATTCCTGGCTGTCGGAGAAATCCTACGTCCAGACGTCCTCGCTGGTCACGCTGCGCAACGGCAACGAGCTGAGCCTCGACTTCAGCGTCGTGGAGCACGAGGGCGCGCAGGTGCTCGCCATTGCATCCCTCATCGGCGGCGTGGACATGACCGAGCCGACCATCAAGGTCATCAACCCCGTCAACGGCGAGGAGCATGACCTGCCGTTCGTCGAAGTCTTCCACGAGTCGGATCTGCGCTAGAACAGGCTGCGCTGGAGACCGGAGCCGCGATAGGCGGTGAAGCTCCGATAGGCGACACTGACGATAGAGGCTGGCCAGCGGCTGATCTGCGGCTGACCGATGATTGCCTAGCGGCTGGTCGTCGTGGCGCACGAGCGACACATCGGGCCGAGCCGATTGAAGCGTTCTCGGCGGACTGGCCGGCGGGACGCTTGTATGCCTCGCCAATACGGAGGAGAAATCATATGCATACGCCGAATCCGGTGTCGTTGGCCGCGAAACTGTCCGGCGAACCGGAATTCCGGGAAGTGGGCGTCGGACCGTGGTCCGAGACCCACCCGGGCGAGCCCCGCCCCGACAATCCGTCCGCGCCGAATTATGACCAGCGGTTCGATTCCACGCTGCTTGACGAAGGCGACCGCCGCAACGTGCTGGACCGATACCGTTACTGGACGGTCGAAGCCATCAAGGCCGACTTGGACGTCAAAGGCCGCCATGACTTCGAAGTCGCCGTGGAGAACTGGACGCACGACTTCAACATCGGATCCATGGTGCGTACGGCCAACGCCTTCACCGCGCGCCGCGTGCACATCGTCGGCCCCCACAAGTGGAACCGCAAAGGCGCGCTGATGACCGAGCTTTACCAGCACGTCGAGCATCACCCCAGCATTGAGGAACTGGTGGAATGCTGGCGATACCGCATCGCCGGCGAAATCGCGGCAGAGCAGGCGTGTACCACCGCCGACGGGCGGCGGCTGAGCGAACTCAGGCAGGCTCGCATCATCGCGCTGGACATCATCCCCGGAGCCGTGCCCATCGAGACCTACCGGTTCCCGAAACGCTGCCTGCTGCTGTTCGGCGCCGAAGGGCCGGGGCTGTCGCAAAAAGCCCTGGACCTCGCCGACGATGTGGTCTACATCTCGCAGTTCGGCTCGGTCCGATCCATCAACGCCGGAGCGGCAGCCGCCGTCGCCATGCACAGCTGGATCGCCCAGCACGCCGCCCCAGCCGGCCGATGAAGGCATCCTCCGCCTTCCAACGAAAGGCAACGCGCGCGTAAGGGAGCCGGCGGTACGGCGTGAACTCCGCCACCACAATCGTGAACGAACAACGCGCGCGTAGAGGGATTCGGAGCAGGCCGGCTGTCCCTGTCCTCCGGCAAAGGAACACGGCAAGAGACGGCGGAAGCGGAGAACAGTGCCGCGGCCATCCCACTGGCCGGCACGGGGGTTGTTGGTCAAACGGCAAGGGACGGCGGAAGCGAGGGCAGCGGCACTGCTCATATCTCGGCACTGCTCATATCTCGGCACGTTGCACGATTCGCCCGACACCCGTCAGTTCCTATATACAGCCGCGTTCAGGTCGCGTATGCTTGAGCCATGATAGAAATCAGGGGGCTCAGCAAACGATTCGGAGCCAAAACCGTCCTCGACAACGTCTCCTTCACCGCCCAAGACGGCCGCGTGACAGGATTCCTCGGGCCGAACGGCGCCGGAAAATCCACCACCATGCGGGCCGCGCTCGGCCTGATCCGTCCGGACTCCGGCGAAGCGCTCATCGACGGGCTTCCCTTCGCTAAAACACCGGCGCCCATGGCATCGGTCGGAGCCGTGCTCGACGCGAAATCCGCGCACAAAGGACGCTCCGCCTACGCACACCTCAAAGCGCTCGCCGCCACCAACGCCATTCCGCGTTCCCGCGTCGACGAGGTGATGGACATCACCGGCCTCTCCTCCGTGAAAACCCGCAAAGCCGGCAAGTTCTCACTCGGCATGAGCCAGCGGCTCTCCATCGCCGCCGCCCTGCTCGGCGACCCGCACAACCTCGTGCTGGACGAGCCGATCAACGGCCTCGACCCCGAAGGCGTCAAATGGGTGCGCGACCTGTGCCGGCAAAGCGCCGCGCAAGGACGGGCCGTGCTGCTCAGCTCCCATCTCATGAGCGAAGTGGCCATCACCGCCGATGACCTCGTCATCATCGGCCGCGGCCGCATCCTCGAAACCACGTCGATCGACCGGTTCGTCGCCGAACACTCCGGACACGCGCTGCGCGTCGTCACCCCGCAGCCGGACAAGCTCCGCGCGATCTTCGCCGACGCCCCCGGCGTCACGCTCACGCCCGTGCCGCACGCGGCCGGCACTCCGCAGGACGGGCAGACGTTCCGCATCGCCGGCGCCGATTTGGAACGCACCGCCGACGTGTTCGCCCGCGCCCAACTGGTCGTCTACCAGTTCATCGAGGAACAGGCGTCGCTCGAGGACGCCTACATGGCGCTCACCCACGCCAGCGCGGAGTACGTATCGAAGGGAGCCATCCGATGAACGATCTCAATCCGGACAACAACGGCCTCACCCCCATGCCCGAACACCAGACGGCACGACATGCGGCACGGCCGGCGGAACCGTCGATCACACAGTCTGACGTGCAACATGCGGCGTCTTCCGCCATGCAGCCCACCTCGCCTTCCGTCGTGACGGACGCAGCGCAGGCGGTCCCGTCCGTCGGCGATGTCCCGATGCCGGATGTGCCCCAGCCGCGGCTTCACCAGCCGCAGGCGCCGACACCGGTAGCGTCGCAAACCGCGGTGTCGTCATCGGCAACGTCACCGCAATCAGCGGCACCGCAAACCGGACAGCCGTATGTCCAATCGCCGCAGGATCCGGCGTTCCGCAACCAACCCGCGCAGCCGTTCCAGTGGCCTCAGCCCCGACCGTCGGAGGAGCCGTCTCAGCCGGCCTACCTGCAGTCGCAGCAGCCGTTCCAGTCGAAGCCGCCATTCGCCGAGCAGCCGGGTACGCAGCCGAATCCCAGCCTCCGCCCCCAGCAGCCGCAGTCTCAGCAATTCCAGTCGCAGCAGCCGCAATCCCGCTCGACCCAGCAGTCGACACCACAACCGCAGCAGCCGGCCCCGCAGCAGCACCCCCAACCCATACACATAT
>NZ_WBVT01000019.1 GCF_009193355.1 Bifidobacterium leontopitheci
CTGGAACACCAAACGACGCCAGGAACGGCTGGGGGGACTGACCCCGGAGGAATTCCGGGACACGTTCCCCACAGCCCGGTCTGGTACCCTTTAATAAACCACGTCCAACTTTTGGGGCGCAGTTCAGAAGACGGGGGATTATATGGATCGTAGGTCGGAGGGTTGTACGGGTTATACGTGTCATAGGGATCCGGAGTCGGCGTAGGAGGATCCGGAGGCCCGGGGATGGGCTCATAGTAGCCGGTATTCCCGCCATCGATGTCAAAGTCTTGGGAATCACCGCCATTGGAGTCGTTGGAGTTATTCCAGTTATTTCCGCTTCCGTTCCCGGAATCACCGCTGTTGCCGCCATTGTCGGAGCCACCGCCATTGTTGCGGTGGTTATTGGCGATGTTCTGCTTGACCTGCTCGGTGGCGTCCTCGATGGTCTTGCGCTGCTGGGGGTCGTTGTCGTCGTATGTGTCGTAGATGTCGGGGATGCCGTCGCCATCGGAGTCGACCCACACGTCCGGCACGCCGTCGAGATTGTAGTCATAGTAGTCGGGATCGCCGTCGCCGTTCAGGTCGTACGCACCACCGCCGAGATACGTGCCCGGACCGGGGACGCGGCCATCATCACCCGTGTTGTCGTCCGGGTCCGGGTCGGGGACGGGGATGGGGATGGGGATAGGAGAGCCCCCCGTGGATTCCGGTTCGGGGAGGGCCACAGGCCTTAAATCCCCGCCGACAGCCTGTCTAAACTGTTCTTTTACATCGTCAAGCAAGTCGCCTGCCGCTTTTTCTCGATTGTTAGCCAAATACATGTTGATTTTCTCAACTGGATTAGACCATCCTGCAGTATCGATAATCTTATTGAGGACAGGGATATGCACTACTACGTTCCGCACACCATTCAGCATGTCCGTGGATTGCTGATCCAACTTGCTTCCAGGCAATCCGTCCCTGTGATTCCGTACATAGTCTATGACGCTGTTCGCCCGATTCGCAATGTCATTCATGGTAGAGGTCTGTTCGGCAAGAGTTTCGTCGTATTTCAGATTAACGATATTTTTCCCATACTCAATTGCCTTTTCTGCTGTTTCACCCTCAAAACTTGCAGATGCGTCAATTTGCTTACTCACCTTATCGACAGCTTGCACAGCCTGACCAGCTTCACGTTCTTGCCCATCAGCGTTCGAGACCACCCAGTGCGGACTGTTGGCAATTTCCGTCAACACCTGTTCGTTCGTGGTGCCTAACGAACTGTTCGTGTTGCATACAGCGAAGAACGTATCAAGAGCATTCTTTGCCTTACTGACGGCGCCTTCAAATACATCAGCAACCAAATCACTGACGCCTCCAACGGCATCAACCATGTTGTCGAAGACGTTACCAAGGTTATCATCCCATGTCACTCGATTGGCCATCGTTGGTTCCTTCTCCTAGTTACTCTACTACTATGTTGAATTGGTTATCGCGAGTGTCGGCCATGTTGACTGCCTGCATGTCCTTGGGACTGTGGCATGTGTGGCTGTGCCGCTGAAGGATATGATGCTGCCGGCGGCACCTGCTGCTGTCCGTACGGCTGTTGTGATGACGGGGGCATCGACTGGGCAGAGCCAGTGAAAGGACGGTATCCCGGTGCTTGCCCGGGTTGCGGTTGCGGCCATTGCTGGGAGGGCTGCGCGGGCGGCGTCTGCCGCACATAGCCACGCGTCACACCATACAACGGCACCTCAGCAACACGGCGAGCTTTACGCCGACGCCGGCCCAGCACAACAGCCAGCACCACGCCAAGAACAAGAACGGCGACACCACCACCAACGGCGAACCACGCCCACGACGGGAACGAGCCACCGGACTGTTCGTCCTTGGCCATGCTCTGAGTCTTCGGGGAAGCCTCGCCGCCGGTAGAGCCAATCCCGCCGGCGGTGGCCGTGGCAGAGTATCTCATGCAATCCGAACCACCGTCCGCACGGCACTGCTCCACCTTCTTCCACGCCGCCTGCTGACGCTCGTACTCCCTGCCGATCAGACCGGCCTCACACGGAACCTTAACATCCGCAGCCGAGCCGATACCCTCCGGGTTCGTCTTGCAGTCCTGCGTATACCAGTCCTTCTTATCGTCATACTGGGCTGCGGCCTTCACCTGATACTCCAGAATCGGGTTCACGTCCTTGTACTGCGTCGGATCCACCGTCAGCAACGCGTTCAGATTCACCTCGCCGAAACCGCGCCTGCGTTCCGGATCGATGACTGGTTTGCCCTTGCCGCTCTTCGTGTTCCGAATCAACGACTGAATCAGCTGGTTGCCGGTCGCCTCCGGCCACTTCTGCGCGGCCAACGTGAGATAGGAGGTGAGGACTGCGGCGGCGGTGGATGTACCACCGTTGCCCACACGATTGTCGCCGCGCGACAGCTCGTTTACCGGATTAAGTACGTTCTGTCCATAGGAAAGCACCGCCACATTGCCGTCCATGGTGTCGGATGACGAGGCTAAGTCACCGTCCTGTGTAACGGAGTTGACCATTACGACGCCAGGAAACGTATTCCAGTCACGGGGATCACCCGTCAGGTCATCCAGTCCCGGATCAGTGTCGTTGGCGCGGGCGGAAACGATGATGACACCGTGGCTCAATGCGTTGACATAACTCTCATAGTCAGTGTCCGACATACTACCGAATGAGGAGAGGTTGGCAACGCGGGCACCCCAATGCACGGCTGTGTCCATGTTGGCCCCTGGATTCGTATTGACACCGTTGCTGTCTGACGAGTCGCAAATCCTGTTATACGGTAAGCCAAGCGTTCTGACGCCAGTGGCGATGCTAAGCACTTTGGCCTTCGGAGCGCTACCGATGACGCCTGGTCGATCGGACACATAGTTGCGGCCGTTACCAACAATCCACGAAAGCATGTCCGTTCCATGTGAAGAATAGTACTGATAGCCGTAGTTAGTTTCCCCTGCCTTGATGGAGGCAACCATCGGCTGACCGTCAATGGAACAAGACGTCTCGTGCCCCTCGGCGTCACGAAAAACGCCAAGCTGATAGTCAATATCCGCATCCGAAAGCACAGGATTGTCGCTCACAGGAATGGTATCGATGACCGCGACCTTCACACCGGACCCGTCGATGCCCTGCTTCCACGCGTTCTGCACCACATCGTTCACCGCCGGCCAGCGCCCGTCACCAGCCGAAGCCGCCACAGCCTGCGGAGCCCACGCCACCGGCAACACACACGCCAATGCGCACGCGACACCCGCTTTGAACCGAGACCAACGTGAACCCATGTGATAATGCTCCTTGAATTGATGCTGCCGTGTTGCTGCGTGAACGCCGTACCAATCAGATGTCGATAACTGGCCGGTCGATGGTCTTAGGCTTGTCAGACGAAGACGACGCTGGCTTATACGACTGCTGCGTACCTTCGACCTTCTTCTGCTCGGCCTGCAGCTGCATCTGCACGCCTTCCTCGAAGGTCTCCTGATACGTGGTCGCTTGGGCCATACGGTCGGAATAATCTTGCATCCAGCGTGCATACGTACCCTTGTTGCCGTTCGCCGTCGTCTTGACCGAATGCAGAGCCTTGTTGATCTGCTGGGTGAACGACATGCGCACACCGCCGGTCACGTTGATCTTCGGCGCGGAGGCAATGCCTTCAGCACCCGCGGCGAGCTTGCCGGCAAGATATCGCGCCTGATCAGGGTCGAAATTGATCTGTCCCATGATAGCCTTCCCCCATTGGTCACGAATAATGTCGTGATGTGATGCCGGCCGTTGCCGTCACAACGGTAGCGGCCGGCATCATTACGGTTTTCGTTGATTCAAGCCCTCCTCGGGCAGCGAATCAGCCGAAGAAGCCGGCGGCCTTGTGATCGCTGGCGGTGTAGCTGGAGGAGATCTCCGAAGTGGCGGCGGCGATTTGGTTGAGAATACGGCGCACGTCGTTCAGGTCGGCGTTCCACTTGGACTGGGCGACCGTGTAGGCCTGCTGCGCGGAGCCGTCCCAGTTCTGACGAAGCTGGTTGACTTTGGCGTCAAGCTGGTCGAGCTGCTGCTGGATGCCGTCCGCACCGTGACGGATGTCCTCGGCGAGCGACTGCACCTGCGCCGGGTTGACGGAGAAAGAACCGATAGCCATGATGAATCCTTATCTTTCTGATGTTGTCTGATTGTCCAGGAATCGTGAAAGCGCGTCAGCTCAGCATGCTGGCGATCTTGGAGACGTTCTGCTCGTGCTCCTGCTCGTTGCGCTCCTGCTCCTTCTCGGTCTGGCTCAGCTGCTGCTCGAGATTGTTCAGCTGGTTGTTGATGCTTGTGGTCTTCTCGTCCCACGCGTTCACCATCTGCGTGTAGGCGTTGGCCGCGTCGCCGGACCAGTAGGCGCGCATCTGCTCAATCTCACCGCGCACACGACGAATCTCGTTTTCGATGCCCTGACGAGCCTCCGCGACGGCCTGCTGACCCTTCCGAAGCGCACCGGCCTCTGCGGAAATACGATCTGCCATGGCTCACTCTCCTTTGATTGTTCTTCCCGGCTCACGCCGTCATTGGGATGATAATGCCGAGGAGCTTCTTACGAACCCCCTACGGTTGTCTAGTGTACTCCCATTCGGCGTTCAGCAATACCCCAACTACGTAACATTTCGGTATATGGTCAGTGAACGGAGAACCGTGCAGATATGACGATGCGGGCGGCCGTGGAACCACCCCCAGTCGGCTACGCCGACAGCCCCCGCCAGCGGGGGCGAGAAAAAACAGCCACATCAACCCCTCCCCCGCAAACGCCCCAGCAAATGAAAACGGCCCTCGCCAACGAAGGCGAGGGCCGTTACGCAGTCAGCTCAGCTATGCTTACAGCGCGGCGTTGTAGTCGCGCACGGCGAGCGTGCGCTGCGAGGACTCGACGTTGGCACGCACGATGCGCTTAAGCGCATTGTCGGCGTCCTCATGCGTGTCAAGCCACTGCTGGCCGAGCGAGACGAGCGTGGCCGGGTCGGCGTAGCCCGGGTACAGGCCTTCGAGCGTCGCCTCAGCCATGTGGAAGCTCTTGTTCTTCCACACCCAGTCGGCCACCTCGTAGTACTTCGCGGCGTACGGCTCGGCAAGGTCGGGGCGCGGCGTCGCGGCGAAACCTCGGGCCACGGCCTCAAGCTGCATGTTGGTCAGGTCGGCGTTGTGCAGCGCCTGATCCCACGCCCACGCCTTCGCCTCGGCATCGCCGCGGACCGCGCGGGCGCCGAGCGCGAACTCGCGGTTCTCGGTGGTCTCGTGCTTGGCGAGCTGCGCGTCGATGACATCCTGGCCAATCAGGCCGGCGCTGGACAGCGCGTTGATGATCGTCCACGTGAAGTTGTTGTCGATCTCCAGACCGTCCAGCACCACGGAACCGTCAAGCAGGCCCTTCGCGTTGCGCACGAAGTCGGCGTCGTCCTTCTCGCCGTAGCCAAGGTAGGCGCCGGCGAGCTGGAACTGCTGGTCGGAGCCGGCGGGAGCGGCAGAGGCGAGCTTCCACAGCCCGGCGGCCACGTGCTTGACGACCGCGTCACGACGCTCGGGCGCCGTGTAGTGCCACACGGTGGTGCTCATGCAGGCGAGCGCGTAACGGAACGTGGTGGATTCGGTCTCGGTGCCGAGCAGCGCGAGCGTCGTGTCGATGAACCGCTCCGCCGGCAGCTCGCCGTCGCGCGTCATGTCCCACAGCGACAGCCAGACGACCGCGCGGGCGAGCGCATCGTCGAACCGGTGCAGGTTCGCGATGGCGAACTCGAGCGACTCGGCGTCGAACCGCAGCTTCGTATAGGTCAGGTCGTCGTCGTTCACCAGGATGAACGCCGGGCGACGCTTGCCGGCAGCCGCCTCGACGACCGTCGCCTCACCGTCCACGTCCAGCTCGAGACGGTCGGTGCGCACGATCTTGCCGCTGGCCGGGTCCTCGTTGTAGAAGCCGATGGCCAGACGGTGCGGGCGCAGCACCGGATGCTCGGCCGGAGCGCTCTGGCGCAGCGTCAGCGAGGCGATGGTCTTGCCGTCGTCCTGCATCGCCAGGTCGGTGGCGATGGTGTTGATGCCGGACTGTTCGAGCCACTTGGCGCTCCACGCCTTGAGGTCGCGGCCGGACGCTGCCTCCAGCTCGGCGAGCAGGTCGTCGAGCGTGGCGTTCGAGTAGGCGTACTTGTTGAGGTACTGGTTGATGCCCTTGAAGAACTGGTAGCGGCCCACGTAGAACACGAGCTGCTTGAGCACGGAGGCGCCCTTCGCATAGGTGATGCCGTCGAAGTTCACGTACGTGTCGTTGAGGTCGTTGATTGGCGCGACGATCGGGTGCGTGGTGCTCAGCTGGTCCTGGCGCAGAGCCCAGCTCTTCTCGCCGGAGCAGAACGTGGCCCACGCGTCATGCCATTCGGTGGCCTCGGCGGTGGCGAGCGTGGAGGTGAACTCGGCGAAGGACTCGTTGAGCCACAGGTCGTTCCACCACTTCATGGTCACGTAGTCGCCGAACCACATGTGGGCGAGCTCGTGCAGCACGGTCACGACGCGGCGTTCGGCGAGCGCGTCGGTGACCTTCGATTCGAACACGTACTGGTCACGGATGGTGACCATGCCGATGTTCTCCATGGCGCCCGCGTTGTACTCGGGCACGTAGATCTGGTCGTACTTGGCGTACGGGTATGGCACGCCCCACGTCTTGGCGTAGAAGGCGAAGCCCTTCTTGGTGATGTCGAACAGGTAGTCGACGTCCTTGGAGAACGCCTCGGCGAGCGCCTGGCGGCAGTACTGGGCCATCTGGATGGTGCGGCCGTCCTCGTTGAGGTACGTGGTGTGCCATTCGGCGTACGGGCCGGCGCAGATGGCGGTCAGGTAGGAGCTCATGATCGGCGTGGTCTCGAACGTCCAGCGCTTCGCGGTCTCGGGGGCGTGGTCGCCGAGCACGCCTTCGGCGGTGGTGACCTCGGGCACGTCCTCGACGGTGCGCGTCGGCATGTTGGAGGTGACGATCCACGACTTCGGCGCGAGCACGGTGAAGTCGAACGTGGCCTTGAGGTCGGGCTGGTCGAACACGGCGTACACGCGGCGGGCGTCCGGCACCTCGAACTGGGAGTAGAGGTAGATGTTGCCGTCGGACGGGTCGACGCTGCGGTGCAGGCCCTCACCCGTGTTCGAGTAGACGCATTCGGCCTTGACGGTGACCTCGTTGCGGTCCTTGAGGCCGGCGAGCTCGATGCGGTTGTCGACGAAGACGGCGGCCGGGTCGAGGGATTCGCCGTTGAGCGTGACTTCGGAGACCGAGTCGGCGATCAGGTCGAGGAACGTGGTGCTGCCCGGCTTCGCGGCGAAGCTGATGGTCGCGGTGGAACCGAACGTGCGCGGGTTCTCGGTCAGGTCAAGCCAGACTCGATAGCTGATGGGCGCGGAGACGACGGACTTGCGTTCCTCGGCTTCCACGCGGGTGAGGTTTGCACCTGGCATACTCTTCTTTACTCCTTACTTGGTTCTCGGACCCCTGCAAACCGGCCTGACGCGACGAAGAGGAACAAGACGCCGCGGGCGTGCACGTCGGTGCGCGGTCCTCGGCGTCCTGCTCCTCTTCGAGGCGGTCGTCCCACCTTGCGCGGGGTGCGACCGGTTGTTCGGAATCTATTGTGACATCGGCTTATGCCGGTGCTGTTACTACTTCCTGGGTTCTTCGATGATGTCCTGCGCGATGTCGGCCACGACGGGGACGATCATCGGCTTGCGGTGAAGCTGGCGGGCGACCCAGCTGCCGAGCGTGCGGCGCATGAGCTGCTGCAGCTTGTACGTGTCCTTCGTGCCCTGCATCATCGCGTCCTGCAGCTGCTCGACGATTTGATGGCGGACCTTGTTGAACTCGCTTTCGTCCTCCGCCACGGCGTTGAGGAAGATCTTCGGACCGGTGACGACCTCGGCGGCCTCCGTGTCGACCACGACGAAGCTGGAGACGAAGCCCTCGGTTCCGAGGATGCGGCGCTTCTCGAGCTCCTCGTCGGTCAGCTCGCCGACCGAGTCGCCGTCCACGTACACGTAGCCGCACGGCACGGAGCCGACGACCGCGGCCTTGCCGTGGTAGAGGTCGACGACGTCGCCGTCCTCGGCGAGGACCACGTTCTGCGGGTCGACGCCGGTCTTGACGGCGATGAGGCCGTTGGCCACGAGGTGACGGTTCTCGCCGTGGATCGGCATCGCGCACTTGGGCTTGACGATGTTGTACATGTACAGCAGCTCGCCCTCGTTGCAGTGGCCGGAGACGTGCACGGCCGCGTTGTCGCGGTTGACGACGCGCGCGCCGAGCTGCACGAGCTTGTTGATGACCTTGTACACCTCGTGCTCGTTGCCGGGGATGAGGGAGCTGGCGAGGATGACCGTATCGAACTCGTTGATGGTGATGTCGCGGTGGTTGCCGTCGGCGATGCGGCCGAGGGCGGCCATCGGCTCGCCCTGGGAGCCGGTGCACATGTAGACGATCTTGTCGTCCTGCACGTCGTGCGCCTGCTTGAGGTCGATGACCGTGCCTTCGGGGATGTGCAGGTAGCCGAGGTCGGCGGCGATGGACATGTTGCGCACCATGGAGCGGCCGACGAAGACGACCTTGCGCCCGTACTTGTGGGCGGTGTCGACGACCTGCTGGACGCGGTGCACGTGGCTGGAGAAGCTGGCGACGATGATCTTGCGGCTCGCCTGCGCGAACGCCTGGTCGAGCGCCGGGCCGATCGAGGTCTCCGGCTTGACGAAGCCCGGCACCTCGGCGTTGGTGGAGTCCATCATGAGCAGGTCGACGCCCTGCTCGCCGATCTTGCCGAACTCAACGAGGTCGGTGATCTTGTGGTCGAGCGGCAGCTGGTCGAGCTTGATGTCGCCGGTGTCGATCAGGGAGCCGGCGGGCGTCTTGACGTAGCAGGCGAGCGCGTCCGGAATCGAGTGGGTGACGGTGATGAACTCGAGGTTGAACGGGCCGACCTTGAGCTTGTCGCGGCCCTTGACCTCCACCATGGTGGGGTGCTGGTTGTGCTCCTGGCACTTCGCCTCGACGAAGGCGAGCGTCAGCTTGGAGCCGATCAGCGGGATGTCCGGGCGCAGCTTGAGCAGGTAGGGCACGCCGCCGATGTGGTCCTCGTGGCCGTGGGTGAGCACGAGCGCGTCGACCTTGTCGAGACGGTCCTTGATGTAGCTGAAGTCGGGCAGGATCAGGTCGACGCCCGGCTGCTCCTCCTCGGGGAAGAGCACGCCGCAGTCGATGAGCAGCAGGTGACCGTTATATTCGATCACGTTCATGTTGCGGCCGATCTCGCCGAGGCCGCCGAGCGGCGTGATGCGCATGGAGCCCTTGCGGTACTTCGGCGGGGCGATCAGGACGTCGTCCTGCTGGGGCGCGGTGGCCTGGCCCTTGTAGGTGCCGCCGTTGCCGCGCGTGGAGCCGCCGCGGCGACGGGATGCGCCTGCGGAGCGGGACCTGCGTGAGTTGTTGTTCTTCTTGTGTTGTTCTTGTGCCATTCTCACTTGGTTTTCTGTTCTTTGCCTTCGTGTGGTTTGCGAAGGCGACGTTTCAGTGGCCGGCCGGGCGGCGCGTCCAGGCGTGTGCGTGGCTGAGCGGCGCGGCTGGCATGCGTGGCCGGCTGGTTCCGCAGCTCCCCTGAACTGGCGGACCGCACCAATCCCGCAAGCCGTGCCGTCGGCGGATGTGGCCGGCGTGCGCGTCCGGCGGATGCCTTACAGCAAGCCGGCGGCCTTCATACCCTCTTCGGCCTTGTCCAGCTGGTCGGCGTCCGGTCCGATGTTCGGCAGACGCATGGCGGTGGAGGTCAGGTATCCCTTCATCTTCAGCGCGGCCTTGGCCATGACGGCCTGGTAACCGTCGCCGTTGAGCGCGTGGACGAGCGGCGCGAGCTGGTTCGCCAGACGCTGCGCCTCATGGATGTCGCCGCGGTCGAACGCCTCGACGAGGTCGCGCATCGGGGTGGCTGCCACGTGGGCGATCACGGAGATGATGCCGACCGCTCCGATGGACAGGAACGGCAGGAACAGGCCGTCATCGCCGGAATACCAGGCGAGGCCGGTCCGCTGCTGCTTCTCGACTGCCGCGGCGAGGTCGCCGGTGGCGTCCTTGACCGCCTTCACATGCTCCAGTTCGGCGAGACGGTCGTACGTCTCGACCTTCACCTTGAGGCCGGTGCGGCCGGGCACGTCGTAGACGATGATCGGCTTCTCGGCCGACTCATCGACCGCCTTGTAATGGCCGACGACGCCATCCTGGCTGGGACGCGAGTAGTAGGGCATGACGACCAGCACCGCGTCGGCGCCGGCCTCCTGGGTCTGCTCGACCATGCGCACGGTGTGCGCGGTGTCGTTCGAGCCGGCTCCGGAGATCACCGGGACGTTCACGACCTCCTTGACGGCCTTGACAAGCTCAACCTTTTCCTCCATGTGCGTCACCGGGGATTCACCGGTCGTGCCGTTGACCACCAGACCGTCCGCACCGTCCGCGACAAGCTGGCGGGCGAGCTGCTGCGCGGCGTCGTAATCGACCGAGCCGTCGGACTTCATGGGGGTGACCATGGCGGGAAGAATACGGCCGAACGGAGCCGGATTGAGAAGATGCATAGTACCGTCACTCATAGTTCACTACCGTACTTCCAACTCGGGACGCGCGGCGGCCGGTTCGAGGCCCCGCGTCCATGCCGCGAACGGCTGGCGGATGAGGGCGAAGCGGCCGTGCCCGAAGCGGCGGGTACGGGTACGGCGGAGACGAGGCACCCGCCGGCTGCGGTCACAGGTCGAGGAACTTGTCGAGGCCGACGGTGAGGCCCGCGGGGGCGTCGGAGGCGAGCTTGCGCACGGCGAGGAGCACGCCGGGCATGAACGAGCCACGGTCGAAGCTGTCGGCGCGGATGGTCAGCTGCTCCCCCGCGTTGCCGAACAGCACCTCTTCGTGGGCGTTGAGGCCGCGCAGGCGCACGGCGTGCACGTGCACGCCGTCGACGACCTGGCCGCGCGAGCCGCCGTCGGTCTCGGTGGCGTCCGGCATGGGGCCAAGACCCGCGGCCTTGCGCGCGGCGGCGATGCCCTGCGCCGTATGGATGGCGGTGCCGGAGGGGGCGTCCACCTTGGTCGGGTGGTGCAGTTCGATGACCTCGGCGGACTCGAAGTACTTCGCGGCCTTGACGGCGAAATAGTCGGCGAGCACGGCGGAGATGGCGAAGTTCGGCGCGATGAACACCTTCTGTGCGTCGGGGCGAGGTCCGTTCGCGATGGCCTCGCGCACCTTCGCGAGCTTCTCCTCGGTCCAGCCGGTGGTGCCGACCACCACGTCGACGCCCTGCGCGGCGAGCTTGAGCACGTTGCCGAGCGACACGCTCGGCACGGTGAACTCGACCGTCACGTCGGTGTTCTCGGGGGTGATGGCCGCCAGATCGTCGGCGGCGTCAAGCGTTAGCGCCAGCTGCATGTCGGCGGCGCCGTTCACCGCCTCGACCACGTGAGAGCCCATGCGCCCCTTGGCGCCGACCACGGAAACCTTGATCATGCTGGTATGCCTTTCTGTGTGTGGTGTGCGGCGCCGGCCGCGGCTTGCGCCGCACACACGTTCCGGTTCTTATGCAATCCGGTTTCCGAGCCTACACGCGCCCGCCGAAGTCGTGGGGCGGCGCATCAGCGGCGGCGTCGGGCGAGCCACCAGCCGAACAGGGCGAGCGGCACCGCGCACAGCGTGACCGTCCACGGGATCATCATGCTCAAGTGCGGGCCGGACGCATCGAGCACGGCGCCGGCAAGCGTCGAGCCGAACGACGTGCCGACCGAACCGGCCGTCGTCACCCATGAGAGCCCTTCGGTCAGGGACCGGGCGGGCACGATGTCCTTGACGATGAGGTTGCCGGTGGCGAACAGCGGCGACACGCACAATCCGGCGAGCACCTCCATCGCGCCGAGCAGCAGGAAGTTGTCCATCGTCACCCGGAACAGCACATAGCCGACCGTGAGCAGCGCGAGGAACACGACCATGTGACGCCAATGCGACCCCTTCAGCTGCCGTGAGCCGAAGATCACTGCGCCGCAGCACGAACCGACCGCGAACATGGCGAGCTGCAGACCGAGCAGATGCTCCACACCGGCGGCCTTCATCGTGGCTGTCATCGACACGTCGAACGCGGTGAAGCTCATGTTGAACACGATGAACACGACGAGCAGCGGCACGATGCCGGGATACGTGAGCACGTTTTTGGGCTTCGCCGCGCCGGTGCGATGCAGGCGGCGCAGCGAGAACCGCTGGGACGTCCCGCGGCCGGATGCCTGCTGCGTACAGGACCGCTGCGCGGCGGCCCGCCGGTCGGCTTCTGCGGCGTCTGGGATGCCGGTGCCAGCGCCGCCGATGTCAGCGCCGCCGGTCTTTGACGATGCGGATGCTTCGACCTGCACCGGCTCCAGCACCGGCGGCACGGTGCTGCGCAGCGAGAAGAACACCGCGCCGCCGACGCCGCAGGCCGCGGTCGGCACGAACAGCTGGGACACCGGGTGCACGGATGTGGCGAGGAAGGCGGCAAGGATCGGACCGAGGATGAACACCACCTCGTCGATGGCCGCCTCCATCGCGTACGCCGTGTTGAGCAGCGCGCCGTTGCCCGTGCCGCGCAGTACGTATGCCCACCGGGTGCGCACGAGCGCGCCGAACGAGAACTGCGTGGCGCCCATGGCGATAGCGAGCGCGAACAACGCCGGAATCGGCACGCGCATGAGCGCCGCGAACGCGAACGCCAGCATGACGACCACCTGCACGGTCAATGCCACCGGGCCCACACGATGCTGGCCGAACCGGTCGAACATCCGCGCATAGAACGGGGTGACCGCGGCGACGGCGAGAATGTAGGCGGCGCTCATCGAGCCGGCGATCGTCCAGTTGTCGTACAGGTGGTTGAGCGCGAGCACGATGCCGAGGGCCATCATGGAGATCGGCAGTCTGGCCACCGCACCGGAGACGCAGAAGGACTTCGCCCCGGGGATGCGGAACAGCGTGGCATACGGGGATGCGTGACGCTCGCGGGAGCACAGATCATGCTCGGTCGAGTCAATGGCGTCGCTCATCGTGTCGCCTCCTCGCCCTGCGTCGCCTCCCGTCCGGTTGAGGCCGGTCGAAGGTCGTTGGAGGGGCTCTCCGCAGCCGCGGTGTCCGACTGCGCGACAGAGGACTGTCGCGGTTCCCCGGCGTAGATGAAGATGTCATCCATGTCGCCGTCCTCGGGATGGTCGGCGGCGAACCGTTCGGCTACACGGTCGAGCCCTTTGTGGTCGTAAAAACTCACGTCGCAGCTCGAATCGGTGTGCAGGTAGTAGCGGCTCACGCCAAGCTGCGAGAAATAACGCATGGCGTGACGCCACAAGGTGCCGCCGACACCATGGCCGCGCGCGTCGGAGGAGACGAGGAACAGTTCGATCTCCGCCTGCGCGGTGTCGTTGATGCCGACCTCGTCCTCCATGCGCGTTTCCAGCGCATGCCAGTGGTTGGTTTCTGCGAGCGTCTTCGCGCCGAGCTCGCTGCGGTCGAGTTCGGCGTCGATGTCGGCGAGCGCCGTTGCGGCCTGCGGGAACAGGACCGGCTGGCCGACGACACGGCTCAGCGTGACGCCCATGAACCGGCCGTCCCGTTCGGCGATTTCACCGCGGGTGGTGGGCTGCAGGTAGTGCAGTACGAAGTGGCGCGATATGCGCATGGAGACCGGTGTGCCCGCGGCTGAGCTGCATTCGCCCCATGTGCGGTCGAATTCGCGGACGATGGCGTCCACGTCGTCCCAGGTCATGGGCCGGTAGGTCACCGGCCCGGTTGCATTGGTGGTGCTGTCGTGCGCAACCATGAATACTCCTTTTGGTTCGTTGCGTCCGGCACGTGTGCCCGCCCACACGGTGCACCAAGGGTCGCGGCTCCCCTGCCGACGGCGACTGTCGCGGTGCGTTCCATCCGCGACCGGATGCCTGGCGTCGCTTGCCGGCATCTAGTCGTCGTCGGATCCTTCGGGGACGCCGGAGCTCAACTCGGCTAGGATCTCGTCTTCGGTTTTGGCGCGTGCGTGGAGCTCGCGCAGGCCTTCTTCGGGCTCACTCAGATAGTAGAGGGTGGCGTCGATTCTGTCCAACGACACTTGCTCGATGTGCGACAGCAGCAGGCGATACCAGTCGAGCTGTACGAGCTTGCGTTTGATGTCCTGCGGCTTGCGCGGTCTGACGCCGGTCTTCCAGTCGACGATGGTGTACTGCTTCATCCTGTCGTCCGGGTCGAGGCCCCCATAGAACACGGCGTCGAGTTTGCCGTTGATGATGGTGTCGCCGAGCTGGGGCACGGCGACGACGATCTGCCGTTCCACCCATGCGGGCCTGCGCTGCGCCCATGCGGATTGCGACAGCCGTCGCTGCCAGACGAGCAGCTTGCGCTCCTTGTCCGTGAGCGCCTCCTGATGGGATTCCCGTGCGGCAAGCTCGCTGAGCAGCGTCTCGCGGGTGGGTTGTTCTGCGCCGGTCATCTCGCCGCCGCCGAATGCCGTGTCGGAGTCGGGCGCGAATCCGGAGTCGACGGTCTCGGGGATGACCTCGAAGGCGTTCATGAAGCGTTCCGCCCATGCGTGGAACAGGGTGCCCGCCTCTGCCGCGGGGGACGCGACCCTTGGTATGGGGCGGATGAGGCTCCGCCAGTATTGTCGCGATTCCCGTTGCGTGAGGTGCCCGGCACGAGCCTGCAGCGAGGTGACGTTCTGCCGGCTATGCGACAGCAGATGCTCGCCTTGGGTGCGCGCATGCCGGTCGATGTCCGATTCCGCCGTGAACGTCCAGGGCATGAGGTCACGGTCGGCGACCAGCATCCGTGCTCTGGAGAGCAGCGGGCCGGAGTCATCGGCAGCCGAACCTGACGTCCGGGAGCCGTCAATGCCGTGACCGCCGTCATCCAGACCATCGGCGCCCGAACCGGAAGCGTCCGAGGCGGAAACGTCCGAACCTTCGGCACGGCCGTCGGCAACGCCGCGGCCTGGCTCCGTACACGAATCCGCTCCGAGCCGGGCGATGACGTCATCCGACAGCGTGGCTGGCCATGGCAATTCGGTCTTGCCTGACACGGTCTCCAATGGTGCATCCCATGCGGCTTCGATTACCGTCCGCTCGTACAGTTCGGCCGCGTCACCCACGAAGAACCCTTCAGGTCTCGGCGCCTTGATGCCGGCAAGGGTCTCCCCCGCTGTGACGGACGACTGCGCAGTGCTTGACGGCTGCGCAGTGCTTGACGGCTGCGCGGTACCTGATGGCTGCACAGTGCCGGACGGCTGAGCAGTGGTCTCGCCCTCAGGCCGACTCTGCTGATCGGCGGGGACGAGATCTGGTTCGTGGCATAGCGAATCCTGCATTTCGGTCCAGAACACCGACGGCTTGGACGAGGATGGCGTCTTCCCGCTATCGTCGACCAACGTCCGCGGGTCGCGGGAGACCGTGGCGTGTCGACTGTAGGTGAAGAGCGCGTCCTTTTTGGCGCGGGTCAACGCCACATAGGCGAGTCTTCGTTCGTCGGCGAGCAACCGGCGGCCGTATTCCTCCTCTTGGGTGAGATACCAGCTGGAACGGTCCATGGCATCCACGTCATCGCCGGTGTCCTGTTGACGCATGCTTCCGTAGACCTCATCGTCGATGACGACGACATCATCCATGTCACGAAGCGACGCCACCGGGTCGGCGCCGGGCATGGCGTCATGTGGGAACCGGGGCAGGATGTCCGCATCCACGCGAACCGGCACGGGCACGGCTGAGGCATCGTCCAGCCATGTGCGCACGGTCGTCTGGTATTCGGGAGGCGTCCACTGGTCTCCGGAGCCACCTCCGGGATGCTCATCGTCGGCATCGATATGCAGACCGCTCTTGTTGCTGGGGAAGGCGCCGTTCTGCATCGAAACCACGGCGACGGCATCCCATTCCAGGCCTTTCGACTGGTGCACGGTCATGAGCACCACATCCGCCGGGGTGTCCGGCATGGCGGCGGACTCTTCTTCGATCTGGCCGAGCGAGTCCACCCATGCGACGAAGCCGCGCAGTGTGGGGACGCCTCCTTCGACAATCTCCCGGCTGTACGTGTCCACCAGCGCGGCGATCGCGTCGAGCGCGGCGTGCGCTCGGGCGGGGTTCACCGGCGTATCCGGATCCTTGACCGCCTGGGCGACGATGGTGTCGATGTCAAGGTCGAGCGCCTGCACTGCGGCATCGATCACTTCGGCCAGCGGATGGTTGGCGACGGCGTGCACCTGCCGGAGTACGGCGCCTGCCTGTGCGATGAGAGTGCGTTCCTGAGCATCGAATGCCGCTCGACGCTCGAGCAGCGTCTCGAGGTCGTCGCGCATGAGCATGTCGATGAGGAACACGGCATGAGGAACCTTGTCCCGGTATTCCTTGACGATTCGTTTGATGTCCGGATCGGCGAAAATGATCGCGGCGACGGCCGCACCAACGCTACGCGGATCGCCGTCAGCGGACTGCCCTGTGCCGGCTCCTTGCGTTGACGGCGGAACATCGGACTGGGGCTCGATGATCCCGGCCTGCACGAGGGCCCGGTACCGGTATTGGGCGTCAAGGTCCTCGGCCATGGAAGCCAGACGCATGAGCGGTTCCGCCCCCAAGCCGAAGCGTGGGGTGGCGAGCAGCCGCATGAGGTCATTGGAGTCGGTGTGGTCCGCCACCGCATGCAGCAACGCCAGCAGGTCCTGCACTTCCGGGCGTTCCAGCAATGCCGAATAGCCGACGACCAGGGTCTTGAGGCCACGCCGTTCCAGTTCCTGCGCGAAGGCGGCCATACGGGTCTTGCCTCGGAAGAGCACCGCCACATGCGGCGTATCGGCGCCATGGGTCCCGTCGCCTTCATCGCCGTACCGGGCGATGGCCTGGCGCACGAAGCGTGCAACGGCGTCCACCTCCTGACCGAAAGTGTCGAATCCCAGTACGCCGATGGTGCCTTCCGGAGCGGTGTCGAGCGTGGACAGGCTTGATACGTCGACCTCATGCATGAGCGAACTGCTGGCTCGCCGGGGCGTCAGACGCAACGGCTTGGTGAGGTTGTTCGCCGCGCGCAGCACGATGCGGGAGTTGCGCCGCGTGACGCTCAACGGGTACGGGCGTCGTTCGACGGGCATGTCGAAGTCATGCTGGAACATGCGGAACGCGCCGGGACTGGCGCCTCGCCACGCGTAGATGGACTGGAACGGGTCGCCGACCGCGTTCACCGCCGAGCGGACGTAGGCGGACGAGCCGTGACGGGTTCCCGGCTGGCCCGCTGACTGTTCTGCTCCGCGGGCGTCCCGCCGGCTGTCCTGTTGGCTCCCGGGGTGGAACAGCGAAGCCAGCAGCATGGCTTGCGTGGTGGAGGTGTCCTGGTATTCGTCGAGCAGCACATGCGTGTAACGCTTGCGGTACCGCTCGCCGATGGAGGGGAACCGTGCGACGAGCTGGTAGGCGGCGATGGTGAAGTCGCTGAATTCCGCCATGTTCTGTACACGCTTCTCGTGCTCGTATTCCGCGACAAGATCCAGCAGGATTTCACGGCGCTTCGTCGTGTTCCGCAGTCCGGCGCAATGATACACGCAGACGGCACGCATCTCGGCCTGCTGCTGCTCCTGTTTCGCCGCGTAGGTCTCGTCGGTGTCCTTCTTGAGACGCTTGATTTTCTTGACCTTGGGCAGCTCTTCGGGGACCGGCTCGTCGCCGATGGCGGTGTCGAGCTGTGCGATGAACGCCGTATCCCAATCGCGGATGCGCGCGATGGCTTCGTCCACGGTCCGAATCCGCCCGCCGATCATGGCGTTGCCGATGGCGTGGGACAGGTCGAGGACGCTGTGCACCACCGTGCGGAACGCGCCGAGGTCCTGTTCGGCAAGGATGTCCGTATGGCGGCCGACCACGGTGGATGCCAATTGGAAAGCCCCGGCGTCGCTGAGCGGCTGGGTGTCCTGTCCGAAGCCGACGAGAAGGCCGTACTGCCGTACGATGGTCTGGAAGAACGCGTCGTACGTGGACACTTCAGGCTTGAGGAACGCTCGGTTGGCCGCACGCGCGGAATCCCGCTCGTTGCTTTTCCCGTCCCCTGCCAGCACCGCCGCCGAGACTCGCGACAGCAGTTCGGACGCCGCTTTTCTGGTGAAGGTGAGCCCGAGGATGCGCTCGGGCGGCACGCCTTCCGCGATGAGGTTGATGATGCGCCGGGTCATCGTATAGGTCTTGCCGCTGCCTGCGCCGGCGACGACGAGCACATCGTCGTCGGCCGGGGCGTTGATGACCGCCGCCTGCTCCGGACTGTCGGTGAATGCCTGTGCGTTCATGCCTGCCTCGTTTCGAATACGGTGTTGACTGCTTTGGCGCATGCCGGGCACACGCTTCTCATGCGGCAATACCCCACATGGTCGGCGGTCGGGTGCGCCTCAAGATGAGTGGACCTGCTTGCCGCCGCCGCGTAGAACACCCGGGAGATCATGGTAAGCGACCAGATCGCCTGCGTGCCCCGCAGTGAAAGGAACCGCTGCCAGGTCGTCGCGCTCACGCCGTGCGGCGGCGTGTCGGGAAGGATCGGGATGTCGGCCAGCGATTCGAACGAACTGCGAGTGCGCTTCACGAACGTCGTGTCGTTCAGGCTGCCATCATGGAACAAAGCCGGCTGGAACAGCCCCTCCTGATTGTTGCTGGTCTTCGATGTGGCCGGCGCCGATTTCTCGGCGACGTGGAATAGACCGCTTTGCGCGATGTCCGGCATGGACTGCAGGGCCTGCGCGCCACGCGGGCCGTCTTCGGGGAACACCAGGCCCAGCTGGTAGCACACCAGCTGCAGATCGTTGAAGATCGCCTTGGTCCCCGGCATGCCGCCGGTCTTGTAGTCGATCAGACGCACATGCGTTTCGCCGTTCGCCATGCTTCTGACCTCGAGACGATCGATACGCCCGGACAGCCGGACGCGCAGATCTTCGCTCATGCCTTCAGGCCATCCTCCGACCAACGTCCCCATGATGGCGGCCAGCTCGCCTCGGCTGATGTGGGTCACGCCTGCGGTCGCATTGTATGCCGCCAACACGTCGTCCAGCCCGAACAGTGCGGCGAAGGAACGCTCACATTGCGAGTCCTCAAGGGTGCCGACGCTGAAGTTCTTGACGTTGCCGGCCGGGTAGTCGGCAGTGTTCGACAGGACGAAATAATCCGCGATGCGTTCCAGCACGTCGGTGACGGTCTTCTCCTTGCGCGATGCATTGTACCGGTCCGCCGCGTCGGCGATCTGCTGCGCATCGCCTTTGAGCTCATGGTAGATAGCGATCATACGGTCGCGGACCTTTCCGACACGCTCGTCGACCGGCAGGTCGGATGCATAGTCGGCTCTGTCGAGTCCCTCGTTGCTGGCCTGTTCGGCGACGGCATGGATCAGGGATCCGAACGCGGTCGCCACGCTTCCGGGCCGTGGGCCGGAGAAGCGGTTCTCCAGCATCCAGCAGACCGGACAGCCCCATATGCCGTCCACAGCGGATGGTGACAGCGTAACCGTCGACGGCATATCCAAGGCAGTGCGCGTAGGCGACTCCCCCACCGGCGCTAATCGCATATGCTGTGCAGTCAGCGTCGACGATGCATCTTGTCCGCTTCGCGAGTCCTGTTCATGTCGCTCGTATTGCGACGGAGCGGAACGGCTGCCGACGAATGGCCACTGCTTGGCATCGGCCGCCTGCACGCCGTGCGCGGCGAGCAGCGACAGCGCGGCGCGCGCATCCCTGGCTTCGTCGGATTCGGCCGGTTGCGCGGCGAGTTCCACACGAGCCGCGGCGACTAGGCCGCGCGGATTGGCGTCCAGTCCGTGGAACCGGTCGTCGCCGCCGACCTCGGCATAGTCGCGTCCTTCTGCGCTGGCGTGCTTGCCACGGTCGTACCGTTCCGGCAGATATCCGTAAAGGAAATCCGATGGCGTGAGATCATCGTTGTACACGGCGCTGATGCTGGTGCGCTCCGACGCCCTGGTCAACGCTACCAGCAGGCTTTTCTGCTCGGCGTACAGCACGGCTTCGAGCTGCCCGGAATCGGGTTTCCCCTCATCGGCGAGCGCCCCGTAGAGCATGACGTCGGCGAGGTCCTCGCCGCCGAACATGGTGTTGCGGGCGGCGAGGTTCGGCCAGACGCCTTGCTGCACCGCCGGAATCCAGACCAATGGCCAATGGTTGCCGGCCGACCCGGCCGGAGTGGTGAGCGTCACCGCCTCGTCGATGGGCGCGACTTTGGCCAATGAGTCGGCTTCGATGCGCATGGCCCGTACCTGGGCGAAGAACTCCGGGAGGTTCCGGCTTGCGGCCGATCCGGATGCGTAGGAGAACAGTCGCATCGCCGAGTCGAGCCTGTCGTTGGCGGCCCTGCCGGCATCCGTGTTATTGAAGGCCTCCCGCTGCCATCGGGGCGCCACACCGCTGGCGTCCCATGCAAGGGACAGCGCATATTGCGGTTCGCGCGTGCCGGGGCTCCGTAGCCCCTTCGCCACGGTGTCCACGAGATTCCACAGGTCGGCGAACGCTTTCGCGTTCGGGTCCCGTCCGCAGACGTCCTGGATGGCGGCGATCACGTCATTCGTTGTCACCTTCGACGAGTCCGCCGCCACTTCGCCGTGGCAGAACTCCAGCAGCAGGTACATCGCGTCCACGCCGAACGGCATGTCATCGCCCTGCGGCGCTTCGACGTCGACCATGGAGTCGTCGACCGCTATCAGGTCAGGCCGTGATTCCACCATGACGCTGCGCAGGGCTTTCCAACCATCCAGCAGACCGCGCAGCGTGTGACCCATACGCTCCCGATCATCCGAATCCCGCACATCGGAATCCACAGGCGTCGGCGCCTGTGCTGTCTGCGTCTGTGCTGCCGACATCTGCGTTTCCGACGCCGCCTCTTCCGGAGCGGCACCGTCGTCCACCACGCCGCTGAGTGATGCGAGCGCGTTCATGGCCGATTCGATGGAGGCCAATCGCGCCGGATACCCTTCATGGTCGCGGCCGCCGCCGACGCTGATCAACGGGCATGCCATGAGCGTCGCGACACGGGACCGCACGTACACAGCCGTCTGCTGCAGGTTCATGCCGAGGTCGGCGAATGCCTGGTTGCGCAGGTCGGCGAGTTCGAGCAGCGCGAACAGTCCCTGCACGAACGGTTCGTCCTTCAACGGCCTGGTGACCGAGGAATACCGGACGGGCACCCCGTCGTGGCGCAGCCGTTCGCCGAGCGTCCTCACCGTCGTATTGTCGTGGGCGATCACCGCCATGTCGTTCCAGCTGCGGCCGTCGGTGACATGCGTCTGCTTGATGCGCCAGATGATGTCTTCCATCTCATCCTTCGGCGAACGGTACAACGCCGTCGTCAGGGTGCCGTCATCCGGCAGCGGATCGATGTCATCCAGCGCGGCTATCGGCAGACTCCCCGGCAGTTGCGGCAGTTTGCCGGGGCGCATCGGCACTGGCACCGGGTCGTCCTGCGCGGAGTGGATGGACAGTGATACACGGCTCGCAGCAAGGTCGCGATAGGAGTATGCCGGGCGACGCTCCCCTTCAAGGCGCATGACCGTGGCGCCCAACCGGTCCGCCGCCTGAGCGAACAGGTATTCCGGGTATGAGCCGCGGAAGGTCTGCACCGCCTCGTCGGGATTGCCGACAAGCAGCAGCCGCACTCCCCTGTCATGCAGCGCCTGCAAGAAAGCGAAGCCCGCGAGCGTAAGGTCCTGGAAGTCATCCGCCACCAGCAGTTCCGGCAGGTCCTCCGTCGCCGCCCGTCGTACGGCTTCGGCGCCTTCCACCAGCAATCGGGACGAGTCGAGACGGTATTCGCCGGGATAGGCTGCATCCACAGCATCCCTGTATTCGCGGCGCAGCGCGAACGCGAGCCGCCATTGCACGTGCAGGCGTTCGGTGTGCGGCGACCAGTGGCCCAACTGGCCCAACGCCGCCAGAATCGTTCCTTCCTTCTTCGAGGACGCGCCGAGTTCGTCCATGCGCGCCAGCATGTCGCGCAGCTGCATGACGAACGCGTCGTTGACGCCGATGCGAGCACGGCCATCGGACGCATCGCCGTCTGCATCCTCCCGCTTCCCGCTCGGTTGCGCGGCGGCACCGTCTCCCGCATCCGACCCGTTTGCCAGCACTGACGTCCAATCGGAGACGGCGAAGTATTCGCGCATCAGCGCACAGGTGTCGCAGGGATCCCCCGCCCTCACATGCCGCACGTGCGCCTCGCACACCGATTTCAGCAACGCATCCTGCTCGGCGCCGTTGAGCAGCCGCGGAAGGGGCAGCTCCTCGCGCTTCCTCTCATCGGTGATGCACCGGAACGCCACCGCGGAGAGCGTGGTCACCGGACGCGCCTGCGCCGACGCTCCAAGCTCGCGAATCACCCCGTCGCCTATCCGGTCGGCCGTCTGGCGGCCGGATACCGTCATGACCGCCTTCGATTCCCCGTACCTGCGCAATCCCGCCATCAGCGCCTCACGCGCGAACGTGGTCTTGCCCGAGCATGGCGCCCCCACCGCCAGCAGTGCGCCGCCGGCAGGCCCATCCAGCAACCCGTCGATCGTCATGGCCCCTCCATTCGTCCATCGGTTCCGCCCGCAGCCGGACCCGTTTCAATGTCGTCGATGACCGCCGTCGCCGATAATCTCATCGTCGCCGGTCCCCTCATCGTCGCCGATGATACCGACCTGCGAGCGCCGCGTCATCATGGCTCCAGCCTAACGCCGTATGAAAAAAGCGGTAGATATCTACCGCTTTTTTCTTCAAATCCGCGACACGCCGCATTTTCCAAAGCTTACGCGACTGCATTACGTCGATGCTGGCAGAAGCCCCGCAGCTAGAGCCCAATCCAGAACCTTGAAGCAATCACCAACGTTGGTTTGTCAATCATGGATGCGGATTACGAACCCAAGCAATCACCAGTAAAAATCTCCTGCATGGTCTCTTTTACAGTCTTCATGCTGGAGTCGCCGCCATCGGAGGTGCCGAGCAAGCCCAGATACTTATCGGACATCATTTGTCTGACTGCCGGGATACGGGTACGGAGCAGCCTGCCCAGCGCCTATGTCATCGTGCCGAGCCGCACCCTGCCCGGGCATAGGGTACCCAGACTGGGACGGATAGGAGCTCCGCGGCCCCGGAACATACTGCGGAGGCCTTGGCCCTGCAGCCACAGACCGCACCGGTTGCACGTGCGAACCCCGATACGACGTCCGGCGCCTGCGACGAGATGCGATCACGCCTGCCGCGACGCCTCCTGCCACCACAAACAGCCCACCGCCGCCGGCGACCCACCACGCCCACGTGGGAACACCGACCGCGGAGTCTCGGGACTTCGTCTCCGAGCCGTCATCCGGCGTTTGCGAAGCCCCCTCCTCGTCGTCCGCCGTCGCGGTCGCCGAGTAGCGCATGCAATCCGAACCGCCATCCGACCTGCACTGCTTCACTTTCGCCCATGCGGCTTTCTGCCGCTCGTACTCCTTGCCGATCAGTCCGGCCTCGCACGGGACGACGTCATCGGCGGCACCGCCGACACCATCCGGATTCGTGCCGCAATCCTGCGTATACCAGTCTTTCGTAACCGAGTTTTTCGCCGCATTCTTCACCTGAATCTCCAGAATCGGATTGATGTCCGGATATGACGTCGGATCGACGGTCAGCAGGCGATCGACATCCACTCGACCGAAACCAATCCGATGCTCAGGATCAAGCCACGCACCGCCATGTGCCGCGGCCTCCTGCGTATTGCGCACGAGAGACTGCAGAATCTGGTTGCCGGTCGCCTTCGGCCATTTCTGTATTGCAAGAGTCACATACGCCGACAGCACCGCCGCCGCCGTCGATGTACCACCGTTGCCGGTTGAAACGTCTTTATAATCATATGCGGCAGGCACCAAGACCCCATATCCCGGGCTGAGAACCGACACATTGCCATCCGCAGTATCGGAGGACGGCGCGAGCGATCCATCCTCCATCATGCTGTTCACCGTGACCACACCGGGGAAATAATTGTTCGCTCGCGGATCGCCCGTCAAACTATCAGAACCTGCCTCAGTAGTATTTGCTCGTCCCGACACCATAATCACGCCATGGCGCAGAGCCGATACAAAACTGGAGATATCGTCAGCTGCCAACCCCACACCGAACGACATATTCACTACGCGACTATTCTCGATAACTGAATTCTGCAAAATATCAGTGAAATTGATCCCTGGCAACGAGCCATTGACAGCAGAACATGCGTTAGGCATTCCCGGCGCCATTGAAAAATTAATCGCATGAAAATCAATCTCCGCACCATCAGCAATGCCACGCACATCAGGCTTTCCTTCATATCCTTTGCCTGACCCTACAATCCATTGCAACATAAGTGTCCCATGAGATGAATAGAAAGGTCCTGCACCTCCGAAGGTGTCGCCAGCCTGTAATGACTGTTGAAGTCGTTGCCCGCCGATTGAACAGTAGACAGGTTCTTTTCTATCCATGCCATAAAACGATGCCACGGAGTATGTGATGTCTGCCCCCTGCAAATCCGGATGGTCGGCAATCGGCATATCATCGATAACCGTGACCTTGACTCCGCTGCCGTCAATGCCCTGACTCCAGGCACGGCGCACCGCGTCATTCACTGGCCAAAGGCCGTCCTCGGACGCCGAAGCCTGCGGCACGACCGACATGACGACGATAGACAACGCCATCAGCGTCGTCATCACGGACATCCACATGCGCCATACCGCGCGCGGCCATCTCATTCGAGCATCTTCCTTAATACTCATCGCACCGCCATCTGCACCATGCGCCGTGCTCCCCTCGTCGTCTCGAGCGCCGACCCATCCTCCACGAGGCTCCATGTCTTGCGACGCGGAGGCACCCCTGCCCGCCGCACACGGTTTACGCCGTCATTGGCATGGGCCGAGGTTCTGCACCAGCGCTCATTGATATGCGGCTCAGTTTACCGCATCCGCGCCGCCGGCACATCATCCGTCCTCATAATTCACTGCCGGTTCACCTGCGCCGGCACCGCCATCCATCCGCCGCCGTGTGTTCCGCTGGTAGCCGAAAAGGAGTAGGCTGTCCGTGGGAACCCGTAGGAATAGAGTACTGACGAGAGAGGTCGCGAAGGGGGACGCCATGACGGCATATTCAGCACCGCCAAGCATACCCGGATATGATGTAGTCCGGCGGTTGGGTACCGGCGCCACGGCGAGCGTGTACCAGTATCATCAACGTGTGCCCAGCCGCGACGTGGCCATCAAGGTGAGCGCCACCGCGCTCGACCCGCGTGCCGCCGCCCGCTTCCGCAACGAGGCGAACTACATGGCGCAGCTTTCGGCGCACCCGTACATCCTCTCCATCCACGACGCCGGCGTGACCAGCACCGGGCTCGGCTACATCGTCCTGGAATACGCCCCCGGCGGCTCATACAAGGAGCTGATCCGCGAGCATCCCCTGACCGCCGACCAGATGCTCGACCTCGGCATCAAACTGTGCAGCGCGCTGTTCACCGCGCACTGCAAGGGCATCCTGCATCGCGACATCAAGCCGGCGAACATCCTGATCACCCAGCAGGGGCTGCCGGTGCTGGCCGATTTCGGCATCTCCACGAACGTCTACCAGTCCGGCTCGCAGACCGGTTTTTCCGTGCCATGGGCCGCGCCGGAGGTGCTCAGCGGGCATGGCGGCGGCACCGAAGCCGCGGACATCTACTCGCTGGCGGCGACGCTCTACGCCACGCTGGCAGGCCGGTCGCCGTACGAGAACGGCTATCAGGTGCGCACCCAGCAGGATCTCGCTCAGGTGATCGTCAGCCGTCCGCTGCCGCCAATAGGGCGCCCGGACGTGCCCGCGGACGTGGAACGCGTGCTGCGCCGCGGCCTCGACAAGAACCCCGACGCCCGCTACGGCACCGCGCTGGAGTTCGCCCGCGCCATGCAGATCGTGCAGCAGCAGTGTTACGGACACGCCACGCCGGTCACGGTGGAGGGCGTGCCCGAATTCCCGAACACGATGCGCCGGCGGCCGGATTCGATACCGCTTCCCCCGGCGGCCGGCACACGTGCCGTCGCCCGGACGGGTGCATGGAAGAAGCCGGTGGCGATAGCAAGCGGCGTCGTGACCGTGCTCGCCGCGCTCGGATTGGTGTTCGCGTTCGTGGTGATGCCGCATATGGATGATGCGGCGACCCGCAACCGGACCGCGGTCACGACACCGGGAACCGGCGGCGACGGCGACGACGGTTCGGACAGCGTCACCGGCGCGGACGTGGTTCCCTCCCCCGAGAACGTCACGGGAACCTACAGCGGCGACTCGGTAACGTTCACGTGGACGAACCCGTCACCGAAGAAGGGCGACTCCTACGCCTGGTCGCCGGTGCAGCAGAACGGCGACGCCGCTGGGACGAGCACCAACATCGTCAGCGAACGTTCGGTCACGCTGCGCAACGTGACCGACAAGCAGACGTGCATCGAGGTGAGCATCGTGCGCGCCGACAAGCAGATGTCCCAGAACCCGGCCGTCGCCTGCGCGGTGAGGCCCTGACAGGGAAGAATAAGGGGTGTGAGATTGACGATGAGCAGCAAGACGAACCAACGGCAGCGTGGGCGCGCGTTCCGCTCCTCGATGCGCCGTCTAATCCCGCAGGGGGCGCATCGTTGGGCGATGCCCGTCGTCACGCTGCTGATGCTGATCGGCATCATCGCCGGAGCCATCTGGGTGAGCTCGGTGACCCGCAGCCACGTCCATCTTGACGACGGCACCGTGTGGGTCACCTCATTGAAGAACAGGAAGGCCGCGCGCTTCAACGTCCGTCTCAAGGAGGCGGACGCGGCGGTCGCCTCATCCGCGGCACGGTTCGATGTGGCCCAGCATGACAGCGACACCGTGCTCACCGAAGGGCCGAAGGCCACCGGCATCTCCTCGTCCACGCTGGGCACCGCCGGCCGCACCGAGACGAAAGGGAATACGACGGCCGTGGCGAACGGCGGCTCCATCGCATTCCTGAACACAAAGACCGGCGACGTGTGGACGGGTCTGAGCGGCGAACTGGATTCCGTGTCGCCGGCGAGCGCCGACCCGACCATGCAGTTGGGTGCGGGCGGCAAGGTGGCGGTCACCGCCGATGGCACCGTATACGGGTACCGGCCCAAGGACGGCATGGTGTTCAGGGCGAGGGACCCGCGGGGCGGCGCTTCGCAGGCAGGCTCCGTCAGCGGGGGCGGCGCATTGGACGCCGACGATTTCACGGTGATCGGGGATGTGCCGGTCGTCACCTCCGGCGGCAGGCTGCATTGGGATGGCGGCGATGCGGACACCGGCGCCGGCAGTCGTCTGACGCTGCAGTATCCGAGCACCGACGGCGAGCAGTCCGGCTGGGTGGCGGCGTCCGGCAGGAACGGGCTGTATCTGGTTCGTCTGGGCAAGGGGACCCAGAAGGTGAACACGCTGCCTTCAGGCGGCGCCGGGGAGGCGGCGAAACCCGTCTCGACCGGGGGGTGCGTCTCGGCGGCATGGGCGCAGTCGGCGAACAACTACGCCCGCGTGTGCGCGGCGGACGCGGCGAACGTGCGTTTCGACTCGTTGCAGGCGGTGAACGCGACCTCCGACCTGGTGTTCCGCACGAACCATCGCAAGGTACTGCTCAACGACGTGGCGAACGGTGACATCTGGAGCCCGGCCGACTCCACGAAGGTCATCAAGATCCAGTGGAACAAGATCCAGACGGAGCAAACCGAACAGCAGAAGCAGAACGACCAGTCGGCCAACAACCAGCGCAATTTCAGCAAGACCTGCTCCGCGCAGTCCGGTCAGATCAAGGCCGCGGACGACGAGATCGGAGCGAGGGCCGGCAGCCAGCAGATCCTCGATGTGCTGCGCAACGACGAGCAGACCGACTGTTCGGTGCTGCGCATCACGAAGGTGGGCGCGCCATCGGGAGCGTCCGTGACGGTGGCGCCGGTGTACGACGGCCGGTATCTGCAGCTTGACGCCGGCGCGGCGTCCGCCGGGACGGTCACGTTCACCTATGACATCAGCGACGGACGCGGCCAGACGTCCTCGGCGAACGTGAAGGTGACGCTCAGCGGCACGTCCGCCGACCATGCGCCCAAGCAGGTCGACACACCGCCCGAATACGACGTCGAGCAGGGCGCCACGTATACGACGAACGCGCTCGGAAGCTTCCAGGATCCGGACGGCGACCCGATGACGCTGGTCTCCGCCGTCCCGCGCAACAGCGACCAGGTGGTGGTCTCCACGCGCGCCGACGGCCAGCTGGTGTTCAACACCGGTTCCGCCACGTCGGGCCGCGTGGGCGTGGAGGTCACCGTATCAGACGGCACCAACACGGGCACCGGGATCGTGTACTTCTCGATCCGCCCGGCGAACACGCTGCCGGCGACCATCGACGCGGTCGTCAAGCAGACCACGCCGAACACCGAGACGACGGTCGATCTCAAGCCGTACGTGCACGGCACGTCCGTCGAGCCTGCACAGCTGACGGCCGTGGAGCCGCCGGCCAAGACGAGCGCGACGATGAACACCGCCGACACGTCCTTCACGTTCAAGGCGACCGCCACCGGCACCTATTACGTGCCGTACACCATCACGCAGGGCTCCGTCGCGGCGACGGGACTGGCCCGATTGGAGGTGCAGCCGGTCTCCGGCGAGGCGGCGAAACCGGTGGCGGCCAATGACGTGGCGCTGCTCGGCTCCGACAACACGGCGATCGTGGAGCCGCTCGCCAACGACGTGGACCCGATGGGCGGCGTGCTGTCCGTCACCTCGGTGAACGCCGACCCCTCGCTCGGCATCAAGACCGGCCTGGTGAGCCACAAGCGCGTGTACATGACCGCCCGGCAGGTGCCCTCCAAGCCGGTGGAGATCACCTATACGGTCGCCAATGCTGCCGGATCGTCGACCGGTACGATCGTACTGCAGCCGCCGGCGCTCACGGCGGGCAATTCCGCACCGAAGGCAGCGAACGTGAATGCGACGGTCCGCACCGGCGGCATCGTGTCCGTGGACGTGCTCGACCATGTCTCCCATGCGGACGGCACGACGGTCACGCTGCAGAACACGCTGCAATACGACAAGGCCACGTTCAAGGGCCTGGTGTTCGTCTCCGGCGACACCGTACGCTATCAGGCCTCGCATGAGACCGGCTCCTACCAGGTGACCTACACGGTCAAGGACAATCTCGGCAACGCGGCCTCCGGCACGATCACCATCGACGTGCACAGGCAGGACGCGGCCAACAAGGCTGCGCCCACCCCGCAGGACGTGACCGCCCAGGTGGCGGCCGGCCAAAAGGTCCGCATCCCCGTCACGCTCACCGGCATCGACGCGGACGGCGACGACGACCAGCTGCTGGGTCTGGGCAACAAGGCGCCGCAGCTCGGCCGCATCACCGAGGTCGGCGCCAACTACATGATCTACGAGGCGTATGAGGATTCGGCTGGCACCGACACGTTCTCGTACGCGGTGGAGGATTGGACCGGACAGCGCGCGCAGGCGCAGGTGCGCGTCGGCGTATTCCGCGGCGCTTCGGACTCCGGCGTGTACGCGCGCGACGACGAAATCACTCTGCGCCCGCACACCGCCGCCACGGTTCCGGTGTCGCTCAACGACATCTCCGGCGACAACACGGACCTGACCGTCGACCGCAAGCTGGAATCCACCGGCATCGCCGGCGCGAAGGTGAGCGACAACATGATCGCGTTCACCACGCCCGACCAGGCGGGCACGTTCTACATCGTCTACACGGTCTCCGACAAGGCGGGGCTGAGCGATACCGCCACGCTGACGGTGAACGTGAACCCGCAGGCGCCGATCGAGCCTCCCACCGCCTACGACTACCGTGTGCCGTCCGCGGCGACCATCGACAAAAAGACCGTCGAAGTGGATGTGGCGCAGTGGATCGCGAACCCGTCCGGCACGGCGAAGGAACTGCAGGTGGGCGTCGACCCCTCGGCCGCCGACCATGCGAAGGTGAAAGGCGGGGCGTCGTCGACCGTCATCTCCGTGGACCTGACCGACGAGGCGCGCGCCGTACCGTACACGGTGACGAACACCACCTACGACGTCACCTCCACCGCGTTCATCCAGGTGCCCGCCTACGGCGTGTTCCCGCCCACGCTGCGTCCGAAGGCCCCCGCGCTGAAGGTCAACTCGCGCGAGACGATCACCATCAACATCGCCGACTATGTTCGCGTGGGCGCCGGCAAGACCGCCTACGTGCAGTCCCCCGACTCCGTGAGCGCCACCAAGTCGGACGGCGGCGACCTGTATGTGAACGACCAGACGCTGAAGTTCACCGCAGCGAGGGATTACGGCGGCCCCGCCTCGATCACGTTCACCGCGGTGGACGGCAAGGGCGACGACAAGACGAAGATCATCAACTCCGCGGTGCTCACCCTGCCGATCACGGTGATCGGCCGTGAGGTGCCGCCGCCCACGTTCTCCTCCTCCACCATCGACGTGGTGGCCGGAGAGGATGCGAAGACCATCGACCTGACGGCCCTCACCCACGCCCCGTCCGGCGCGTACGACGACGAGAAGCAGTACACGTATTCGGGCGGCGGCGAAGCCGGCGGCATCACCTCGCGCGTCACCACCGCAGGCAAGCTGACAGTGAGCGCCCCGAAGGACGCCGCCGTGGGCTCCATGGCCAGCATCCCCGTGGTCATCACCTATTCCGGCGGCACGGTCAAGGCCGGGCTTACCGCCCGCGTGGTGCAGTCGAACCGTCCTCTTGCGCGCATCGACGCGAAGACCGTGAAGATCAAGGCCGGCTCCACGCAGCGCGTGGACCTGTTCACCGACGCCTACAACCCGTTCCCCGACTCACCGCTGCGCGCGATCAACTGCCGGGCGGACGACTCGTCGAAGCTGACCGTCGACTGCGGCTCGAACGGCGTCATCGCCATCACGGCGGGCAACGACATCGGCGCCTCCTCGAACACCGTACTCGTGACCGTGCAGGACGGCACCGGGTCGAAGGAGCGGCAGGTGACCGCCACCATCACCGTCTCGGTGATGGACAAGCCGGACGCCCCGTTGCTCTCCCCCGTCGCCGGCAAGCCGGCGGACGGCGCGGTGAACCTCTCATGGACGGCCGGTGCGGCGAACGGCAGCCCGATCACCGAATACCAGGTGGACTGGAACGACGGCGGCAGCAAATCGTGCGGCGCGGCCACCACCTGCCAGATCACCGGGCTGACCAACGGCACGGAATACTCGTTCACGGTGAAGGCGAAGAACGAGGTGGGCTGGTCGAAGCCGTCCACAGCGGTCAAGGCCACGCCCGACAAGGTGCCGGCCCCGCCGAAGACGGTGAAGGCCGAAGCCGGGTACCATGCGGTGAAGGTCAGCTGGGACACGCCCGACTACGTAGGCTCCAAGCCGGAAGGATACACGGTGACGCTCGTCGGCACCAACGGCTCCAAGACGTCGCAGGATGTGACCGCCAACTCGTACGTGTTCCAGCTCGGCAACCCGGCGACCGGCGACAAGATCGGCTACAGCGCGACCGTGACGGCGAAGAACCGCGCGGGAACCGGCCAGCCGAGCGCCGCCAGTAACGCCGTCTCGCCGTGGGGAGACCCGGACGCGCCGAAGGTGACGCTGACGACCAGCGGCAGCACGCTCAAGGCCACCGTGCAGCTGAACGACCTGCGTGGAGCCGGTTGCAGCAGCGTGGACCTGTCGGGCGCGATGAGCAAGACGCTCTCCTGCGACAATCTCACGGCGGAGAGTTCGGTCAGCCGCGACCAGTGGTATGCGAGCCTCACCGTGACGGCGACCGTGAACCCGGCCAAAAGCGACGCCAAGCCCGCATCGGCCAAGTCGAACGCGGTGACGCCGAACTATGCGGTGAAGCCGCCGAAGAACCTGAAGGTGACGCGGGAGAAGAACCAGTGCATCGTCTCCGCGAACGGCGACGGCGAACACGATCAGATCACGTTCCACACGCCGAACGGCAATATGACCATCAAGAGCGACGACGACGGCCCGGTCAGCAAATCGTATACGATCGCCCCGTGGACGGACTGCGGAATCGGATCTGCCACGCAATCGTTCAAAGGCAAGGAAAGCGACAGCATTCCATACGACGGCACCAAGCTCGTCTACAAGGTGCCAGCCAAGATCGAACAGCCGACGCTGACATGGAGCACGACCGACCGCAACCGCATCGACGTGGAAGGCGGCAGCGTGGACACGTACGGGCAGGATGCACACGTATACGTCCGCTTCTCCACCACGAAGGACGCGCCGAGCAACGATAACGCGCAATGGTTCGTCGATTGGGAACAGGTCAAGAAACAGCATTACATCGACGTCTCGTCGTTCGACATCGAGACCGACACCCTGTACTGGTACATCTCCGTGCAGTCAGAGGAATTCGACCTCATCCCGGGAGACACCATCCTGCCGGTCAAGGGCACCCGCAAGCCGGCCGAGGATGCAGGGACCATCACCGAGCAGATCACGCCCGGCCACACCACGAAATCCCGGTTCGGCCGCATGAGTTCGATCAGCTCGATGCTCTCCGCGCAGGCGGCAGCATCCGTGACGACGCGCACGACACAGTCCGCTGCACCTCAGTACACTGCACAGTCCGTCGCAACACAGCACATTATGGCACGACTCACTATGGCACGCACCGCTACGGCACGACTCACAACGACACGACTCACCCTGTCACATTCCGCCACATCACAGCAAGGAGTATCACGATGACCGACGGCAACGAACTCAACGACGCGACGCAGCTGTCCGACAAGACGCAGCTGTCGGACAGCACGGTCTTGTCGGATAACACAGTACGGTCGGACAAGACCGTGCTGTCGGCCAAGACGACGGCCTCCAGCACTAAGGCGGCGCAGGGCAAGAACGCACAGCCCAAGTCGGTACAGCCCAAGTCGACACAGCAAGCTCCCGTCACGGTGGCGCTCCCCGCGAAGCCGGCCACATCCGGCAACGCCACGACAGCAGCCAAGCCGTCGGCAAGCACTACGTCGGCAGCCAAGCCGGACGCCGACGCGACCGTGATCTCCGACCGGACCGTCCTGTCGGATCAAGGCAAGGCAGCCCGGCAGCAGACCGCCGCGAAGAAACAGCCCGGCAAGCAGACCGCCAAACCAGCCCTGCCGAAGCAGCAGAAGCGCACCAGCAAGGCGGAACCGAAGGTCGACCTTCCCAAGAAGACCGGCGGCAAGCCGGCATCGGCAACGGCACAGACGTCAGCAGCCACACAGCCGTCAGCGTCCGCCGCACTGCCGAAAGTCGGTCTGCCCGGCAACAGCGCAGCCGGCCGCACGGCCAATCCCGGACTGCCGCAGCAGGCCGGCCGCAACACCGGCAACGCCAGCAGCGATGCCGGCACGCCTGCACAAGCTGCATACCCGCAAGCGGCACAGCAGCCTGCCGCCGCCACGCAGCAGCCCGGCCATCAGTCTGCCTCGGTCGCGGCGCCTGCCGTCACTCCCGTCACCGCCCCCGCATCGTTCGACCCGCAGTCGACCGCGCCGGCAAGCCCGTCCGACATCGCCTACTTCAAGCAGGCGTTCGACGCCCTGACGAAGAGCGTCTCCCATGTGCTGGTCGGCAAGGAGCAGCCGATCCGCCTGTGCCTCACCGCGCTCATGGTCGGCGGCCATATCCTGCTCGAAGACAACCCCGGCACCGGCAAGACGCAGCTGGCGCGAGGCATCGCGAACTCGATCAGCACGTCGTTCAAGCGCATCCAGTTCACCCCCGACCTGCTGCCCTCCGACGTGGTGGGTATCACGTTCTACGACCAGAAGACCGGCGACTTCACGTTCCGTGAGGGCCCGGTGTTCGCCTCGATCGTGCTCGCCGACGAGATCAACCGTGCCTCGCCGAAGACCCAGTCCGCGCTGCTCGAGGTCATGGAGGAACAGAAGGTGACCGTCGACGGCGTCACGCACGCCGTGCCGCAGCCGTTCATCGTGATCGCCACGCAGAACCCGATCGAGCAACTCGGCACCTACAAGCTGCCCGAAGCGCAGATGGACCGATTCCTCATCAAGACGTCGGTCGGCTATCCGGGCCATCAGGCGAGCGTCGACATCCTCAGGGAGGTCAACATCACCGACCGTGCGCAGACCGTCTCCCCCGTGCTGTCCGGGCCGGACGTGCTCACGCTGCGCGGCATCGGCGAGCGCGTGCACGTGGACGACACCATCCTCGAGTACATCGTGCGCGTCGTGGAGGCGACCCGCCACGACGAGAACATCGCCATCGGCTCCTCCATGCGAGGCGCGCTGGCGCTCACCCGGTGCGCCCGAATCTGGGCCGCGTCGGACGGCCGCGGCTACGTGGTGCCCGACGACGTGAAGGACCTCGCCGTGGCCGTGCTCTCGCACCGCATCAAACTGACCGCGGAGGCCACGTTCACGGGGCTGACGACCGACGCCGCCATCGAACGGGTGCTGGAGACCGTCCCGGTTCCCTCATTCGGTGCGTGATCGGCTGGATTTCTGGGCAAAAAAGGGACTCATATGGCACGGATACTACGACGCAAGCCAGCCGGCGTGGCGCAGCGACCGGCATCACGGCAGGCGCTTCGCCCGGTGCGGATCGGGCGGTTCGGCTCGTCGCGGCTGTGGCGCACGGTGAGACGTCACGTCCGTCGGTTCTTCCTCACCTTCGTCTCGCCGCTGGGCTGGACCGTCATCGGCATCGCACTGGCGAGCGCCATCGGGTTCGCGGCGACGCGCTGGCATGAGCTGCTGGCGGTCGCCGCCGTGGCGGCCATGATGATCGTCACGGCCGTCGCGATGTCGCTCGGCAACACCGGCTTCCGCGCGACGATCGAGGTCTCCCGGCGGCGCGTCACCGTCCAGGACACCGTGCATGTGAGCGTCGTCGTGCGCAATCCCAGCCACACGCCGACCGCCACCGCACGCGGCGACCTGCCGTTGGGCGAGACGCATGAACGCTTCGGCATCCCCATGCTCACTCCGGGGCAGTCCAAGCAGACCGACCTCGAGTTCACCGCGATCTCCCGCGCCGTGCTGGAGATCGGACCACTGAGCATCCGCAAAGGCGACCCGTTCGGCCTGATACGCCATGAGAAGTCGCTGGCTGAGCGCATCACCGTGTACATCCACCCGCGCGTCGTGCATCTCAACGTCATCAACGCCGGTGTGGCACGCGACCTCGAAGGCCAGCCGAGCGGGCAGATCGTCGACGACGACCTCGACTTCTACGGTCTGCGCGAATACGAGCCGGGCGACGACGTACGCAACGTGCACTGGCTGAGCTCGGCGAAGACCGGCACCCTGATGATCCGCCAGTACGAGGCCACACGCCGCACCGATACGAGCATGACGTTGGATGTGAACCCGCAGGACTATCTCAGTCAGGAAGAATTCGAACTGGCGGTAGGCGTCCACGCCTCGCTCGGCGTGCAGTGCCTTGCGCAGGACCGTCCGCTGGAAACGCACGCCGGCCGTTCGCATGCCACGCCGAAGCATGCGATGGCGTTCCTGGACGAGTGCAGCGCGATCGAGCCGCAGCACGACGACAATCCGAACCTGGTCGAAAACACGCTGCGGCACACGCCGGACGCCTCATTCTACTTCTTCACGGTCGGGTCGCTCAAAAAACTCGACCAGATCAAACGCATGGTGCCCGCACTGCCGAAGTCGGCCACATGCCTTGTGCTGCAGACCATGCCGAGGGCCAACCGCGAACTGCGGTTCTTCTCTGACTTCACTCTGGCCACGCTCGGCTCGTTGGACGACCTGCCGGCCGTCATGGAGGCATTGTCATGACGCGCGCGCATCGCAACGGCAGCAAGTCCAACCTGTTCGAGCGTCGCGGCGACATCATCGACAGCTCGTTCGACTCGTTCTCCACCTCGGGGACAAGCATGCCGGCAGGCTCCGACAGTCCGACCAGGACCGAATCGTTCGGCGGCACGGCTGGCCCGGCGCACACGGCGTATGATGCGAGCCGGCCGTTCGCCAGTTTCTCCTCGACGATGACCGGCTCGGAAACCATCACCGGCTCATGGGCCGAATCGACGCATTCGGTCATCTGGCTGACGCGCGGCGGCAAAGGCCGGCTGCCGTTGGCCAAGGAGCCGCGCCGGCCGTGGGGCGCGAATCTCATCAGCCTTGCCGTCATCGTCGTGACGGTGCTGGTCGCCGCGACGAACCTCATCGACGTCTACGGTTCGCCTGTCGTCTGGGCCGTCGCAGCGGTTCCGGCCGCGCTGCTCGGCGCGCTCGTCGCGCTCGCGGGGCAGGTGCGGGCGCTGCGCTTCTGGTGGCAGATCGTGTTCCTGCTGTGCTGCCAGTGGATCGTCGGCCCGGTCGTCGCGCTCAACGACACGACGATCGCGCACGTGGTTCCCTCGGCGGACACGCTGTCGATGGGGTTCATCGACACCTTCGGCTCGTTCAAATACCTGATCGCCGTCGCACCGCCGATCGGCGACGATGACGGCAGTCTGATGGCCGTGTGGACGATCTGCCTGTGGATGACGTTCCTCGCCGGACTGTTCGCGCTGAGCTCCAAACGCGCGCTGTCCGTGCTGTCGACGCTGCCGGTTGCCGGCACACTGGCGGTCGGCGCGCTGCTGGGCACCGACAGCGGCTTTTACCCGATGGTCACCGGCATCGCGATCGCCATACTGGTGATCGTCTGGCTGTCGTGGCGCTGGCAGTTGCTGGAGCTGAGCCGCTGGTTCAGCGCCACGGTGATCCTGCTGCTGGCCGTCGCCCTCGCCGTCGGCGCCTGCCTCGGCATCGGACAGTCGCGCCTGACGTTGCGCGACCGGTACGACCCGCCGCTGAGCCCGTATGATTACGCAAGCCCGCTGAGCGGCATGCGCTCGTATGTCAAGGACCATAAGAACGACAAGCTGCTCACCGTCACCGGGCTGCCCGCCGGTACGCCGGTGCGGCTGGCCGTGATGGACCAATTCGACGGCAACGTGTGGAACCTGTCCGACTCGACCGCCGCATCCGACTCGTCGGACTACCGTCGCGTGGGCACGCGGATTCCGGCAGGCGACGACGATGCGGGCAGGCAGTCGGACGCCAAGACCGCCGGCAAACGGTTCACCGCGACGTTCACCATCCATCAGGGTCTTGACGACAAGGATGACAAGTGGATGCCGCTGGCCGGCTCCGCGAGCAGTGTGACCGTGAACGCCGCCGCCAAGAAGGCCGCGAAAACCGGCTCCTCGTCGCGCGAGCGCACGCCGTTCTACTACAACACCGGCACGGATTCCGCCATCATCCCCTCGGGCCTGACGGCAGGCATGTCCTATACAGAAAGCGGCATGACCTCCCCCGTTCCGAGCGACAAGCAGATCGCCGGCGCCGACGCGCAGCCCACCAGCCAGCCCGGCACGAAGGACGTGCCCGACTCGGTCGGCAAATTCGCCGCGTCCGTGGCAGGAGGCGAGGACACCGCAGGGGCCCAGGCGCAGGCATTGGTCTCGCAGCTCAAGGATTCCGGCTGGTTCTCGCACGGCCTGCACGGCGAATACGCCTCGCTGCCCGGCCATGGCAGCTACCGCGTCAACGCGCTGCTGGCCGGCACCGCCATGGTGGGCGACAGCGAACAGTACGCTTCGGCCATGGCCCTAATGGCCCGCGAACTGGGATTGCCGTCGCGCGTGGTGCTCGGGTTCCTGCCCAAGAACGAGGACGGCGACATCAGCGCCGACCGCACGAAGACCGTCAACGGCGTATCCACCGTCGAGTTCACCGGCAACGACATCGAAGCCTGGGTGGAGATCAACCTCGAAGGCTACGGCTGGGTGGCGTTCTACCCGACGCCGAAGGAGACGAAGGTCCCCGACGAGAACCAGAACCTCACGCCGCCGAACCCGCAGACGCTCGTGCGGCAGCCTCCGGTGCCGCTCACCGACCCGCTGCGCGACGAGGACCAGGCGCACGGCAAAAGCGCACTGGCAGGCGAGGACGCCGACAATACGACGACGGACCAGACGTGGGCGCGCATCCGGCAGGTCGCGCTCGCCGTGGCGGTCTGGGGCAGTCCGGTCTGGCTGATGCTGGCGGTCTGTGGCCTGATCCTGCTCATCAAGGCGATTGCCCTCGCCCGTCTGCGTCGTCGAGGCGACCCGCGCAGGCGCGTCGCCTCGGGATGGCAGGCCATCCACCTGATGGCCGGCCAAAGCGGCGTGGACGCGCGCGGCACACGACGCGACCAGGCTCAGGCCATCGCCCGCGAGCTCGACATCGACGCAGCCGCGCTGACGGCCCTCGGGCGGGAGGCCGACCGGGCGGCGTTCTCCGGCGAGAGCGTCACCGACGAGCAGGCCGCGGCGTACTGGAAGACGGTGGCGGACGTGCGCAAGACCATGCTCGCCTCGCAATCCACGCTGCGTCGTATCAGGACACGCCTGTCGTTGCGTGGCGTATTCCATAACGTCCGTATACTGTCAAGTGTTCGTATGCGTTTGCATCGTCATCCGCACGCGTCGCCGGCTCCAAGCGGTTCCAAGGGACCGTCGCGGCCGTCCGACGTCGGGCGAGCCAGTGCGGCAGGCACGCGGATGAAGCAGAACCAGCAGCGGATTCGCAAGAAGAGGAAGGGCCGGCAGTCATGACCGACATGCACATTCAGACCGCGGCGGACAGCAACATCGGCTGCCGCCGACGCAACAACCAGGACAACTACATCGCCGAGAACGGCGTGTTCCTGGTGTGCGACGGCATGGGCGGCGGCGTCGGCGGGCAGCGTGCCAGCGGTGCGGCCGTCGACCGGTTCCGTCTGCTCGCCGCGCAGGAGAAACGCAACCGCGAGACCGTGGCCAAGGCGATCGACCTCGCCCAGTCGGACGTGCTCGGCATCGGCGTCGAACTCGGCGGCGTCTCCGGCACCACGGTCACCGGCCTCATCGCACCGAACCGTCTGGTGGACGACGCGCCCGGCCGCATGGCCGACGACAACTTCGACCCGGCCATCGACTGGTATGCGGTGAACATCGGCGATTCGCGCACCTACCATATGGATCTCGACGATGACGGCCGTTGGGATCCGTCGACGCTGTGCCGCATCACCCGCGACCATTCGCGCCGACAGGAGGCCATCGACACCGGCGAGATGCTGCCCGACGAGGCCGCGGTCATCCCCCGCAACATCATCACCCAGTGCATCGGCGATCCGGAAGGCATTCATCCGGACTTTTTCGCCGTCGCGCCGAGCGGCCGGTTCATCATCTGCTCGGACGGCCTGCACGGCGAAGTGGACGACGCGACCATCGCGCAGACCGCCGCCGCGGCGGCCGACCCGCGCACCGCGGTCAACGAGCTGATCCGTGTCGCGCTGGAGGCCGGCGGTACGGATAATGTCACCGTGATTGTGATAGACATCACCGGCGAGTATGCTGGACAGCGAGTATGGCGTGCCAGCAAGCTTGCGCAGGACGAGGATCTTGAAACGGTCAGTGACGAGACCCTTGACACCCTTCGCGTCCAGAAGCCGGTCAACCAAGACTGAAGACAAGGAAAGAGGTCACGATGGTCGATTACGAAAAAGCCGTCGCAACAGTGCAGGATCCCAACGCCGACCCGGTTCTGCTGGCGAAAATCGCCTATGAGAATCCGGAGTTCGGCGCGAACGTGGCGGTGAACGCCCGCTGCTACCCGGGACTGAAGCGTTGGCTGGCGACGTTCGGCGATGAGCGTGCCCGCGAGACGCTCGCCCAGATGGGCATCACCGCCGAAGACGGTCCGGTACAGGACGCGGCGGAGGCGGCGGCACCGGCGGAGGCGGCTGCACAGGCGGAGCCTCAGCAGCAGGCGGCGTTCCAGGATTATTCCGCGCAGCAGCAGTATGCCGCTGCGGCCCAGCAGCCCGCGCAGGACGCCTACGCCCAGCAGCAGGCGCAGTACGCCGCGGCTCAGGCCGCCCAGCAGCCGGCGTTCCAGCAGGCCGAGCCGCAGCAGGCGCAGCCGGCAGCCAGCAACCCGTACGGCTACACCCCGCAGCTGGCGCTGGAGACCACCGATCAGGACCTCATCGCGAAGATCGCCCAGTACGCTTCGCAGTACGAGCCGACGCTGCTGCCCTACATCGCACGCAACCCGAACACGTATCCGGCACTGGTGGATTGGCTCGCCCAGCTGAACGACCCGGCGATCAACGCCGCGCTCGCCACCCGCCAGTGAAAGGAGACGAGTCATGGCAACCATTCCATATCCTCCGGCACCTGAACTCGGCTGGTATGCGGACGATCCGGTGACCGGCGTCGGCGCAGCAGGCCAGGCCGCTACGGCCGGGGCCACCGCCAAGGGTTCCGCCGATGGCGACATCGAGGACTGGGACAGCACGGTGCTGTCCAGCTCGTTCACCACGAAGGCGCCGCAGAAGGTCTATACGCTGCACAACGATTCGACCGGCCAGACCATCGTCATCGACAAGAGCACGCTGCTCGGCCGCAAGCCGTCGGCGGACGTGCCGGAAGGCGCCAAGGCCGAGAAGGTCGAGGATCCGACGCGCACCACGTCCCGCAACCATGCGGCCATCAGCATCGACCAGAACGGCGTGCTGTGGATCGAGGACTACGGTTCGCTCAACGGCACGTACATCATCCGTGACGGTCAGGAGACGCAGGTGGTCAAGGGCACGCCGCAGGAGCTGGACGCTCCGGCGACGTTGCGCATCGGCGACCAGTTCTTCCAGCTGACCGAACAGCAGCGCTGAACGGATTCACGCATCAGATGGGGTGCCTCCCGGCAAGGGAGGCACCCCATCTGCGTTATCGGACCGCCGGATCAGGGTGCTGTGTATCGGGTCGCCGTATCGGAGCGGCAATCATTCCCGCTACAGTACGCCCTATTTGCCCGGTATCCGCGATTGATGGGCTGGCTTGCCCGCTTTTTCGTCTGATAACGGGCAAACAAGCACATCAATCGCGGATACCGGGCGATTCGGCTACTTATCCGAGCCGGGTGACGACGAAGGTGTCGTCGGCTAGCGTGAAGTCGCCGCCGGACTGCACGTATTCGGTGCCGCCCGGAGCCAAGGTGCGACCGCTGACGCTCGTGCCGTTGGCGGAATGGTTGTCGGTGATCATGAACCTGCCGTCATCAAGCATCGTGATCATCGCATGGATGCGGCTAACGTTCGTGTTGCCGCCCATATGGATGTTCGCGGTCTTGGACCGTCCGATGGTGGCCTGCCGCGCGTACACGGTGATCGACCGCCCGTCACGCAGCCGCCGCACCGCGAATCCGACCATATTGCGCGGCGACGGCTTGAGCATCGTCTCGCCTTCGCTGTCCGCGTCGTCCGTGATGGCCGGCTGGGATTCCACGACGACCGGCCGTTGCGAGCCATACTGCCCGGTGCCCGGATAGGCTGCCGACTGCGTGGGAGCGCCCGCGTGATACGTACCGGATCCGGCGTGTGCCGACGTCTGCGGCCAATGCTGTGCCGGTCGTTGCGCCGGCTGCGGCTGATTGGTGTGCGACACGTTTGATGGGGATGCGCCGGTCAGCGGCCCACTGGTCAGTGATCCACTGGTCAGCGGCTCGCGCGCGGCGACCGCAGGCTTCGGTGAGGGCTTGTTCGGCAGAGCGACCGTTCGCAACGGCAGCGGCTCCAGCTTGGGAACCGTCGGCTTGACCGGCATCGGCTCGCGAAGGGGCTGCGCGAGGGTGGCCGAAGACGTCTGTTTGCCCGTGCTGTCGTTGCGTTGGGCGACGTCTGGATGCACCGGCTGGCGCATTGGGGATGGCGTGTTTGGGGATGGCGTGTCCGCAGACGACGTGTTCGGGGACGACGTGGCCGACGCTGCCGCCGACTGCAATCCGTCAGACGGCTGCTTCGCAGGTGCGTCGACCACCGGCAACGGCTGTGCCAGGTCGCCCGGCAGCACGTCGTCCAAGGCCGGAATCGTTGCGGCGTTCTGCGGACCGGCCTGTGACGACTTCTCCGCATTGGCGGCGGCTGCGGCACCGGCATCGGAAGCGACGGGCGTATTCACGACCGTGACGGTATGCTGCTGCTTCGGCGTAGCTGCCGGTTCGATCGGCGCGAATGCCGGTTGCGGATCCGGTTTCGTCGGTGATTTCGACGGCGTTTCGGCCGACGTTGACGCGTGTTGGCGCGACTGTTGCGCTGCAGCCTCGCCAGCAGCCGGCGTGACGGCGGTCTTCAGCAGCGATGACAACACCGTGCCATCATTCTGGTCGGCATCGTCCTGAGCCGCGACGCCCGCATCGTCATCGGGTTCGATGCCATGCAATCCGGCCAGGCCAGTAGGACGGGTTGCTGCGGTGGACTGCAATGCGGAGGCGACCGTCTCACCGTCGCCGCTGTCGGCATCATCGTCATCGTCCGCAGCCGGTTCTTCGGCACCGTGCAACCCCGCCAGACCAATGCCACGAGTGCCAGTCGACGCGGGACGCAACACGGAGGCGACCGTCTCACCGTCGCCATCACCGTCGTTCGGCTCTCCCACTCCCCGCAACCCCGCCAGGCCGGCCGGACGCGGCGACGATGAAGACCGCAACGCGGAGGCCACCGTCTCGCCATCGCCGTCGTCGCTGGAGGAATCATCGACGCCCTGCAAACCAGCCAAGCCGGTGCCATGGTCGGCCTTCGGCGTGGGCCGCAGCGTCGAAGCGACGGTAGCGCCATCGCCATCATCGTCGTTCGGCTCCTGTACTTCCCGCACCCCGGCTAAGTCAGCCGGACGCGGCGACTCAGAAGGCCGCAACGCGGAGGCCACCGTCTCGCCGTCACCGTCGCCGCCGGGGACAGCGCCAAACGCCTGCACGGCATCGGCCGCAGTCGTGCCGGCGAGTGCTCTGCTGCGCGGCAGCACGGTACCGGAGGCCACGGTGCTGTCCGACATCACGGTCATATCGGACAGCACCGTTCTGTCGGATACCACGGTCCTGTCAGAGACCACCGTTCGGTCCGACACTACAGTGCCATCGTCGACGCTCGTCGCTCGGGTCGCATGGCCGTCGGCTGCAGCTCCCCCACCGGTACCACCGCGTGAAACATTGCGTGAAACATCGCCGCCGCCTGTCCGTGGCGGCACGGCACCCGGCAGCAGCGACTCGAGGAACCCACACAGCGCAGCGGCCGTGACGACCGGATTCGCTCCAAGAAACCCCTGCAACGCGTGCCGGTATCCTTCGTCAGCAACATCGGCGAACTTCGCCTTCTCGGCCAAGGTCGTCAGCAGCGATGTCGCAGTGTGCCGCTCCTCAGACAGTCCCGTAACCGGCACGGCCACGAACAGCGGGTACCCTTGCGCTGCGACGTACACGCGCTTGGGATCGTACTGCATGCAGCCGGGCAGATCGCCCAGAACATGGTCAGTCTCCATGGCCGCCAGCACGCCGAGCAGGAGTCCGGCGAAGCGTGCACCGGCCATCGGCGAACGCAGGACGTCATGCAGGGGCTCGCATCCGGTGACGTCATAGTCAAGCCGGCATTGCGCTCCTTCGATTTCGTAGGTGAGCGGCACCATGTACCGCTGCCCTGCGGCCAGCCATCGCGCCCGTGCGACATCCAGCGACTCCCCTCGTGTCGTGCGGATGGTCAGCGTCTGCGCTCCGGTATGACGGTCTTTGGCAAGCTTCGCTTTCATGGCTTTCAGCTTAGTCCATGGATGATACGACAGCCGACGAAATGACGGCAAGTGTCTGTCTGGGAGGGGCGGACGTTGGTTCAGGTGCCGCTCGCCCCTCGCCTACAACCAGCTCCGCTGTTTGCCATACGACTCTGGCGGGTGCGACGCTCCCCCAGTCAGCCTACGGCTGACAGCGTCCTGCAATTAAGGACTGCCTTCGGCAGACTCAATGCTGGCTCGCTGTCGCTCGCACCTCGCCTACAAACGCCTCTGGCGTTTGCTTGACGGCTCGGCCCTCCACCGAGGGGGCCAAGAGACGGGACAATCCAATCGACGCTCCCCCAGTCCCGCTCCGCTCAGACAGCCTCAGCCAGCGGGGGCGGGTACGGCAAAGGCCCTGCCGCTCCATAGTGATGGAACGGCAGGGCCCTGACCTGCGATGGCTAATCCACGTGACGCACCCCCAGTCAGCCTACGGCTGACAGCCCCTCCACCGGAGGAGTCCGAGGGACCGAGCCGCGCTACTCCTTGCCGAGCACGCTCTTGCGGTAGGCGAGGCGCTTGCGGCGCTGCTGGAACGCGATGACGGCCGCGGCGATGAGCGCCAGCAGGATGATCACGCTGAAGATCATCGTGTTGACGATCCACGGCGTGTGGGTCGCGTACTGCCACCAGTTGGACGCGATGTACACGTTGTCGTAGGTGGCGGTGGACTCGTTGCCGGCGAGGTCGACCGTGCGCACCGTGTACTCGTGGCTTGCCGCGTCGGCGTCAAGCATCGTGGTCGGCGTGACCTTGAGCACGTCCGCGCCCTTCCAGCTCTTGATGAGCTGGCCGTCGGCGTACAGCTCGGTGGTGTCGACGCCGAGGTTGTCCTTCGCGTCCACCGAGACGGAGCGGCCGCCCTGGTCGTAGTACACGCTGCCGGACTTGACGCCGAGCAGGCTGGACGTCGGCGCGGTGGAGTCGACGGCGAAGTTGACTTCGGCGTTGGCCTTGCGGTCCGCGTCCTTGTCGTTCATCGTGTTCTGCGAGAGGTTGCCGGCGTTGTCGACGGACTGCAGCTGCACGCGGTAGTAGCCGTCGGCCGCGAAGTTCTCGGCGGGGATGGTGTACGTGGTCAGGCTCCAGCCCTTGTCGGCGCCTTCGTTGACCTTGTACTGGCCGTCCTTGAGCGTGGTCTGCTTCGCTCCGGCCTCCTTGAGCGTGGTCGCGTTGTCGTTGTGGGCGATGACGACCTGGCTCTTGCCGGCCTTGAGGCCGGACACGTTGATCTCGGTGACCTGCACGTCCTGCGACTTCTTGATGTATTCGCCGCGCAGGTTTTTGGTTCCTGCGGTGAACGTGTAGGTGGAGCCGAAGCGGTTGGCGGAGAACGTCTTCGACGTCTTGTACTCGTTGCCGGCCATGTCGGTGGCGGTGGCGGTGAGCGTGTAGACGTCATCGACGGCTACCTTGCGCGCGAAGTCCTTGAAGTCGACGACCCGCTTGTTGTTGCTGTCGGTCGTGGTGCTCTCGGGCATGGTCTTGTCCTTGAGCTGGCCTCGGTGGGCTCCGGTGAGCGTGTAGCTGATGTTCTTCGTGTCGATGTTCGTGTCGGTGTAGTCGATCAGCGGCGCGACCTCGCCCGCGTAGGCGGTCTTGTCCTCAACGCGGTCGATCTTGATCTGCGGCTTGGTCTTGTCGATGACGAACTCCGGCTCGGAGACCTCCTTCGCCGTGTTGCCGGCGAGGTCGGTGGCGTTCACCTTGATCGTGTAGTGCAGCTCGCCGGTGAAGGCGACGGAGTTGGACCACGCGGTCGTGTTGAGGCTGCCGCCCGCACGCTGCCAGCCGGCTGCGCCCGGCGCGTTCTGCGCCGCCCCTGCGTCGTCCTTGGCGGTGGTGGTCACCACGGACTCGCGCTCGGAGAAGTTGCGCTCGACGAGCTTGATGCTCGCAGTGCGGTCGGCGTTGTAGTACATGCCGTTGCGCACGGACGTGTTGTCGAACGTCATGGTGAGCACCGGGGCGATCGTGTCGACGACGAACTCCTGGCGGATAGCGTTGGCCGCATGGTCGCCGGGGTCGGTGTAGCCGGCCTCGACCGTCCAGTCGCCGTCGCTGTCGGCGTGGAAGGTCGCCACGTAGGTCTTGCGGTCGCCGCTCGGGTTGCTGAACGCGCTGACGGGCACGGTGGCCTTCTTGCCGTCGACGGTGGTGGTGACGATCACTCGCCCGCCCTCGTTCTTGGTGGAGAAGTCGAAGTTGGATTCGACGAGGGTCACGGTGCCGGTGCGGTGCGCCTTATAGTACTTGCCGTTGCGCACGTCGTTGTTGTCGTACGCGATGGCGAGCGTCGGGGCGACCGTATCGATGGCGATGCCGGTGACGCCCTTGACGTTGTTGGAAACACTGTCGCCGTTCACGCCGTCGTACTTGTTGAGCGCGCCCGTGTCGACCGGGTTGCCGGCCGCGTCGGTGAGCGCGATCGCGGTTTCGCCGAGCGTGAGCCGCTGGCTGTCGCCGTCGAACGCGAAGCTGATCCGTCCTGCCGCGGTGCTGCCTGCATAGGCGGCGGTCGGCGCGGGGTGGGCTGCGGCATCGGCGATGCGGTTGTCGAAACCGAGCGCACTGAACTTCACGCTTTCGTTGCCGGTGGCGGCGCAGGCGTCCTGGACGCCGGCCGCGCCGTCGGCCAGCGCGGCGTTCGGCGAGCAGACGCCGGAGACCGTATCGGTCACGCCATCGAGCGTCACCGTGACGCCGCTGGTGGCGAAGATCCAGTTCCACTTGGCCGGGCGGGTCACGTTGGAGCTCAGTGCGCCGAGCTTCGGTGCCGTCCAGTCGAGCACGAACTCCTTGCCGTACGTGCTGCCGTCGTTCGGCGTGGTCTGCAGGCCGGAGTAGGCGAAGCGCAGGTCGTACTTGCCTTCCTGCTCACGGGTGGCTCCTGCCAGCAGCACCTTCTGCCCGTCGAGCGTCCACGTGTAGCCGCTGCCGCGGGTCCATTCGCCGTCGTTGACCGTGACCCCAGTCAGGTTGACGGTGGCCGATCCGGTCTGCGGCGAGGTGTTGCCCACGGAGCCGGCGAGCAGGTTGCCGCCGTTGACCTGGGTGAGCTTCTGGTAGAGCGGGAACCACTTGTCGGTGATCTGGTATGCGGTCGTCACGGTGCCACGGTAGAAGTAGCCGGGCTTGTTGCTCGTCTTGCCGCTGTCGTCGCCGATGAACACGGCGACGCTGCTGTCGTTGTCGACATCGGCCACGATGGCGTCGTAGTTGAGGCCGTCGCGGTCGGCGGTCTTCACGTCGGCGAGCGCATAGTCGGCGAGCTGTCGCTTCGAGCTGGGCTTGGTGGCGCGGTCGGACGCGGACACCGTGATCTTGCTCAGGTCGTAGAAGCCCTCATGCGCCAGCGTGATGGTGAACCTGCCGTTCTTGAAGGTTGCCTTCTGGCCGGTGAGCGCCTTGGCGAGCTGCTTGCCGTCCAGGTCGGTCGGCGCGGGGATGTCGAAGGTGACGGTATCGGGGTCGATGCCGGCTGTGCCGTTCTCGTCCATTTGGCCGGAGGTGCGCGACAGGGTGGTCTGTTCGCCGGGCAGCAGGTCCTTGACGGTGACGTCGATCTGCTGGCTGCCGGCCGCGGCGTAGATGTCGTACGCCTTGCCGGCCACGCTGTATCCCTTGACCAGGGTCTTGCCTTCGTCGCCCTTCGGTCCGCTGACGTGCGTGACCTGCGGGGCCACGGTGTCGAGGATGAACGGGTCGGCGTCGAGGTTCTGCACGCCGGCGAGCAGCCAGGCCTTGCCGTGCTGCAGGTTGGTGGCGAGCGTGTACTCGCCGTTGGTCTGGCCGCCGTTCTTGAGCGGTGCGAACAACGTGTTCAGCGTCGTCGCGCCGTCGGCGTTCGACCAGCTGATGGTGCCGGCCTTGTCGTCGTACGCCGCGTTGCCGAAGGTGAGGCCGCTGACGTGGTCGTCGGTGAAGTTGACGGTCGTCTCAGCGTACTGCAGGCGGCTGCCGGTGAACACGTCGACGTTCTTGTAGCCGGACTTGAGGATCTGCGCGCGGATGGCGAACGCCGGGTCGTCGCTCACCTTGAGGGAGACCGACTCGATGTCGGCGCCGTAGTAGCGTTCGACCTTCGCGCCGTTGACCTGGATATCGGCCTTGGCTTTGGGGTTGGAGATGACGATCTCGTCGGGCACGTCGGCCTTGAGGTTGCTCTTGAGCTTGTCAAGCGTGACCGTGCGCACGTTCGCGTTGGCCTGGACCTTGCCGTCGACCAGTTTCTGCGCCTTGTCACTGGCCTTGACCGTGATGCCGGCGAGCGTGTAGATGCCTTCGGCGCTCAGCGTGGCGGTGCAGGAGCCGTCGGCCGTGCAGCTGACGGGGACGTCCGCCTTGGTGGCCTTGTCCTTGCCGAACTGCGTGTAGCCGACCTCCATGACGATCGAGTCCTTGTCGAGTCCGGAGACGTTCGCGTCGTCGGCGGTCTTGCCCTTGACGGCGTCCGCGTAGCCGTCGCCGTCCTCGGGGGCGGCGAACAGGTCGTGCACGTCGAAGGTGAGCGTCTGGCTGCCGGTGGACAGGACCGTCTCGCCGCCGTCGGTCGTGCCCTTGAGGTCGCTTTCCTGACCGGTGTGGGCGAGGGTGACGAACGTGGGGGCGACGTTGTCGACGCCGACGGTCAGCGTCTTGAGCTGGTCGACGACGAACTTGCCGGTCTCGTCACGGTGGCCGATGAGGTTCTTCAGCCGCTTGTCGAGTTTGTCGACGTTGATCGTGATCGTGTAGCGGCCGCCCTGCGTCGCGTTGATGAGGCTCGCGTCTGCCGAGCACGGGATCAGGTAGCTGCCGTCCTTGAGCAGGTCGGCGGCCGGCTTCGACGTGTCGAGCAAGCACGAGCCGGCGTACGTGTCGCTTCCGGTGGATTCACGGGTGCTCACGAGCACCGGGATCGCCTTGGAGGCGTCGCTGTGGCGCAGGCTGTCCCAGTGCTTGGTGAAGCTCGCCTTGCCGGCGGTCACCTTGAGCTGGAACTTGGGCGCGGTGCCGTCCTTGAGGTTGAGGTATGCGCCGTTCGCGCTGCCGGCGGCGTCGTAGTCCACGCCGTCGATCTGCAGCGTGGTGGTGACGTTGCGTTCGGCTTCGGCGTCGCTGACGGTGATGGTCTCGATGCCCTTGAGCTCTTCGACCGGATGCGCGGCGAGCAGTTCGGCGAGCGTCTGCTCGCTGGACTTGCCGACCTTGTCGGTCGCGGTCACGGTGAACTTGGACAGGTCGTACGAGGTGTTCGCCTTGTCCAGGGTGATGCTGTACGTGCCGTCGTGGTTGTCGGTGACGTCGAGCGCGTCGCCCGCGTAGGTGACGGTCAGGCCGGCCACGCCGGACGTGTTCGCCTCCGATTCGGTGCCGGGCAGGTAGTCCTTGACGGTGAACGTGAACGTGCGGGAGGTCGGGCCGTCGCCGGTCACCACTTCGGTGTCGGAGACGGGCACATCCTCGCCGCCGTTCGTGCTGTACTTGATGTCGGTGACCTGCGGCGCGGTCGTGTCGTAGACGAACGTCGCGGGCGCGGCGTCGGCCGCGGTGAACGGCTCGGCGAGCGTGAGCGTGTGCAGGCCGTCGGTGAGGCTGAACGTGGAGCCGTCAATGGCGACGGTCCTCTTCGCGTCGACCGCGCCGGTGACGGTCAGATCATAGGTGGCCTTCGCTGCCGCGGCTTCGGCGGTCACGGTGCCGTGGCCGACGACCAGCTTGCCGTCGGTGCGCTTCATGGCGTCGACGAGCGGCTTGAACCATGCGGAGGCGCCGGTGATGGTGATGGCCGGCATTATGGAGACCGCCTTGGCGGGCACGCCGTGGATGGTGACCTTGAGGTCGTCGCCGAGGCTGGCGCTGGCGGAGTTGAACACCTGTATGTAGCCGAACGCACCGGCGTCGCCGGTGTGGTCGGCGAACTTGTACGCGGCGGACACATTGCCTGCGTAGTCGGTCGCGGTGGCGGAGGCGGTGGCGAAATCGTACACGCCGGCGGCGGGCAGGGTCGCGGCGAACGTGCCGTCGGCCTGCTTGGTCGCCGTGATGGTCGCCTCCTTGGCGGTGCCGCTGAACGTGCCGATCGTGCCGTCGTCGTTGAGCGCGGCGAACGGCACGGTGAGGGTCACGGTCTCGACGCCGGTGCCTTCGGAACCGTCCGTGTTCTTGTCGGTGGTCGTGATGGCGAAGCGCAGGCCGCCGTTCCTGTTGACGTACAGCTTGCCGCCGTCAAGGTCGAGCGAGCCCTGCTTGTCGGCGGACTTGGTGAAGGTGACGCCGCTGATGACCGGAGAGGTGGTGTCCGTGTTGAACGGGTCCGCAAGCTGGTCGTCGTTCACGCTGGGCAGGTACTTCGTCAGTTCCGGAGCGAGCTTGAGCAGGTACTGGCCGGTCTCCAGCTTCTTCTCGAAGTTGAGTTCGAACTTGCCGTCGATGTCGGCGGTCGTGTAGTCGGTCTTCTCGGGGGCGGAGCCGCGCTGCGTGTCGATGTGCACGGCGGGCGTGGCGCCGAGTCCGGCGATGAGCTGCATGCGCTTCTTCGCATTGCCGGCGAGCGCCGTCTTGCCGTCGGCACCGACGAACTTGATGCCGTTGATGGAGTTGTAGATGCCGTTGGCGGTCTTGCGGCCGTGCAGCGGGATCACGGTGATGGTGTCCGGCGTCTGCTTGTCGAGCAGCAGGTGGGTGAAGCCGCCGTCGCCGGCGAAGTAGCCGGCGAGCGTCTGCGCCTTGGAGGAGCGGCCGGCCTCGTCGGTGACGGTGACGGTCGACTTGGTCAGGTCGTAGTCGTGGTCGGCGGGCAGGCTGACGACGATTTTGCCGGCGTTCGCGCCGGTGGTCGCCGGCTCGCCCTTGATGGTCGTGGGCGTCTTGCCGCCGTCCATGTACAGGGTGACGGTCGCATGGTCGACCGCGGCCACGTCATCGGCCGGGTCGAGCACCAGGTCGTGCGCGCCGGTGAGCATGCGCACGGTGTCTTCGCCGAGCGTGCCGTCGAGGATCGCCTCGTCGGCCGCCGTGGCGACCGTCGCGGCCGTGGGCGCCTTCGGTGCGCTGTTGTCGATGCGCAGGCTCACGGACGTGGCCGAGGCCGCGCCGAGTTTGCCGAACGCCGCCGGGTTGAGCGACACCTTGTAGGTGCCGTCCTTGGCGAACGCGTCGACGGGTGCGTCCTTTGCGTCGACGGTCACGCTGTACGTGGTCGTGCCGTTGACCTTCTTGGATGTCGCTTCGGCGACGTCACCGAAATGCTGGTTCTCGCCGATGGTCAGCATCAGCGGGGCGGCCTTGTCGCCCTTGTATGCCTTGAGGACCTTCATGCGCAGCGCGAACAGCGGGTTCGTGGAGCTGATGGTGAAGCTCTTCGGCTTGGCGATGACGTCGGAGGATGCGTTGACCTTCTGCACGTCGGCGCTCAGCGTGGTCTGCTGGCTGGCGTTCGTGTCCACGACGAGCCGGTCGGTGCCGGCGATGGCCGCAAGCTTGGCCGGCTGGCTGGCGGTGAGGTCGGCATCGTAAGCCCGCACAGAAAGCTCGTTGAGGTCGAACACGCCGTCGACCGACACTTGGACGCCGTTGTCGTCATTGGCCTGCGGCGTCCACGTGGCGTTGCCGTTGGCGTCGACGATGATGGTCTGGTCGAGCTGGCGGCACTTGGACGGGTCGTTCAGCACCTTCGAGGAGGTCGTGCCGGCCACGCAGTCGACGGAGCCGTCCACGCTGTAGTACCCGGTGATGCGCAGCCGTGCCGCGTTGGTGGCGCCGGAGAGGCTGACGCCCCAGGCGTCGTTCACCAGCGTGTAGGCGACGTTCTTCGTACCGTTCTTGATGGTCGCGGTGACCGAGTCGCCGGTCAGCGTGGCCGTGGTCGGCACAGTCGGGGCGCCGGGCAGTCCGGCGTCGTCGGCCTGGGCCGGGGTGCCGGACTTCGCCGCGTCGGACGGTGATGCCGCGTTGCTCCGCTCAGCATCGGCGGACTTGCCGGCGGTGTTATCAGACGTGGCCTTACCGGACTCACCAGTGGTCTTGCCGGACGCAGCGTTCTGCTGGGCTGCGTTGTCCGCTGTTGTGCCGGACGTCTTGTCGGACGTCGCCGCCGAGGAGTCCTCACTCCCCTGCGTATTGCCGTCAGTCGGCTGCGAGGCAGCCGCATCGTCGGCTGTCGCGGCCGCCGGGCTTGCGTTGGCGACCATCGTATTGGTGCCGACGATCATCGCGATGGAGACGACGCCGCCCAGCAGCGCCTTCCACGGCGAGATGCCCTTGTGTTGGTTGTTTGCGCTCATCAGTGCTTCTTCCCTCCGCGAACCAGAATCGTTCGTGATTCGTCATCGTCATCCGTGTGCTCCGCAGGCTTGCGGAACTGCATCAGTGAAGTCTCTCCCTCGTCCGCGAGCTCCGCCGCGGACGCCATGGACACCGGGATCTCGACCACCGGCTGGTCGGCCGCGGGCTGCGCGACCGACTGGACCGCGTGACGCGGCGCCGAAGTGGACGGCCGGGTCACGCCGGCGTTGGTCGAGCCCATCGAACCGGAACCGGTCCACGAGCCGGAACCCGTGCCGGTGACCGGACGGAACTCGATGTCGCTCGTATCGCCGGTGCCGGTCGGGCTGCCGGTCGCCGACGCGCCGGACTTGCCCTTCTTGCGCTTGCGGGCGCCATGGTCGCCCAGCTCGTCGGCTCGCTGCCACGAGCCGGCGCGCACGCCGCGCAGCTCCTTGATCTCACGTTCGGCGGTACGGCCGCTCAGCTCGTCGCGCACGGCCTTGATGTCGAGCTTGCGGTACAGGACGACGGCGACCGCCGCCAGAATCACGGCAAGTGCCAGAAAGACCACGGCAAGGGTCCTGAATGTATCTGCGTTCACTTCGCATCCCCCTTAATATCGACGAACGCGTTCGCGATGGCGTCCTTGGTGGGTTGTTGTGCTTCCTGCGCGCTCTTCTTGGACTGGTCGAGCGCATCGGTGGTGGGCGTCACCTGTTCGGCGAGCTTGGAGGCCCGGTCGGCGAGGTCGGTCATGTCGGTCTTGGTCACGCCGTCGGCGCGGAACTTGCGCGGGTAGACGCGCAGCGCGTCGAGCGTCAGGTTCGCGGCCTCCAGGCGGATCACGTCGTTCTGCTCCTTGTCGGCCGATTCGATGAGCTGCTGGAGCTTGGCGAAGTACGGCTTGTACTTGCCCGAATCAGAGCCCTGGTTGATGAGCGGCACGATCTGCGTGTTGAAGTCGGCGATGTCGGCGTAGATGCCGGCGATGCGGGCGTCCTTGAACCCGGAGTCCTCGGCCGCGTTGTGCATCCACTGGGATGCGGCGCGGATGCGCGCGTATCGCTGCGGATCCTGGTCGGAGGAGACCGCCGTCTCGCTCTTCATCTTGGAGCCGGAATAGTAGTACCAGTACATCAGGCCGGTGTCGTAGCTCAGCTGCGCCCAGTCGTCGGCGTTCTTGCGCAGGTCGGCGGCATGCTGGCTGATGAGCGTGTTGTACGTGTTCTCCTCGGCGTCCGAGAAGTCGCCGTCGGTGGTGTAGCGCTTGATGAGCTGCTCGTACGGCTCGATGGAGCCGGTCTTGATGTCGGCCGCTTTGATGTAGGCGTCCTGCGCGGCCGTGTCGTCGGTGTTCTGCGCCGCCTGGCTCATCCAGTAGTCGTAGTCGGAGTTCTGCGCGGCGTTCGCGGCGATGAGCATGCCGCCCGACAGCAGCAGGCTGGCCACGGCGGCGACCGACGTGCCGAGGAAGCCGCGCCACTTGGCCTTCAGCGCGGCGCGGTGGGCGCTGTCCTCCTCGCGGTAGTGCTTGAGCGCGTAGGCGAACTCGGCGCACGTCTGGTAGCGGGCGTCGGGGTCCTTGCGCGTCGCCTTCTCGATCACCCGCTCGAGGCCCGAGGACAGCTTCTCGTTGATGGTGCGGATCGGCACGATGCCGCTCTTGCGCGGATGCGAGCCGGTGAGCAGGTAGAACAGCGTGGCGCCGAGCGCGTAGATGTCGGTGCGGGCGTCGACCGTGCCGTTCTCGTCGAACTGTTCGGGGGCGCCGAAGCCGGGGGTGCCGAGCTGACGGTCGTCGCCGATGAGCGGCTTGTCGGCCTTGCCGACCTCCATGGCGATGCCGAAGTCGATGAGCTTGATCGCGCCTTCAGGCGTAAGCATCACGTTCGACGGCTTCATGTCGCGGAACACGACCGGCGGCTTGCGCCGGTGCAGGTAGTCGAGCACGTCGCACAGCTGGATGCCCCAGTCGACCACATCGTCCTCGCTCTGCGGGCCCTCCTTCTTGAGCAGGCTGGCGAGCGTCTGGCCTTCGACGTAATCCATGACGACGAACAGGCTGTTCTTCTCTTCGATCAGGTCGACGATGCGCGGGATGGCCGGGTGGTCGAAGCGCTTGATCATGTTCGCCTCGATGGTGAGGCTCTTGATGACCAGATCGCGCTGCACCTTGTCGGAGACGTTGCGGATCTCCTTGATGGCCCACTGCTTGTTCAACGACGAATCCATGGCCAGATACACGGTGGACATGCCGCCCTTGCCGATCTGCGCCAGGATCTTGTACCGTTTGCCCACCACTGTGTTCACATTCACCATGGGCGGTCCTCCAACATCATTCTCTCGTTCCAATGATCCACGCCGGTCACCTACCGCCTACACGGCATGGAACTCTTATTTCAGAACTTACCCCCTAAAACAGACATTTACGGGCCGTCGTGATGAATCATGGACAGGTGTGGTCTGCTGCGCGGTGTTTGTGGACCACCTGGTCCAAGCCGGCGAGACGGATGCCGGCTGCGAGGCGGGGCGAAGTCGCGGGTTTCGGCTGATCGCCACCGGCGGCGGAAGCCGGTTTGGCCCCTCAGCGAGGTCGCGTGCGGCCGTTTCCGGCTAGGACGCCGGCGCTTCTGGTTGGAAACGGACGCTCCCGGGCCTGTTTGCGGTCGTTTCCGGCTAAGAACCTCCATGGACTGGTGCGGAATGGACGCCAATCGGCTTGTTTGCGGTCGTTTCCGTCTAGTTCGCCGGCTCTCCTGGGAGGAAGCGGACCCGAACCGGGCCTTAGGCGGCTGTCGCGGCGCGCGCGGCTAGTTCCGGGGCGCCGGGCGCGAGAATCCTCAACGGAACGTATCCGAAACAGGCCGCACGAGTACGGTCGGTCGTGTAATCCTGACGTTGATAATGGTTATGCCGGTTAATCCGATCGGCGATAATGGGAGTGGCGGCCTGGCGGTGACCCTGATTCTGACTGACGGCCTCGGTGATCGTGGCCTGTCCTTGTTCCGATTTGTCCCG
>NZ_WBVT01000002.1 GCF_009193355.1 Bifidobacterium leontopitheci
CGACCGTCTTCCTGACCATCCGGTCCAAGGTGGTCTCGAGCATGGCCTGGTCGACCTGTAGAATCTGCTGTGACATGGCTTGTGTCCTCGCTTCCAATCGCGGTTTTCTATGTTTGGCGACTGAAAATCGTACACAGGACACGGGCCATGTTCTCAACCCAAGCCAGAACCAAAGTGCGCAAAACTTCGGGCGTTATCCCCGGGCTCGGCAACGTCTACGAAGATTGATGCATTGAACAGAATCATCGACAGGATTGATGGAGTGGAAGCCTCTGATCTCTTGTTTGAGCTGTATGCTCAGTGATTTTCACGCATGACGCGTTATACGTCCTGGTAACTTGCCGTACAATTCAGCAGGTCATTCCATTCATTGCCACAACTTGCGAAAATGGCCCGAATCCGCAAGTTGTGGCAACCGGTCTTGGGTGAAGGTCCACATTTGGGTCTCTTGCGTCTGACACGGGATGTCTTCTGTCTTGTGTGGTGAGGAAGGGCTTAACGGTTCGGGCGCTAACCCGTCCGTTTGCGACCATGACCGGCGGGGTTCTATTCGGAAACGGACGCAAATCGGCCTGTTGGCGTCCGTTTCCGAATAGAAGTCCGCTTCTTCAAGTGGAAAACGGACGCTGGAGTGCTGTTTTGCGTCCGTTTTCCACTAGTAGCAGTCGGATTCCAGCTGGAAACGGACGCCACGGCGACAGCGCTCGTGGATATGACCCGCATGTTGATCCATACCCGGTGTCCTTCGATGGGATTGCCGCCCTATATGAGCAGTGGGCCGGAACCGTTACCGGTTCGGCCCACTGCTCGGGGGATATTAAGCGTTACCGCATTCACCGGAGTGTTTGGATAACGTGTGCGTCCTCAAGGCGCACCGAGGGAAGGCGTACTCAGTACGTCGACCGAGGAGCAACGCCGAGGACGCTCCGTTATCCAATCACTCCCATTCGATGGTTGCCGGGGGCTTGGAGGTGCAGTCCAGGACGACTCGGTTGATCTGGCGGCATTCGTTGGTGATGCGCGTGGAGATCGTGGCGAGCACGTCGTAGGGGACGCGAGACCAGTCGGCGGTCATGGCGTCCTCGGAGCTGACGGGGCGCAGGACGATGGGGGAGCCGTAGGTGCGCTCGTCGCCCTGGACACCGACGGAGTGGACGTCAGCCAGCAGCACCACGGGGCACTGCCAGATGTCGCGGTCGAGGCCGGCCTTGGTGAGCTCCTCGCGGGCGATGGCGTCGGCTTCGCGCAGCACGTCGAGGCGTTCGCGCGTGATCTCGCCGACGATGCGGATGCCGAGGCCGGGGCCGGGGAACGGCTGGCGCCAGACGATGGCGTCGGGCAGGCCGAGCTCGGTGCCGATGGCGCGGACCTCGTCCTTGAACAGGGTGCGCAGCGGCTCGATGAGCTGGAACTTGATGTCCTTGGGCAGGCCGCCGACGTTGTGGTGGCTCTTGATGTTGGCCGCGCCGTCGCCGCCGCCGGATTCGACGACGTCCGGGTACAGCGTGCCCTGCACGAGGAACTTGACTTCCTTGCCGCGGGCGCCGGCCTCTTCGAGGACCTGCTGCTGGGCCTTTTCAAAGGTGCGGATGAACTTTTCGCCGATGATCTTGCGCTTGCGTTCGGGCTCGGAGACACCCTTGAGGGCGTCGAGGAAGTCGTCGGCGGCGTCGACGGTGATCAGGCGGATGCCGGTGGCGGCGACGAAGTCGTGCTTGACCTGCTCGACTTCGCCCTTGCGCAGCAGACCGTGGTCGACGAACACGCAGGTGAGCTGGTCGCCGATGGCCTTGTGGACGAGGGCGGCGGCGACGGCGGAGTCCACGCCACCGGACAGGCCGCAGATGACTTCGGCGTCGCCGACCTTCTCGCGGATTTTCTTGACCTGGTCGTCGATGATGCTGGAGGCGTTCCAGTCGTCCTCGAGGCCGGCGCACTTGTGCAGGAAGTTCTCGATGAGGTTCTGGCCGAGCGGGGTGTGCTTGACCTCCGGGTGCCACTGCACGCCGTAGAGCTTGCGGGACTCGTCCTCCATGGCGGCGACGGGCGCGCCTTCCGTGTGGGCGAGCACTTCGAAGCCTGCGGGGGCGGTCTTGACGGCGACGCCGTGGCTCATCCAGGTGCTCTGGTCGGCGGGGGAGCCGGCGAGGATGCCGTCGGCGTGGTCGATGACGGTGTCGGTCTTGCCGTATTCGCCGAGGGCGGCCTTGTCGACGTCGGCGCCGAGCGCGTACGCCATGGCCTGGAATCCGTAGCAGATGCCGAGCACGGGGACGCCCGCCTCGAACAGCTTCTCGTCGACCTTGGGGGCGCCGGGCTCGAACACGGACGCCGGGCCGCCGGACAGGATGATGGCCTTGGGATCCTTGGCGAGCATCTCCTCGACGGGCATGGAGTGGGGGACGAGTTCGGAGTAGACGTGCGCTTCGCGAACTCGCCTGGCGATGAGCTGGGCGTACTGGGCGCCGAAATCGACGACGAGCACCGGGCCTTGTGGCATGGGTTTCCTCCTTGCGGCGGGCGTCATGGTTGCCGACGGCCGCCACTGACTATAGAACTATCGGACAATGAGGTGTCTCCATTGTGACCGTGCGAGCAGACAAAGGCGGGGCGGGCGGCGGGGCGTCGCGACCGCCGTGCGGGGCGGGGGTTTCGCGGACTCGCGCCGGCACCGTCAAAAACGAACAAAAACGAACAATTAACGCCGTTAACACACACAACACGCCGCATGGCGTATGATGCCCCGCAGCGCGAAAAATTCCGGCGAACTAGCCGAAATGGGCTGAAAAAACAGCGTTATTCAGCGGTTGGATACCGGTTTTTGCATGAAAATGAATCAATGATTCACTCATAATTCATCAAATTAATCAAACATTTCCGAACATAGGCGCAAAAAAGCTGCCATAAGTCGTGCTCTCAACGTACCATGGTCAACGATTGGGATTGAAGAGCCCGGAATCGCAAGGTTCCATGGCATTCATGACCGAACGATAATAATCAATTGCACATCATTGTGCAGGAGTACAGGAGTACACATGACGAGTCCTGTTATTGGCACCCCTTGGAAGAAGCTGAACGCTCCGGTTTCCGAGGAAGCTCTGGAAGGCGTGGATAAGTACTGGCGTGCTGCCAACTACCTCTCCATCGGCCAGATCTACCTGCGTAGCAACCCGCTGATGAAGGAGCCCTTCACCCGCGAGGACGTGAAGCACCGTCTGGTCGGCCACTGGGGCACCACCCCCGGCCTGAACTTCCTGATCGGTCACATCAACCGCTTCATCGCCGACCACGGCCAGAACACCGTGATCATCATGGGCCCGGGCCACGGTGGCCCGGCCGGTACCTCGCAGTCCTACCTGGACGGCACCTACACCGAGACCTTCCCGAAGATCACCAAGGACGAGGCTGGTCTGCAGAAGTTCTTCCGTCAGTTCTCCTACCCGGGCGGCATCCCGTCCCACTTCGCTCCGGAGACCCCGGGCTCCATCCACGAGGGTGGCGAGCTGGGTTACGCCCTGTCCCACGCCTACGGCGCCATCATGGACAACCCGAGCCTGTTCGTGCCGGCCATCGTCGGTGATGGCGAGGCCGAGACCGGCCCGCTGGCCACCGGTTGGCAGTCCAACAAGCTCGTGAACCCGCGCACCGATGGTATCGTGCTGCCGATCCTGCACCTCAACGGCTACAAGATCGCCAACCCGACCATCCTGTCCCGCATCTCCGACGAGGAGCTCCACGAGTTCTTCCACGGCATGGGCTACGAGCCGTACGAGTTCGTCGCCGGCTTCGACGATGAGGACCACATGTCCATCCACCGCCGCTTCGCCGAGCTGTGGGAGACCATCTGGGACGAGATCTGCGACATCAAGGCCACCGCGCAGACGGACAACGTGCACCGTCCGTTCTACCCGATGCTGATCTTCCGCACCCCGAAGGGTTGGACCTGCCCGAAGTACATCGACGGCAAGAAGACCGAGGGCTCCTGGCGTTCTCACCAGGTCCCGCTGGCTTCCGCCCGCGACACCGAGGCACACTTCGAGGTCCTCAAGAACTGGCTCGAGTCCTACAAGCCGGAAGAGCTGTTCGACGAGACCGGCGCTGTGAAGGCCGACGTCACCGCGTTCATGCCTAAGGGCGAGCTGCGCATCGGCGCCAACCCGAACGCCAACGGTGGTGTGATCCGCGACGACCTGAAGCTCCCGAACATCGAGGACTACGCCGTCAAGGAAGTCGAGAAGTACGGCCACGGCTGGGGCCAGCTCGAGGCCACCCGTCGTCTCGGCGTCTACACCCGCGACGTCATCAAGAACAACCCGCACGACTTCCGCATCTTCGGACCGGATGAGACCGCTTCCAACCGTCTGCAGGCTTCCTACGAGGTCACCAACAAGCAGTGGGATGCCGGCTACATCTCCGATGAGGTCGACGAGCACATGCACGTCTCCGGCCAGGTCGTCGAGCAGCTGTCCGAGCACCAGATGGAAGGCTTCCTCGAGGGCTACCTCCTCACCGGCCGTCACGGCATCTGGAGCTCCTACGAGTCCTTCGTGCACGTGATCGACTCCATGCTCAACCAGCACGCCAAGTGGCTCGAGGCGACCGTCCGCGAGATCCCGTGGCGTAAGCCGATCGCGTCCATGAACCTGCTCGTGTCCTCTCACGTGTGGCGTCAGGACCACAACGGCTTCTCGCACCAGGATCCGGGTGTCACCTCCCTGCTGCTGAACAAGTGCTTCCACAACGATCACGTCATCGGCATCTACTTCGCCACCGATGCGAACATGCTGCTGGCCATCGCCGAGAAGTGCTACAAGTCCACCAACAAGATCAACGCCATCATCGCCGGCAAGCAGCCGGCCGCCACGTGGCTGTCCCTCGACGAGGCTCGCGCCGAGCTCGAGAAGGGTGCCGCCGCTTGGGATTGGGCCTCCACCGCGAAGTCCAACGACGAGGCTGAGATCGTGCTTGCCGCCGCCGGCGATGTCCCGACCCAGGAGATCATGGCCGCCTCCGACAAGCTCAAGGAGCTCGGCATCAAGTTCAAGGTCGTCAACGTGGTTGACCTGCTCTCCCTGCAGTCCGCCAAGGAGAACGACGAGGCCCTGTCCGACGAGGAGTTCGCCGACATCTTCACCGCCGACAAGCCGGTGCTGTTCGCGTACCACTCCTACGCTCACGACGTGCGCGGCCTGATCTACGATCGCCCGAACCACGACAACTTCAACGTCCACGGCTACGAGGAGGAGGGCTCCACCACCACCCCGTACGACATGGTTCGCGTGAACGAGATCGATCGCTACGAGCTGACCGCTGAGGCTCTGCGCATGATCGACGCCGAGAAGTACGCCGCCAAGATCGACGAGCTCGAGAAGTTCCGCCAGGAAGCCTTCCAGTTCGCGGTCGACAAGGGCTACGATCACCCGGATTACACCGACTGGGTGTACTCCGGCCTGAACACCTCCGAGAAGGGCGCCGTCACCGCCACCGCCGCCACCGCTGGCGACAACGAGTGATGACGTTCTGACCGGATCGGCCTGAACGCGTAGTGGGCCCCTCGAAGCTTCGGCTTCGAGGGGCCCACTCGTATATGCGGAGCTGTGCGCAACACATACCGCACTCGCATATCACATTCAGCATCTGACGTCCTTTTCGTCACGACACGCGACATACTTGGCGAACTACGTAGCCGTTCTTCGCTATAATCATTCTTGTTTCGTGTCGGCCCTCGACGAAGAAGGTGATGATCGCCCGTGGACGTTACGCTGTCCCATTTCATCCAACAGGTAGTCTCCAACCCTGCACTCGCCGTCACAACGTTGCTGACGCTCGGCGTCATCTTCGTCAACGGCTGGACCGACGCGCCGAACGCCATCGCCACCTGCGTCACCACCCGATGCCTGCGGGTGAGGCCGGCGGTCATCATGGCGGCCGTGTTCAACTTCTTCGGCGTGTTCCTCATGACGCATTTCAACGCGTCAGTCGCCTCCACCATCAGCAACATGGTCGACTTCGGCACGGACACGCATGCGGCGCTCATCGCACTGTGCGCCGCACTGTTCTCCATCGTCGTCTATAGCGTCGGCGCGTCGATGCTCGGCATCCCCACATCCGAAAGCCACAGCCTCATCGCAGGCCTGTCCGGCGCGGCGATCGCCATCCAGGGCGGCATCGCGGGCATCAACATGGGGGAGTGGGTGAAGGTCCTCTACGGGCTGGTCGCCAGCCTGCTCCTCGGATTCGGCATCGGATGGCTGGTCTGCAAGGCCGTCACCCTGATATGCGCAGGTCTCGACCGACGGCGGGCGAACGGGTTCTTCACCTACGCGCAAATCGCGGGCGCCGCGGCGAACAGCTTCATGCACGGCGCACAGGACGGTCAGAAATTCATCGGCGTGCTGTTCCTCGGCATGGCGTTCTGCAACGGGCAATCCAGCGTCGCCGGCGTGCTGATCCCCGTCTGGCTGATGATCCTGTGCAGCACTATCATGGGCGTCGGCACTAGCGTCGGCGGCGAGAAGATCATCAAGTCGGTCGGTATGGATATGGTCCGGCTCGAAAAATACCAAGGATTCTCAGCAGACCTGTCCAGCGCGGTGTGCCTGCTGGTCATGACCGTGCTCGGCATCCCCGTATCCACCACGCACACGAAGACCAGCGCCATCATGGGAGTCGGCGCGGTGCGACGTCTGTCGGCCATCAACTTCGCCGTCGTGCGCGACATGATGCTCACCTGGGTGTTCACATTCCCCGGATGCGGCATCATCAGCTTCGTCATGGCGAAACTGTTCATGTTCCTGTTCTGACGGACCGCCGCACAGCGACGTCAGTCGTCCAACAACCATCCAGTAATCATCCATCCCAAGCAACCCACACCCACCGAACCCTCGCTCCGACGCGAAGAAAGGAACCACGCGCAATGGCCCGCAAAAACGACTCGTTCTATTTCGACGGATTCCGTCGCAGCGCGGACTACGCCTGCCAGGCGGCGCATCTGCTCTCCGACGTCATGCACCAGTACGATCCCGCCCGGCTGCGCGACCACATGGAGGCCATGCACCGCATAGAACAGTCCGCCGACGAGGTCAGGCACGGCATCATGGACGAGCTGGTGACCGCGTTCATCACCCCGTTCGACCGTGACGACATCGCCCGGCTCAGCAGCGCGCTCGACGACATCACCGACCATATCGAAGGCGCGTTGCACCGCATGTACTACGACAACGTGCTGCAGGCGCGTCCCGACGCAATCGAGCTCACCGATGTCGTCGTCCACGCCTGCGAGCAGATCCGCGACCTGACGGATGAGCTGCCCCGGTTCAAACGCTCGAAGACGTTGCGCGAACGCGTGTTCTCGGTCAACAAGAGCGAGCAGGACGCCGACCAGCTGTTCGTCGAGGCGATGCGCACGCTGCACACCACATGCGACGACCCGATGCAGGTGATCGGCTGGCATGAGGTGTACGAGCAGCTCGAACGGTGCGCCGACGACTGCGAGCATGTCGCCGACGTGATCGACGGCATCGTCATGGAGAACAGCTGAGCGTGCTCCCTTCCGCCCCGCGCGCCTTGCGTTACGTAGAAACCGGCGCCGCGTGCGGGGCGTGCGGCGGTGAACCCGGACTGAACACGACATCACGTTCACGGGTTGCGCGTTACCGCTCACCCGCATCTCGATGAACAGTAGGTGACATGCGCGGCGGCCGATGGCGCAATCGCCTATCGTCGTAACCATGATACAGACGAGGTTCCGACCGCCTCGAGCGGCGCAGTGCGTGCTTTGCGCCGTCGTGTCCCTCGTCGTCACCATGGCCGGCAACGCGGCCACACGCGCTACGTTGGCGCCGTTCGACGTATGGCTTGCCGTCCGGACGGTGCTGCTCGCCGTGACATTGACGATCCTGTACACCATCGGCGAGTCACTGGTCGGCATGACACGTCGTGAATCAGAACGTCACGAAACAGAACGTCACGAAACGGAACCTCATCCGGTTGCCGGCGACTTCTTCAACGATCGCATCCGCGGCGCGGCGGCTCGGCATCAGCGTCTGTTGTGCGCCCTGCGACGCTTGCGTACGCCGTTGCGGCACCTGGGGGAGCGGCTGAATCGTGCGGACGCACGATGGTCGGCTCTGCCGACGACCGTGCGATGGCTGCTGGTCGCGGCGGTCCTGCTGCTGTGCTGGAGCCCGATCATCATCATGATGTTCCCCGGCACGGTCTGGTATGACACGGGGGAGCAGATCGCGCAATACTATGGCCTGTCCGTGCGCGGGAGCCTGCCGGGCACCTTGTCGGCGCATCATCCCGTATTGGACACGCTCGTGTTCGGCATGTTCGCACGGTTCGGCACGTGGATGGGCGACATGCGAGCCGGCCTCGCCGTGCTCACGCTGCTGCAGGTGACGGCCAGCGCGCTCGGCCTTGCCGCGGTCGTCGTCTATGCGCGGCACGTGGGGGCCGGACGCGTCACGGCGGCGGCCATGTTCCTCTTGTTCGCGCTGTACCCCGCACTGCCGATTCTGATGATGTCGCTCGTCAAAGAGACCCTGCACATGGTCGTGCTCGTGCCGTGGATGCTCCTCTACACAGAAGTTGTGCGGACGCGGCTGTCGGCGTTGCGCTCGCCGCGGTTCTGCGCCGCGTTCGTCGTCATGTCGGCGCTGTGCGCGCTGACCACGATGACGGGACTGTACATCACCATCCTGTCGCTCGCGTTGCTGCCGCTCGCACGCCGTCGTGACACAGCCGGGCGCCGCAGCCTGTGCGTGCGCGCGCTCGTCGTGACGGTCCTGACGGCGGCAGTCGCGTTCGCCGTGTTCCCTGCGGCCGTGTCCACATTGCTGCAGGTGCGTAAGGACGACGCGAACCAGATCATGGTCGTGCCGATGCAGATGACGGCACGGTACGTCACCGACCGTCCCGACGACATCACCACGAGCGAACGACAGGCCATCGACGCGGTCAACCATGTGCCGGTGGAGGACATGGCCGAAGCGTACAACCCGTATCTCGCCGACCCGATCATCCAGTATTCGCTGCGCGATCCCCACGGCGTCGGCCCATACCTGGCCGCATGGCTGTCCATGGGACTGCGGCACCCGGACGCCTACTTCAACGGCTATGCAGCGCTCGAATCAGGATGGTTCAGCCTCACGCGCACGCCCATCGACGGCACCGGCCACCCCATACACCTAGGTGACCTCGCCGCCACCGCCGACCAGGCGACGGCGAACCGCATGAAATTCCAGATCGACGACTCGTACAGTCCCGTGTTCCGCCTGCTGCCCGGCTACCGCGAAGACGGCCTGTATCGCGCAGGCGCCGACGCCCTGTGGCGTGCATGGTGCTCCACGCCGGTGCTCGGCATCGCCACACTCACGGCGGTGTGGACGTTCCTGCTGCCCATGTTCCTCGTGTTCTGCCGGATGCGCACGGTGCGGTCGCTGTCGCCGTTCCGGCGGGTGCGGCCACGTCGCCGACGTGACACCGCGCCGGCGCACGGCCGCGCGGACGTCACGGCGTCGGACCGCCGCCAATCGAACGGACCGTACGCCATGTTCGCCGTGCCGCTCGTCTGGTCGCTGCTCTCGCTGCTCGCCAACGCCATCTCCATACCGCTCAAACCCACCTCCACCAGATACATGATCTGGACGGTGGTCATGATCCCGTTCCTCATCGCGCTGCTGCGCGCCGACCGCGTACGGCCGCGCCTGCTGTGGCCCGGCGACCCGGCGTCAGCCGCAGCGTCGCGACCGTCGCCAACGCCAACCGCAATGTCCACCACAATCGTGCCCGCCCAAGGAGGCATCCGATGAACCGTGGTCTAATCGCCAATATCATCAGCAACATCTCGTTCTTCGTCTGCGGGTATGCGATCCACTTCTTCCTCGGCGGATTCGCCTCGCCCGCAAACTACGGTGTGGTCGGCACGATCATCACCCTGCTCGACTTCGAGTACCTGTTCGTCAGCAACGGGGCACGCCAGTCCATCGCCCGCAACCTGTCGTCACGCCGGTACGACGGACGCAGCCTCATCCTGCGGACGATGGTCGTGCAGGCGGGCATCGTCGCCGTGTTCTTCCTCATCGACTTCGCCGGCGCGCCCCTGTTCGGCATGATGCTGCACGACCGCACCATCGAGCGTTACTTCCAGTACGCCGCGTTCCTAGTGCCCGCGAACGGCCTGTACGTGGTGATGCTCGGCATCAACGACGGTCTGCAACGCTTCGGCCGAAGCGCGCTCATGTCCACGCTGTACCCGATCGTCAAACTCGGCACGATACCGCTCATCATCCTCCTGTTCCCAGCCGACCCTGTGCTCGGACTGGAAATCGGCTACTGCTCGGCCATGATTGTCATCATCGTGCTCGGATGCTTCCTGCTCGCGCCCGTATGGCCGCGCATCGTCGCGGACGGACGAGGCAAGCCGCGCATCAGCTGGCATGACGCAGCGCACGGGACACTGTCGTTCTCGCTGTTCTTCATCATGGCGTCGCTCGTGCTCAGCGCTGACACGTTCGTCGTCAAATCCGTGCTGCCCGATGCGATGGCCGGCTACTACACGGGCGCGATGAACTTCGGCAAGACCACCTACTATCTGCTGCAGGCGTTCGCAGTCATCCTGCTGCCCGTCTCCTCACGGCTCATCGGGCAGGGACGCCGAGCCGAAGCGCTCGCCAAGGTCCGCATGCTCACGACCCTCGCCTTCGCGTTCGTATTGCCAATCGCCGTGATCATCTCCGCATCGGCCAACGACCTGCTCGCCTCGTTCTACTCGGAACACTACACGGTCGCCGCGCCCGCGCTGTCATGCCTGGCATTGTCCAGTTTCTTCATGGGCGTGACCGTGATGCTCAACATGCTGCTCAACGCCGAAAAGGACACGCGGTTCTCCGACATCCTGTCGCTTGCGTCGCTCGTGGTGGTCGTCGCCGCGTTCATCGTCGCCGCACGGCTCGGCGGCATTGTCGCGGTGGCCGCATCCAGCATGGTCTCGACGTTTCTGACCATGAGCGTTTCGTACGTGCAGGTGCGGCGCCGCTTCGGTGACGTCATGACCGTGCACACGTGGGCGGCCATCGGCGTGAACGTGGTGCTGTGGGCGGCGATGTACGGGGTAGAATCGCTGCTCCACACGCGCTGGTTCATCCTGCTCGCGCTTGTGTACCTCGTCATGTACGTGCTGTACGCCGGCATACTGTTCGTTACGCATGTCATCGACATCAAGGGCGTCGTCGCGTCGTTCACGCAACACGGAACGCGGGTGCCGGCCGCAGCCGTGCAGGTGAAAAGGGCATGACCATGGCACAGACTGAAACCAAGCCAAAGCTCAAGCGAATCCGCCCGACGCTGATCGCCGCCGCCGTCATCATCATCCTCGAACTGTTCGTCTTCAACCTGCCGTTCTGGCAAAGCCTCAACGCACACCCCACAACCATGCACGAGGACGGCACCGGCAAAGGACTGCTCATCAACCGCGACGGCACGGCCACCGTCACCAATCCCGACAACGCATGGCGCGACGTCTCCACGAACCAGCCGATCGAATACCTGTACATCGCGCACGCAGCGGCCGAACACCCCAGCCAGGACGATAGTGTCAGCTGGCAGCTGTCCACACGCAAGGACACCGACGGCGGCTGGTACGACGCGAACGCGACCGTCGGCTACTCGCCGTCCGCCGAAGACTCGCGATACCAGCGCGTCGGCGGCAAGGCCACGCACGTGCGCCTGCGCTACCAGATGGAGGAAGGCGCGACCATACCGATCGGCCAAATCATCGCCAACCCGCGCATACCCATGCGCTTCAGCATGCTGCGGTTCGCGCTCGAACTGCTGGTCGCCGGCCTGATCATCCTGTTCCGGCCACGCTCGCGGCTGTATCGCATGCCGTTCGACCTCAGCCGGTTCGGCTGGCGGGCTCGCGACTGCTGGATGCCGCTGCTGCTCGCCGGGGCGCTCGCCTGCGCGATACCGTTGTTCTTCTTCATGCAGGCGGCTCCGCTCGAGGAGGCGACGCCCCTGTACTGGCCGGAATTCGCGTCGCTCCACGCCACCGACCAATACCAGCGGCTCGCCGACTCCCTGCTGAACGGTCAGCTGTGGCTCGACTATCCGGTCAACAGCCATCTCGCCGCCATGGCCAACCCCTACGATACGCGAGCGCGCGCGGCCATCGGACTGACGTATCCGGATCCGCCGATCTACTTCGACGTGGCGTTCTATCACGGCCACTACTACTCGTATTTCGGCGTGCTGCCGGCGCTGCTGCTGTACGCGCCGTGGAAGCTCATCACCGGCAACCGGCTCGACACGAACATGGCGATCATGATCTGCGTGACGCTCGTCATGATCGCCTCCACGTGGCTCGTCGTGCAGATCGCGCGGCTCATCGCGGCTCGCCGGGGCCGGACGGTCAGCTTGGGTGCCGTGCTGCTCGGCGTGATCATGGCAGGGCTCGGCACCGGTATGCCGATTCTGATCCAGCTTGGCCTGTGGTATCAGGTGCCGCAGCAGCTGGCCGTGTTCTTCGCCATGTGCGGCGTCGCCTTGTGGATCGAGGCGAAACTGCAGGGACTCAACCGTACGCTGCTCGCCGCGGGATCGCTGTGCGTGGCGTTGACGATAGCCTCACGCCCGCAGGTGATGGCGATCGCCGTGTTCGCGCTCCCGCTGTTCTGGGACGACATCGCAGGACTGTGGCGGCGGGGATTGCGGTCGCTTGCCGGATTGCGCGACGAGCTTATGGTCTGGGCTTTCGCGTTGGTGCCGTTCGTGGCGGTCGCCGTGCCGCAGTGCCTGTACAATCTCGCACGGTTCGGCAAACTCACCGACTTCGGCGCGAACTATAATCTCACCGGGTACGACATGACGCATTTCAATGCGCCGCTCACCCAGTATTTCTCATACGTGTACTACTACTTCCTGCGCATGCCGTACACGACGGCACGGTTCCCGTTCGTCAATCCGGTCGAGACGCCGCTGACCACATGGCGGTCCGAACACGTGCAGTTCGGCGGTTACTTCGTGACGACCGCGCCGTTCGCGATGCTGCTGTTCACCGTGTTCGTCTGGCGGTTCGCACTGCGTCGGCTCGCCGCAGGACGGCTGATCGCCGGTGCGCTCGTGGCTGCCGTGCTGTCGTTCATCGTCGACGGACGGATCACCGGCGTCGACTTCCGCTACCAGATCGACTTCGTGTGGATGATCATGATCGCCGTGCTCGTGCTGCTGTTCGCGATAGACGGGTGTGTGAACGGGGTTGGCAGTGATTCGGATGACGGTGACGTTCGGTACCGCGGCATCGTGCAGCGGCTGGTCTTCGGCTTCCTCGTCGCTGCGCTCGTCTACGCGGTGCTGTTCGTGTTCTTCAAGCAATATCTCATGCACATGAATATGCCAGTGGGCAGATGGTGGACCGTCGAATCATGGTTCATATTCATGTAGCCACCGTGTCGACGAAACGTACCCGGACAGGCCCGCCTGGGTACGGTTTGTCAGTATTTCCGACCGACCGTACTTGAGTGGTGGTCTACGGGTACGTTTTGTCGAGCAATGACAACGGATCGTTCTGGTTAAGGGCGTTCAGGTACGGTCCGTCGATTCTTGCTGACGGATCGTACTCGTAGGATGCCCTACGAGTACGGTCTGTCGTTTGGATGGCGGACGGGGATCGCCGCTCGTCTGAATGTGAGTGGTTGTCATTCTTGTTCTGTCATCTTGGTTTGCCTTCCTGTGCAATGGTGACGGGAAGGCACTTGTGTTCCTTGTCAAAATTTCCATGCCGGCATGGAATTGTCCCCGCTAGTGACGTGACCTGAGGGTGCGGAGCGGTTGACTTGTCCCGCTGTGATGTGCCTGACTGGATAGCCCCGGAGATAACGGGGGACTGGGATAAACCCCACGTCGCGTGATGGATGATAGAGCCCACCGGATTTAGGTGGGCTGAAAAAATCCCCGCGTCATAAGGCGCGGGGATGTCTGAACTAACAAAGGGAGTTTAGCATGGCATGTATTGTCAATGCAATCGGCCGTGTGTCGTGGTGCGCTCACTGTGGCGTGGCCCATGAGACTGTCGTCGTCCTGTACGATGACGGGCATGTGGTGGCAGTGCCGTCGCAGTGCGCCGCCTGACATACGCCGATCGTATGCTAGCCGGGATGGCGCGCGCCGTCGTCCCGGCGTCCCCTTTGGGTAGTATTGGCCCCACCGGTGTTAGCGAGGTGAGGTTATGGGACTGAGAGAACTCAGGCAGAAGCGAGGATTGACGCAGCGCGAACTTGCCGCGAAAGCTGGTATCCCCTATGGGCGGATTGCCGATGCGGAGCGTGGGGCGCGTCCAGTGGCGAACATGTCATTGGCGATGGCGTGCAAGATTTGTGACGCTTTACGTGTGTCTAATCCTCGGAAATTGCTTGATCCGCCGTCTTCGGACGGTGATGCTGCCTAGTGCGGCGCTTGGTCTTTGTCTCGGCCGCGGGACGTTAAACGCGCGGCTAGCCTGGTGCGTGTCTTTATGGCGCGCGGTAGGCACGATGGCACGGTTTCGTGTCGTTCGGCGTGTTCCAAGGTGGACGGGATAAGCTAGTGCCGATATCGGTTGAAAGGTGGCGATATGGGCGGTATCAGCCGTTTTTATGGCATTGTGGTTTACATGTATGCCAATGATCACGGGCCTGATAAGCATTTTCATGCGTCCTATAATGGTTTTTACGCCAAGTTTCATCTTGATGGCACGTTGGTTGACGGTGAGGATTTTCCGCGTAAACAGGCGAGGTTCATTAAGAAGTGGGCTTCGTTGCGGCAGTCCGAGCTTGAGGCCAATTGGCGTCATGTTGAGGCTCATACGCAGCCGAGTGGCATAGCGCCGCTCGATCATAAGTGAGGAGGTTGTCATGGGTGTCGCTGTTGTGACTGACGCGGTGCCGATGTCTGGCCATCGTGTTGCCGTGAGGTTTCGTGATGGTTTTTCCGGTGTTGTTGATATGTCCAAGTATTTGGGCTATCCGGCGTATGCGTCGTTGGTTGACCCTCGGGTTTTTGCGACGGCGCGTGCTGTTGACGGTACCATCGGATGGTGTGACGGCAATATTGACGTTGCGCCTGAGGTGGCGCGTGAGGAGGCTATTGCCTTCTGACTGTCTTCTATCGGCGTGTTCGTGGCCATGGTTGCGACACGCCGATTTTGTTGACACTATATAGCCAACCGGCTTTCTTGAGAGTCAAGAAAGCCAAGTGAACATAACCGAGACAGATAGCCATACCGCTATAATTGGCGGTATGGGACTCAAACAGATCAGGCAGCGCCGCGGCCTGACTCAACAGCGGCTGAGCGACAAATCAGGAGTGCCGCAGCCGAACATCTCGGATATCGAGACCGGGCAGCGTCCAGCCGAGCAACTTTGGCTGGGGACCGCGGCGAAACTGGCGGACGCGCTCGATTGCGATCCGCGTGAATTCCTGAAATGAAAAAGCGTGAACAGAGGGCCTAATCCCTGTTCATGCGGTTGCTTCAAAATCTCCTATCCATTGTTAGGCGAGTATTATCTATGCACGCCTCACGACTAAGTGAGGTATCACCATGGATATTCAGGATATCAAGGCATTCACCTTGATTATATCGGCGCTTCGCCGTTTCCCGCGTCCGACTGGGATGTCGATTCGTGGGCGGACGACGCGGCCACTTACATGGAGTCGCATGATCTGGACGACTGCGATGACATTCCCGAAGCCGTCTTGGACGGACATGGCCTTGTCTCACGACATCTCTGACTGACGTTTTGTCTTCCACGCTTGGCGTGTGCGTTCAAACGCGCTGTTTTCGCAACGTTTTTTCAATCCGGCAAAAGGGAACATGATGCACATGAACATGCCGGTGGGCCGGTGATGGACCGTCGAATCATGGTTCATATTCATGTAGCCGCCGTATCAACGGAGCACACTGGTAGGGGCCATCGGGTACGGTTTGTCGACCAAGTTCAACGGACCGTACTCGTAGATGCGTTACGAGTACGATCCGTCAGAGAATGATGACAAACCGTACCCGAACGATGTGCTACGGGTACGGTTTGTTCAATCGGACGAGCGGGGATGCCCCCGAGTTTATGCCTCCTGCTCCTTGGGAGCGGAGAGGAAGTGCTCTTCGCCGGGTAGCACGGCGTTGAGGATCACGGCGACGACGAACGCGACGGCGATGCAGTTCGAGGCGAAGATCTGCTGGAAGAGCGCCGGGAACTGGTCGAAGATGTCGCTCACCTGCGTGAAGCCGATGCCGATGGTGAGGCTCAGCGCCGCGATGGTGATGTTGCGCTGGGTGAAGCCCGCTTCGGCGATCATCTGGAAGCCGGAGAGGATGATGTTGCCGAACATCATGATTGTGCAGCCGCCCAGCACCGCCTGCGGCAGCGAGTTGAACACCTCGGCGATGGCGGGTACGAAGCTCGCCAGCACCAGGATCAGGCCGCCGGAGAGGATCACCTTGCGGTTGACGACCTTGGTCATCGCCACCAGACCGATGTTCTGCGCGAACGAGGTCAGCGGCAGGCAGCCGAACAGGCCGGAGACGGACGAGATCAGGCCATCGCCGGCGATCGCGCCCGCGGTCTCCTTCTCGGTGGGCAGACGGTTCAGCCCCACCTTCGTCAGCGCGGCCGTATCACCAAGCACCTCGACCGAGGAGACGACGTACAGCAAGCCCAGCGAGATGATCGCCCCCCAGTCGAACACCGGAGTGAACGGCATGAACTTCGGCACGGACACGATTGCGAGACCGCTGAAACCGGAGAAATCCACCTTGCCCATGCAGATGGCGACCACGTAGCCGACTACCAGGCCGAACAGTACGGACAGCTGCTTGGCGGTGCCCTTCATGAGCAGCTGGAACGCAAGGCAGGCGACCAGCGAAATCAGTCCCAACGTCAGGTTCTGCCACGAACCGAAGTCCTTCGCGCCGGAACCGCCGCCGAACGAGGTCGCACCCACGTTGAGCAACGAGAAGCCGATCGACGTGACCACGATCGCGGAGACGATCGGCGGCACGAAACGACGCCAGTACTTCGCAGTCAGGCCCAGTACCAGCTCAAGCACGCCGCCGACCAGCACCGCGCCGACCACGGCGCCGTACCCCTTGTCCGCGCAGATCGCCACGGCCGCCGCCACATACGTGAACGAGATGCCGGTGACCATCGGCAGTCTCGAGCCGATGCGCCACGCGCCGTACAGCTGCAGGCAGGTGCCGAGACCGGCCACCAGAAGGCCGGCCTGAATCACCGCCGCCGACTGCGCTGCGTCCATCTTCGCCGCGGATGCGACGATGAAGATCGGGGCGAGGTTCGCCACGAACATCGCCATCACATGCTGCAAGCCGAACGGAATGCCCTTCCAGAACGAGACCGGCGCATCCAGGGAGGTCAGCGCCTCCATCGAAATGCCGGCCGCGGCCTTCTTCTCTTCTTTCTCCTCTGTAGACATGGTTCCTCTCTATGACTCTGTTTGCGTATGGTCGATGAATCCCGGACAGTTCAGCCGCGGAACTCGATGTCACCCGTCTCGGGGTCCATGGACTCCACAATCGCCAGCGAATCCAGGTCGTAGCCCTCCTCGCGCAGCTTGTCGCCGCCGCCCTGGAATCCCTTCTCCACAGCGATGCCGATGCCCTCCACGGTGGCGCCCGCATGCTTGCAGATGTCGATCAGGCCATGCAGCGCCTTGCCGTTGGCAAGGAAGTCGTCGATGAGCAGCACATGGTCGTCGGGGCCGAGGTACTTGCGCGAGACGATGACCGGGAACTCGCGTTGCTTGGTGAACGAGTACACGGTCGTCACATACTGGTCGCCGTCAAGGTTGATCGACTGCGCCTTTTTCGCGAAGACGACCGGCACATTGCCGAAATGACGTGCGGCCACGCAGGCCATGCCGATGCCGGACGCCTCGATGGTGAGGATCTTCGTGATCGTCTTGCCTTGGAAATGCTCAGCCCACGCCGCACCCATGGCGTCGTACAGCGCCACATCGCATTGATGGTTGAGGAATGCGTCGACCTTGAGCACGTTGCCCTGCTTGACTGTGCCCTCCTTGCGGATACGCTCCTCAAGCTCCTTCATATGGACCCCCTTGCCGTTGATGGGAAACCGGTTATGCAAACTGCGATTCGCGGATGTTGCGGGATGTCGCCCGTAGAGCGCCACGTCGTGCGCGAATCCTTGGGTCACCACCTTACGCCACGTTGATGACCGTCGGCGGGCGCCCGGTACGGTTGGACGGCCAGACGTCGGACGGCATCGGCTACGTCGGCGGCGGACGGCGGCCGCCATGCGGGGGAGAGGTTCGCATATGATGGCTGTGCTCGCATGAGAACGTTTGCGATTCGAAGGCGAGCTTGAGAAGAGAACGCAAGGGCAATAGGAGTACGTAGTGCAGAAAGCTCCTCGTTACAAAGGTCTTGACGGCATCAAGGGGTTCGCCCTGATCGCCATCATCTGGTACCACCTGGCATCCGATTCACTGCCGGGAGGGTTCGTCGGCGTCGACGTGTTCTTCACCGTGTCCGGCTTCCTGCTCGCGCTGAGCGTGATCCGCGAATATGGCCGGTCCGGCAGGTTCCGTCTCGGCTCGTTCTATGTGCGCCGTCTCGCCAGGCTGTGGCCGGCCATGGCGTTCATGGTCGCCGGTTCGGTCTCGCTGTCGGTGTTCGTCGACCATGACATCCTCGTCGGGGTGCCGGGCAAGAGCGTCGCCGCGTTGACCTTCACGTCGAACTGGATGGAGATCTTCTCGGGAGGCAGCTACTTCGAGGCCGCGTCGCCGCAGCTACTGCGCCACCTGTGGTTCGTCGCGCTGCTGGCCCAGGCCACCGTGATCCTGCCGTTCATCGTCGCGCTGCTGGTCAAGCTCCGCAACATCGTCGTGCAGGTCGCCTCCTCGGCCGCGCTCGCCGTGGTCTCCGGCGCGGCCATGTGGCTGCTGTACAATCCCGCCGCCGACCCCACGCGCGTCTATTTCGGCACCGACACGCACTGCTTCGGCCTGCTTGCGGGTGTCGCGCTGGCGTTCGTCGTGTACCATCGCGAAACGTCGGGGCGGCCCGTCTCGCATCTCGAGTCGTCGGCTGCATCATGGGCCGCGACGGCTGCCCTCGTCGGCATCATCATGCTCATGCCGCACGTCGGGCAGGATGCGACCGCGTTCCGTGGCGGACTGCAACTGGCATGCGTCCTGACCGTGGTGCTGATCTACGGCAGCATCGTCGAGGGCTCATGGATGGATTCGCTGTTCGGGTGGCATCCGCTGTCGCTGCTCGGCAAGTATTCGTACGGCATGTACCTGTGGCATTGGCCGTTGTTCCTGATCATTCAGCTGATGCTGCCGGCGTGGCGCGGCTCCGGCATCTGGCTGATCCAGCTGCTCACGCTGGTGTTCAGCGCGCTGCTGACCGCACTGTCCTGGTGGATGGTGGAACGCCCGGTCGCCGCGTGGATCGGCGCTCGACGCAAGGGTGCGGCGACCGCGGCGCCCTCCCGTAGGCCGAGCCGCCGAGGGGGAGCGCATAGCGCGCCGCGCCGCGGTCCTCGCGTCGCAGGCAGCGCCGGTGCCGCAGCCGTCCTTGCACGGCAGGGGCAGCCGTATGCGGCGGCCGACTCCATACCGCCATCGGTTCCTGCGGTCGTCGGCCTGCCGACGCCGCCGCCTGCGCCGCGGCTGAATGAGCCGCACCTGTCCCCGGCCGCGGTGAAGACCATGAACCGTATCCGTCTGGCGGTCACCGTGCCGGTCGTCATACTGGTGGTCGTCGGCTTCGTCATGGGCGTCGCCCAAGCGCCGGCGAAGACCCAGGTGCAGATCATGCTCGAGAAGAACCAGGGCGAGCTGACCCAGCAGGCCACGAAGCGCAAGCTGGACGCCAAGGCGGCCGCCGAGGCGAAGAAGCGCGCCGAAGAGGAGAAGAAGCGGCGTGAGGAGGCGCGTGCCAAGGCCGAGAAGATGACCGGCGAGAACGTCACGGTCATCGGCGACTCCGTCACCGTCGGCGCATCCCCGGCATTGCAGAAGGCGCTGCCCGGCGTGGTCGTGGACGCGCAGGTCTCCCGGTCCGTGGTCGTCGCCACCGGCATCATCGAACAGATGAAGGCGCAGGGTACGTTGCGCAAGTACGTAGTCATCTCGCTCAACACCAACTCCGAGGCATCCGTGGCCGACTACGAGCGGATCGCCGAAGCCGCCGGTACAGGGCATGTGCTCGTGCTGGTCAACGCGTACGGCGACCGTGCATGGATCCCGCGCTCGAACCAGGCGGCTGCCGACTACGTGCGCTCCCATCCCGCGGACTCCACGCTCGTGGATTGGAACAGCGCCATCGCCCAGCATGTCGAGTGGCTGTCCGCCGACAAGATCCACCCGGTCATGGGTGGTCCCGGCGACGATCTGTACGCCTCGCTCGTGCGGCAGGCGCTGGTCAACTGGGAGATCGACCACATCCAGTGATGGTGATGGGGGATGACGCTTGGCGGGGATGGTCTTCTTCGGCGTGATTGTCCTGTCGGATTGACGCTCCCCCAGTCACGGCCTTCGGCCGTGCCAGCCCCCTCCACCGAGGGGGCCTAAGGGGCGGGCCAGTCGGCCTACGGCCGCGACAGCGTCCTTCGCTGATGGGGCGAGGCGACGACGCGACACGCCGGAGGCGGGGGAGGGGAACCATATGTTCCCACTGACCGAACCCTATGGTAAACAAGGTAGACCGGAGGCGGAAGCGTCAGGGGACGTGCCGCCGTACAGGATGACAGGCAACGGAAGGGAACCATCGTGCAGCAGGATCCGGAACTCATCGCCAGGAGCGCGCAGGAACTCGTCGGGGACCTCAACCCGCAGCAGGCCGAAGCTGTGCAGTACCGCGGCCCGGCGCTGCTGATCGGCGCCGGCGCGGGATCCGGCAAGACCCGGGTGCTCACGCGCCGCATCGCGTGGATCCTCACCCAGTTCCGCGCATGGCCGAGCCAGATCCTCGCCATCACGTTCACCAACAAGGCCGCCGCCGAAATGCGCGAGCGCCTTGGCACGTTGATAGGCCCGGTCGCGCAGCGCATGTGGGTGTCGACGTTCCACTCCGCCTGCGTGCGCATCCTGCGGCGCGACGGCAAGGCCATCGGTCTGGGCTCGGGATTCTCCATCTACGACACCGCCGACTGCGAACGACTGGTCAAACTGATCGCCGCCGACCTCAACTTCGACATCAAACGGTATACGCCCCGGGCGATCCTGAGCCGCATCTCCGACTACAAGAACAACCTGGTCGGCTGGCAGGAGCAGCTGCGACGCAACGCACCCGACTTCCGTCCCGGCCAGCGCGGCTACCAGCTCGGCAACTTCGGCGATGTCGAAGTGCTCTACTCGGTCGTGTACGCCGAATACCAGCACCGTCTCGCGCTCGCCAACGCCGTCGACTTCGACGACCTCATCGGACGCACCGTCGAACTGCTGCGCACCCAGCCGGACGTCGCCGCCTACTACCGGCACAAGTTCCGTTACATCCTGGTCGACGAGTACCAGGACACCAACTACGCGCAGTACGTGCTCGTGCGCGAACTCGCCGGTGTGGACGCGGGGGAGCAGGCAGCGTCTGCGTCCGGCGCCGCTGCGGGCGGAGCCGGACCGGCGTGGATCACCGTCGTCGGCGATTCGGACCAGTCGATCTACGCGTTCCGCGGCGCGGACATCCGCAACATCCAGGATTTCGAGCAGGACTTCCCTAACGCGAAGACCATCATGCTCGAACAGAACTACCGCTCCACCCAGACCATCCTCGACGCCGCCAACGCGGTCATCGCCAACAATCAGGGACGCAAGCCGAAGAAACTGTGGACCGCGCTCGGCAAGGGTGAGCCGATCGTCGGCTACGCGGCGGACAACGCGCAGCAGGAGGCCCAGTGGATCGCGCAGGAGATTGCCCGGCTGCACGCCGAGGAGGGCATCGCATACTCGGACATGGCTATCATGTACCGCGCCAACGCGCAGTCGCGCGCACTCGAGGAGGCCATCGTCAAAGCCGGACTGCCGTACCAGCTCGTCGGCGGCACCAGGTTCTACGAACGCCGCGAGGTCAAGGACGCCATCGCCTACCTGCAGGCCATCGTCAACCCGGCCGACAACGTGAACATGCGCCGCATCCTCAACGTGCCCAAGCGCGGCCTCGGCCCGCGCGCCGAAGCCGTGGTCTCGTCATACGCCGACGCGCACGGCACCACGTTCTGGAGCGGCATCGACCATGTCGGCGAGATCGAGGGCGTGCCCACGCGCACTGCGAAACAGCTCGGCTCGTTCCGCGACCTCATGCGGGGACTCGTCGACTTCGCCGCCGAACATGACGGCAAGCCCTCCGAGATCGTGGCCGAAGTGCTCAGCCGGTCGGGCATGCTCGAGGAGCTGCAACGCTCCGAAGACCCGCAGGACGCCTCGCGCGTGGAGAACCTTTCGCAGTTGCAGTCCGTCGCCGCCGAATTCGAGCAGAACACGCCGGACGCGACGCTCGCCGGATTCCTGGAGACCACCGCACTGGTCGCAGACTCCGACCAGCTGCCCGGCGAAGACGAGGATTCCGGCAAGGTCACGCTGATGACGCTGCACACCGCCAAGGGCCTCGAATACCCGGTCGTGTTCCTCACCGGCATGGAGCAGGGCACGTTCCCGCATTCCAGGGCGTTAGAGGATACGGACGAGCTGTCCGAAGAGCGCCGTCTCGCTTACGTGGGCATCACCAGGGCGAAGCGCCGCCTGTACGTCACCCGCGCCGCGGTCAGGGCGCAATGGGGTCAGGCCAACGAGATGATGCCCAGCCAGTTCCTTGACGAGATACCGGACCAGCTGATCTCGTGGAAGCGTCGCGAAGCCGGCGTGGAACGGATGCGCGGCGGATGGTCGCAAGGCGGGTATACGGACGGGTTCGCCGACGATGCGTTCGGCGGATGGGACGACAACGACTTCGGCGGCACCACGTTCGGCGGGTCGTCATACGGGTCGTCCTATGGTTCGTCGTCGCGAGGCGGCTACGGTTCGTCGTCCAGCGGTTCGCGGCGTTTCGGTTCCGGTGCGACGTTCGGCTCGCGCTCCGGCGGTTCGTCGGGATCCTCGTATGGGTCCGGTTCCTCATCGTCGCGGCGTTTCGGCTCGGGCAGCGGATCCGGTCGCTCCTCGTTCGGCTCGGGCTCGCGCTATGGCTCCTCGTCGTACGGTTCCTCGGGTTCGTCGTCGGGCTCGCGCAACGGCCGGGTGACCACGCGTCACACCAGCCCGAAGTCCACGGGCTCGAAAGGCTCCGCGGTGCCGGCGTCGTCGCTTGCCAAGGACAACAAGCTCGATATCGCCGACTTCCATGCGGGCGACCTGATCACGCATGACCAGTACGGGCTGGGCACCGTGCTCGAAACGCAGGACAAGGGCCGCAACTCGGTCATCACGGTGAACTTCGGCTCCAACGGCGTCAAGCGGCTCATGCTGCGCGTTGCGCCGATTGAAAAGCTCTGACGAGCTTTCTCGCGGCGCGTCTTCTCCTCGGTTCCCCTTGTGAGGGGAGCCGGCCGCGGAGCGGGACTGAGGGGCAGACAGGCGCCAGACACGATTCATATTCCACCGTACTGTGGGGGAGCGCGTCGCCTGTCCGGGGCATGTGTGTATCATGGATTTTTGGTGTCTGCCAACCGGCAGCACTTATCTGGAGCCTTAGCCCATCAGTGGGTCGGCGGCGGTGACACGCCGTTCATGCCTGGCATGACGAAGCACTGGAGAGGCCGGCTCAGCGCAAGGGGCATCCCCTGCGTTCCGTTCAGATAACGACAGAACCATAAAGGAACAAGAATGACCAACGTTCAGCGTTCTCGCCGTCAGGTGCGTCTTTCCCGCGCCCTCGGCATCGCACTGACCCCCAAGGCTCAGCGCATCTTCGAAAAGCGCCCGTACGCTCCCGGCGAGCACGGCCGCACCCGCCGCCGCACCGAGTCCGATTACGCGGTGCGTCTGCGCGAGAAGCAGCGTCTGCGCGCCCAGTACGGCGTGTCCGAGAAGCAGCTTCGTCGCTCCTACGAGCAGGCCACCCGCACCGCCGGCCAGACCGGTAACGCCATGCTGACCGACCTCGAGACCCGTCTCGACAACCTGGTCCTGCGTGCCGGCATCGCCCGCACCACCGCCCAGGCCCGTCAGTTCGTCGTGCACCGTCACATCCTCGTCGACGGCAACATCGTGGATCGTCCGTCCTACCGCGTCAAGCCCGGCCAGACCATCCAGGTGAAGGCCAAAAGCCAGACCATGGTTCCGTTCCAGATCGCCGCCGAAGGCGTGCACCGTGACGTGCTGCCGCCGGTTCCGGGCTACCTCGACGTGAATCTCGCCTCCCTGAAGGCGACCCTGACCCGCAAGCCTGAAGTCGAGGAGATCCCGGTTCAGGTCAACATCCAGTACGTCGTCGAGTTCTACGCTCGCTGATCTGGATTCACCACCTGTAAACATTTACAGCGTAAGGACATACACGCACGGACCCCGTTGCCGCAAGGCGCGGGGTCCTCGCGTATCTGCAGACGGTCCGCCGGCCACGATACGGATCCGCGGTGCCGGTTCGAGGGATGCACGACGTGTCGCGGCCGTCTCAACCCCCGCGCGTGGGATAATGAGCCCTATGATGCTTCATCTCCATCTGGTCCGCCACGGGCAGACCACGTTCAACCGATACAACCGCCTGCAGGGATGGTGCAACTCCCCGCTGACCGAACAGGGGCTGGCCGACGCCGACAAGGCCGCCGACAAGCTGCGCTACATCCGCTTCGCCGCGGCCTACTGCTCGGACACCACTCGCGCGCAGACCACCGCGCAGCGGATCCTCGACGTGAACGAGGATGCCGGCAACGAGCGTCCGGCGCTTGTCTCCGACATGCACTTCCGCGAACAGTGCTACGGATACTTCGAAGGCCAGGACATGTCGCTGGCGTGGACCGCGGCCGGCGGCCCGCATGGGGCGAAGAACTACAACGACATCGTCGCCAAGTTCGGACTCGCCGCCACACGCGACTTCCTCAAGGAGGCCGACCCGTTCCACGACGCCGAATCCGATGCCGAGTACTGGACCCGTGTGCGCGGCGCGTTCGCGCTGATCGCCTCGAACCCCGACCTCAAGGACGGCGACGACGTGCTGCAGATCTCCCATGGCAACACGCTGCTCAGCCTCATGCACCGGTTCGCCCCGGAAGGCTACGACCTCAGCGAACGCCCCGCGAACGGTTCGGTCACCTGTCTGGATTTCGACACCGACAAGCCGTTCGACAACGCCATCACCGTCGTGTCATACAACCAGTGAGCCGGTCCGGACCGCGACCGTCCGCCGCCTCTACGGCATCTCGGTCTCGGTCTGTGCTAAGCTGTTGCGGGTATTGTGTGCGCAGGTCGCGGCCTGCGAAACGGAAAAGAGGTTCACATGGGTGTTGGCCAGATCGCAGGCCTGATAGCGGCGATTGCGTTCGCCGTGCTTGCGGGCTTCATGATCTACCCGCTGATTCGCCTCGGCAAGCTGTTCGACCAGATCGCGGACACGGTCAGGGAATCCGGAGAACACGCCATCCCGGCGCTTGACGAGGGGGTGACCACCGTCAGGCAGGTGAACAAGTCGCTCGAGGACGTCAACCGCATCTCGGCGGCCGCATCCTCCACGGCGACCAACGTGGGAGCGCTCACGGACCTGTACGGCTCGTTCCTCGGCAAGCCCATCATCAAGATCGCCTCGGCCTTCTACGCGCTGAAGTCCACTGCCCGCTCGTTCATGGCGAAGAAGGGTGCCGGCAACACCGGCTCCTCCGACGCGAAGGGCGGCTCCGCTGCGGAAGGCGGGGCCGAGTGATGTTCAAACGGATGCTGTGGATCGCCGTCGGCGTCACGGTGGGAGCCCTCGCGGTCATCAAGGCCCAGGCCTACGTCAAGGCGAACACTCCCGACGCCGCGCGCCAGTTCGTGTTCGGCCCCGACCAGGATCATGTCGGCATGCGGACGCTCGAGGGTCTGGTCAACGAGTTCAACGCGACCCGCCGAGCCCGCGAGGCTGAGCTCAACCGCAAATACATCGACCGTTCCGCACGGTAGTCCGGATACGCCGGCAGGCCAGTCACCGCAACGGTGACATCGGCTTTTTCATGCTTTATCAATAACAGTCATGCAGGCACACGTCTGCACCGTCAAGGAGTTCATCGACTCATGCGCACTTCTGAAATCGCGAAGCGCTACCTCGACTATTTCGCCAAGCACGACCATCTCGTCATGCCGTCGGCTTCGCTCATCTCCCCGAACCCGACCACGCTGTTCACCATCGCCGGCATGGTCCCCTTCATCCCGTACCTGCTCGGCGAGCAGACCCCGCCCCACAAGCGCATGACCTCCAACCAGAAGTGCGTGCGTACGCTCGACATCGACGAGGTCGGCAAGACGACCCGTCACGGCACCTTCTTCCAGATGCTCGGCAACTTCTCCTTCGGAGACTACTTCAAGGAGGAGGCCATCCACTACGCGTGGGAGCTGCTGACCACCCCGCAGAGCGAGGGCGGCTACGGCTTCGACCCCGAGAAGCTGTGGGTCACCACCTACACGGATGACGAAGAGGCGCGTTCCATCTGGAAGAACGAGGGCTTCGACCCCGAGCACATGCAGATCTTCGGCATGGAGGACAACTTCTGGACCACCGGCGGCCCCGGCCCCGGCGGCCCCTGCTCCGAGATCTACGTCGACCGTGGCCCCGAATACGGCAAGGACGGCGGTCCGGCGGCCGATGAGACCCGGTTCATCGAGATCTGGGACCTCGTGTTCGAGAACTACGAGGTTGACAACGTCAAGTCCAAGACCGACATGCACATCGTCGGCGAGCTGGAGAACAAGAACATCGATACCGGCGCAGGCCTCGAGCGACTCGCCTACCTCATGCAGGGCAAGCAGAACATCTACGAGACCGACGAGGTGTACCCGGTCATCGAGGCCGCGGAGCGGCTCTCGGGCCGCAAGTACGGCGAGGACGCGGCGGCGGACGTGAAGTTCCGCGTCGTGGCCGACCACGTGCGTTCCGCGCTGATGATCATGTCCGACGGCGTGCGCCCGTCCAACGTCGGCCGCGGCTACGTGCTGCGCCGCCTGCTGCGCCGCACCATCCAGGCCATGCGCGTGCTCGGCGTCACCGATCCGGTCATCCCCGAGCTGCTGCCCGTCTCCAAGGACGCCATGGTGCCCAGCTACCCCGAGCTGGAGAAGACGTTCCACGACGTCTCTGAATCCGCCTACGGCGAGGAGGATGCCTTCCGCCGCACGCTCGACAACGGCATCGAGATCCTCGACGTGGCCGTGAACAAGGCCAAGAAGACCGCCGATCCCGTTGTCTCCGGCCAGGATGCGTTCACGCTGCACGACACCTATGGCTTCCCGATCGAGCTTACGCTCGAGATGGCCGCCGACCAGGGCGTGAAGGTCGACGAGGCCAAGTTCCGCGAGCTCATGGCCGAGCAGAAGTCCCGCGCCCGCGCCGACGCCCTCAAGAAGCGCCACAACGTGGACCTCTCCGTGTACGACGACTTCAAGAAGACGCTGCTCAAGCCCATCGACTTCCTCGGCTACACCGAGTTCTCCGCCCGCGGCAAGGTGCTCGGCATCATGCAGCCCGGCAAGGGCTCCGTCCCCGCGGTGACCGCGCCGGCGACCGTCGAGGTGATCCTCGACCGCACTCCGTTCTACGCGCAGGCCGGCGGCCAGCTCGCCGACCAGGGCGAGATCCTGTCCGACGACGGCGCCGTGCTCGAGGTCGACGACGTGCAGAAGCCCATCAAGGACCTCATCGTCCACCAGTGCCGCCTGACCGAAGGCACGCTGGTCGTCGGCGGCGAGGTCAGCGCCAACATCGACCTGGCCCGCCGTGGCGCCATCGCCCGCTCGCACACCGCCACGCACATGGTGCACAAGGCGCTGCGCGAGGAGCTCGGCCCGCAGGCCACCCAGCGCGGCTCCGAGGACGCCCCGAACCGTCTGCGCTTCGACTTCCAGTGGTCCAAGGCCCCGAGCAAGACCGTCATGGACGCGGTCGAGGCCCGTGTGAACGACCGTCTGCGCGACAACCTCATCGTCACCACCAAGGAGATGAAGTTCGACGACGCCATCGCCCTCGGCGCCATGCACCTGTTCGGCGAGAAGTACGGCGACATCGTGCGCGTGGTCTCCATCGGCGAGGACGGCTGGAGCCGTGAGCTGTGCGGCGGCACGCACGTCGACCACGTCGGCAAGATCGGCGCCGTGAGCATCATGTCCGAGGCCTCCATCGGCTCCGGCGTGCGCCGCGTCGACGCCGTGGTCGGCCAGGGAGCCTACGAGTTCAACGCCCGTGAGCATGCGCTCGTCTCGCAGCTGAGCGACAAGCTCAACGCCCGTCCCGACGAGCTGGCCGAGCGTGTCAACACGCTGCTCGCCAAGCTCAAGGAATCCGACCGCCGCCTCGCCGCCATGTACGAGAGCCAGCTCGCCGCATCCATCCCGCAGCTGGTGCTGTCCGCCAAGGACTCCGCGGCCCCCGTCAAGGTCGCCGCGAAGAACGTCGGCCACTTCGGCTCCTTTGACGCGCTGCGCAAGACCGTGATGGACGTGCGCGCCCAGCTCGGCGACGAATACCCGGTGGTCGTCGCGCTCGCAGGCGTCTCCGAGGACGACAAGCCCATGGTCGCCGTGGCGACCAACGATGCCGCGCGCAAGCTCGGCATCAAGGCCGGCGACCTCGTTCGCGGCGCATCCAAGATGCTCGGCGGCGGTGGCGGCGGCAAGCCGGACTTCGCCCAGGGCGGCGGCGCGGACGCGACGAAGATCGACGCCGCGCTCGAAGCTCTCAAGGCCGAGGCGCTGAAGGGCTGAGCCATCCGGTGACGTGGCTTGGCGTAGATTTGGGTGACGCCCGGGTCGGACTGGCATTGTCCGACCCGGAGCTCACCTTTGCTCACCCGTATGGCAACGTTCAGGCGTACGGCGATTCGTTCCGTGCGCTTGATGATGTCATCACCGTCGTGGAAGATGAAGGTGTGGAACACATCGTGGTGGGTCTGCCGCTGCTTCTGGACGGAACTGAAGGAAAAAGCGCGAAAAAGGCTCGACGATGGTGCGCCAATCTCGTCAGGCGCATGCAGACGTTGGCCGAGGAAGGCGATTTCGCCCTTGCCCGGGTGCCGACGGTCTCCTTGCAGGACGAGCGTCTCACCACCGTCACCGCGCACCGTCAGCTGCTGGACGCGAACGTCGGATCTCGTAGACACCGGCCCGTGGTGGATCAGCAATCCGCCGTGATGATTCTGCAGTCGGCACTTGACAGCGCCCTCGAAAACCGGAAGTAACGCGAGGACGCTGCGAAGTAGGAGGAGTAGTCCGGTGTCTGATGATGACCTTACCGAGTTCTTCGACGACAACACGCATTGGGTGGACGGCAATGGCACCGTGACCACCAGCCAGCCGCCGAAGCCGCCGAAGTCGCGCCGTGAAATGCGCAGACGGCGCACCGCCAAGCGACGCAGGACGCTGCTGGCAACGATCATGACGATCGTCATCGTCGTCGTGCTCGCCTGCGGCGGATATTTCGGCCTGAAGGCCGTCCGCTCATGGCGCGCCGGCAACAGTGGCGAATCCAGCGCCGTGCTCGACTATGCCTCCAGCGAAGCGTACGGCTCCGTCGAATTCACCGTCTCGCAAGGCGAGGATTCGGCGAGCATCGCCAAGCGGCTCGTCGAACAGGATGTCGTCAGGTCCGTCGACGCCTTCACCGGCGTCTCGGCCGGCATGACCCTCTACCCGGGCACGTATCAGCTCAAGAAGCACATGTCCGGCGCGGACGTCGCCGCCATCCTGTCCGACCAGAGCAAGGCCGAAGGCTTCCTCAACGTCAACGCCGGCGAACGTGTCTCCGACGTGATCGCCAAGGCCGCCGCACTCAGCAAGATCGACAAGTCCGAGTTCCAGAAGATCATCGACGCGAAGGGCGCCGGCATCCTCCCGTCGGAGGCCGGCGGCAGCTTCGAGGGATGGCTCGAACCCGGCTCCTACAACGTGAAGAGCATGGGGTCGGCGAGCGAGATCCTCAAGACGATCGTCGACAAGAGGATCGCCAAGCTCGACGAGCTCAAGGTCCCGTCCGGCAGCGAACGCGAACGGATCCTCATCATCGCGTCCATCGCCGAAGCCGAAGTCAACTCGAAGGACTACTACGGCAAGGTCACGAGGGTCATCCTCAACCGCCTCGACCGCGGCATGACGCTCGGCATGGACTCCACCACGGCGTACGGCCTCGGCATCAACGGCACGCAGCTCACCAACGCGCAGCTCAAGGACTCCTCCAATCCTTACAACACGCGCGTCAACAAGGGCCTGACCCCCACGCCGATCAGCAATCCCGGCGACGACGCCATCGCCGCCGCGCTCAACCCCGAGCAGGGCGACTGGCTGTACTTCGTCACCGTGAACCTCTCCACCGGCGAAACGAAGTTCACCACCGGCACCATCGACCAGCAGAACGCGCAATTCGAACAGTACGTCAAGGAGTACAAGCAGAACAACAAGAACGCGAACTGACGGCAGGATGCGACCCGCATCCATCAAGACGCATCGGCCGTTCACTCGATCACTCGGGTGGACGGCCGATGCGCTGTCGAAACCACCCCCAGTCTCGCTGCGCTCGATAGCTCCCGCCAGCGGGAGCGAGAGAGAGAAGACGTCCCCGCAATCGCGGAAGAGTAAACGCCCCGCTGGCGGGGGCTGTCAGCGTAGCTGGCTGGGGGTGGTCGCCGCCGCAAGGTAGCATCACCCATCCATCACCAAAGAACGCACCCGGCCACCACGACCACCGCCGAAACAACAATGGCCGGCGCGAACGGCACCTTCCCCGCGAATTCGGTATCACGTTGCGGGTCGAAGCGAAGCCAAAGCCACATCCACGCCAAACCCAGCACCCCCATGGCCAGCCACCACGCGACGACGGCCTCCAAACCCAGCAGTCCCACCGACAGGCCGACCATGAACGTGCAGGTCACGTCGCCGAACCCCAGTGCGCGCGGACGCGCCAGCGCCAATCCGGTCTGCAGTATCGCGCACAGCAGCGCGAACGCCGGGGCCTGAACGGCAAGGAACATCGTGTTCGTCGCCAGGGCGAGGATGACGACGGCGATCATCTGCGCGGCGGACCCCGCGGCGATCCACAGCCGCGGCACACGCCGTCGGCGCAAGTCCTCCGCACCGACGGCGATACCACATATCAAGCCGGGCAACAACGCAAGGTAGGTCATGACATAAGATATAGCGAAGTTATCGACACAATCAAAGGAGCATGGCATGTTGCGCTGGCAGACGGCAGGGGAATCACACGGCGAGGCGCTGGTCGCGATGATCGAAGGGCTGCCCGCCGGGGTGCGCGTCTCCACACAGGATGTGGTGGACGCGTTGGCGCGCAGGCGGCTGGGGTACGGCCGCGGCGCGCGCATGAAGTTCGAACAGGACAAGGTGCGCCTGCTTACCGGTGTCCGGTTCGGCGAGACGCTGGGTTCGCCGGTCGCCATCGAGATCGCGAACACGGAATGGCCGAAGTGGACCGAGGTGATGAGCGCCGACGCGCTCGACCATGACCTGCCGCGCGAAGGCCGCAACGCGCCGCTCAGCCGTCCCCGCCCGGGGCACGCCGACCTGACGGGCATGCGCAAGTACGGTTTCGACGACGCTCGCCCGGTGCTGGAACGTTCCAGCGCGCGTGAGACCGCGTCACGCGTGGCGTTGGGCGCCGTCGCGGCGCGGTTCCTCGAACAGGCGTTCGGCATCCGCACGGTCGCGCACGTGATTTCCATCGGCGGGGCCGGCGTCGAGGATGAGGATGCGGCCGTGCTGCCGACCCCCGACGACGTGGCCGCGTTGGACGCGTCGCCGGTGCGCACGCTCGACAAGGCCGCCGAAGCGCGCATGATTGCGCGCATCGACGAGATCAAGGCGAACGCCGACACGGTCGGTGGCGTGATCGAGGTCATCGCATACGGTGTGCCGGCGGGCATCGGCACCTACGTGGAGTCCGACCGTCGCCTCGACGCCGCGCTGGCTGGCGCGGTCATGGGCATTCAGGCCATCAAGGGCGTTGAGATCGGCGACGGCTTCCTCGAGGCCGTGCGCCCCGGCTCCCAGGCGCATGATGAGATGGTCCCCGGCGAGGACGGCCGCATCACCAGACTCACCAACCGTGCGGGCGGCATCGAAGGCGGCATGTCCAACGGGCAGCCGATCCGCATCCGCGCCGCGATGAAGCCGATCCCCTCCATTCCGAGGGCGCTGCGCACGGTCGACGTGGCCAACGGCGAGGCGGCCGCCGCGATCAACCAGCGGTCCGATTCGACCGCCGTGCCGGCGGCATCCGTGGTGGCTGAAGCCATGGTCAGGCTCACGCTCGCACAATACGCGCTCGACAAGTTCGGCGGCGACAGCGTCGCCGAGACCCGGCGCAACCTCGAGGCGTATCTCGCCTCATGGCCGGAGCACATGCGCTGAGCTTCAGGCTGCGGAACAGCGGGACACCATCAGGACATCGATAAAGGACACTCATCCAATGGGCAGACAACCGGTCGCCGTCATCATCGGCATGATGGGCGCAGGCAAGACACGCGTCGGCAAGGAGGTGGCGCAGCTCATGGGGCTGCCGTTCGCCGACGCCGACGTCGAAATCGAACATGAGGTCGGCATGCGCATCCCCGACTACTTCCAACGTTACGGGGAGCCGTCGTTCAGACAAGTCGAAAGCGACGTCATCAACGACATGCTGCACGATTTCGACGGCATCTTCGCGCTCGGCGGCGGCGCTCCTATGACCAGATCCGTGCGCGACGGACTCGCCGACTACATCAAGGACGGCGGCAAGGTCGTCTACCTCATGGCCGATCCGCGCGAAGCGATGGAACGGGCGAACCGCGGCGGCGGACGCCCCATGCTCGACGGCGACGCCAACGCGCGATGGAAGAAACTGTACCGGCAGCGCGACCCCGTCTACTACCGCGTCGCCAACGTGCACGTGGAGACCTACGGGCAGACGCCGCTCGCCGCGGCGAGAAAGATGAAGGACATGATCGAGGAACGCACGGTCCATGTGACCGGAACCACCATCGAAGACTATGACGTGCGCATCGGCGAGGGGGCGATGAACCATCTCGCCGAAACGCTCGGCGACAAGCCGGTGCGCGTGGCGCTGATACACACGCAGCCGGTGCAGCGGCACTCCGACCGGGCCCGCACGCTGCTGCGCAAGGGCGGCTACGAGGTCCATGACATCCTCATCCCCGACGCGGAGGCCGGCAAGGCCATCGACGTGGCGAACGGCATCTGGCAGCGCCTCGGCGACGAAGGGTTCACCCGTTCGGACGCGATCGTCGGCGTCGGCGGGGGAGCGGCCACCGATCTGGCCGGGTTCGTGGCCGCCACATGGATGCGCGGCATACGTTACGTGAACTGCCCGACCTCGCTGCTGGCCATGGTGGACGCTTCGACCGGCGGCAAGACCGGCATCAACACGCCTCAGGGCAAGAACTTGGTCGGCTCGTTCTACACGCCGGCCGGCGTGTTCGCCGACCTGCGCACGCTCGCCTCGCTGCCCAACGACATCTTCATCGAAGGATTGGGCGAGGTCGCGAAATCCGGTTTCATTCGCGACCCGGAGATTCTGCGCATCCTCGAATCGCATGCCGCCGACCTGCGCGCGTTCGACCCGGAGACGTTCCTCGGATCCGGACTCGAGGACGTGGTGGCCGAGCTCATCGAACGCACGGTGCGCGTCAAGGCCTACCATGTCTCGGCCGACCTCAAGGAGGCCGGACTGCGTGAGTTCCTCAACTACGGACACACGCTCGCCCACGCCATCGAAAAGCTTGAGCACTTCCGCTGGCGGCACGGCAACGCGGTCGCCGTCGGATGCGTGTACGCCGCCGAACTCGCCCACCTGCTCGGCTACATCGACCAGGATCTGGTCGATTATCACCGTTCGCTGCTCGATTCGCTCGGGCTGCCGACCTCGTGGGACGGCGCCTCGTTCGACGAGGTGCTCGCCCTCATGCACCGCGACAAGAAGGCGCGCGGCAACAAGCTGCGGTTTGTGGTGCTTGACCGCATCGGGCACCCGGTGCATCTGGACGATCCGCCGGCCGACGCGGTCCGCGAGGCGTTCGAGCGGATCCGCAAGTAACGGCTCGGTCCGCGCGGCAGCAGGCCGACGTCGTTGCGTTCGCGGCGGCGCGCGGAGCATGCCGTATGACCGCGGAATGATAGCAGTGGACAGAAAGGAAGACCAATGACCAAGGTGATCGTCGTCAACGGCCCGAATCTGGGACGGCTCGGAGTCCGCCAGCCGGACGTGTACGGCAGGCAGGATCTTGACCAGCTGCGCAGCCTGTGCACCCGGTGGGGGAGCGAGCTCGGCCTTGAGGTCGAGGTACGTCAGACCGATGACGAGGCCGAGATGGTGCGGTGGATGCATCAGGCGGCCGACGAGAAGACGCCCGTCGTCATGAACCCCGCCGCCTTCACCCACTATTCGTACGCGCTGGCCGATGCTGCGCACATGGTCGGCGACGCGGGATTGCCCCTGATGGAGGTGCACATCTCCAATCCGTCGGCCCGCGACGAGTTCCGTAAGCGTTCCGTCATCAGCCCGGTAGCCACCGGCACCATCACCGGTCTTGGGTTCTTCGGCTATAGGCTGGCACTGGAGGCCATCGCCCATCTGGTCGACGGCGAGTAGGCGGTGCCCCTCTGGTGCGCTGTTCCCTCTGCCATAAACCGCGTGGCGGAAAGATCGGTGCACCAGAAGCATGGTCGTCGCCGGATGCTCAGGCTTCCCTCCGGTGCAGGATGCCGTCGTCGCCGTCGTCCTCGTGCGGCGCGTCCGAGCATTCGTGAGATGGCCTGTCACGCGGCCGTTCCGACGCGTTGCCGTCCAAGGTGATGTACCGTGGCTGCAATGTCCTGCCGGCTTGCAGCTCGGTCCATGCCAGAACCGCCTGGACCCGGGTCTCTGCGTGCAGCTTCGCCATGGCGAGCTGCGCATGCTTGCGCACGGTTCCCTCTGCGATGCCGATCTCATCGGCGATATGCGGATCAGTCATCCCCGTGGACATGAGGTTCATGACCTGAGCCTGACGGGTCGACACCTCATCGCTGTGGACGGGTTTGGCGCCCTTGAGCTGTTCGTACGAGTCGTGGGCGTCGAGAAAACCGTAATCGCCATACACCCCGCCGCGCAGCACTTCGACGATGCCGTCGATGAAATCCGCTGTACTGTTCTTCGATATGATGCCCTGTGCGCCGCTACGCGCCAGTTCCGCGCCATGCAGTCCTTTGGCGGACGCCACCATGCCGAGCAGCTGGACGACGGCATTGCGATGCCTGATTCTCCGGCAGATCTCCTCGCCGGAAAACGTCTCCATCGTCATGTCCACAAGAACCAGATCAGGCTGCATGATCTTGTCCAACGCAAGACGGACTCCTTTGTCCGGGTCGATGGTGGTCCACATGATCTCCACGTGGGGCAGCCTGTCATGAATCAGCTGTCTCATGGAAACCACCGAATGCCCGTCGTCATCCACGATGCCGATGGTCCCGGTGACGTGCGAGACGACACCGCCGGTATTGTGAGCATTCCCATGATGGCCGTCATCATCGAGGCCATCGTCAAGAACCGGAGGCCCATCGCCTCCTCCACGATTCGTGCCGGTCTGCCTTCTGGCTCCACACATGGCTTCATTGCACATTCTTCACCGCCCATACTCCCTCATATGCGTGCTGTTGGTCGTTCTCATGGTAGTCAAGCGGATGTTAGCGCGTCAACTACGCGAGCAACGTAGTTGACTTCGCAAAACTATGCCGAAACCTGCCCGAACCATGATGCGCAACAGGCGGGCGGGCGCGTCGGCCGGTACGGCATAGCAACGCCACGGCAACGCCCGTCACCAGCATGACGAACACCGTCACGATTCGCGACAACCGAGGGTCACGTTGGGCGTCGTCAGGATACGGAGCCTGATCAGGCATGCTGTTACGCTCCCCGGTGACCGCCAGACGCTTCGTGTTCCCCTGACCGGTGCAGGTGAGCAGCGTGGCACGGTCGGCACCGGGGCTTGCCTTGAGCATGGCAAGCTCCTGCGCGTCACCGTCCGGGTCCAGCACGGTAATCGTCATGACCCGGTAGGCGAGCGTCATGCCGGCAACCTCCACATAGAACGGATCACCCTCACTCAGCTCGTCCAAACGAGTGAACAACGTAGCGTAAGGCATGCCGCTGTGGGCGGTGATGACCGTATGCGACCCCTCGCCGCCGACGGGAAGGCTCGTCCCGTAGAGATGACCGGCACCCATCTGCAACGTCCGCTCGTCCGAACCGTGACGCAACGGGAGATCCACGGAGATGCGGGGAACCAGCACCCTGCCCATGACCGCCTCCGAGGACGTGAATGACGCGCCGTTGAGCAGCGCACGGTACTCCGTATCCGCATCAGATTGCCGCGCGGCGTCAAAACCAGCCTGCCGTGGCGAACCGAAACCGACCGCGGCGGCTTCATCGCCGATCATGGGCTGGCCTGAATCCAACAGGGCACGGTTGTACGCACGCGCCCGGGCCACCATCAGAGAACGTTCGGCATCAGGTACATCCAAGGTTCGCGCAGCCGCCGAACGCGCCATGCCGTCAAGCCGGACGTCGGCACGCCACCTGACGAGCCATGGCGTCGCCAGGCAGGCCAGCGCGCAACCCAGCAACGCGACGGCGGCCAAAAGGAACAGCCGGGACTGCGCCATCATCCGCTGCCGTTCGAGCCGCATCCGCCTGCAGCAGAAGCCGCGCGGACAGTCCCGCCCCTCACGATGGATGATCGCACGGAACGGGATCAGGCCGTCCGTCACGCGGGCGCGGTCGGCACCCGGCGTGCGGACGCTGACCGCGTCGGCCATGTCATGATCGGCAGCGGCGTGATTCCCACGATCGGGCATGCCGTTCCTTAAGATCCTGCGATTCATGACGCTGCCATCCCCCGTCCCCGCAACATCCGACGGGCGGGGGAGCGGCCCATCCTCCGTGTTACGCCCGTACCGGCCATGACAATCGAGCCGACGGCACACAGCCATGCCGGCCACCCGGGCCATCGAGTCTCCGCCGTCTTGCCGCCCGTCGACGGCAAGGCGATCAACGGCGCCGCCATGCTCGCCCACACCGCATACACCGTCCGCCCGCCCTTCGGCATGGTCGTCGTCGCCGTCACCCCGGCGCTCGCGACCTCGTCCCTCGTGGTGACGTCGGGCACCTTCCGCTCGCTCCATCCCAGGAACGTCAACGGCCCGTCCGCCCCATGCTTCGTCAGCTTGCCGTCATCCCAGCAGTCGTCCCCGGTGGATGCCGTGGCCAGCCGGATGCGGGCGCCCTCCTGATACAGCGCCCTGCATCCCGGTTCGGCCGCGGCCGCGGCGGACTCGGCGGCAATGTCCGAGCCTGCTTCATCGGCGGACGCCGATGCCGGCGCAAGCTGTTCCGGCTCGGTGTTCGACGGGACCGAACCCTTGCCGCCGTTCGCGTCATAGGTGAGCCTCCACGCGGTGCTGTACGGCATGTACAGGCCGACGGCGATGGCGCTGTCACCCGCATAGTTGATCTGGCTGAACTCGACTTTGAAACTGGATGGTTTCTGCGCGGTCGCCACGGCCACCGCCAGCGACCCCGTGTTGCCGGCAGTGTTCTGGCCGCCGGCGAGCGTCACCTGCTTCGTGCCCCAGCCGCTGTTCGCCAACGCGTAGGATCTGCCCGGCGTCGCGTCGCCGATCAGCCCGAGCCGCGTGATGACGCTGGTCGACTTGATGACCGTCTGCTCGTAGCCCGACCGGTTCAGATAGCCGCTCATCACCTCCGCGTCCCCGAACGCCATGCTCCAGTCGCGGAACATGTTCACGTTCGCCGCGCCGGAATCCGCCTTCGGCATGATGTTCTTGAACTGGATGGTAGCGATGCGAGTCGCCAGCTTGCCCGACACGTCCGCCTTGAACCCGAACGCGGTCTTACCGGTGAGCCGGTATGCGGGGATGAGTTTGCTATATGGTTTCATCTCCTTGTTGTAGTCGCGGGCGAACAGCACGCTGTTCGATGTGTGCGAAATCTCCATATCCGCATCCACATGCCCGCCTTCCACGGCGATGCGCACCTGCTGCACGCCGTCCCGCAGCGCGATGGGCGCGAAGTCGATCCAGCAGAAGTTCTTCGCCGCCGGTCCCGTTGCCCCTGCCCCCGACGGCACGCACGGCAGTGTGGTCCGTGCGGCCGCGGCGGTCGCCTGGCTTCGTTCGCCGGCGGAGTCGCCTCGCGGTTCGTTCGCCGCCGCATGAGGCGTGGCGAGTGTGGTGAGAATGACGGCCGCCGACGCGATGACGGCGGTCGCCATGGTGATCATGCCCATGATGCAAGCCTTTCTCCGAGAGTTCCGAATGACGCATGAAGGTCGCGACATGACGGTCAGGTATGCTGCCGGACGACAGTGCGAGCCTGCGGCGCATGCCTCGCCCGTCTGCGCGACCGCATGATTCGCGCATGCCAGGCTCCGGATGCCGCTCTGCCATGGAACGGGCTTGACGAGCATCCGGTGACGGCTGCGAACGTGCACGCGATGCGCTCCGCGCGGCCGTCGTCATATTCGTCGTCGTCCTGTTCGTCGTCGTCCTGTTCGTCGTCGTCCTGTTCGTCGTCGTCGTATCCGCCGTGTTCCGCGACGTCTGCGCGACAGCGGCGGCCGATGCCGACGACTCCCGCCCATGCCGCGCAGCTGATCAGCAGACCGCTGACCGCCAACCACGCGCCCCAGGACATCGAGCCGCCTGTCGCAGGCAGCTGCAGCAGGTTTTCGACATTGGCGACGCGCACGGTCCCGGCCTGCTCACCCTGCGTCGACACGAGACCCGAGGCCATGCCGTCGCCGCGGAACGTCACCGTTCCGTCCTCCGAAATGGTCACGATCAGCCGTGGCAGCGCAAGCGCATTCGCTGAGAACCCGGCGGGAGCCTTCGTCTCGCGGACGATGTAGCTCCCCGCTGCAAGCCCCGCATACCGGATGACGCCCCGGTCTCCGGCGTCGTCCTGTCCGTCCACAAGACCGTCGTCGTTGGTGTCCCCGGTCAGTCTCGTCTGTGCATCCGCTTCGCTGGAGATACGGGTCCATGCCCCGGATGCAGGGTCGCGGTTCAGCCAGATGCCGGTCGTGGCCTCCTGCAGGGTGAAGCCGGCTCCGTCAAGCAGTCTCGTGGATTCGGATTGCGCGCTCTTACGCAGCGTGAATCCGAAGGTGTCCACATCGACGATCCGCTCGGTCGTCGGCGGCGTCACCGTGGATGTGCCGTCCCAATAGCGGAAGTCCCCGTTGATCTGCTGCGGATGCCGGCCGTCGTCGGTTCGTGTGACGATCGTCTGCACGCTGATCGTCACCGCCCGACTTGGGTGTGCGGCTATCAGCCGGTCCAGCCGGGCGCCGAAACCGCCGGCGGGGACGATGACCGGCGTATCGCCCGGTACGACGGTGCTGGCCGGCACGGTCTGCCCCTCCTCGTAGACGTCGATGAGCCGCGTCACGTCGGTGCCGTCGTTCAGCGTCGCCGCGAACGAGCCGCTCATATACCGTTGCCCTTTTGGACTGTCGATCAGACGGCCGGCCGTGGTCGTGCCGTCGCCGTCATGCGGCAGCGTGAACCCGATCCGCCAGTGCGCCGTCGCGCCGACTGCAAGACTGCCGGAGTCCTTTGCCTCGCCGTCGACGATGAGGTGCTTGCCGACCTCCACACCCTTCGCCTTGATGGTCGCCTCCCCGAGTCTCTGCCCGGCCAGATGCCTGCCCCCGATCGTCGTGCCGAGGATCATCGGCAGCCCCTGCGAATCCTCGATCAGGTACAGGCCGTCGGCGAGCGGCAGATGCAGCGACGGTTCGATGGTGGACCGGTTCGCGGCGGCCGCGGGCTTGCCGGAAGCCGCCGCCAGGGCGCCGGCGAGTTTGCGCAGCAGCGCGGCGTCCGTGATACGCGCCAGAGTCCCCGCCTCATCCTGCCCGGCGGGGACCGTGATGCGACGGTCCTGGGCAAGCGAACCGTTCACTTCGGCGATCGCCCGGGATATCCATGCGTTCGACGCGGTGCTGCCGCGTACCTCGATGGAGGCGACGGTGTCGCCGGAGATCTGCGTGTTGCCGTATGATCCCAGCAGCGTGGCGGTGAAAGAGTGCCCGGCCAAGGTCAGATTCTCGCCTGCCCTGAGCGTGAGCCCCGACGTCGTCTGCGCTCGGGTCGTTGCGGCTGCGGCCGGCGTGGCGAGCGCGGTCGCCGGCATGATGCGCCATGCCGTGACCACGGCCAGCATGATCGCGCATAGGACGGCCATCAGTGCCGTGCGTCGTACCTGTTGCGTCAGCAAGGTGGTTCGCGTCGTCGGCCGGGCGTCGGATCCGATGATCCGGCCGCGGCGGTTGCCGGGGCCGGCGTGACGCGGCCTCGTCTGCCGGGCGGTGTTGCGAGCGTGTCTGCCCCGTTGCGGATGTCGTGTGTTTGCCATGATGGCTCCCTCGTCGTGATGGTCGGCTGAGACTGTTGCCTTACATGCCCGGACGGCCGTGGCGAAGACCCGACGGCCGTCCATGCGTTTCAGAGCGTCCCCGTGCACTGCACTGTACGGGAGCCGCCGTGTTCGGGGAAAGCCGTTCCGGGGTATGTGGTCGGAGCTTCATGTTTGGCGTGTCGTGGATGGAATGTGGATAACCGGCGTGGGTGACGAACGCAATGTGGATAACCGATGAGCCGCCACCGATGAGCCGGTATCCGGGAAAAAACGAGCGAACGCTTGCGCGACGGGTCTCACTGGCATAGGCTGAGGCCATGAACGGATACCCCAATGGCGGACAACAGGATCCAAACAGGCAGCCTACGGCCTCCGGCTACGGCGGCTACGGGCAGGCTACGCCGCAACAGCCCGGTTACGGCGGCGGATACCAGCAGCCGGCGAACACCGGATACGGCCAGCCGCAGCCGCAACAACAGATCAACGCGCGCGGCAACGCCCCGCAATGGAACAACGCCGGCCAGCCGCAAGGCTACCGCAATCCGTACGCGCCGCAGCAGGGCGGATATCCGCAGCAGAACCCGTACGCGCAGCCGCCGAAGAAAGGCGGCAACGGCAAGCTCATCGCCATCATCGTCGGCATCGTCGCCGCGGTGGCCGTCATCGCCCTCGTCATCGTGCTCGTCGTCGGCAACCGGTCCGACGGCAAGGACGAGTCCGGCAAACAGCAGGAGACCTCGCAGAACGGCAATGGCGGCGGCTCGAAGGACGGGTACGTCGAGGTGCCGCAGCTGCCGAAGGTTGACGGCGACTCGTCGGATGACTCTTCAAGCGGCTCCGGCTCCGACAGCTGGTCCGACCAGTACGGCGACGAGCTGGACAAGAAATACCAAGAGCGGAAGAAGCAACTCGACAAACGCTACGACGAGCTGCAGGACCAGCTGGACGAGTACAAGAAGAAATACGGCTCCGGCTCAAGCTCGTCCGACTCGTACGACTACAGCGGACTGCCGGACGACTACGGTTCGGACTACGGCTCATACGATTCGTCGTCCGACTACTGACCGGCTGTCGCGTCCGGCTGGGTCCGCAGCCGGACGCGACAGGATGCCGGCGGCAATCCAACACGCCGCGTCACATGGCGATGATAGTATGAAATTCCATGGTTAGAAGACAACATGGCAATTCTCAGGAACACGTCACCAAGCATATTTTCGTCACCGGCGGCGTGGTCTCCTCCCTCGGCAAAGGCCTGACCGCCTCCTCGCTCGGCCGTCTCCTGCGCAGCCGCGGCATTCATGTCCTTCAGCAGAAGCTCGACCCCTACATCAACGTGGATCCGGGCACGATGAACCCGTTCCAGCACGGCGAGGTCTATGTGACCGAGGATGGCGCCGAGACCGATCTCGACATCGGCCACTACGAGCGCTTCCTCGACGTCTTCCTCAGCCAGAAGGCGAACGTAACCACCGGCCAGATTTATCAGGAGGTGCTGCGCAAGGAACGCGCCGGCGAATACCTCGGCCAGTGCGTGCAGGTCATCCCGCACATCACCAACGAGATCAAGTCCCGCATGCGCGCCCAGGCGAGCGACGACGTCGACGTGATCATCACCGAGATCGGCGGCACGGTCGGCGACATCGAATCCCAGCCGTTCCTCGAGGCGGCCCGCGAGGTTCGCCGCGACCTCGGCCCGGAGAACTGCATGTTCGTGCACGTCTCCCTCGTGCCGTACATCTCCGCCGCCCACGAGCTCAAGACCAAGCCGACCCAGCATTCCGTCATGATGCTGCGTCAGCTCGGCATCACGCCGGACGCGCTCGTGCTGCGTTCCGACCGTCCGCTCAACAAGTCCATCAAGGACAAGATCTCGCTCATGTGCGACGTGGACGAGGAGGGCGTGGTCAACTGCGTGGACGCGCCGAGCATCTACGACGTGCCGCGCATCCTCTTCGACGAGGGCCTCGACGCGTACGTGGTGCGCGAGCTCGGCCTGCCGTTCCACGACGTCGACTGGGACGAGTGGGCGGACCTGCTGGAGCGCGTGCACCACCCCAAGCACGAGGTCAACATCGCCATCGTCGGCAAGTACATCGACCTGCCCGACGCCTACCTGTCGGTCACCGAGGCCATCAAGGCCGGCGGCTTCGCCAACTGGGCGAAGGTGAACGTCAAGTGGGTCAAGGCCGACACCTGCGAGACCGAGGCCGGCGCGGCCGCGGCACTCGACCAGATCGACGGCATCGTGGTGCCAGGCGGCTTCGGCATCCGAGGCGTCGACGGCAAGATCGGCGCGCTCAAGTACGCCCGCGAGCACAAGCTGCCCGTGCTGGGCATCTGCCTCGGCCTGCAGTGCATGGTCATCGAATACGCGCGCCACGTGCTCGACATCGAGGACGCGAACTCCACCGAGTTCGAGCCGGACTGCGCCAACCCGGTCATCGCCACCATGGAGGAGCAGAAGGACATCGTCGCCGGCAAGGGCGACATGGGCCACACCATGCGTCTGGGCTCCTATCCGGCCGAGCTGGAGGAGGACTCCCTCGTCGCCAAACTGTACGGCACGACGCACGTCACCGAGCGTCACCGTCACCGTTACGAGGTGAACGTGGCCTACAAGGACCGTCTGCGCGAGGCCGGTCTGCGCATCTCCGGCCAGAGTCCGGACGGCGAGCTCACCGAGTTCGTCGAGCTGCCGACCGACGTGCACCCGTTCTACGTGGCCACGCAGGCGCACCCCGAGTTCAAGAGCCGGCCGACCAAGCCGCACCCGCTGTTCGCCGGTCTGGCGAAGGCCGCGCTTGACCATCAGGCGGCGCGACTGCACGCCTGACGGATCCCGGTTCAGATCCGGACGACCTGCATAGGTCATCCGGATCTGGTTGTGGGGACGTTCCCGAATAAGGAACGTCCCCACAACCATATCTAGGCAGTGACGATTGTTTCAGTACACGCCGCCCATCGCCATGCCGATGCCGTGCAGGGCGAGAATGTGCGCCGGATAGAACACGTAGAAGAACCACGTGCACTTCGGGCCGCGTCTGTGGTTGTACGGCAGCATGAACGGCAGGGCGAACACCATCGGCCCCTGCATGGTCCACCACAGCGACGAGCCGATGAACCCGACGTCGGTGCCTAACGTGCCGAGCAACGGCTCGATTACAACGGAACGGGGATCCGATCCGTCAGGCAAGTGCATGAAGGCGCGTCCCATCACACCGTTGACCGCCCATGAAGCGAACGACGAGGTCACGCACAGCCCGAACAGCGCCGTCAGCCCCAGATAGACGGCCGACAGCCGCAGACGGCTGTCACGGACCGCCCACATGGCGACGCCCAGCACCAGCCAGAAGATGCCGTAATCCATGTAGAACACGCTGCCGATGACCGCGCAGAACGGGAAACCCACGTAGCCGGTGATGCCGGCCCACCACGACGAGGAATGAGTGGCAGGCAGCCATATGAACAGCCAGTAAATCAACGCGCACGTGCCGACCTGGTAGCCGGTGTACAGGAGCAGATTGCGTATTCTTTGACGTGTGGTGTCGGCGGTCTTCAGCAAGGCGATGACCAACGCCACTTGGAACAAGGTGCGGAAGATGTTCATCTCAAGTCCGAATATGACTTGTAAAACCGCCATGCCGATGCTCGCGGCATACAGGCGGCCGAGAAAACGCTTCAGGTCGTGCGTATACTCGCAGCTCCACCCGATGAGGAACAGGAAGATCGGCGCCGCAAGACGTCCGATGACGCGAAGCCAATCAGGCATTCCGGGAATGAACTCGCCCATATGATCCACGACCATGACCAGACAGGCGATTGCTTTCAAGGTAAAGGAATTCACTGCAGTTCCTTGTTCGGTCTGACGATAGGGTGCCATTATCGCAACGCCGGTCGTGCCGACAGGTCATTCCAAAGGATGATATCGTGGCGCAATCATGCCAATCGCATTCGCATGAGGTCTTCTAGTGTGTGCGAAACGCCGCGGAATATAAGCAATCTCACGTTCAGCGCTGAGCCAACATGCGGTGCCGGTATGGAGGTTCTGCTAGGTTAGCCTAGGTACTTTCGCAAACGATGGGAGGCAGCGTCAAGGTGAGTGACACCAGTGACACCCAACAGGCGCCCAACGCCGCGTCCGACGTGGAGATGAGCCAGTATGTGGCCGATCGCGCGCGCGTGGACGAAGAGAAACTGAAGAAGGACGACGAGATCATCCAGCAGTTCGGTGACTACACCTACGGCTGGCATGATTCCGACGCCGCAGGCGAGGCCGCCAAGCGCGGCATCGACGAGAACGTCGTCCGTTCCATATCCGCCGACAAGGGCGAGCCGCAGTGGATGCTCGACATGCGTCTGCGCGGCTACAAGGCGTTCCTGGAGAAGCCCATGCCCGACTGGGGCGTGGACCTGTCCGGATTCAACGCCGACGACTTCAAGTACTATGTGAAGCCGATCGACAAGCAGGCGAAGACGTGGGACGAGCTGCCGGACGACATCCGCAGCACGTACGACCGCCTGGGCATCCCCGAGGCCGAGAAGAAGCGCCTCGTCTCCGGCGTGGCCGCGCAGTACGAGTCCGAGGTCATCTACAACTCCATTCAGGAGGACCTCAAGAAGCAGGGCGTGATCTTCGTCGACACCGACACCGCGGTGCGCGAATACCCTGACCTCGTGAAGAAGTACTTCGGCACCGTCGTCAGCCCCGAAGACAACAAGTTCGGCGCGCTCAACACCGCCGCATGGTCCGGCGGCTCGTTCGTGTACGTGCCGAAGGGCGTGCACGTGGACATCCCGCTGCAGGCGTACTTCCGCATCAACACCCCGGCCATGGGCCAGTTCGAACGCACCTTGATCATCGCCGACGAAGGCTCCTACGTGCATTACGTCGAGGGCTGCACCGCCCCGATCTGGTCCGAGGACTCGCTGCACGCGGCCATCGTCGAGATCATCGTCGAAAAGCACGCCCGCGTGCGCTACACGACCGTGCAGAACTGGTCGAACAACGTGTACAACCTCGTCACCCAGCGCGCATATGTGCGCGAAGGCGGCACGATGGAATGGGTCGACGGCAACATCGGCTCCAAGGCGACCATGAAGTACCCGGCCTGCATCCTCGCCGAGCCGTACGCGAAGGCCGAGACCATGTCGCTCGGCTTCGCCGGTAAGGGCCAGTACCAGGACACCGGCGCGAAGATGATCCACCTCGCCCCGCACACGAGCTCCACCATCGTTGCCAAGTCCATCTCGCGCGGCGGCGGCCGTTCCGCATACCGCGGACTGGTGAAGATCGTCGACGGCGCCGAAGGCTCCTCGAACTCCACCGTGTGCGACGCGCTGCTCGTCGACGACTTCTCCCGCTCCGACACGTACCCGCATGTGGACGTGCGCGAGGACGACGTCACCATGGCGCACGAGGCGACCGTCTCCAAGGTCTCCGAAGACCAGCTCTTCTACCTGATGAGCCGCGGCCTCGAAGAGAAGGAGGCCATGGGCATGATCGTGCGCGGCTTCGTCGAGCCGATCAGCCGCGAGCTGCCGATGGAGTACGCGCTCGAACTGAACAGACTTGTGGAACTGCAGATGGAAGGATCGGTGGGCTGATTCCCATGGCAGAAACAACGCAGAAAGAGATCAACATCCCCGTCGCGGATCCGAACGACCCGTACGCGGTGCCGGCGGCCATGCCGTCCAGCGCCGACAAGGAGCCCCGCTCGTTCGACGTGGCCGACTTCGCCACGCCGACCAGCAAGCAGGACGATTGGCGCTACACGCCGCTTGACCGCATCAGCGAGTTCTTCGACGTGTTCAAACCCAGCGGCGAGACGACCATCGCCATCGGCAACACCGACGGCACGGCGGTCGACCCCGCGCAGGTGCACGTCAGCCAGGTCAAGCTCGGCGAAGGCGTCTCCGGCACCGTCTCCAAGCCGAGTGACCGCGCGGCGGCAGTCGAGTGGAACTCCGGGCGCACCGCCACGATCATCGAACTGGAAGGCGAGATCGCCAAGCCGATCCTCATCGACATCACCGGCAGCGGCGAAGACCTCGACGCCCTGCACCTGGTCATCGCCGCCGCCGACAACGCAAAGGCCGACGTGATCGTCGAACACCACGGCCTCGCCCGTCTCGCCGAAGGCGTGGAGGTCACCACGGGCCGCAACTCGCACGTCTCCACCACGTTCGTGCAGGAATGGGCCAAAGGCTCCAAGCATGTGGCCAACCAGCGCATCCACGTGGGCGAAGGGGCGTCGCTGCGCCACTCCGTCGTCACGCTCGGCGGCGACGTCGTCCGCATCCGCATGGACCAGGACTTCGGCGGACCGCAAGGCGACCTCAACATGCTCGGCATCTACTTCGTCGACCCCGGCGAACACATCGAGCACCGCACGATGGTCGTCCACAACGAGCCCGAATGCAAGTCGCGCGTCGTCTACAAGGGTGCGCTCGACGGCAAGGACGCGCACTCCACGTGGGTCGGCAACGCGCTCATCCAGCCGACCGCACCCGGCACTGACTCCTACGAGCTCAACCGCAACCTCGTGCTCACGCCAGGCGCCATCGCCGACTCCGAGCCGAACTTGGAGATCGAGAACGGCAACATCATCGGCGCAGGCCACGCCAGCTCCGTCGGCCGTTTCGACGACGAGGAGCTGTTCTACCTGCAGTCTCGCGGCATCCCCGAGACCGAAGCGCGCAAGCTCGTCGTGCGCGGCTTCTTCGGCGAACTCGTCGAGGAGATCGGCGTGCCGTACATCTCGCAGCATCTGATGGAAACAATCGACCGCCGCCTCGCCCGCGGCGAAAGCGACGCCATGAAAGCCGTATTGGAGGACAAGTAACGATGGCCGAACAGCATACCCTGGAAATCAAGGACCTCTACGCATCCGTGGAGACCAAGGAGGGTCGCAAGCAGATCCTCAAAGGCGTGAACCTCACCGTCCACTCCGGTGAGACGCACGCCATCATGGGGCCCAACGGCTCCGGTAAGTCCACGCTCGCCTACACGCTGGCCGGACACCCCAAGTACGAGGTCGACTCCGGCGAGGCGCTGCTCGACGGCGTCGACATCCTCAAGCAGACCCCCGACCTGCGCGCCAAGGAAGGCCTGTTCCTCGCCATGCAGTACCCGGTCGAAGTGCCCGGCGTCTCCATGACGAACTTCCTGCGCACCGCGAAGACCGAGATCGACGGCAAGGCCCCGGCCATCCGCACGTGGGCCAAGGAGCTCGGCGAAGCCATGAAGCGACTGCGCATGGACCCGAAGTTCGCCTCCCGCTCCGTCAACGACGGCTTCTCCGGCGGCGAGAAGAAGCGCGCCGAAGTGCTGCAGCTCGAACTGCTCAAGCCCAAGTTCGCAATCATGGACGAGACCGACTCCGGCCTTGACGTCGACGCGCTGCGCATCGTCTCCGAAGGCGTCAACCGCGCCAAGGAGAACACCGGCCTCGGCATCCTCATGGTCACGCACTACACGCGCATCCTCAAGTACATCAAGCCGGACATCGTGCACGTGTTCGCCGACGGCCACTTCGTCAAGACCGGCGGCCCCGAACTTGCCGACTACCTTGAGGAGCACGGCTACGACGAGTACCTGCCGGAAGGCGCGGACTCCGAATCGGCACTGGCCTGACGTTCCGGCATCGTACGCGGTCACTGCGGTGACCGCGTGTGCGGGGAGGCGCCGGTCCACGACACACTCAAGGCCGTTCGGCCAAGCATACGGTCGTGAACCGGCGCCTCCCCGCACACGCTCGATTGGGTGCATGCGTGCGGACAGTGCGTCGAAGTCACTGGAAAGGGGAAAAATATGACAGATTTTGCAGCGATCAGGGATGAGTTTCCGATTCTGAAGCAGGAGATTCATGGGCATCCGCTCGTGTATCTCGATTCGGCGGCTACCTCGCAGAAGCCGCAGTGCGTGATCGACGCGGAGGCGGATTTCTACCGTACGATCAACGCCGGCGTGCACCGCGGCGCCCATGAGCTCGCGGCACGTGCCACGGAGGCGTTCGAAGACGCCCGCGCCAAGGTCGCCAGGCTCGTCGGCGCGAACGCTACCGAAGGCGAGGAGGAGGTCGTCGTCACCGCTGGCGCCACTGCGGGCCTCAATTTGCTGGCCACCGCGTTCGGCAACGCCTCGCTGGGGCGCGGAGGCGAGGCCGCCAAACGGTTCGCCCTGAAGCCCGGCGACGAGATCGTCGTCTCCAAGGCCGAACACCATTCCGTGCTGCTGCCGTTCCAGGAGCTCGCCTACCGCACCGGCGCCACCTTCAAGTGGATCGACCTGACCGAAGACGGCCGCGTGCGCACCGACAACCTCGACGAGGTCATCACCGAACGCACCAAGGTCGTCGCGGTCACGCACGTAGGCAACACCACGGGCGCCATCACCGACATCGCGCCGATCGTGCGCCGCGCCCATGAGGTCGGCGCCCTGTTCATCCTCGACGCCTGCCAGTCGGTGCCTCACATCAAGGTCGACTTCCACGCGATGGGCGTCGACTTCGCCGCCTGGAGCGCGCACAAGATGTACGGCCCCACCGGCGTAGGCTTCCTCTATGGCCGCCGCGAGCTGCTCGAGGCCCTGCCGCCGGCCAACTTCGGCGGTTCCATGGTCGAACTCGCATGGATGGACCAGCCGGCACAGTACATGGAGCCGCCGGCACGATTCGAAGCCGGCACCCAGCCGGTCGCGCAGGTCGTCGCCGCAGGCGTCGCCGCCGACTGGATGATGAACATCGGGCTCGAGAACATCGAAGCGCACGAGAAGACCATTGCCGCCGAGCTGCTCAAACTCGGCGACATCGACGGCGTGCGCATCCTCGGCCCCCGCGAGAACGTGGACCGCATCGGCACCGTCGCGTTCGACGTCGCCGGCGTCCACCCGCATGACGTCGGCCAGTACATCGACGCGCAGGGCATCGCCATCCGCGTCGGCCACCACTGCGCCCAGCCGGTGCACCGCCACTTCGGGCTCTACGCCTCCAACCGCGCATCCTCCGGCGTGTACAACACGGTCGAAGAGGCGCAGGCCCTGGTCGAGGCGGTCAAGGGCGTGCGCCCGTTCTTCGGCGCGGCCTGAGCGGACCTGCACGATACGGCCATGTCCCCCTGCGTGGAGCATCCTCCGCACGTGGGGGAGCGGGAGCCGCCGTCCTGGACCTTCACGGATCCGACGGCGGTTCCTTTGCTGTTGACACAGCGGTATAAGTTCATACGGGATTCTATAGTACGTATTCGGCCCGCGTTCATCACGCAGGATGAACGAGCAGGATGAGTGACCACAGGCCCATGACCGTGGGAAAGGAGACATGCATGAGCGATTTCGGCATGAGTGGCGACGATCTGGAGCAGATGTACCAGGAGGTGATCCTGGAAGCCGCACGCGACCCGCATGGCCGCGAGCATTTCGCCCCAGACTTGGCCAAGGAGGGCAGCGGCGACACCGTGATCCGCGCCAGCCATGAATACTGCACACCCGGCGAGTCGCACCAGTTCAACCCCACGTGCGGCGACGAGGCGACCGTGCATGCCGAAGTCTCCGACAAGGAGCCGCACACCATCGAACGACTCGTGTGGGACGGCCACGGATGCTCGATTTCGCAGGCGAGCCTGTCCGTCATGGTCGACCTGTGCGCCGGCAAGACGGTCGACGAGGCAATGGAGCTGTTCCGTGACTTCCATCAGCTCATGGAATCGCGCGGCGCCGGCCTCGGCGACGAGGACAAGGAGGAGCGTCTCGGCGATGCCGTCGTGTTCCAGGGCGTCTCGAAGTATCCGATGCGCATCAAATGCGCGCTCCTTGGCTGGGAGGGCATGCGCGATTCCGTGGCCAAGGCGCTGGCAGCGAAATGACACTGTGCTTCGGCCGTGACGCGTAGTACGCTGGAAGCCGGAGCGACATGCATGCGGGGGATAGGCCCCCTGCAGTCATCCCACCCACCAATGTTTGGAGAGCAATGAGCGACAATCTGGTACCTGAGCCGCAGCCGTCGGTGTTCGACGCGGTAAACGAGGTCCTCGGCGACGAGGAAGCGGCTCGTCGAGTAATGGCGAACCCGAAGCTGGCCGCGGGATTCCCCAACGGCCATCCGGCTCCGACCGCCGCGGCCGGCACGCAGTCCGGCGAGGACATGTGCGCGTGCGGGCGTCATCCGAAGAGCGAATGCCAGGACGGCGACCATGCCGGCGAGCACAGCAGCGAGGATGACATCCCGCTCAAGGCCGTCGACGACATCGGCCGTGCGACCGCCGAAGACGTCAAGGAGGCGCTCCATCAGGTCATCGACCCCGAGCTTGGCATCGACGTCATCGACCTTGGCCTCGTCTACGGCATCGAAATCGACGAACTGGGCCGCGCGATCATCACGATGACGCTCACCACGCCGGCCTGCCCGCTGACCGACCTCATCGAGGACGAATGCGCCAGCACGCTCGCCGGCCTTGTCGAGGAGTTCCGCATCGACTGGACGTGGAACCCGCGCTGGACGGTCGACAAGATCACTCCCGAAGGCCGCGACCAGCTCGCCGCGCTCGGCTTCAACTTCGACAACATGCCGAAGTACTGAACTTATCGATGGTCTGGGCTTCGGCACTGAAGCCCAACGACAATGGGGCTTCCCTTTCGGGAAGCCCCATTTGCTATAGGGATGGTGTCAAACCGTATATCAGTCGTCGACCACAGTGCCCTTCGGCACCACGGTGATGCCTTCCGGCGTGACGGTGAAGCCGCGAGCCAGATCCTTCTCCGTGTCGATGCCGACGGTGGAGTTCTCGGTCAGGACCACGTTCTTGTCGAGGATCGCCTTGTACACGCGGGCGCGACGGTTCACGATCACGCCGTCGAACAGCACCGAATCCACGACCTGCGCCCACGAGTGGATGCGCACGTTCGGGGAGAGCACCGAGTGGTGCACCTCGCCGCCGGAGACGATGACGCCGGGGGAGACGATCGAGTCGGTCGCGTGGCCGAGACGGTCACGGCCGGCGTGCACGAACTTGGCGGGCGGCAGCGTGCCGGAGTTCGTGTAGATCGGCCACGCCTGGTTGTACAGGTTGAACTCGGGCACGTAGGCGATGAGGTCCATGTGCGCATCGTAGAACTGCTTGATGGTACCCACGTCGCGCCAGTAGGCGTGGTCGGTCGGCGTCGCGCCGGGAATCACGTTCGAGTTGAAGTCGTACACGCCGGCCTCGCCGCGAGCGGCGAAGTACGGGGCGATGTCGCCACCCATGTCGTGCTTCGTGTCCTCGGCCTTCTCGTCCTTGGCGAGCGCGTCGAACAGGGCGTCCGTGTTCGCCACGTAGTTGCCCATCGAGGCGAGGAACGAGTTCGGGTCGTCCGGCAGTCCTTCGGTCGTGGCCGGCTTCTCCTGGAACTCGCGGATCTGGTTCGGATGGTTCGGATCCACGCTGATCACGCCGAACTGGTTCGACTGGGCGATCGGCTGGCGGATGCCGGCCACCGTGAATTCGGCGCCGGATTCGATGTGCTGTTCGACCATCTGGCCGAAGTCCATGCGGTAGACGTGATCGGCGCCGACGATGACGACGATATCCGGCTGCACGTCCTCGATGATGTTGATGGTCTGGTAGATGGCGTCGGCGGAGCCGAGGTACCAGTGCTTGCCGAGACGCTGCTGTGCGGGCACAGGGGAGACGTAGTTGCCGAGCAGCGAGGAGAAACGCCACATCTGGGAGATATGGCGGTCGAGCGAATGCGACTTGTACTGGGTCAGCACGATGATGTGCCGGTAATCGGAGTTCACCAGATTACTCAGCGGGAAATCGATCAGGCGGAAGACTCCGCCGAACGGGACGGCCGGCTTCGCGCGGTCGCGGGTCAATGGCATGAGACGGGTGCCTTCGCCGCCTGCCAGAACGATGGAAAGAATTTTCTGCTTGTTCTTCGCCATCAGGGTGCTCCTCTCGTTGTCCACAACGCCTGGGCCGGCGTTGCACGGCTTTGCGTGCTCCTGCTTCCTTGCCGGGGCTACACCAACTATGATTGCACATTTCCGGCCGAGTGCAAGGAACAGGCGGCGCGTGTCTCGAAAAAACCATCCTGAATGACGTATTTCGGCGTGTCTTGCGGCACGCCGGCGCGTCATGTCATTCCTTCGTCACTCGAGCGCGCGCTGCGGCGAGGTCGCATAGAAGGCGACGGCGCTCGAGGCGGCGACGTTCAGGCTGTCGACGCCGTGGGACATGGGGATCTTCACCGTCAGGTCGGCTCCGGCGATGGTGTGGCGGGACAGGCCGTCGCCTTCGGTGCCGAAGATCAGTGCGATGCGTTCGATGTGGTCGGGGGAGCCGGGGTCGTTGTTGAGACGTCGGGTCAGCTCGCCGAGCGAGATCGAATCGTCGCTGAGCGCCATGGCGACCGTCGTGAAACCGAGGCCGTTGAGCCGCGCCAGGCCTTCGCGCGGCCAGGAATGGGCGTCGTCGCCGATGCGGGTCCATGGAATCTGGAACACGGTGCCCATCGAGACACGGGCGGCGCGCCGGTACAGCGGGTCGCCGCACGAGGGGGTGACGAGCACGGCGTCGACGTCGAGCGCGGCGGCCGAGCGCATCAGCGCACCGACGTTGGTGTGGTCGACGATGTTCTCCATGACGGCGACGCGGCGGGCGTCGCGGCACACGTCTTCGACGGTGGGCAGCTTCCAGCGGCGCATGGCCGCGAGGGCGCCGCGGTGAAGCCGGTAGCCGGTCAGCTGTCGCAGCTGCTCGGGGGAGGCGACGTACACGGGGACGTCCGGCCCCCACTTGGCGTCGATCGCTGCGAACTCGGCCTGCATGCCCTCGATCCACGGCTCCTCGACGAGCAGCGAGATGGGCTCTCGGCCTGCGGCCAGTGCGCGGTCGATGACCTTCGGCGACTCCGCGATGAACAGGCCCTTCGCCGGTTCCAGACGGTTGCGCAGCTGGATTTCGGTGAGGTTGACGTAGGCCGACACCCGTTCGTCGTTGATGGAGTCGATGGTGATGAAACGCATGGGGACCTTTCCGAAGGTTGGGCGACAGGGGATGCGGATACAAGAAAACCCCTTGTTTCCAAGGGGTTTTCGTTCGTGTCCGAGATGGGACTTGAACCCACACGCCTGTATAAAATAGGCACAAGCACCTCAAGCTTGCGCGTCTACCATTCCGCCACTCGGACAAGTGTCGTTGTCAGGCAACGAGTTGCAACTATAGCCTGCGGCCGCGGGATTGCCAAATCGGGCCGTGTATACGGCGTGTCGCCTTGTGCTGCAAGGAATCGGTCGGTGACAACGGCTCTGTGTAGCCTTGTATCCATGACTGAACCTGTATTTCTGTTCGACCCGAAGACCGACAACGTGCCGGTGAACGGCGACGGCCTCAACGCGGGATGGACCATCACGCTGCCCGCGGCCGTCAAACGGCATGCCTTGGGATCCATGCGGCTGGCCGAAGGCGACCGGCTGACCCTGTCCGACGGATGCGGCCTGGCGGTGCACGCCACCGTGTCCGACGTGCAGGCCGGGCTCGTCTCCGTCGACAGCGTCGGCCGCACCCCGCAGCCCGTCACGCGTCTGGCGCTCATTCAGGCGCTGGCGAAGAACGGCCATGACGAGACGGCCATCGACATGGCCACGCAGATCGGCGTGGACGAGGTGATCCCATGGCAGGCCAACCGGTCCATCGCCAAATGGAAGGCGGGACGCACGGACCGCAAGTGGATGCAGGTGCTCGAGGCCGCCACCGAGCAGTCGCGGCGTGTGTGGACGCCGCAGCTGGGGGAGTGCGTCTCCTCGAAGCAGGTGACGGCGATCTGCCGGCGTGCGTGCGTGCACGGCGACCTGGTGATCGTGCTGCACCAGGACGCGACGGCGACATGGTCGAGCGTCGAGGAGTCCATCGCGACGATGGTCGACCGCTGCCTTGCGGACGGCAAGCCGCGGACGGTGAGCGTCGTGGTCGGCCCTGAAGGCGGCATCGCCGAAGAGGAGGTCGACATGTTCGTTCAGGCGGGCGCGGCTAGCGTCGTGCTCGGCGAGAACATCCTGCGCGCGTCCTGCGCGGGCCCCGTGGCGTTGTCTCTGCTTGCGAGGGCGCTCGGCAGGTTCCGGTGACGGAAGGCCGCGCCGCCGCGTGACGTTGCGGCGCTGCGCCGCGGCGGCGGGAATATCCGACGGCGGCAATACCATGAAAACGGCAACTGACATTCCCGAAGGAGCAACATATGAGCGAGTCGGACGACTGCCTGTTCTGCAAGATCATCGCAGGGCAGACCCCCAGCACCAAGGTCTATGAGGACGAGACCACCTATGCGTTCAAGGACATCAATCCGAAGGCCAAGGTGCATGTGCTGATCGTGCCGAAGCGGCACTACGCGAACGTCGCCGAACTCGCCAAGGACGATCCGCAGCAGCTGGCGCACATCGTCGCCGTCGCGCAGTCCATCGCGGACGACGCGTTCCACGGAGCCTACCGTCTCGTGTTCAACACCGGCCTCGACGCCGGGCAGACCGTGTTCCACGTGCACGCGCACGTGCTCACCGGCGAAAAGCTCGACGAGTAGAAGGGGTGTTGTGACCACTACGACACGAACCATCACCGTTCCCCCCGAACTGGACCCCGTCGCCGTGTTCGGGCCGGTGGATGAGGTCATCCGCGAGGTCGAGCGCGCCTTCCCCGAGCTGACGATCATCGTCAGGGGCAACAGGGTCGCCATCCTGTCGCATTCCAAGTCGACCGAATCCCAGGCCGCGAAGGCCGAGGAAGCCGTGCGCAGCATCGTCAAGGCGGCTTACGGGGCTCCGATGGACGCCGACACCGTCCGCAGGCTGCTTGACCAGGACGTCCTGCGCAACAAGGTGCGCGCGCAGCAAGGCGGCCGGCCGGTCACCGTCATGCCGCGCAACGCCGCAGGGCCGGCGTTCCCGCGCGGCGACGTCCATGCCGTACGCTCCCAGACGTCGGACGGCGGCGACTACCGCAAGCCGCGCATCCCCGGCGTCATCACGTTCGCGGCCGGCCAGCCGGTCCGTGCGAAGACCGCCGGGCAGATCGCCTACATGAACGCGGTCGACACGCACACCATCACGTTCGCCATCGGACCGGCAGGCACCGGCAAGACGTATCTGGCTGTCGCGAAGGCGGTGCGTGCCTTCCAGGAGAAGCGCATCAGGCGCATCATCCTGACCCGTCCGGCGGTCGAAGCGGGGGAGAACCTCGGATTCCTGCCCGGCACGCTCAACGACAAGGTCGACCCGTATCTGCGGCCGCTGTACGACGCGCTTTCCGACATGCTCGGCCCAGACCAGCTGCACCGGTTCATGGACGACGGCACCATCGAGGTCGCCCCGCTCGCCTACATGCGCGGACGCACGCTCAACGACGCGTTCGTCATCCTCGACGAGGCGCAGAACACGACCGAGCAGCAGATGAAGATGTTCCTCACCCGACTCGGCTTCAACACGACGATGGTCATCACCGGCGACGTGACGCAGATCGACCTGACCGTGCCGAAGTCCGGTTTGCGGACCATCGAAGGCATCCTCGGCGGCATCGACGACATCGCCTTCGCCCACCTGACCGCCGTCGACGTCGTACGCCACGAGCTGGTGGGCCGCATCGTCGAAGCGTACGACAGGCACGCCGCCATGCGCGAGCGGCTGCGCGACATGCGCGCACACAGCAGCGCCGGCAACGGCACCGACAGCAACGCCAACAAGCCGAAGGGGAAGGACAGCGAACGCGATGAGCGTTGAAGTGACCAATGAGACCGTATGGAACATCGACGCGAAGGCGTTCTCGGATCTTGGACTGTGGGTGATGGACCAGATGCGCGTCAGCACCCAGTCCGACCTGACGATCCTGTTCGTCGACCCGGACCCGATCGCCGAGCTGCACGAACGGTGGATGAACCTCGAAGGCCCCACCGACGTGATGAGCTTCCCCATGGACGAGCTGCGCCCGGGAGACGGCAAGACCGTGATGGAAGGCGTGCTCGGCGACATCGTCATCTGCCCGTGGGTCGCGGCGCAGCAGGCGGCGGCCGCCGGCCACAGCACCATGGAGGAGATGATGCTCCTGACCATCCACGGCACGCTGCACCTGCTCGGGTACGATCACGTCAACCCCGAGCAGGAACGACAGATGTTCGGGCTGCAGCGCCAGCTGCTGCTCACGTTCCTCGCCGTGCGCCATCAGTCCATCGAACAGGCCACGCTGCCCGCCGGCGCGACGGACGCGCTCGCCCAATACGACGCGTTGCACGGCTCCGGACGCCAGATCACCGAACGGAAGGACTGACATGCCGATCACCGAACCGTCGACCCTGGCGCTGATCGCCGCGCTCGTGGTCGTCGCCGCGTTGCTCGTGTGGTTCTCCCTGACCATGGCGGCTGCGGAGAGCGCCGTCGGCCGCGTCACGCGGGCGGGGCTCAACAACAAGATCCTCGAAGTGCAGACCGACACGGAGACCAGCCAGTTCACGCGCATGAAGAAGATCGGCCGCATCCACACGGTCCAGCATCTCATCGCCGACCGGTACGCCACCTCAGGCAGCTGCGCGTTCTTCCGCATCACCTGCAACGTGCTTGACGGCGTGCTCGTCGCCTGTCTGGCGGCGCTGCTCGAAGCACCGATATGGCTGGAGCTGCTGTGCGGGTTCGTGTTCGCGCTGATCGTCGGCGTCGTATCGATTTTGGTCAGGCCGCGGTCGGCGGGAGCGATCAAGCCCATCGACATCATGCTCTCCAGCGCGACGCTCGTCAAGATCGCGGTGGTGCTCACCCCGTTCGCCAAGATCGGCGGACAGCAGGGGCAGAAGCGCAGCCGTTCCAAGGAATCCTCCGACCTGTCCGAGGACGAGGAGCTGGAGAAGATTCAGCTCGAGCAGGGCAAGGCCACGATCGACCGTCTCGTCGAGGCGAACGACTTCGACCCGGAGGTCTCCGAGATGCTGCGCAACGTGCTGATGCTCTCCGAGACGCTCACCCGCGAGATCATGGTGCCGCGCACCGACATGATCTGCCTCGACAAGGACGCCACGCTCGCCGACATGCTCAAGCTGTGCTCGCGATCCGGCTTCTCCCGCGTGCCCGTCATCGGCGAGGACGTCGACGACCTCATCGGCGTCGCCTACCTCAAGGACGCGGTCCGTGCCATCGCGTTCAACCCGCCCGCGCAAAGCCGGGCGGTCGCCACCATCGTGCGCCAGCCGATGCTCGTGCCCGAGTCCAAGCCGGTGGACGACCTCTTCCACGCCATGCAGCAGACGAGGCAGCATGTCGCCATCGTCGTCGACGAATACGGCGGCATCGCCGGCATGGTCACCATCGAGGACGCCATCGAGCAGATCGTCGGCGAACTCGAGGACGAACACGACCGCACCCAGCGCAGCGAGCCGGAGAAGATCGGCGAGCGCAAATGGAAGATGCCGGCGCGCACGCCCATCGCCACGCTCGAGGAGCTGTTCGAAATCGACATCGACGAGGACGACGTGGACACCGTCTACGGACTGCTCACGAAACTCATCGGCCGTGTGCCGATCGTCGGCGCGACCGCGGTCACGCGAGGCCTGCGACTGACCGCAGTCGATACTGCAGGACGCCGCAAGAAGGTCTCCATGATCGTCGTCGAGCCGGCGGACGCACGTGACGACGACACGGCTGCCGACCAGGGCGAACGCGAAAACGGGCACGGCGAATCCGCTGACGTCCGCACCGGCGACGACCATGGGGCGGACGGCACGGCCAAGTAACCACAGTCAAGTGACGCAACCGGGCATCGGCCCGCAACAACCATATGCAGAACGGAACAAGATGAACGAAGCAGCAACGAAGACGAACGACATCACCGAGAAGGCCGCGGCGACTGCCTCGGACACGGCAAAACAGGACCGGCCGCCATACCGGTCCGGGTTCGTCGCCGTGGTGGGACGCCCGAACGTCGGCAAGTCGACGCTCATCAACGCGCTGATCGGCAAGCAGATCGCCATCGCATCCTCGCGCCCCGAAACCACGCGAAAGGCGATCCGAGGCATCCTCACCACCGAGAACGCGCAGCTCGTGCTGGTCGACACGCCGGGCATCCACCGCCCGCGCACGCTGCTCGGCCAGCGGCTCAACGACGTCGTGGAGGAGTCCCTCTCCGATGTGGACGCCATCGCGTTCCTGTTGCCCGCCGACCAGGAGATCGGCCCCGGCGACAAGCGCATCCTCAGCCGTCTGCGCACCGACTTCGGCGTCAAGCAGGACGACGGCACGTTCACATGGAAGGTGCCGCTCATCGCGATCGTCACCAAGATCGACGAACTCGGACGCCAGCAGCTCATCGACAAGCTCATGGAGATCGACCAGTTCGCGAACTTCACCGACATCGTGCCCGTGAGCGCCCTCGAACACGACAATCTCGTCGAAGTGCAGAAGGTCCTCATCGCCAACACGCCCGAAGGGCCCAAGATGTACCCCGACGACCAGATCAGCGAGGAACGTCCCGAAGAGACCATCGCCGAGATGATCCGCGGCGCGTTCCTCGAGGAGCTCGACGACGAACTGCCGCATTCACTGGCCGTCGTCGTCGACTCCATCGAATACCCGCAGGACAACGAGTCCGGTGTGGCGTACGACGGCAAGATCCACGTCGTCGTGTCGATCTACGTGGAACGCGACTCGCAGAAGCCGATCATCATCGGCCGTGGCGCCGAGCATCTCGTGCAGGTGAAGAAGCGCCTGCGCACGCCCGTCAACCGCATCGTCGGCGGCAAGGCGAAGCTCGACCTGCACGTCAAAGTCGCCAAAGGCTGGCAGTCCGATCCCAAGCAGTTGGAGAAACTAGGATTCTAGTTTCTCCAACTGCTTGGGATCGCTTCGCAGCTCGCTATCGCGGCTGCTCACTTCGCCTACGGACAGCCCACAGGGCTGTCCGCTTCACGGCTCAGCCAAGCAGTTGGAGAAGCTCGGCTTCCAGCTTTCCCAACGGCCTGGAATAGCTTCGCAGCTCGCTATCGCGGCTGCTTGCCCGACAGACCACCACCAGTCGACTTCGCCGACAGCCCCCGCCAGCGGGGGCGAGAATTCGAGTACATTCGCTTCCTCCGGCGGGGCTGTCGCGAAGCCGGCTGGAGGCCGATTGGGGGAGCGCCGCTCCCGCTGGCGGGAGCTGTCGAGCGAAGCGAGACTGAGGGTGGTCACCCGCGCACTGTAAGCGAGCGAAAGTCCCAGTCAATCCCTACTTCAAGACGCATGTATGGTGAGGGGGCGGAATCCCGGACAGGATTCCGCCCCCTCACCATACATGCGGGCTTCAGCTACTTGGCTCGCTTCACGTACATCTGCGTGTTGAGCAACGTCGAATAGCGCTTGATGACCTTCGGACGAATCACCTTGAGCGAGGCGGTCAGCAGACCGTTCTCCTGGCTGAACTCCTCAGGCAGGATGATGAACTTGCGCACCGATTCGGCGCGCGAGACGCCCTCGTTGGCCTGATCGACCCACTTCTGCACTTCGGCGCGCACCGCAGCGTTATCGGCGGCTTCCTCCATGCTCATGTCACGGTCCAGACCCTTGGCCTCGAGCCACGGGCGCAGCGACTCCTCATCCAGCGTGATGAGCGCCGAGATGAACGGGCGCTTGTCGCCGAGCACCAGCGCCTGCGAGACGATCTCGCACCGCTGGATGACTTCCTCGATCGGGCCGGGGGCCACGTTCTTGCCGCCTGCGGTGATGATCAGGTCCTTCTTGCGGCCGGTGATGTACAGGAAGCCCTCATGGTCAAGCCGGCCCAGATCGCCGGTGCGATGCCAGCCGTCCTCGGTGAACGCGCCTTCGGTGGCCTCGTCGTTCTTGTGGTAGCGGTGGAACACGACCGGTCCGGAGACCTGGATCTCGCCGTCCTCGGCGATGCGCAGGCTGAAGCTCGGGAACGGGATGCCGACGGAACCCTCATGGAACGTGACGCCCAGCGGGTTGAACGCGCAGGGCGCGGTCGTCTCGGTCAGACCATAGCCCTCATACACCGGCACGCCGGCGCCGCGGAAGAAGTTCATCAGCTCGGGGTCGAGCGGGGCGCCGCCCGAGACGATCCAGCGGACGCGGCCGCCGAGCACGTCGCGCAGCGACTTGTACACCACCGGGTCGAAGGACGCGCGGCGCATGGCGGTCAGCTTCTTGGCCTTGCCGTGCTCGCTGACCTCCTTCATGTACTGCTGGGCGGCGGTCACCGCGGCGGCGAACACGACGCCCTTCGCGCCGTGGCCGGCCTTCTGCGAGGCCGCGTTGTACACCTTCTCCAACACGCGCGGCACCACGATCATCACCGTGGGACGGGCCGCCTGAAGGTCGGAGAGCAGCGTCTTGATGCCGGTAGCGATGTAGATGCGCAGGTTGCTGGCCACGCAGATGTAGTTGATGGCACGGGCGAACGTGTGCGCCTGCGGCAGGAACAGCAGAATCGAACCGTTCGCGTCATGCTGCAGCAGGTCGGGCATGTAGTCGCGCAGGTTGAACGCGTCCGTGCAGTAGTTCTCGTGCGACATCTCGACGCCCTTCGGCGCGGAGGTGGAGCCGGAGGTGTAGATGATCGAGCACATGTCGGTCTTCTTCAGCGAGTCGATGCGCTCGTCCAGCTCCTCGTCGCTCACGGAATCACCATAGGCGGCGATCTCGTCCAGACCACCTGTCTCGATGCACACGATATGCTCCAGCGACGGGCAGTCCTCGATCGCGCCGTCGGCCTTGTCTCGCATCGCCGTGTCCTGGACGATGAGCAGGCGGGCGTCGGAATTGTTGACGATGTTGCGGATCTGCTCGGCGGAATCGGTGTCGTAGATCGAGGCGAGCACGCCGCCGCACGCCATGATGGCCGCGTCGGCAAGGTCCCACTCGTACGACGTACGGCACATGAACGCCACGGCGTCGCCCTTCTTCAGACCATACCGCAGCAGACCCTTGGCGACCTGGCGCACCTCGGCGAGGAACTCGTTGGCCGTCTTGGTCACCCATTCGCCGTCGCGCTTGAACGTGTACAGCGGCTTGTCGCCCATACGCTCGGCGCGCTCGGCGTAGATGCTGTAGATCGTCGTATGGATGTCAAGCGGGGCGTTGCCCTTCGTCTGCGCCGTCAGCAGTCCGGTCACCGGATCGATGAACGTGGTCGTCGGATAGCCGGGACCCCACTCGTCGGTGTGGGGCAACGAGACCGCGTCATTGAGCGTCTCGAACTGCGCGTTCTGCGGATAATCCGGCTCGTTCGAGGAGTCATCACTCACCGGATGCGCGAAATCGCCCCCGAGCCGCAGCGCCTTGCGCGTAAGATTCGCGGTTTGCCGTCTGATCGAGCTGAACAATGACACGTGATGCTCCTTGACCCTATGGAAAGCTTGCTAACTTATGCATAATAGTCCTTGCGCCCGCCAACTTCACCTTACGGTAGCGTAGGGAAGCCAGTCGCGCGTAGGGTGCGCGGCGCTTCCACCGCTGCGCGACCGTGACCCGGCAGGCTCGCACGACCGTCCCGCACGATGGGACGAAACGCCGGTTCTCTGCGGGTATCGGCTACACTGTCCCACGTAACGGAAGCAAAGGCTGCTTCCCGATTCAACGAGGAAAGGGGACTCATGGCAGCAATCCAAGAGCCCACGGTGACGTTCGGCGTCCTGAACGAGACCACGACCGACGAGTCGCGTGTCGCGTTGACCCCCGACATCGTCACACGACTGCGCAAGGCCGGCGTGTCCTGCCTGATCGAACACGATGCCGGCATCGCCGCCGGATATGTCGACAACGATTACGAGAAAGCCGGCGCGCGGGTGCTCGACGCCGACGCGATCATCGCCGAAGCGGACGCGCTCGGCTTCGTAGGCCGCCCGGATGAGGGCCGGCTCGCCGGCATCAAGCCGGGAACCTGGGTGATCGGCATGCTCGGCTCGTTCACCGACGACCAGTACGTGGCCGCGCTCAGCAAGACCGGACTCGTCGGCATCGCCATGGAACGGCTGCCGCGACAGCTCAGCTCCGCGCAGTCCATGGACGAGATGACCTCCCAGAACTCGGTCATGGGATACAAGGCCGCACTCGTCGCCGCCAACGCATACGGATCGTTCTTCCCGATGATGACCACGGCCGCGGGCACCGTCAGACCAGCCAAGGTGCTGATCCTCGGCGCCGGCATCGCAGGCCTGCAGGCCATCGGCACCGCAAAGCGCCTCGGCGCCGTCGTCACCGCGTACGACGTACGCCCCGCATCACGCGGCGAAGTCGAATCATTGGGAGCCAAGTTCCTCGACCTCGGGCTTGACTTCTCCGCCGGCCAGGGCGAAGGCGGCTACGCCCGCCAGCTCACCGCCGAGGAGCAGGCCGCCCAGCAGGCCGCCGTCGACGAGAAGGCCGCCGGGTTCGACGTGATCATCACCACCGCCAAGGTCCCCGGACGCAAGCCGCCGCTGCTGCTCACCAAGGCCGGCGTCGACGGGCTCAAACGCGGAGCCGTCATCGTCGACTGCGCCGCCAGCGAGCTCGGCGGCAACGTCGAAGGATCGTCCGTCGGCACCCAGGTGACCGACGGGGGAGTGACCATCATCGGCGCGCCGTATCTCTCCAGCGAGGTAGCCAACACCGCCTCCAACCTGCTCGCGCGCAACGTCGCCGACGTGCTCGCCCACTTCGTGCGCGACGGCGCCCTGACCATCACCCCCGGCGAGGAACTCGACGACGCGCTCGTCGTCGCCGGACGCCCCGACAGCGCGGCACAGGCCGGCAAGGCATAGGAGGAGAAACGATCATGGACATCATCGTCGCCATCACATTGTTCATCCTGGCGCTGCTCATCGGCGTCGAAGTCATCGGCAAGGTCCCCGCGACCCTGCACACCCCGCTCATGTCCGGGGCCAACTCGATCCACGGCATCGTCATCGTCGGCGTCGTCATCGTCGCCGCACACGCCACATCGCCACTCGCATGGGTGTTCATCTTCCTCGCCGCCGTGCTCGGCACCATGAACGTCGTCGGCGGCTACGTCGTCACCGACCGCATGCTCGAGATGTTCAAATCCGACAAAACCAAGTCGAACGGCAAAGACGCCGCGACCAACGGAAAGGACAAGTAAATGGGTACGTTGCAAGAGATCCTCAGCACGCCGCTCGGCGTCATCGAATGGTTCGTGTACCTGCTCGCCGCCGTCCTCTTCGTCGTCGGCCTGCACCTCATGAACTCGCCCAAGACCGCCCGCCGCGGCAACCTCATCTCCGCCGCCGGCATGGTCATGGCCTGCGTCATGGCCTTCATCGTGCTGCTCGAAAGCGAGATCGCCAACGGGTTCCAGCACGGCGTCGCCGTCGCGCTGCTCGTCGCCGGCATCGCCATCGGCACCATCGTCGGCGTCTGGAGCGCCCGCAAAGTCAAAATGACCGACATGCCGCAACTCGTCTCCGTCTTCAACACCGTCGGCGGCGGCGCGGCCGCACTCGTCGCCCTCAACGACATCCTCACCTCCGAACAGCTGCCCGGCCTCGTCGTCCTCATCACCGCCGGACTCGGCATCATGATCGGATCGGTCACCTTCACCGGCTCCCTCGTCGCCGCCGGCAAGCTCCAAGGCGTCAAGTTCCTGCGCAAGCTCACCCTGCCGGCCAAGGGCGTGTGGAACATCGGATTCATCATCCTCACAGTCGCCGCCTTCGTCATGCTCTGCATCCAGCCCGAACAGCGGCTCCTGTGGTCCGTCCTCACCACCGTGTTCGCCCTCGGCTACGGACTCGTCTTCGTCATCCCCATCGGCGGAGCCGACATGCCCGTCGTCATCTCCGTGCTCAACGCCTGCACCGGCACCGCCGTCGCCATGTCCGGCCTCGCCATCAACAACATCGCCCTCATCGTCGCCGGCGCCCTCGTCGGCGCCGCCGGCGTCACGTTGTCGCTCGCCATGTCCAAGGCCATGAACCGGCCGCTCATGTCCGTCCTCGCCGGCGGATTCGGCGGCGCCTCCAGCGCCGCGGGATCCTCCGACGGCCCCGAAGGCACCATGAAGGAGACCACCGCCGACGACGTCGCCGTCCAGCTCGTCTACGCCGACAAGGTCATCTTCGTCCCCGGCTTCGGCCTCGCCCAAGCACAGGCCCAGCGTGAACTCGCCGACCTCGGCGAACTCCTCAAGAACCACGGCGTCGAAGTCTCCTACGCCATCCACCCCGTCGCAGGCCGCATGCCCGGCCACATGAACGTCCTCCTCGCCGAAGCCAACGTCCCCTACGAAGAGCTCATCGACCTCGACGACATCAACCCCCAGTTCCCCTCCGCCAACGTCGCCCTCGTCGTCGGCGCCAACGACGTCACCAACCCCGCCGCACGCCGCCCCGGCACCCCCGTCTCCGGCATGCCCATCCTCGACGTCGACAAAGCCCAAAACGTCGTCGTCATGAAACGCGGCCGCGGCAAAGGCTACGCCGGCATCGAAAACGAGCTCTACTTCGAGCCCAACACCCAGATGCTGTTCGGCGACGCGAAGCAGGGGCTGCAAGCCGTCATCGCCGCCGTCAAGGAATTGATTGCGTGACGGAGTGTCAGCTACGTTGCTCCTCGATCGACGTGCCTGAGCACGCCTTCCCTCGGTGCGCCTTGCTGACACACGCGTCACGCAATCAATTCCCGTAGATGCGGAGTTGTATGCCTTGCTGACACACGCGTCACGCAATCAATTCCCAAAAATCAGGCAGTGATTGCGTGATGTCACAACATGAGAGGGGCCCATCCATAACGGATGGGCCCCTCTTGTTTGTGTGTGAGGCGGGGCGGGATTGTCGGTCAGTCGTTCAGGTGGAAGATGCGGTTGACGAAGTTGCCGATCGTCTTCCAGTAGACGATCGGGGCGGTGCTCGCGCACATCGAATGACCGGCCGAAGGGATCAGCAGCTTCTGCCGGTCGATGCTGGCGCACGCGTCGAAGTTCTCATCCAAGGCCCGAGGCGGCACGAAATCATCGTCGCCGCCATGGATGAACAGCATCGGGACCGTGGCATGATGCAGCTGCTCCAGACACGACGCCTGCGCAAAACCGTACCCGGCATGCCGCTCGCAGATCAGGCTCATCGTGTTCACGATCGGAACCGCCAGAATGCGCGGGAGATGGAAAGACGAGCGCAGCACATCCACGAACTGCCGGTCCACGCTCGCATAGCCGCAATCCTCGACCGCGGCCTTCACATTCCGTGGCAGATCTGGCTCGCCGACGGTCATCATCACCGCGGCGGCACCCATCGAACGGCCCTGCAGCAGAATCCGCGCCTGAGGGTCGCTGTCCACGATCAGCGAGATCCAACGCATCAGATCACGACGGTCAAGCCAGCCCATGCCGGCGTAACGGCCTTCGCTCAGCCCATGGGCGCGCATCGACGGCGTCAATACGGTGAATCCCATGCGGGCGAACCGGTGCGCGTATTTCGCCATGTCGGCAGGCTCGCCGGCATACCCGTGACAGCAGATCGCATACAAGTGCGGCTTCGCGTCCACGCAGTCCGGGTCGAACAGCCAGCCATGCAGCTGGATGTCGTCCTCGGCGCTCACCACGACCGGCTGCTTGGACTGGTCGAACCAGTCGGCGGCCGCGGCCTCCTCCTCGGCGTCAAGACGGGGGCCTGATTCGGGGCGTTCGCCGGGGGAGCGAAGCTTGGAATGCTTCCACTGCGCATCCAACGCGCCCGAAAACAGCAGCTTTGCGACGCCGTACGTCAGCGCCACGCACAGCGATGCGGCGATGCCGCCACCAAGAACAACCTTTGACGTATTGCGTTCCATCGCAACCTCCCTGCCGGACCGCTACTGGCCATTGATACGATTGTAAGTCCGAATGCGGCGCCGACCGTGCATCGACAGCCGCGGATTCGCGGTGTCGGGCGAAAGAGCTGACCGAGGTGCCTCATTTGAAAGTGAGCGCGAAATCCGGAGTGGTGCCTCACCGAAGGTGAGCGCGAAATCCTAGTCCTTGTTGGCCTGTGGGGTCTCGTCGTCTTCCGGTTCGGCGCCCGCGAGTCTTGCGAGCGTCCTGTCCGAGTATGCCATGTCCGGCCCGACCCGTCTGGCGAGTCTGGCGGTGCGTGGGGCGGCCAGCTCCTCGAGCCGGTCCTGTATGGCGTGGATGCGGCGGACGAGTTCGGCGGGGTTCGTGGAGGCGATGGTCCGTTCGATCTCCTCCTTCCGACCGGGGAGGATGAAGCCCTGCCCGCCGGCGGCCCGGTCGGCTTCGTCGAACTCCCTGAGCCGCTGCCAGGGGGTGCGGGGCGCGTCGTAGACGCGTCGGGGGCGCCCGTCGCGGGTGCTGGACCGGCCGACGGGCTTCTTGGACGGGGCGGACAGGTTGGCTTTGACGTCCACCAGCTCCCACAATTCGTCGGGCAGGTCGAGCTCGTCGATGGTGTACCGGTAGTAGAACGCGTGGCGGCGCACGATGTGGTTGTTCCTGGATTCGACGGTGGCCTGGTCGTTCTTGCGGTAGGGGCGGGAGCGGGTCTGTTCGATGTCGCGTTCCTGGAGCCAGGCGATCATGTCGTGGTTGACGGACTCGCTGCCGTTGTCATGGTCGTAGGAGCGGATGCGGAACGGCAGCCTCCCCTCGATCGCCGCCTCGGCCTTGGAGAGGTTGGCGAACGCGTTGTTGCGGCACGACGCGTTCGCGGTCCAGCCGGTGGCGAAGTCGACCACGGTCAGGGTGCGGCAGAACTCGCCCTTCAGGCTCGGGCCGCAGTGGGCGACGGTGTCGGCCTCGACGTTGCCCGGAAGGCCGTCGAGCTCGTCGCAGGCCTTCCTGATCGCGGTCGAGCCGCGCAAGCTCGCCTGCGGGCCGGGTGGCCGCGATCCCCCTGCCCCTGGCCGCGTCGCGCGTCTCCTTGAGGTACCGGTCCATCGTGGCCGCGCCCGTCCGCTCCAGCTGCCGGAACGCGTCCTCGTCCCATTCGGCGAGTTCGCCGTGCACGCGCAGCGTGGGCAGCCACAGGGGCAGCATCGCCTCGAGGTACTTTCCGCACGGCATGTCCATCATCAGCCACACCTGGGCCAGCAGGTCCCGCGACTGCCTGGAATACCGCTTCGGCCGGTGCGCCGGCTCCTGTGGCGGCGCATTGTCCCTCCCCGCATCGGCGAGCAGGCGCCGCGCGGTGCTCCTGCCGATCGCCAATACGGAGCACATCTCGTCGAGGATGCGTCCCTTGTCCTTCTTCGACGCCTTCATGTACTCATCCCTGAACCTCAGGGTGACCTGCCGTTTCGTCGCCATGCCGGTCCTGTCTTCCATAAGACAAGCCAAACAGGACCGATACCGTTCGCGCTCATTCCCGATGAGGCACCACTATGCGTTACGCGCTCAAAAAACGTGAGGCACGTCGCTGACAAGCATTTTGTCCGTGACGTGAGTATCATTGACTGCTGTTGCTTTGGCGAGGGAGACCGCAGAGGTCTCCGTAATCGACTCGGCGTGAGATTCGTTCCTTGGATCTTGTTCCAGGATGGGTTCTGCGGCGCGTCGTGGCGTCAAAAGACAGAACGACAGTAACAACATCATCCAAGGAGATTTGTCATGGCTACCACCATCAAGCTCGAAGGCGAAGTCCGCGACGAGTTCGGCAAGGGCGCTGCCCGCCGTATGCGCGTCGCCAAGCTCATCCCCGCCACCCTGTACGCGGGCGGCGAGCAGCCCACCTACGTGAAGCTCCCCATGAAGGAGACCACGCTGGCCCTGCGTCACACCAACGCCCTGTTCTCCATCACCTTCGGCGACGAGACCAAGATGGCCGTCGTCAAGGACGTGCAGCGCAACCCCGTCAAGCGCATCGTCGAGCACATCGACTTCTATGAGGTCAAGGCCGGCGAGAAGATCGACGTCGAGGTGCCGGTGTTCGTCGAGGGCACGCCGAAGGGCGCCGCCGTCGCGTTCGTCGACATGCAGGAGATCAAGGTCCGTGCCGATGTCGCCAACCTGCCCGAGAAGATCGTCGTGAACGTCGACGGCCTCACCGACGGCACCAAGGTCCTGCTCAAGGACGTCGTGCTGCCCGAGGGCGCCGAGCTCGACATGGACGAGCCGGAAGCCTCCGTGGTCACCGTCGAGGTGCCTGAGGACGCCACCGAGTCCACCGCCGCTGCCGCCCCGGCTGCCGACGCTGACGCCGCTCCGGCCGCTGACGCCGCTGCCGCCCCGGCCGCCAAGTGAGGTTCTTCCGGCAAGACCGGAACGACCGCATGAAGGCTGAATGACATGGGAAAGCCCACCCCCGTCGGTGGGCTTTTTCATAATGTGAACGAGATCACGCTCCGCCATCGACGGTGTGAGAAAGTATCTTGCAGAGTCGGCGCCAGAAGCGCGGACTGACCGCAATAAACGATGTACCTGCGTCCGTCGGCGTGCCGGCGGCGACCATCAAAGAAGTAAAAAGTTATGACTGAACAGAATCATCACGACCCGGCAGGGCTCGACAAGCTCGTCGAACCGTTCACCGTGCTGCCGAACGAGAACCCCGCATCCGACGCGAAGCGCGCCGAGCTCATCGACAAGCCGGCGTTCGGCCAGGTCTTCTCCGACAACATGGCCCATATGACGTGGACCAAGGGCGAAGGCTGGGGCGACCGCCGCATCGAGCCGTACGCGCCGCTCAAGATGGACCCCGGCGCTTCCGTGCTGCACTATGCGCAGGAGTGCTTCGAAGGCCTCAAGGCGTACCGTCACGCCGACGGCTCCACCTGGCTGTTCCGCCCGGACGCGAACGCCGAGCGCTTCCAGAACTCCGCCAAGCGCCTGTACCTGCCCGAACTGCCCATCGACGACTTCATCGGCTCCGTGGCCGCGCTCGTCAAGCGCGACGTCAACTGGGTGCCCTCCCGTCGTGAATACACGCTGTACATGCGTCCGTTCATGTTCGCCTCCGAGCCGTTCCTCGGCGTACGCGCCCCGCACGAGGTCGACTATTGCGTGATCGCGTCCCCGTCCGGCCCGTACTTCCCGGGCGGCGTCAAGCCGGTGAGCATCTGGGTGGAGGACAAGTGGTTCCGCACCGGCCCCGGCGGCACCGGTTTCGCCAAGTGCGGCGGCAACTACGCCGCCTCGCTGCTCGGCGAGTACAAGGGCATCGAGAACGGCTGCCAGCAGGTCTGCTTCGTCGACGCCGCCACCAAGACCTACCTTGAGGAGCTCGGCGGCATGAACATGATGGTTGTGCACAAGGACGGCCACGTGGAGACCCCGTCGCTGACCGGCAACATCCTGCCGGGCGTGACCCGTCGCTCCCTGATTCAGCTCATGCAGGACCGTGGCATCGACGTGGTGGAGACCATGATCGCGCTCGACCAGCTGCTCGAGGACATCAAGTCCGGCGAGGTCACCGAGGTGTTCGCCTGCGGCACCGCCGCCATCATCACGCCGATCGGCCGGTTCAAGTCCGAGAAGTTCGACGTCACCGTGGCTGACGGCGAGTCGGGCAAGCTCACCGTGGACCTGCGCAACGAGCTGCTCGGCATCCAGCTGGGCGAGATCGAGGATCCGCACAACTGGATGTGGAAGGTGTGCTGATTTTCAGGCAACGGCATAACGCGTAGGCGGGGTTCTCTTCGCGGCGAGCGAAGCGGGCCCCGCCTTGTTGTGTGCGAACAGCCGGGGTTTGTGCGGATAATCACGGCGACATCGCCAAATAACACGGCTCAATACAGCCGAACTCATTCGTATCATGCTATCATGGTCTGCGAATGTACACACTGGGACAGGAGAAAGGGCACGGAAGATGGATTCGGAGTTTCCTATAGCTTTCCGCGGTTACGACAAGGAACCGGTCGATGATTACGTCTCGCGAACGGCTTCGGAAACCTCGAAGTTGAAGAACCAGATCGAGGATCTCAAGAACACCGTGTCGAATCTGCAGAGCGAATACCATTCGACGCAGATGCAGCTCGAGGATGCGCGCAAGCGCGTCGCGGCCGCCGAGGAGAAGGCGCAGAGCTCGACGCACAACTCGGTCAAGTATCTTGGTGCCAGCGCCCAGCAGCTGCTCAACGCAGCCGAAAAGACGAGCACGGAGCTCATCGCCCGCGCCAAGCGCGAAGCGGCCGACCACAAGCGCGAATCCGCCCAGCAGATCGCCGACATGGTGCAGAAGGCCAACGATGACGTCCAGCTCATCCTCGCCGAAGCCCGCAAGAAGTCCGTCGGCATCCTCGAGCGTGCCAACGAGGAGTCCCGCCAGCTGAAGAAGGACACCGCCGCGAAGATCGACGCCGACAAGAAGCGCGCCGACAAGGAGATCGCGGAACGCCGCAGCTCGCTTGACATGGAGCTCGAGAACCTCCGTGAGGCCACCAAGGCCGATCTCGACAAGCAGCGTGCCGTCTGGCAGACCACGCTTGCCGCCGAGAAGGTCGAGCAGGCCAAGAGCCTTGCGGCGCAGAGCCAGGAGGCCGAACAGAGCGCCGTCCGCATCAAGGAGAAGGCCAACGAGGAGGCGCAGAAGAACATCACCGAGTCCCGTCGTCTGCTCGACGAGGCGCGCAGCAAGTCAGAGGCGATGCTCAACGACGCGAAGTCGCAGGCCGCGAAGATCCTCAACGACGCCGACGACAAGTCCAAGCAGATCCTGCGCGATGCGGAGATCTCCAAGGCCGAGACCCTGAAGAAGGCCGCCGACGAACTCGAATCATCCAGGTCCCTGATTACCAAGCAGCGCGCCGACGCCTCGTCTCAGATCGACAGCATGCTGAAGAACATCGCGCAGCGCCGAGCCGAGGCACAGCAGGAGTCCGACGCCATCCTCACCAAGGCCAGGACCGTGCTGGACAATGCGAACCAGGTGGCCGCCGAGAAGGAAGACGAGGCCGAGAAGTTCCGCGTCTCCATCATCCAAGAGGCCAAGGATGTCGCCGAACGCGAGACCCGACAGCGCCGCGCGGTGGCCGACCGTGAGATCGGCAGGCTGCAGGCGCACATCGATCATCTGCGCGAACTCGAGTCCGCATTGATGACGCGCGTCAACGACATGCGCTCCGTGCTCCTCAACTCTTTCGACTCACTGGAAAGCAGCACGGTCGCGGCAGTCCCCGCAGGCAAGACCGGCACCGCCGCCTCCGCCAGCGCGGCGCTGACGACCAGCGCCACTCCGTCCGCAGCCCCGCAGAAGGCCGATGACTCGCAGAGCATCGAACCCATCACCAGCCCGTTCGTCGGGTCGAGCGGCAGCACTCAGAGCAGCTCGCTTTTCAGCCTGTAATTCCGGCAGGCGTCATCATAGGATCGGGACAACGTTCGAATAGGTTTGACACATAGGACATGGCAGCACGACAGACACATGACGTGGAAAGGGACATGGCCGAATCGCTTGGCTATGATTCGCTTTCCCCGTCGGTGTCGCTTGCCTTGGATCAGGATCTGCGCATCGACGTCAACTCCTATCTGAGCGACCTGATTGATATGGAATACCGCGGCGCACGTCAGAAAGCCAATGCCGGCGACGACGCCGACGAACAATCCTTCGAGCAGTTGCTCGCTAAAGTGCGCAGGATGTCGAGTGATTTCTCCGAATCAGGCGTCAGCCCCGAACTTGCGGAACTCGCCAAATCCCTGCCCGAAGAGCCTCTCATGACCCGCCAGGACGATTCGCGTGCCAGCGGATCGTCCGCGGCCGATGCCGTCGACGGCGAGGGGTATCCGTCGAAGACCGAGGGGCATACACATGCCGAAGGCCCGGCGTCGACGCGTCGTGCGTCACGTCGCGCACGCCGCGCATCGCGCAACGGCCGTGGCAATGCCTCGCCCGGCACCCGTGGCAGGCGGACGGCCTCGCACAAAAGCCGTCCGGCAAGCCAGTCGGCAGGACGCGGCGACGTCACCGACGAAGAGGTGCCGCGCAGGGGACGGCATCGTCGCGTGGCCGCAGAACCGCCGCGCAAGGCGAAACGCCGAAGCCGGCACGCCTCGCCGAAATCGACCCCGTGGTATGCCTCACGCTGGTCGATCATCCTGTTGTGCGCGGCGCTCATGGCGCTTACGGTGGTGTTGGCGTACCTGTGACGCGTGTCCCTCGTTGTTGACGGCCCACAATACCGATATAGTGGATATCGAGACAGCTGGTTCGGAGAAACGAGGCTTACGATGGGGAAGATACGGCGTCTGCTCGCCACGGCATTGACCGCGGCGATGATCATGGGGACATCGGCATGCGGGTGGTCGTTCAACGTGTCGCTCGGGCGGCAGTCCGGCGACAGCAAATCACAGAACGACACGTCACAGAACGACGGCAAGGATGCTGGCAAGAAGAGCGACGGTTGGCAGCGGTTCTCCAACAAGGATCTGGGGTTCTCCATCAGCTTCCCCGGCAATCCGTACGTCGACAGCACCACCAACTACTGGACCATGAACAGCGGCGAGAAGATCAAGGTCACCCGTGTCATCTATCCGATCGACAAGCCGGTGTACGTCGTCTACGTGCTGCACTCCTCGCAGATGAAGAGCAATCCGGTCGCCGGCTACAATCAGGCCTCTTCGGACGACCAGAAGCAGTTCCTGCAGAATTTCCCCGTCACCATGGCCGATGCGTTCAGCGGCACGTCGGATGATGCGGAGCTCGACAAGGCCGGCGGCAACCTCGCCGTCGATTTCGAGCTCAAGGTGCCGGATCAGGAGCTTGACGCCGAGGCGACGTCTCTCGTCAGCAAGAAGGAGGATGTGATCACCTTGCTGACCTTGAACGATGACGCCGACCATGATCGGTTCGCCGACAGCATCAAACTGCTCGATTAACGGTCGTCCGATGACACGACCGGATGGGTGTACGGTTGTCGGATGGTGAATCGCTCGGTGCGGTGCGTGACGTGCGCCGCACCTGTGTGCGTGGCGGGTGCCACACTGGGGGAGACGGTTTATGACGGTCGCGTTGGAGAGCAACAGCTTCTTCATGGGGATTGAGTACTTCGCGATATTCTGCAGCGGCCTGATGGGCGGCCTGTGCGCGGTGAGGAAGAACTACGACCTGTTCACGATGATGATCACCGCATGGCTGACCGCACTGGCAGGCGGCATCATCCGTGACGTGATGCTTGGAGCGTTGCCGCCTGTGGGCATCGCCGACAAAGGCTTCGTCATGACCGCGCTGGGCTCCGGCTTCGCCATCGCCTTCATCCACCCGGAGGTCGACAAGCTCAAATGGTCGATGCTTACCATCGACGCGCTTTCCGTGGGCCTGTTCGCCGTCAACGGCACCTCGAAGGCGATCATCATGGGCACATCCGGCATGACCGCCGTGTTCATGGGCATGTTCACCGCGCTCGGCGGCGGCCTGATCCGCGACATGCTGCTCAACGACGTGCCGATGGTCATCCGCGACCGGCACTGGTATGCGATCCCGTCCGCCGTCGGCTGCGTGCTCACGGTGTTCGTCTGCCGAGGCGTGCAATACGGCTGGCTGAACTTCACGGCGGAGGTCGTGCTCGACAGCTCGATCGTCGTGGTGGTCGTCGTCATGCGACTGCTGTCGGTCAAATTCAACATCATGCTGCCGGGTGCCGTGAAACGGCACAACACGTACCTGCCGAGCCAGTCCAAGTACCTGCGTCGTCCGATCGTCCACCCGCAGGCCGACGATTTTCAGGCCGACGACTTCGACAACGAGACGGGCGAGGGACGGGACGACGATTGACCTGCTGATGCAGGGCATATGCGAAGAGGCTCCCGCATCGGTGATGTGGGAGCCTCTTCGAGATCCTATCCCCGAAAGGGGAGACGGGTCACAGCGCGTTGATGGCGACAGCCATACCGGACTTGCGGTTCGCGGCCTGGTTCTTGTGAATCACGCCGGCGCTGGCGGCCTTGTCGAGCTTGCGGGCGGCGACCTGGTAGGCGGCCTCGGCGGCGGCCTTATCGCCGGCGGCGATGGCCTCGCGGGTAGCGCGGATAGCCGTCTTCAGGCTGGACTTGACAGCCACGTTACGCTTGTGCGCCTTCTCATTGGTGAGCACGCGCTTCTTCTGCGACTTAATGTTTGCCACGTTTTCTCCAAACGACGTTTGCTATAAGGACATACAAAGAGTCATGATAACACGGGCATGGGATAAAAACGAGCGTGCGGCCCGTGTGTCGCCATGAATTTGCCGACGGGAGCCGGTAGACTAGAGGACTTGCAGCCAAAGCATGGCAGCGCGGCGCATACGACGAGAGACGACATCCACGAAAGGCAAGGAGCGGTACAGGTGATTGAACCGAAGAACAAGCCGGGGTACACCGACCAGTCGCTGATTCGCAACTTCTGCATCATCGCGCACATCGACCACGGCAAGTCCACGGTCGCCGACCGCATCCTCCAGCTGTCCGGCATCGTGCCGGAGCGTGAGATGCGCGACCGGTTCCTCGACCGCATGGACATCGAGCAGGAACGCGGCATCACCATCAAGTCGCAGGCGGTGCGCGTGCCGTGGACGTTCGACGGCACCGAATACACGCTCGGCATGATCGACACCCCCGGCCACGTCGACTTCACCTACGAGGTGTCGCGCGCGCTGGCCGCATGCGAGGGCGCGGTGCTGCTCGTCGACGCCACCCAGGGCATCGAGGCCCAGACGCTGTCGAACCTGTACATGGCCATCGACCATGACCTGACCATCATCCCCGTGCTCAACAAGATCGACCTGCCGAGCGCCGAACCGGACAAGCACGCCGAAGAGATCGCCGGCCTCATCGGCTGCGAGCCGAGCGACGTGCTGCGCGTCTCCGGCAAGACCGGCGAAGGCGTCGCCGACCTGCTCGACCGCATCGTCATGGAGGTGCCCGCGCCGCACGGCGACCCGAAGGCCCCCGCCCGCGCGCTGATCTTCGACTCCGTGTACGACTCGTACCGCGGCATCGTCACCTACATCCGCATGGAGGACGGCGAGCTGCACGCCCGCGAGAAGGTGCACATGATGGGCATCGGCATGACGCACGACCCCATCGAGATTGGCGTGATCAGCCCCGACATGATGGCCACCAAGGCGCTCGGCGCCGGCGAGGTCGGCTACATCATCACCGGCGCGAAGGACGTCAGCCAGTCCAAGGTCGGCGACACGCTGACCTCCGCCGTGCACCCCGCCACCGAGCCGCTGCCCGGCTACCGCGACCCGCAGCCGATGGTCTACGCCGGCCTGTTCCCGATCGACAACGCGCAGTTCCCCGAGCTGCGTGACGCGCTCGACAAGCTCAAGCTCAACGACGCCGCGCTCATCTACGAGCCGGAGACCTCGGTCGCACTCGGCTTCGGCTTCCGCTGCGGCTTCCTCGGCCTGCTGCACATGGAGATCGTCTCCGAGCGACTCGACCGCGAGTTCGGCCTCGACCTCATCTCCACCGCGCCGAACGTGCCCTACGACGTGACCTCGGAGGACAACACCGTGCACCACGTCACCAACCCGAGCGAGTTCCCGGATGGCAAGATCAAGAAGATCGTCGAGCCGATGGTCGCCGCCGACATCATCACGCCGAAGGAGTTCATCGGCGCGGTCATGGACCTGTGCCAGGACCACCGCGGCATCATGGGCACCATGGAGTACATCTCCACCGACCGTGTGGAGATGCACTACCGCATCCCGCTCGCCGAGATCGTGTTCGACTTCTTCGACCAGCTCAAGTCCCGCACCAAGGGCTATGCGTCGCTCGACTATCACGAGGACGGCGAGCAGGCGGCCGACCTGGTCAAGGTGGATATCCTCATCCAAGGGGAGAAGGTGGACGCGTTCAGCGCGATCGTGCACCGCGACAAGGCCTACAGCTACGGTGTGATGATGACCAAGAAGCTGCGCGAGCTCATCCCGCGCCAGCAGTTCGAGATCCCGATCCAGGCGGCCATCGGCTCGCGCATCATCGCGCGCGAGAACATCCGGGCTCTGCGCAAGGACGTGCTCGCCAAGTGCTACGGCGGCGACATCACGCGTAAGAGGAAGCTGCTCGAAAAGCAGAAGGCCGGCAAGAAGCGCATGAAGATGCTCGGCCACGTGGAGGTGCCGCAGGAGGCGTTCATCGCCGCGCTGTCCACCGGCGACTCCGGCAACGACCGCGACACCAAGGACAAGATCCGCGCCGCCCAGAAGACCGAAGGCTGATATGTCCCTTCTCGGCCCCCTCGGTGAGGGGGCTGTCAGCGGAGCTGACTGGGGGAGCGTTCGGGCCGAGACATATGAGGCTACTGAGCGCGCTCTTCAACGTGTTGTGTTTGGTTGTTTCGAGTAGGTTGGTTCTCTTGGTGGGGACCTATCTGGATGTCTGAGGAGAATGCTGCAGGATGACCTACGAGGTATACATCCACGTGCCGTTCTGCATGCGGCGCTGTGGATACTGCGATTTCAACACGTACACCGCGACCGACCTCGGCGGCGGCGCCTCGCGCGGCAACTACGCCAACATGGTGATCCGCGAAATGCAGCTCGTCAGGCAATGGCAGGCTGACCATGGCGTCAGCGAGCCGCCGGTGTCGACCGTGTTCTTCGGCGGCGGCACCCCGACGATCCTGCCGGCGAGCGATCTGGTCGCGATGCTTCGCGCCGTACGCGACCTGTGGGGCTTGCAGCCCGGCGCCGAGATCACGACGGAAGCCAACCCCGATACGGTCAACGAGTGGTACGTCAACGAGCTTGCCGCAGGCGGCTTCACCCGCATCTCCTTCGGCATGCAGTCCGCCGTGCCGCACGTGCTGCGTACCCTCGACCGCACGCACACGCCCGAGAACGTGGCGTCCGGCGTACGGGCGGCCGACAAGGCCGGGTTGCGTTCCAGCGTGGACCTGATCTACGGCGCGCCGGGGGAGAGCCTCGATGACTGGCGAACCTCCGTGCGTACGGCCATCGACCTTGGCGTGAACCACATCTCCGCCTATGCGCTGACCGTCGAGCCGACGACCAAGATGGGACGGCGAATCGCCGCCGGAACCCTACCCAAGCCGGACGATGACGACGAGGCCACGAAATACGAGATCGCCGACGAGCTGTTCGCCGCGGCCGGACTCGACTGGTACGAGGTCTCCAACTGGGCACGGCAGGGCTTTGAGAGCCGGCACAACCTCGGCTACTGGCGCAACGTCGACTGGGCCGGTCTCGGTCCGGGCGCGCACTCGCACTACAACAGCGTGGACGACCACCCCCAGTCGCCTGCGTCGACAGCCCCCGCCAGCGGGGGCGGGACAGTTGATGTCGCCCCCGCTGGCGGGGGCTGTCCGGCGAATGCCGGACTGGGGGTGGTCCACCCATCCACGCACGCCCTGCGCAGCTGGGACATCGCGCACCCGCGCCTGTGGGCCACCGCCATCAACGAGCACCGCGTCCCGTGGTCCGGCAGCGAATCGATCACCCCGGCAGAGAACCTCGAAGAGCTCATCATGCTCGGGCTGCGCATCCGCGACGGGCTAGACCTGGACCGCATCAATCAGGACATCGACCGGACCGGCGCGTTCCGGTCGATCGACATCGCCTCCCTCACGCCGATGATAGACGACGGGCTCATCACCATCGAGGACGGCCATCGTGTCGTCCCCACCCGCAGGGGCCGGCTGCTCAACGACGCGGTCATCGAGCGGTTCTTCGACATCGCCGGAATCTGATCGAAGATACGTACGCACGTCCGGCCGGTCACGTCGGCCGCACCTTGTACACGCCTGTTGACCGCACGCGCGAAAACTGGACAGCGCAACCCCCATGCCGTTCAATGAGGAACAACAGCGAGGATTCAACCAGTAAGGAGATCATCATGAACGACGACATCCGCGTGCAGCGGCCGGCGACGGCGGCAACCGAAGAACCGGCGCTCGACCGTCCGTATCCGGGCATCGGACCGCTGCAGGCCGTACGACGGTTCATCCGCAAGGCGTTCGTGTTCAGCGGCCGCGCGTCGCGCGCCGAATACTGGTGGGTGACGCTGATCGGCTTGGCGTGCGTCGCGTGCGCCGCACTGCTGGATTACATGGTGTTCCATGACGACGACAGCGTGTTCTCGTCCATCGTCTCGTTCGTGGGATACCTCGCCATCGTGCCCGTACTCGCATTGTCCGTGCGCCGCCTGCACGACGAGAACCTCGACGGCGGCTGGGTGCTCGTCCCGATAGTGCTGCAGATCGCGTATTTCGGAGTGTTCTCCGCGGCGATGGCGACCGGCGACTCGCATGACGCCACGATCGGCGTGCTCATCGGACTGCTGCTCATGGCCTTGTTCGTCGTGCTGTCGTTCGGCCTGTACATGTTCCCGTCGAATCCCAAGGGAGCGCGGTTCGACAAGCCCGGCGACGAGACCGCCGAGATCGGCGATAATGCTGCCGTCACGGCTGATGTTGCCGCCGACATGGCTGGCATGACGGCCGATTCGCAGGTCTGACATGAGCCGTTTCGATCTACGTGGGCTGCGCGGTGCTGACCGGCTGCGACGCATCGGCTTTGTCGGCTGGCTTCGCGTGTTCGGCGTGATGCTATGGGTGGTGTCGCTGCTGGCCACGCGCGTGCCCGATTCGACGGCGGCCCTGTTCGCCGACCTTGCGTTGCTGGCTGCCATCGTGGTGGTGCCGCGCCTGCCGCGTACGCTGGTCCCGGTCGCGTTGGCCGGCTGTCTTGCGGCGGACTTCATTCCCGGCGGTGCGACGGTGCTTACGGCCGCCGCGACGGCGTTCACGTTGTTCATCGCTGTCGGATACCTGTACGATATTGCGGCGGGTGTTGGTCTGGGATGCTTGTACGCTGTCGCCGAGGTGACGTGTGCGGTGTGGATCGGCTCTTCGAGCGTCGCGGTCAATGGACTGCGCGGCGTGATCGCAGGCATGACGGACGCGGCGCGGCGGTCCATGGAGCATGGCGGCATCGGGGCGCTGAGCGTTGGCGCTCCGGTCCCGGCGTGGATGCTGTGGCTGTCCGGATTGTTGCTGTCGCTGATCTGCAACGGGTTCGCCATCGCCTTCGGCAGGGCTGCCCGTTCCGGTACCGACGCGCGCGACCGCGCCGCACGGGCGCAGCACATGGTGGACCGGCTCACGCGCGAACAGCAGCTGGCGCATGTGATCCACGATTCGGTGGCCAACGACATGTCCGTGATCGCCATGCTCGCCTGGCGTGCGAAGGCAGGACTGGATGGCAATGGGACGATGTCATCGACGGACGGCGCCGGGCTGGGGGAGACGCTCGACCTGATCTATGCCCGCTCCCATCACGCGCTGGACCGCGTGCATGAGGTGATCGATGTGCTCGACGGCCGGCTGCCGCTCGCCGCACTCGAACACGGGCCTGCCGATGACGGCCCGGACACTGGCGGCGATTCCGACGGTACCGCGAAGCCGATTCGGCCTGCGACATCGGTTTCCACTGCAACCTCGGATTTCACATCGCAGCTGGAGCGGTACATGGAGGATCAGGACCGTGCCATGGCCATGCTCGGACTGCACGGCGTCTCACGGGTCACAACGGTCGACGCCGATCCGGAACCCTCTCCGACACAGACCGTGCGCTGTGCGGTGCTTGGGCTGGTGGAGGAGATCTACGCGAACATCGTGCGCCATGCGGCGTGGAACGACGACGCGGCGACGGACGCGGACCCGGCCTACAGCCTGTTCGTCACGGTGACCGCGACGAACGTGCACGTCGCCGAGGTGAACGCCGTCGCCGATGCTGCGAGCGCGGCGGTGCTCGGTACTCGGCACGGCAATGGACTGCGCATGCAGCGCGAAGTCGTCGCGTCGCTCGGCGGCGCCCTCAACGCCGCGGCCCAGGACGGCACGTGGACGATAGCCGCCGACATTCCATTGGCCTGACAGCGCGATCGGGCAGGGCGACCGGTCTTGGCCGATCGCAGCGTGGAGACGGTTTCCGGTCAAACTGACCGTCGCGTCAACACCTCGGCCGCACAGACCCGATGATGCAAATGCAATCCAACCGGCCTTCTAGCGGCTCAAATACAGGGCGATGGCGTGGGCGAGCGACCGGGCGCCGAGCTTGGCGGTCGCACGATGCGCATGCGTGCGGACCGTGGCGGGCGTTACGTCCCATTGCGCGGCGATCTGATCATAGCTCAGACCTTGGGCGAGCAGACGCAGCGTCTCCTCCTCCCTGTCGCCGAGCCGGGGTTGGCGGTCGTCTGAGGAACGGTCCGAGGGGTTGGCCGTTGCGGCGACTGCCCGTAACGCCGCGGCCATCGCCGGCATGTCGGCTTTCGAGACGATGCCCTGGGCGCCGGCTTGCGCGGCGCGGGCGGCGTACGCGTCCACCGAGAACGCGGTGACGGCCAGCAACAGCACGCGGTCCGTCCGGCAGCGTATACGACGGCAGACGGTGACGCCGGTGCCGTCGTCCAACGACATGTCCACCAGCAGCAGGCGCGGCCGTGTCTGCGGGTCCAGCGCCATGCGGATCGCCTCGGTCGCGCCCGCCACGCCCCACAGCCAGCGCGATTCCGGCAGCAGCCGCGGCAACACGCCGCGCAACGCCATCAGGGCCATGGCGTCGTTGTCGACGGCCGCAACGAGCGTCGTCGGTGTGGGTGGCGTCGTGCTCGGCGGCGTTGTGTGCAGGACGGATTGCGTTGCCGTGGAATCGTTGCCGGTCATGACTGTCATTATAGAAAACCGAACGTCGCGAGCCTCACCACAGCACGTCGATGGGGGCGGTGGTCTTGTTGATTTCGATGATCATGCAGATCTCGTCCGGAGACTCCTTGCAGCCACGGCGGATCCATAGCCAGATGATCGAGGAGACCGCGGAGACGAGGATCTCCATTGCGTAGTCGGCCGGGATTCCGTTGTAACTGGTCTGCGGTTGGGCTCCGAAGCGCTTGGCTTGCGCGACGATGAGCTTTTTGAGCAAGGCTTTGAGCTGGTCGTAGAGCTGCATGTCGTTTCCGGAGCGCGACACCGCGTCGAAAAACGCGAAATCGTCCTTGACGTACCGCAGCGCGGCTGCGATGGACCGAGTCTGGAACGCGTCGCAGATCGCCCTGCCGGTGCGCGTCGTCACCTGCGCATCCGGTTCGGTGTTCTCGAGCAGGATGCCGGTGAGGTCGTCGATCGTGTCGTCGATGAGCTGACGGCGCAGGTCGAACTTGTCGATGTAGTGCATGTAGAACGTGCCGCGGTTGATGCCGGCCGTGCGGGCGATGTCGCTCACGGTCATCGCGTCGAAGCCCTTCGCGTTGACGAGCGTGGTGAACGCCGCCTTGATCTTGGCCTCGGTCTTCGTGTTGCGTTTGACCGGCGGCTTGGTGGCCGATTGTTGTGCGGCCGACGGTTGTGTAGCCGGCTGTGTGGCTGCCATATGAACCTCCTCGATGATCCTTCCGCATCATCGGCCCTGTTGCGCCGATGAATGAATCGCTGACGATATTCTATCAACACGTTGTCTGAATAGCGACTGAATGAACATTTCTTTCGATTGTGTGTAATCTGAACACAACGGCGAAAACCGTTGATTGACTTGATGTTTGCCACGTCCTTACCATCGTCGCAGTTAAATCAACATGTTGTTCAATCTGTAACGAAAGGTCAATACATGGCATACATCGAAATGGTGCACAGCTTCAAGCGCTACCACATGGGAGACACCACCATCACGGCCAACAACGACGTGAGCTTCGGCATCGAAAAAGGCGAGCTCGCGATCATTCTCGGCTCATCCGGCGCCGGCAAGTCGACCGTGCTCAACATCCTCGGCGGCATGGACACGAACTCCGCCGGCCAGGTGCTCATCGATGGCAAGGACATCTCGAACTACACCGCGCACCAGCTCACCGACTACCGCCGCTACGACATCGGGTTCGTGTTCCAGTTCTACAACCTCGTCGCAAACCTGACCGCCAAGGAGAACGTCGAACTCGCCTCCGAAATCGTGAAGGACGCGCAGGACCCGGTGCAGACGCTCATCGACGTCGGGCTGAAGGACCGCATCAACAACTTCTCCGCGCAGCTATCCGGCGGTGAGCAGCAGCGCGTCGCCATCGCGAGGGCCGTCGCCAAGAACCCGAAGATCCTGCTGTGCGACGAGCCGACCGGCGCGCTCGACTACAACACCGGCAAGCAGGTGCTGCAGATCCTGCAGGACCAGAGCCGCAAGAAGGGCGCGACTGTGGTCATCGTCACCCACAACTCGGCCATCGCGCCGATCGCCGACCGCGTCATCCACATGCACGACGCGCGCGTCAAATCAATCGACGTCAACGAGCATCCGATGGACATCAAGGACCTGGAGTGGTAGGCATGAGCACATTCGAAGACTTCATCGACTCCGAAGAGACACAGCCCATGGCAGCCCCGCAACGCCCCACCGGCCACCGGCGCCGCGGCAACGCGCGCAAGCGCATGCTGTGGAAGGACATCCGCGTCACCCTCGCGAAATCCAAAGGACGTTTTCTCTCGATTGTCAGCCTGATGATGCTCGGCTCGTTCGCGCTCGTCGGCCTGTTCGCCACCGGCCCCGACATGCAGGCGACCGGCAGCTCCTTTTACGCGGCGAACAACCTTGCCGACGTGACCGTCATCAGCGACTACGGCCTGAGCCGTGACGACGAGCGGATCATCCGCGACACCGCTGGCGTGCGGCAGGCCGAATTCGGCTACTTCAAGGACGTGACCATCACAGGCAGCGACCACAGCCTGCGCATCTACTCCAAGCCGGACGCCGTCTCCGGCTACCGCGTGGTCGAAGGCCGGATGCCCGAAACAACGTCCGAAATCGCGCTCGACTCGGCCGAACGCGACCGGTACGCGATCGACAGCACGGTCAAGGTCACCGAACTGCCCGACATCGCCGGCGACACCATCCTCAAGCAGACCACGTACACCGTCGTCGGATTTGTCGACGCCAGCGAGATCGTCTCCAATCTCAACATGGGCCAGTCCACGGCAGGCACAGGCGAACTCGACGGCTACGGCGTGGTCGTGCCGGGCACATTCGACTCGGACGTGACGATGATCGGCCGCGTGACCTTCAATGACACGCAGCACGTCGACTATTGGACCAGCGAATACCGCGACCTCGTGCAGGCGCACAAGAACGTCCTCACCAAGCGCCTCGCCGGCCAGCCCAAGGCGCGCGAAGCCGCAATCAGGTCACAGCGCCGCGAACAGATCGACAAGGCGCAGGCCAAGGTCGACGACGCGAAACGGCAGCTGACGGACGCCGAACAGCAGCTCGCGGACGCGAAAACCCAGATCGAAGCCGCCAAGGACCAGAAGACCCAAGGCGAGATCGACGCGGTGAACACCACGGTGGAACAGGCGTCCTCCGCACTGTCCGAACTCTCCGGCGCGATGGCTCAGATCGCCTCCGCCGGCTCGCAGATCACCGCAGGCCAGACCCAGCTCGCCGCCGGCGCCCAACAGCTCACACAAGGACAGGCACAGCTCGGTTCGTCCTGGCAGCAGCTCACCCAAGCCAAAACGCAGCTCGACACGGCCCGCACGGCGCTCGAAGCCGCCAAGACCGTGCTCGACAAGATCGGCGCGACACTGCAGCACTGGGCGGACAGCGGCATCGCGAGCGGCGCGTACAACAGCGTCAAAACCCAGTACGACAAGGCGCTCGCCGCCTACAACGAGGCCGCGGCACAATACGACAGCCAGCTCAACGCCTACCATGCAGCGCTGCAACAGTGGAACACCGCGGCCACGCAACTGGACAAGGGCAGTGCCGAATACCGGCAGAACGCCGCGGCGCTCGCCAATGCCGCCAACCAGCTCGCCGGCAAGCAGTCCGAGCTTGGTGCAGCCGTCTCCCAGGCGCCGGCGAGCGCATCCGCCGGCAGTGCATCGGCAGGCGCCACGCAGCTCATCCAAGGCTCGCGCGACATCGAGAAGGCCGAGGACCAGTACGCCGAGAAACTGGAGGAGTTCAACGCGGCGAAACCCGCCGCCGAAGCGAAGATCAAGACGGCCGAACACGACATCGAACTCGCCCGCGAGAAGGTCGACACGCTCGAGGTGCCCGCCTATTCGATCGACGGCCGCCGCGAGGGGCTGACCTCCAACGGCTACCGCGTGTACGAGATCATCGCGAACATCGTCGGCAAGCTCGCCATGATCTTCCCCGTGTTCCTGTACTTCGTCGCCGCGCTCGTCACGTTCTCCACGATGGGCCGCATGGTAGACGAGGAGCGCGTCAACTCCGGCACCCTGAAGGCGCTCGGATACGGCAACGCCGACATCCTCAAGAAGTTCACGGTGTACGGGTTCGCCGCCTCCACCGTCGGCACCATCCTCGGCGTCGCCGCAGGCCATACGATCCTTCCGCTCATCGTCTACCATGCGTACAGCGACGGGTTCACGATGCCGGTCATCGAACTCAAGTTCCACCCTGCCGTCACCGTGGCCGCGTTCCTGCTCGCCTGGGTGAGCGCCGTCGTGCCGGCCATGCTCGCCGCCGCACGCGAGCTGCGCGACAAGCCGGCCGCGCTCCTGCTGCCCAAGCCGCCGGCGAACGGATCGAAGATCTTCCTGGAACGTCTCGGCTTCATCTGGAACCGGCTCAGCTTCACGCGCAAGGTCACCGCCAGGAACCTGTTCCGCTACAAGACGCGCGGTTTCATGACGATCTTCGGCGTGATGGGCGCCGTGTCGCTGCTCGTCGCCGGACTCGGCGTACAGGGGTCGATCAACAAAATCAGCGAGCGCCAGTTCGACGAGGTGGTGCATTACGACATGATCGTCGCGGAACGTTCCGACAACAACGACGAGCAGCGCGAGGTGGTCGCCAAGGCCATGACCGGCAAGGCCGTGGACAAGGCGATGCCGATCCGCTACGAGAAGCTGACCAAAACCGCCGGCAAGACGAACGACAAGCAGTCGATCACGCTGCTGGTCACCGACGACGCGTACAACTTCGACGACTATGTGACCCTGCGTTCACGCGTGGGTCACAGGCCGCAGATCCTCACCGACCGCGGCGCGGTGATTTCGGAGCGCATGGCCTCGATGCTGGGCGCCAAGGCCGGTGACACCATCCGCGTCGTCGGCGAGGACGGAACCGAACGTTCGGTGCGCGTGGACGGGGTGAGCGAAATGTACATCGGCCATCTCATGGTCATGTCGTCGGGCGGCTACGAGCACGTGTTCGGCGAGGATTACCGGTCGAACGCGTACCTGGTGCGGCTCAAGGACAATTCCATCGCCAACGCCGAGAAGCAGGGCGCGCGGTTCATGACCGTCGACGGCGTGCGCGGCGTCGTGCAGAACACCACGATGAAGAACCAGGTCGCCACGATCGTCGACTCGCTCAACCAAATCATGGAGGTACTCGTGCTCGTGGCGGCGATGCTCGCCATCGTGATCCTGTACAACCTGACGAACCTGAACGTGTCCGAACGCATCCGCGAACTGTCGACCATCAAGGTGCTCGGCTTCCACTCGAACGAGACGACCATGTACATCTACCGCGAAACGATCGTGCTGTCGGCGCTCGGCATCCTCGCCGGCTACGGGTTCGGCGCGGGGCTGCACCGGTACATCATCACCGAGGTGCCGCCGGATGAGGTCATGTTCGACCCGACGCTCGGCTGGCCGGCGTTCGTGGTGCCCGCCGTGCTCGTCGCCATGGTGCTGGCCGCGCTCGGCGTGGTCGTCTACCGGCAGCTGCGTGACGTGGACATGCTCGCCGCGCTCAAGTCGGTGGAGTGATCGGCTGCAGGCGGGATGACGACGTCAGGCCGACTTGCATTTTGCTAGGTACCTTGTATTATTGCAAGGTACCTAGCAATTTTTGTGTTTCGGAGGTCGCGCGAATCATGCCGATGAGCGATCAAGAACTGGTGGAGCTGTTCCATGACGTGGCGCGCATCAGCCACCAGCGGGAGGTGCGCAACAACGACGCGCTCGCGCATGGCAGCGGGCAGTCGCGCTGCCTGCTCACCCTGAGCGGCCTCGGCCCGGTAAGCCAGCGCCGTCTCGCCGCGATCCTGGGCATCCGGTCGGCGTCGCTGAGCGAGCTGCTCGGCAAGATGGAGACGCGCGGATGGGTCGTCCGCACGCCGCACCCCGGGGACGGGCGCACCTACATGGTCGCGCTCACCGAGGAAGGCAAGGCGGAGGCGATGCGACGGCGGTCGGCCGGCGACGGCGCTTCCGGCGAACTCCTTGCGGCGCTCAGCGAAGGCCAGCGCGAACAGTTCGGCGAGATCCTCGCCGCGATCAAGCGGCATTATCTGGAGCTCGACAGCCGCGAACGCTAGCCCGCAGCACACACAGACGTCGTCACCACACACCACCAACCACACGAAGCGCCATCATGTCCAATTCGCAACAGATCTCACTCAGCAACCGCCGCCGCGCGCTCGTCTTCGCCAACATCATGCTCTCGTGCATCGCCACCACCATCATGGCGACCGCGCTCACCACGGCCCTGCCGCCCATCGTCGCCGACCTCCACGTCACCATGCAGACCGGCCAGTGGCTCACCAGCGGCTACTCGCTCGCCATGGGCATCGTCATGCCGCTGACCGCGTTCCTCATCACCCGCTTCCCGACCAAACCGTTGTATCTGGCGGGCGCGGCGCTGTTCATCGTCGGCTCGCTGGTCTGCGTGGCGCCGGTGCCGTTCGCCGTCATCATGGTCGGGCGCGTGATCCAGGCGTGCGGCAACGGGTTGCTCATGTCGATGGCGCAGGTCGTGCTCATGACCATCTACCCGGACAACCGCGGCACGATCATGGGCTGGTACGGCCTCGCGGTCGGTGTCACGCCGGTGATCGCGCCGACGCTGTCCGGCCTGATGGTCGACGCGTTCGGCTGGCGGTCGGTGTTCTATCTGGTGATCGCGGTCATGGCCGTGTCACTGGCCGCGGCGTGCGTCGTGTTCGGCGATGTGCTCGAAACGTCGCGGCGGTCCTTCGACGTGCTGTCGTTCGCAGTGAGCGTCGTCGCGTTCGGCGGCGTGACGCTCGGCGTCGGCAACATCGGCACGACGCCGTTCGTCAGCGTATCAGTGCTGCTGCCGCTCGCGTTGGGCGTCGCGGCGTCCGTCTGGTTCGTGCTGCTGCAGCTGCGCCGCGAGCGCCCGTTCCTCGACGTGCGCATATTGCGTGATCGCGGCTTCGCGTTGAGCGTGATCGGCAGCATGCTGCTGTACTTCGCGATGATGGGCTCGTCGGTGATGCTGCCGCTCTACGTGCAGACCATCAAAGGCGGTTCCGCGTCGATGGCCGGACTGGTAAGCCTGCCGGGTTCGCTCGCCATGGCGGTCATCAGCCCGATGGCCGGACGGCTGTACGACCGGTTCGGCATACGACGGCTGTTCCTGATCGGCGGCGTCTGCCTGACCGCCAGCAACCTGTGCATGGGGGTGCTGCCGTTGTCGGCGCCCGTCTGGGTGGCCGCCGCGATCAACGTGGCGCGCTCGCTCGCGATCGGCTGCCTGATGATGCCGCTGGTGACATGGGGCACCACATGCGCCGGGGAGGGACGTCTCGCCGATGCGAACGCGCTGCTCACCGCGCTGCGCACCATCGCCGGCGCGATCGGCCAGGCCGTGTTCGTCGGGATGATGACCGCGCTGGCGGCCTCCGCACACGCCGGTGGCATGGGCCTGGCCGCGGCGGATATGCATGGCCTGAACCTGACGTTCTTGGCGATGGGCGTGTGCGCGGTGCCGCTGGTCGTCATCCCTCTGGCGTGTCTGCGTGGCGACCGGACCGTACGATAAGGGAATCGACCGTGACGGTACGTGCCGGGGATCGTGATGATTGACTTCGAGCGCTTTAAGTTGGTATATCTGCTCATGACGCAAGGAATCCAACTAGGAGGCGGCCGGATGATATCCGACGAGAGCATCGATCACGGCGTCCCCTTTGATTGGGGACGTGTATCGGACGAATACGCGCGGTATCGCGATATCTATCCGGCGCGGTTCTACCAGCGAATCCTCGAGCGCGGGCTGTGCCGTGGCGGACAGCATGTCCTTGATCTGGGCACCGGCACGGGCGTGATTCCGCGGTCCATGGCACGGTATGGCGCGACATGGGTCGGCATTGACATCTCCGAACGGCAGATCGCCCAAGCACGGCGGCTTTCCGAAGGTATGGGCATCGAATACCGGGCGATACCGGCGGAGCATATCAATTTTCCCGATGGTATGTTCGACGTGATCACCGCATGCCAATGCTTCTGGTATTTCGACCATGAGACGATCCACGGCATCCTGCATCGCATCCTCAAACCGCGTGGGCGCATCCTTGTGCTGTACATGGCATGGTTGCCGTTCGAGGATCCGATCGCTGAGGCAAGCGAACGACTGATCCTGAAATACAATCCGAACTGGAGCGGCGCGGGGGAGCGCATGCGGCCGATCGACATTCCTGCCTGCTATGCGGACGGCTTTGCACTCATCCATCATGAGGAATACAAACTCACGGTACCGTTCACGCGCGAAAGCTGGAACGGACGAGTAAAGGCATGCCGTGGCATCGGCGCATCCCTTTCCGTGCACGACATCGCAGCGTGGGAGCGGGAGCACATGGCGCTGCTCGAACGCATCGCCCCGGAACGGTTCGATGTGCTGCATTATGCCGCAATGGCCGAACTGGAACGCATCTGAGCATCACGACAAAGCCACAGACAATCCTGAAACGAATGGAGACCGCATTATGAACGAACCAACGTCAGCACTGTCATCGGCAGCTGCATCACCGGCATCATCGAATCGTATGCTGCTGGACTGGGCCAAGGAATTGCAGGCACTGGCCCAAACCGGATTGGTATACAACCATGATTCATTCGACCGGGAACGATACGAACGAATCCGCGACATAGCGATCGACATGCTCGCCATGCAGTCCGATATGCCGGCCGAACGCATACGAGGGCTGATCAGCGCTGGATACCCGACTCCGAAACTCGACACCAGGGCGGCAATCTTCGATGCGGACGGCCGCATCCTGCTCACGCACGAAAACAGCGGCGAATGGTCGCTGCCTGGCGGCTGGGTTGACGAGGACCAATCCGTGCGATCCAACACAATCAAGGAGGTCAAGGAGGAAACCGGACTCAACGTGACCGCCGACCAGCTTATCGCGGTACATGATTGCGCCAACCATAACGGCCTGTCCTTCCCGTACGGGGTGATCAAGTTTTTCGTACAGTGCACCCGTATTGATGGGCAGTTCGAGCCAAACATCGAGACGACGGAGATCCGTTACTTCGCTGAAGACCAACTGCCCCAACTCTCCACGACAAGAAACACCGCAGAGCAAATCGCCATGTGCTTTACCGCCCACCGCGATCCCGACTGGGCGACGCTGTTCGAGTAGGCGATTCCATTACCTCACGCCGTTTCACGGAGATTGCGCGCTGACATTCATCTTCATATCATGGCCGACAGTCCAATATTTTACACATGTCCATCTATGTGGTATTTTTTAGACAGCTGTAAAAAACTGGACTGATGAAAGGTGAATCGCATGACGACAATCACTGCGAACGCATCCGTTGCCGAACCGCTGACCCTGCCGTGCGGCGTGACGGTCAAGAACCGCTTCTACAAATCCGCGATGAACGAGGCGCTCGCCGGACGCGACTGCGCGCCGAGCGAAGCGCACGCGCGCCTGTACCGCGAATGGGCTCATGGTGGCGCGGGCGTGCTCGTCACCGGCAACGTGATGGTCGACCACACGCAGCTGGGGGAACCCGGCAACGTCGCCGGCGAAGACGAACGCGACCTCGCGATGCTGCGCCGCTGGGCGGCGGCCGGCACCGAAAACGGCGCGCACTGCTGGATGCAGATCAACCACCCCGGCCGTCAGTCGCCCATCACCATCAACCCGCATCCGCTCGCACCGAGCGCCGGCAAGATCGACGGCGAATATGGTCGCTTCTTCGCGGAGCCGACCGAACTGACCCGCGACCAGATCCGCGGCATCATCCGCCGGTTCGCCAACACCGCGCGCATCGCCAAAAAGGCAGGGTTCACCGGCGTGGAGATCCATGCGGCGCACGGCTACCTCATCAACCAGTTCCTCTCGCCGCTCGACAACCGCCGCACCGACGAATACGGCGGCAGCCTCGCCAACCGTGCCCGCTTCCTGTTCGACGTGTTCGAAGCGGTGCGCGAGGCAGTCGGACCGGAATTCCCCATCGCGGTGAAGCTCAACTCGTCCGACGTGCCGATCGCCGTCAAGGTCAACGAACGCGATGATGCACCGGGTGGCTTCAACGAGGAGGAATCCATCTGGGTCATGAAGCAGCTTGAAGCGCGTGGCGTCGACCTCATCGACATCTCCGGCGGCACCTATGCGAAACCGGTCATCCAGACCAACGACGGTGCCGCCGAAGACCGCCGACGCGGCGTCTACTTCACCGACTTCGCACGCCGCATCAAAGGCGAACTGACCGTGCCGGTCGCCCTGACCGGCGGCTTCCGCAACGCCGCCGACATGAACCGAGCTTTGAACGACAACATCACGCAGATGATCGGCATCGCGCGTCCCTTCGCGCTCATGCCCGACCTGACGAACCGCATCATCCGCGACGGCTGGCAAGGCTCCGTCGACCTGCCGCGCATCACGACCGGCATCACATCGCTCGACAAGACGTTCGGCGGCGTCCTTGTCATCAGCTGGTTCGAACTGCAGATGCATCGCATCGCGCAAGACCGCCGCCCGGCACCGCATATCGGCGGCATGCGCGCACTCCTGTTCGCCGTCAAACAGCACGGCCCCGCCGCACTCGCCCCGCGCCGGCGCAAAGGCCGGCAGTGACGACCTACATTATCAATCTTCAGTAGTCTGCAAATATGAGTGCAAAGGAATTATCGAATGGATATTGCCATCGTCACCGGTGCGTCATCGGGTCTTGGCGCGGCATTTGTTGAAGCGATCGTCTCACGCTACCGGAATCTCGATGAAATCTGGATCATCGCTCGACGCGAACAGCGATTACGTGCGCTCGCCGATCGGTACGATGATTCACACATGCGCATACGGGTCATTCCACTGGATCTCGCCGCATCGGAATCGTATGAGAAATTGACCGAGTTGCTGAAGGAAATGCAGCCGAACATCCGCATACTCATCAATAACGCAGGCTACGAGCGTGAAGGATTGCTGCGAGAGATGAACCCGGGCGACATCCGCGCGATAATCAACCTCAACGTGACCGCCATGACGATGGTCAATCGCACGTGTCTGCCGTACATGCAGCGCGGAAGTTTCGCGATCATCACCGGATCGGTGTCGTCCTTCGCGCCGATCCCATGGCAGGCCGCCTATGCCGCGAGCAAGGCGTACGTGCGTTCGCTCGCCCGCGCATTGCACGAGGAGGAGCGCGAGCGGGGCGTGAACGTGATGCTGTTCAGCCCGGGCAACATGAACACCGAAATGAACGTGCGTGGTGCCGCTTCCGGCAAGCTCGCCCGGCTGCCGTATCTCGACCTGCACCAGGAGACGGCGAAGGCGCTGTCGAAGGCGGAGCGCGGATGCGCCGAGTACACGCCGTTGGCGTTCTACAAGCTGTATCACGCGTTCGCCAAACTGGTGCCGACCGCATTGGCCGTGCGCATCACCAGCCTCGAATCGGGAGGCGCTGGACGACGGTGACCGCCATGCGGACGGCGTTATGGATATGGCGGTCGGTCGGGACTAGCGTGAATCGCATGGTCGTATGGGATTCCGAACAGTATCTGCGATTCAAGACGGAACGCATGCAGCCGTCGCGCGATCTCGCCGCGCAACTGCCACCGGACGACGGCACGGTCGCGCGCGTGCTCGACATCGGCTGCGGGCCGGGCAACAGCACCGCCGTACTGCGCGAACGCTACCCGCACGCGACGATCCTCGGCGTCGACAATTCGCCGGACATGATTGCCGCGGCGCGCGACACCCATCCGGACATCGATTTCACACTATGCGACGTGTCGAAACCCGACGACCTGGCCGCGCTGCCGCACGACTTCGACGTCGTGTTCTCCAACGCGTGCATCCAATGGGTACCCGACCACGCGCACCTCATCCCCGCGATGCTCGGCCTGCTGCGGCCGGGCGGCATATTGGCCGTGCAGACGCCGATGAACTACGAGGAGCCGATCCACCGCATCATCGCCGAAATCGTGCACTCGCCGGATTACGCGGACCGGCTGCCGCAAAGCCGCGAGTTCTACAACCTCACGCCGCCCGAATACTGGGAGCTGCTGCACGCGAACGCCGAATCGTTCCGCATCTGGAAAGTCACGTACATGCACACGCTGCCCTCGCACGAGGCCATCATGGACTGGTACCGCGGCACCGGACTGCGCCCATACCTGCAGGCACTTGCGAACGACGGCGAACGTGCGTCGTTCGAGCAAGCGGTGTTCGAGCGGGTCCGCAAGGAGTATCCAACACAGTCGGACGGCAGCATCATCTTCCCGTTCCCGCGGTTCTTCTTCACCGCTGTCCGGTGATTTGCGGACGGCATAACGTTGGGGCCCGGTCGATGGTCTTCGACCGGGCCCCAACGTTATGGTCTCCAAGGTTATTCGGCGAGCAGCGCCTTCTGATAGCGCCGTCCCGCGTCGGCGAGCGCCGCGTCGTCCAGTTCCATCGATTCGAACACGACGAACGGTTCCAGCCACGTCGCGTGCGTGTAGCGGGCCATCATGCGGTACGGCGAGAGCACCTCGTCGATGGTCGCGCCCTCGTCGACCGGCTGGTATTCGGTTTCCGGTCCGCCGGCGGTCGTGGAGACCATGATCTGCTTGCCGACGAGCGCCTTGCCGTCCGTGCCGTACGCCCAGCCGTATTCGAGCACCTTGTCCTCCCACTCCTTGAGCAGTGCTGGGGAGGAGTACCAGTAGAGCGGGAACTGCAGCACGATGCGGTCGTGCTCCTCGACGAGCCGCTGTTCGGCGGCCACGTCGATTCTGCCGTTCGGGTAGAGCGCATACTCGTCGCGCACGGTCACCTCGTCGGCCGGCAGTCCGCGTGCGGCCGACAGCAGCGCGGCGTTCGCGCGAGAACGGCTCAGATCGGGGTGGAACACCAGTACCAGGGTCTTCATCGGTGGTCTCCTTTACGTTTTGTACGCCTTACGGCGATGTGAAGGCTGTGTCCTATGCATCGTACCGCCTGGCGCGGGCATGCCCGCCGCGCGGCAGTCGTTTTCGGCCATGCGGCAGGTCCGCCGTGCATTGGTCTTGTCGTTGCCTCGGCGCCGGATTGTGGACGATGACCGTGGCGACGGTGGCGGACGGGGCTAGCGTGGCCGTATGGTCACTTCGAATAGAAGCAGGGTCGTCATCGTCGGCACCGGCAGCGTCGGCTCGGCCGTGGCGAATACGAGTACGACGAGCATGATGTGTTCCTCTCCCTGCCGGTCGCGCTTGACGGTGAAGGCGTGGGCGATTTCGTCGACCTGCATTTGAGCGGCGAGGAGCTGATGAGATTCCACGCCTCCGCCGAGGTGATCCGGCAACATTGCTCGCTCATCGCAGACCGGCTGTGACGGTATGACGCTGCGTCCCCTCCAGCGGAAGGAACCGCCGGTCGGATCGTCGTCAGGCAGCGTGACGCAGTCCGGTCAGCAGGCCGCGTCACGCGCGGCGATGCGCTCGCAGAAGCCGGTCCTGTCCGCCTCGGTGATCGGGCGCACCACGCGCGCCGGGTTGCCCACGGCGACCACGCCGGCCGGAATATCCTTGGTGACGACCGAGCCGGCGCCGACCACAGACCCGCGGCCGATGGTCACCCCGCCGAGCACGGTCACATGGCCGCCCAGCCATACGCCGTCCTCGAGCACGATCGGCCTGGCCTGGCAGGCGCCGGCCTTGCGCTCCTCGAAGTCGAGCGCATGGTTTGTGGCGAACAGGCCGACCATCGGCGCGATCCATACGTAGTCGCCGATCGTGATCGGCGCGTTGTCGAGCATCACGCAATCGAAATTGATGTACGCGTGCGAGCCGATCGAGATGTTGCGGCCCATCTCGCAACGGAAGTTCGGTTCGATGAACACGTCGTCGCCGACCGCGGCGAACAGTTGCTCCATGATCGCGCGGCGTTCGGCCTCCTGATCGTAGTCGAGCCGGTTGTAGGCGCGGAACAGCTTCTTCGCCTCCACGCGCTTGCGTTCGATCTCCGGGTGCGAGTCCTGATAGACCTCGCCGGCGATCATGCGGTCCCATTCGACGCGCCCCTCGGGCGTCAGATCGGCGGTGACGTCGTAGTCGTTCACGGTCATGGCTGTTCGCTCCTTCGCTGGCATTGGCGTGCAAGGGTCAATTATAGCTGCCTTTACGGTGCCGTTATCACGCGCCATATCATGACGATGTACGGCTATTGACTTCAAGCGCTTGAAGTCAATACAACGTTGGTTGATAAGCAAAACCCAAGACAAGGAGCCTGACATGAGCAAGCGAACGCTCGTCGTCTACTTCTCCGCCACCGGCACCACGCGAGCCGTGGCCGAACGCCTCGCGCACGCGATCGGCGCGGACCTCAAGGAGATCATGCCGGCCCAGCCGTACACGGCCGCCGACATCAACTGGCGCGACACCGCCAGCCGCTCCAGCGTGGAGCACACGCACCGCGACATGCGTCCGGCGCTCGCCGAACCAATCGGCTTGGAGCCTTACGACGTGGTGTTCGTCGGCTACCCGCTGTGGTGGGAGACCGCGCCGCGCGTGGTGCGCACGTTCCTCGAAAGCGAGGACTGGGCGGGCAAGACCATCGTGACGTTCGCCACGTCCGGTTCCAGCACGCGCGGCGCCGACGGCGTGCAGCTGCACGACTCCGCGCCCGCAGCCCATTGGATTCCGGGCCGCCGCATCGCCGCCTCCGAAAGCGAGGCCAGGCTCGCCAGGTGGGTCGACGGCCTGGGTCTGTGAATCGCATCAGTCACGCACGGCAAAGCCGGCGTCGGCAATGCGTTCCTGCATGCCCTTGGCGAGGGACAGGCAGCGTGCGCGCGGGATGCCGGCTTTGACTCCGATGCCGGTCAGATCGGCGAGCGTGATGCCGCGGCCCTTGCCGTTGACCGCTGTGGTGTGTTCGCCGTTGATGCCTGGATTCTCCGTTAGATCGTACGCAGGGGAGAGTTGCCAGACGGCGTGTTCCCGGTCGTAGAGGTAGGAGAAGTTCTTCGCGTGATCGTCGCGGTTTCCGATGAACACGTTGAAGCACATGAGTCGGTACATGCGTTCGCATTCCTCTGCGCTATCGGTCATGCGCATGGTCAGCCGCATGAGCAGCCCGTAGTCGAGGTTGGCGATGCGATGCGAGGTCTCCAACAGGCCGCCGGCTGATATCATATGCACTTTGCGATTGCTGCCGTCTGCTTGCCGTGCGCGGTCGAACCGTCTGACTCCGAAATATCCGGCGCAATGTTGTGACGGGAACAATCGGGTTTCTGGCATGATGATGCCACATTCACGCGCAAGACATGAGATGCGGTATTCGGTCTCTCCGATATTGGGCGAATCCACGGATGAGGGGAATTTGATGATCCAATCCTCTCCGTCGATTGTGGTGAGGATCTTTGGCCGTGCGCCGCCTGATGATCCTCCCAACGCGAATAGATAATCGAGGTCGTCCGAGAAATCGGTGTTCAGCAGATGCAGGCATTCACGTGCGAGCGCGTCGAAATCAACCGCATCGGGGTGCTCGTCATCGATCGTCGTTGCAGGTTCGTATTCCAGCGCGCCCATGCCGCTTGCCCCTACAATCGACAGGCGCGGCAACGGACCAACCGCATGCGGGTCTATGCCATGCCGTCGCAACATCCGATCGGTGAGCAGGCGTCCCCAGCCGTCAGGCATGCTGTCGTCGAATACGCCGAACATGCCGTTCAGAGGATCGCGCTTGGCGACGAACACGCCTTCCCGCAGCGGCAGGCTTAACGGGCTGATGGAAAATCCATGTATCAGCCAAGTCCGATCGTAGGCGAACGCCAGAGTGCGGTTTGGCGACAAGGTGAGCGTACCGACTGTTTCTCCGGCGCATGTGACGCGAACCCGATCAAGATATGGAAGTGAGCTGGTCATGTGCGGCTCCTGCCCTGTCGTGATGCGGCGGTGACATCGTCGATGGTCGCGTAATACGGCTGTGCGAACAGCGCGTCAAAATCCCGCTCGCAATGCAGTGCAAAGGCGATACTGACTAAGGCTCCAAGCGAAATCTCATGAAGCTGCTCGAATCGTCTGATCGACCCTAGGCTCACGCCGGATTTCCCGGCCAATGCGGTCTGCGTCATGCCATGATCCTTGCGACGCTTGGCCATACGGGCGGCGACGCCTGCCATCACATCGCCAGGCATGGGCTCATCAAGCAAATCAAACATACTCATATATTAGCATTATTCATAGCCTTCACATGTTTTTACTATTATGCGAGTAGTTTTGTAGGCTCAATCGGCGTCGGTGGCGGTGAGCATGCCGTGGATGGCGAACGGTTTGGCGAACGTCATGCCGATGTGCCTGGCGGTTAGGTCGGTCAGTGGTTGGTCAATGCCTCCTGCGTGGGCTGGTAGTGGGCGCCTTCGATGTGGATGGAGTCGAGATGCCGGTTGATGTCGGCGAGCTCGTCCGGTGTGAACGTGACGGCCGTGCCGCCGAGGTTCTGGCGCAGACGGTCGACATGCTTGATGCCGGGAATCGGCGGTGAACCGGCCGGCCAGCATGGCCTTGCCGAGCGGGCTGAACGGCACGAGTCCGATGCCCAGCTCTTCCAGCGTGGGGATCAGCTCCTCCTCGGGCTTCCTCCACCACATCGAATACTCGTTCTGCAGGGCCGTCATCGGTGCGACTCCAATGCCAGCAGGCCATGCCCCGCAATGCCTCAGGGGTATAAGCGCACAGATGAAGAGCGGATGTCACAGCGGACGGAAGTTCAATGCCGATATAGGCAATCGGCCACTCATTGAACTTTTCGGCGTTTCCTCGCACATGACAGTGCTATGGTTTGAACCAACGATTTTGAACTTTGAACTATTGGGAAGGGCGGTGACGAAGACATCATGAACGACCGGTTCGCAAGTCACCTGCGCGAGACGATGGCCGCACGCCATCTCAAACAGGTCGACCTCGTCCGTGCGGCGCAGAAGGCCGGCGTCAAGCTCGGCAAAAGCCACGTCAGCCAGTACGTCGCCGGCAAGACGGTACCACGCACCGAAACGTTGAACTTCCTCGCCGAAGTGCTGGACGTCGACCCCGACTGGCTGGTCGGCAATACGGAACACGCACGCCGGCATGACGCCGGCGACCGCGACAACGGCCGGCAGCCGACGGAGACGAGCGACGCTACGATACCGCACACCTCAGCAACGTCCAGCGAAACAGCATCCTCCATGCCGGACCTGCCCCAGCACAGCCCACACGACCACCCATCAGCCACCACAACGCCCACCAACCCAACATCCACCAACCAATCGGCAACCAACATAAAGCCGGAAGGAGCCACCATGCGCCGCTTCAACAAATCAACCAAACTCGACAACGTCCTCTATGACGTGCGAGGCCCTGTCGTCGACGAAGCCGCCCGCATGGAACAGGCCGGCATGCACGTGATGAAACTGAACATCGGCAATCCGGCGCCCTTCGGCTTTCGCACGCCGGACGAGGTCGTCTACGACATGTCGCAGCAGCTGACCGAAACCGAAGGCTACTCGGCGTCCAAAGGCCTGTTCTCCGCACGCAAAGCGATCATGCAGTACGCGCAGCTCAAGAACCTGCCCAACGTGGGCATCGAGGACGTGTACACCGGCAACGGCGTGAGCGAGCTCATCAACCTGTGCATGTCCGCGCTGCTCGACAACGGCGACGAGGTGCTCATCCCCAGCCCCGACTATCCGCTGTGGACCGCGTGCGTGAACCTCGCCGGCGGCACCGCCGTGCACTACGTGTGCGACGAACAGTCCGAATGGTACCCGGACATCGACGACATGCGCGCCAAGATCACCGACCGCACGGTCGCGATCGTGCTCATCAACCCGAACAACCCGACCGGCGCGCTCTACCCGCCCGAAGTGCTCCAGCAGATCGTCGACCTCGCCCGCGAACACCAGCTCATGATCTTCTCCGACGAGATCTACGACCGCCTCGTCATGGACGGGCTCAAGCACGTGTCGATCGCCTCGATGGCCCCGGACCTGTTCTGCGTCACGTTCTCCGGCCTGTCCAAGTCGCACATGATCGCCGGATATCGCATCGGCTGGATGGTCCTGTCCGGCAACAAGTCCATCGCCAAGGACTACATCGAAGGCATCAACATGCTCACCAACATGCGCATCTGCTCGAACGTGCCCGCGCAGTCGATCGTGCAGACCGCGCTCGGCGGCCACCAGTCCGTCAACGACTACATCGTGCCCGGCGGCCGCATCTACGAGCAGCGCGACTACATCTACAACGCGCTCAACTCGATCCCCGGCGTCACCGCCGTCAAGCCGAAGGCCGCGTTCTACATCTTCCCCAAGCTGGACGTGGAGAAGTTCAACATCACCGACGACGAGCAGTTCGCGCTCGACCTGCTGCACGACAAGCGCATCCTCATCACCCGCGGCGGCGGCTTCAACTGGCATGAGCCGGACCACTTCCGCATCGTCTACCTGCCGCGCATCGAGGTGCTCAAGGACGCGGTCGACAAGCTCACCGACTTCCTGAGCTACTACCGGCAGTGACGCCGCGCCCTGTGCCCTGACCCGTGCCCTGTACATGCGCTGCCGCCGCCGCGCCCAGCGTGTACAGGGCACGTCTTTGAATGGGTTCCCATGAAGAAGCACATCGTCATGGGAATCCTCGCGCACGTCGACGCCGGCAAGACCACGCTGTCCGAGGCGCTGCTGTACCGTTCCGGCCAGATCCGCAAGGCCGGCCGCGTCGACCACGGCGACTCGTTCCTCGACACCGACGCCATGGAACGCGCCCGCGGCATCACCATCTACGCCGAACCCGCGGTCATCGAGACCGGCGACCTGACGATCACGCTCATCGACACCCCCGGCCACGTGGACTTCAGCGCGGAAACCGAACGCGTGCTGCCCGCGCTCGACTACGCGGTGCTCGTCGTCTCGGGCGCTGACGGCATCCAGGGTCATACGGAGACCCTGTGGCGGCTGCTGGAACGCTACCATGTGCCCGCGTTCCTGTTCGTCAACAAAATGGACGCGCCCGGCGCGGACCGTAACGCGCTGCTCGCCTCGCTGCGCCGGCGTTTCGGCGACGGCTGCATCGACATGGACGGCGGCGACGCCCCAGAAGCCAGCGAGGACGTGGGCGTGCTCGACGAGACGGCCATGGACGAGCTGCTCGGCTCGGGTTCGATCTCGTCCGCCACGATGCAGGCCATGATCGCGAAACGCGAGCTGTTCCCCGTGTACTTCGGCGCCGCGCTGCAGATGGACGGCGTTGACGCGCTGCTCGCCGGCATCGAACGATACGCGCGGCAGCCGGCAGCGGGGGAGCGTTTCGCCGCGCGCGTGTTCAAGGTCTCGCACGACGTGCAGGGCAACCGGCTGACCTGGCTCAAGGTCACCGGCGGCGAGCTGCGTGCGAAGATGGTGCTCGACGGCGACGAGAAGGCCGACCAGGTGCGCTGGTATTCGGGCGCGAAGTTCACGACCGTTGACGCGCTGCCCGCCGGATCCGTGTGCGCGGTCACCGGCCTGACCAGCTCGTTCCCCGGGCAGGGTCTGGGGGAGTGCCGTGACGCCGCCGCACCCATGCTGCAGCCGGTGCTCACGTTCACCTTGCTGCCCGGCGGCAACGACGTGCACCGCTGCCTGACCGCGCTGCGCGAACTGGACGACGAGGACCCGCTGCTGCACGTGGTCTGGCAGGAGCGTCTGCAGGAGATCCACGTGCAGCTCATGGGCGAGGTGCAGCTGGAGATCATCCAGCAGATCCTGCACGACCGGTTCGGCCTCGACGTGACGTTCGGCCCCGGCTCCATCCTCTACAAGGAGACCGTCACCCACGCGGTAGAGGGCGTCGGCCACTTCGAGCCGCTGCGCCACTACGCCGAGGCGCACGTGCTGATCGAGCCGGCGGAGCCGGGCAGCGGCGTCACGGCCGCCACCGCCTGCAGCGAAAACACGCTCGCGCGCAACTGGCAGCGGCTCATCATGACGCACATCGCCGAAAAGGAGCATCTGGGCCCAATGGCCGGATTCCCGCTCACCGACGTGCGCATCACCCTGCTCACTGGCCGCGCGCACGAGAAGCACACCGAAGGCGGCGACTTCCGCCAGGCCACCTACCGGGCGATACGCCAGGGCCTGATGAGCGCATGGTACGAGCGCGACTTCGCCGCGGCCGCAGCCCTGCACGCCGGCGACGGACAGGACTCGACGGCCGCCGACGCCGAGGCCGCGGACGCGCCGGACGGCGACGTGGACGAACGGCCGAACATCCGCAGCCCCAAGGGCAGCGGCTGGTGCCGTGTGCTCGAACCGTGGTACCGCTACCGGCTCGACATCCCCCAGGACATGCTCGGCCGCGCCATGGCCGACGTGCAACGCATGTCCGGCATGTTCGACACCCCGGCGATGGACGGCGAGCGGGCCGTGCTCACCGGCTCGTGCCCCGCCTCCGAGATGCGCGGCTACGCGATGGACGTCAACGCCTACACGCACGGCCGCGGCCACCTCACCTGCACGTTCGGCGGCTACCTGCCCTGCCACGACGAAGACGCGGTCGTCGCCAAGGCCGGCTACAACGCCGAAGCCGACATGGAGAACACGCCCGACTCCGTGTTCTGCGCCCACGGCGCCGGCTATCCGGTCCGCTGGTACCGCGTGCCCGAGTTCATGCACCTGCCGTTCGCCTACGACGGCGAGTCCGGCGAGTGAGTGCGGCGCCTGCGCGAAACGCCGACGGAACCTCCACGAAATTGGGTATTGACAAAAACGGATAGCCGGTATATGGACGGCGAAACGTATTTGACATAACCGGGCGGTAGTCTGTCTACGCATTGGTGAAAAGAACCGCAGGGAATCCGCCCTGCCAAAACGATATGAAGGTGGTTTCGGTGACTTTCCACGCTCCACTTGATTTGACGATACGCAAATCGCAAGGACTTTATGACCCCGGCTCCGAGCACGACGCCTGCGGCGTTGGCATGGTCACCACGCTCAACAAGCGGCCCGAACGCAAGATCATCGACGACGCCATCGAGGTGCTCGTCAACCTCAACCACCGCGGCGCAGTCGGCGCCGAGGAGAACACGGGCGACGGCGCGGGCATCCTCATGAGCATGCCCGACGAGTTCATGCGCGCCACCGTCGGCGTCGATCTGCCCGAGGCGGGCCACTACGCGGCCGGCATCGCGTTCCTCGACCGCGACATCGCCACCTCCGGCCAGCAGGAGCAGGCCATCGCCCGAATCGTGCGCGAGGAGGGACTCGACGTGCTCGCATGGCGCGTCGTGCCCACCAACCCCGACGGGCTGGGACTCCAGGCGCTCGCCTCCATGCCGAGCTTCAAGACGCTCGTCGTCGCCGACCCGGAAGGCAAGCTCGCCGGCATCGAACTCGACCGCAAGACGTTCCGCATCCGCAAGCGCGTCGAGCATGAGGTCGGCATCTACTTCGCGTCGCTGTCCGCCCGGACCATCACGTACAAGGGCATGCTCACCACGATGCAGCTCACCCCGTTCTTCCCGGACCTGAGCGACCAGCGCATGAAGGCGAAGGTCGCGATCGTCCACTCGCGCTTCTCCACGAACACGTTCCCCAGCTGGCCGCTCGCCCAGCCGTTCCGCCTTATCGCGCACAATGGCGAGATCAACACGATCCAGGGCAACCGCAACTGGCTGTCCGCACGCGAAGGCCGCCTCAGCTCCGAACTGCTCGGCGAGTTCAAGCCGCTGCTGCCGATCACCACGCCCGGCTATTCGGATTCCGGCACGTTCGACGAATGCCTCGAGCTGCTGCACCTCGCCGGCCGCTCGCTGCCGCACGCGATTTCGATGATGCTGCCGCCCGCCTGGGAGAACAACGACCAGCTCGACCCCGACGTGCGCGCGTTCTACGAGTACAACAACACGCTGATCGAGCCGTGGGACGGCCCGGCCGACATCATCTTCACCGACGGCACGCAGGTCGGCGCGCTGCTCGACCGCAACGGCTTCCGCCCCGGCCGCTGGCAGCTCACCGACGACGGCTACATCGTGCTCGCCTCCGAGGCTGGCGTGCTGCCGGAGATCGACGACCGCCACGTCGTGTCCAAGGGCCGCCTCGAACCCGGCCGCATGTTCCTGGTCGACACCGACGAGGGCCGCATCATCCCCGACGAAGAGATCAAGAAGTCCCTCGCCTCCCAGCACCCGTACCGCCAGTGGGTCGAAGGCAACTCCGTCGAGATGAGCGACCTGCCCAAGCGCGAGCACGTGAGCCACTCCGGCCAGTCCGTGCAGCGCCGCCAGCGCGCGTTCGGCTACACCGAGGAGGACCTCAAGCTCCTCCTCACGCCGATGGCCAACACCGGCAAGGAGCCGCTCGGCTCCATGGGCAACGACAACCCGCTGCCCGTGCTCTCCAAGCGCAGCCGCATGCTGTTCGACTACTTCCACCAGAAGTTCGCGCAGGTCACCAACCCGCCGCTCGACTGGGAGCGCGAGGAGGTCGTCACCTCGCTCGAATCCGCGATCGGCCCCGAGCCGAACCTGCTCGAGGACAGCGAGCTGCACGCGAAGAAGATCCTCATCCCGCTGCCCGTCATCAACTCCGACGAGATGGCGCAGCTCAAGCGCCTCGACCGCGCCAAGGTGCTCGGCGGCTACTACCGTCCGTTCGTCGTCAAGGGCCTCTACCAGGTGGCAGGCGGCGGCAAGGCGCTCGAGGAGCGTCTCGAGGAGATCTTCTCCGAAGTTGACGAGGCCATCGCGAACGGCAGCAACTTCATCGTGCTCTCCGACCGCGAGTCCAACCACACGTGGGGCCCGATCCCGTCGCTGCTGCTCACCGCGGCCGTGCAGCACCACCTGCTGCGCCGCCACACGCGCACGCAGATCTCCATGGCCGTCGAGGCCGGCGACGTGCGCGAGATCCACCATGTCGCGCTGCTCATCGCCTACGGCGCCGCCTGCGTGAACCCGTACCTCGCGTTCGAGTCCGTCGAGAACCTGGCGCGCACCGGCTACCTCAAGGTCGACGCGCACACCGCCGTGAAGAACCTCACCAAGGCGCTGTCCGTCGGCGTGCTCAAGATCATGGCCAAGATGGGCGTCTCCACGATCATGAGCTACCGCGGAGCCCAGCTGTTCGAGGCCGTGGGCCTGAGCAAGGAGGTCGTCGACAAGTACTTCACCGGCACCGTCTCGCAGGTCGGCGGCGTCGGCCTCGACGAGATCGCCGAGGAGGTGGCCATCCGCCACCGCGTCGCCTACCCGAACCAGTGGACCGCCGCGCCGCACTTCAACCTGGAGACCGGCGGCGAATACAAGTGGCGCCGCACCGGCGAGGACCACCTCAACGACCCGGAGGCCATCTTCCTGCTCCAGCAGTCGACCGCGCGCGGCGACTACCAGATGTTCAAGAAGTACTCGCACCATATCAACGACACGTCCAACCGCATCATGACCCTGCGCGGCCTGATGAAGTTCAAGCACGACCGCAAGCCGATCGACATCTCCGAGGTCGAACCGGCCAGCGAGATCGTCAAGCGCTTCTCCACCGGCGCGATGAGCTACGGCTCCATCTCGCAGGAGGCGCACGAGACGCTCGCCATCGCCATGAACACGCTCGACGCGCGCTCCAACTCCGGCGAGGGCGGCGAGTCCGACGACCGCATCAACGACCCGCTGCGCTACAGCCGAATCAAGCAGATCGCGTCCGCCCGATTCGGCGTGACCTCCGACTACCTGGTGCACGCCACCGACCTGCAGATCAAGCTCGCGCAGGGCGCCAAGCCCGGCGAGGGCGGCCACCTGCCCGGCGCGAAGGTCCCGCCGTGGATCGCGAAGGTCCGCCACGCCACCCCGGGCGTGGAGCTCATCTCCCCGCCGCCGCACCACGACATCTACTCGATCGAGGACCTCAAGCAGCTGATCAACGACGCGAAGATGGCGAACCCGAAGGCGCGCATCCACGTCAAGCTGGTCTCCGAGTTCGGCGTCGGCACGATCGCGGCCGGCGTGGCCAAGTGCCATGCCGACGTGGTGCTGATCTCCGGTTATGACGGCGGCACCGGCGCGGCACCGCTCAACGCGATCCGCCACGCGGGCACCCCGTGGGAGATCGGCCTGTCCGAGACGCAGCAGACGCTCGTGCTCAACGGCCTGCGCTCGCGCATCGTCGTGCAGTGCGACGGCGAGTTGAAGACCGGCCGCGACGTGGTCATCGCCGCGCTGCTGGGCGCCGAGGAGTTCGGCTTCGCGACCGCCGCGCTGATCGTCGAGGGCTGCGTCATGATGCGCGCCTGCCAGAAGAACACCTGCCCGCAGGGCATCGCCACCCAGGATCCGGAGCTGCGCGCCCGGTTCCGTGGCAAGCCCGAGTCGGTCATCAACTTCTTCATGTACATCGCCGAGGAGGTGCGCGAGATCCTCGCCGAGCTCGGCTTCCGCACGCTCGAGGAGGCGGTCGGCCACGTCGAGTGCCTCGACCAGAACGAGGCGATCAAGCGTTGGAAGGCCGACGGCATCGACCTGACCAACGTGCTCATGCAGCCCGGCCCGGTTCCCGGCACGATCCTGCACAACACGATCAAGCAGAACCACGAGCTCGACAAGGCGCTCGACAACAAGCTCATCGCCATGGCGCAGGACGCGCTCGAGAACAAGGAGCCCGTGCGCATCGAGATGCCGATCCGCAACGTGAACCGCACGCTCGGCACGATGGTCGGCTACGAGATCACCCGCCGCTACGGAGCCGAAGGCCTGCCGGACGACACGATCGACATGACGTTCCACGGCGCCGGCGGCCAGTCCATCGGCGCGTTCATCCCGCGCGGCGAGACCATCCGCGTGTACGGCGAAGTCAACGACTACGCCGGCAAGGGCCTGTCCGGCGGCCGCCTGATCGTACGCCCCGAGGAGAACGTCAGCTTCGACCCGCACGAGAACGTCATCGCCGGCAACGTGACCGGCTTCGGCGCGACCTCCGGCGAGATGTTCGTCGCCGGCCGCGCGGGCGAACGCTTCGCCGTGCGCAACTCGGGCGCCACGTTCGTCGTCGAAGGCGTGGGCGACCACGGCTGCGAGTACATGACCGGCGGCAAGGTCGTCGTGCTCGGCCCCACCGGCCGCAACTTCGGCGCCGGCTTCTCCGGTGGCGACACGTACGTGCTCGACCTCGACATGCGGCAGGTCAACCCGGAGGCCGCCAAGAACGGCTCCCTGCTGTTCGCCCCGCTCGACGACGCCGACAAGGCGCTCGTGCACGATCTGGTCAAGCGCCACGCCGAGGAGACCGGATCAGCATTCGCGGCCGGACTGCTCGAGAACTGGGACGAGACCGTGCTGCGCTTCACGCACGTCGTCCCCGAACACTACCTCGCCATGACCGCGGCCATGAAGCAGGCCGCAGAGGACAACATCGATTTCAATGCGCCCGGCGCCTGGGAACAGGTCTACGAGCACGTGATGGAAGGAGCGCGCTGACATGGGAGATCCACGTGGATTCCTGAAGGTCCGTACCCGCCGAGAACTCGCCGAACGCCCCGTCGCCGAGCGAATCAAGGACTGGCTCGACGTGCACGCCGAGTCCGGCCTGCAGCCGTGGACCACCGAACAGGCGGCCCGCTGCATGGACTGCGGCACCCCGTTCTGCATGACCGGCTGCCCGCTGGGCAACATCATCCCCGAGTTCAACGACCTGGTCCGTCAGGAGAAGTGGGAGGACGCGTACAACCGCCTGTCCACCACCAACAACTTCCCCGAGGTCACCGGCCGCATCTGCCCGGCTCTGTGCGAGCAGGCGTGCGTGCTCGGCATCCACCAGCCGCCGACGATGATCAAGAACGACGAGTGCACGATCATCGACCAGGCGTGGGACCTCGATTACGTCAAGCCGCTGCCGCCGCAGCGCCTCACCGACCAGACGGTCGCCGTCGTCGGCTCCGGCCCCGCGGGCCTGGCCTGCGCACAGCAGCTGACGCGTGCCGGCCACACGGTCGTCGTGTACGAGCGTGACGACGCGATCGGCGGCCTCATGCGCTACGGCATCCCGAACTTCAAGCTCGACAAGCGGCTGCTCGACCGCCGTGTCAAGCAGATGGAGGCGGAGGGCACGCGCTTCCGCACCGGCGTGGAGATCGGCAAGGACATCACATGGGATGACCTGCGCTCCCGCTACGATGCCGTCGTCGTCGCCATCGGCTCGCGAGTGCCGCGCGACATGAAGCTGCCCGGCCGCGAGCTCAAGGGCATCCACTTCGCGATGGACTTCCTGCCGGACGCCACCCGCCGCGTATACGGCGTCAAGCCCGAGCATGACATCACCGCCAAGGACAAGCACGTCATCGTCATCGGCGGCGGCGACACCGGCTCCGACTGTCTCGGCACGTCGATCCGCCAGGGCGCCAAGGACGTGACCGTGCTGCAGATCATGCCCAAGGAGCCGAGCTCGCGCCCGGACAACCAGCCGTGGCCGACGTTCGCCCGCCTGTACCAGAAGACCTCCTCGATGGAGGAGGGCGGCACCTACATGTACAGCACCGATTCGGTGAACTTCATCGGCTCCGAAGAGGAGCAGTCGAAGGTGCATGTCGAGAACTCGACCGCCACCGAAGGCTTCATCGCCGACGAGACCGGCCATGTGACCGGCCTGCGCGTGGTCGACGTGGCACCGGGGGAGAACGGCCCGTTCACCCGCCAGCCCGGCACCGAGCGCGTGCTGCCCGCCGATCTGGTGCTGATTTCGGTCGGCTTCCTGCACCCGGACACCACGACGCTCATGGACCAGCTGCCCGTCGAGCTCGACAAGCGAGGCAATGTGGCGCGCAACGACAAGTTCGCCACCTCGCAGGACGGCGTGTTCGTCGCCGGCGATGCCGGCCGCGGCCAGAGCCTCGTCGTGTGGGCCATCTCGGAGGGCCGCTCCTGCGCGGCCGCCGTCGACGAGTACCTGACCGGCTCCACCGAACTGCCGTCGCCGATCGTCGCCTCCCAGCGTCCGATGATGCTGCCGCGCTGACGGTTCCGAGTCGGACAACCTTAAGCCTAGGAAAGCCCCCGCCTTCATGACGGGGGCTTTCCTGTATTCGGCATGCCGGCATTGGATTGCGCGGTTCAAACGATTCCCGTAAAAGTCTGACCATTCGTATGAGGCTGCATGGCAAGTCGCGTGTGTCATGATGGCATCATTGCGCATGTTCGTTTGAATGCGGACGATTGAAGAAAGGAATAACCGATGAGTCATGCAATGAAACGTCGCCTTATGACACTGGTCGCATGTTTGGCCGCTTTGGCCATGATTGCCCCGTCAGCGGCGTATGCCCAAGAGAACGATGTGAACTCTACCGTGGAGATTGTGATAGAGCGGGACGGAGAATCATCATCTCTAATCCTGCGAAAGAAAATACACGGAGTAAAAATCACCATGATTCCAAACAATGGTGGTTATCCCGTTATGTACCGGTATATATCAAGGTACTGATGCTCCATGCACGCATTTTCTGATTTCCTTGATCGGCATCGCTGGACAAGCCTTGCGTTGGGACTTGCCTTGGCTACCGCTACCCTGGCATGGCCGGACGATCACGCAACACAAGTGGATGCTGCTGCAATCGGCCATTATTTCGTTGCAGGATGCGCTGGCTTGATTCTTCTTCATCCTGCGCTGTATCAACGTGGCAATCGGGTCATGGACGCCTTGATACGATGGTGCGCGCCATATCGTGTTCCCGCAGTGATCATCGATGTTGTACTGTTCTCTGTTACCTCTATCGTATGGTTTCAAACCGATGGAGCGAATCCGACATACTCATGGACCTGGGCCAGCATACTGTATAGCATGCTCGTATCCATTGAAGGCATCATATTCATATTTCTGATGTCCGATTGGAAGAAACTGGGCAGACAAGAATCCAGCTCAGGCAGCCGACGCCATCACGATGTGTCGTGAGATGCGTTCACCATTGATTCAAATGCGCTGGGCGTGCTGGTGGTTGTCATTGCGACAACCACCAGCACGCCCAGCGCATTAACGTTTGAAAAAAGTCTGACCATTCGTATGAGGCTGCATGGCAAGTCGCTTTTTGTTGCATGGCATACTGAAGCCACAAGTCCTGTACATGCCGTTCAGGTGAGCGAAAGGAGGAAGCCATGCGACGCTTCAACACTCGGGTCATCGCAGTGATTAGCGCGGTGATCGCAGTCATCGCCGTTCTTCTCATATGGGTTTCGTCCGGTGGCATCGTACTCGGGCGGGATACGCAGACGGCCGTGCAATCTAAGCAAGGACAGGTCGCAACTGCCGAGGAGGACGATGATGGTTCGTTCCATATTGCAGCCCGCGACATCGTGGACTCGCTTGACAAGGCCGCCGGCATCAGCGATGTCACAGACGAGGGCATCATCTCGATGGGAGCCACGCCAAGCTATACCGTCGACACGAAAGGACGTAAGAACTGGCGGACCATCCGCAATGAAGACGACGTGCCGTTGAAGCCGGGGACATACCGGCTGTCCACGTATTGCCATGGTTCAGGCAAGGCGAAGAATACGTTCGTCATCGGCGACAAGACGCAGAGCACGCTCCAAAGTTGTGGTGGTGACCCGTACACGACCGCTACGCAGGATATCGACGTGACCGGCTCGGGGCTCAGCGTGGTGAGCATCGAACCGGTGCATAACGCGAGCTATGAGATCGCCTATCGAATCGAACGCATCGATAAGTGACGTTCGAAACGGTGTTTTCCGACCTATGGGACAGGAGCGAATTATGACCGGGAATGCGAATGCTGGCCGAACTGGCCATGCAGACGACATCGTCCGTGACCGTCGCGAAGCCATGATGCTATGGGGAGCCGCCGCGTTCTCGCTGATGCTGTTCATGCTCGAGTGGTTCAACACCGAAGGACTGTACGGCATCGACATAGCGCAGTACGCCATCGTATCAGTGCTGACGATCCTACTGCCGCTATGGCCGGTGCCGTTCGCTGTCGCCTTGCTCGTCGTGAACCTGCTCATGGCGGTCGCCCCGTTCGGCGGCGCCGGGTATGTTTCCGGATTGGAGCCCATGCTGCTTGCCAGCGCGGTGCTCGTCGTCCGCTGGGGTCGTATCACCATCGCGGGTGCGATATCAGCCATTTGCGTATTGGCTTACGCCGTCGAGATATTGTTCGACCTGACCTTCAGCCCCGGATACCCGGTTTTGTTGGTACTTGAGAACCTGATGCCGCTCGCACTCGCCTGGACTGTGGGTGCGATCATCCGTTGGGCGCATACGATGGAACGTGAACGGGTGGCGGAAGAGGAGCGAGCGCAACGGCGGGAGCAGCAGCTCATGCTCATGCATGTGCTGCATGACTCCGTGGCGAACAATCTCACGTATGCGGCGTCGCGATGCTCGCTGCTATTGGACGAGAACCCGGCTTCGGATGGTTCGCGGCATGCGCTCAGCGATCAAGACAGGGCGGCGGTGTTGGAGATCTCACTGATCATCGACCAGAGCCTGCAGGAGATTCGGCAGCGAATCATCGTCCCCGTGAAGCATGATCTGATGCCCGAAGCCGCGGAAAGCGGTGATTCGGAGGCTGCGCGGCAGCCAAGGGATACCATGGCGGAAGTGTCCTCCATCGAACAGCTGCATGAGGTCATGGCGACGTCTGGCAAACGCCTGCACCGTGACGGCTTCACCGGCGTCCCGCAGTTGGAAGGCGATATCGTGGGGCTGACCGAGCCCATGCTGCGGTTCCTTGCCGACGCCGTCCGCGAGCTCGCCGGCAACATGCTCAAATACGGCAGGCCGGGACCGTTCACGCTACTGGTGAATGTAGCCGCATGCGCCGATGTCATCAACGCTCCTGATGCAGACGGCGGTGCCACGGAGGCCGGCGTCACGGTCATGGCGTCGAATCCGATGCGGGACTCCATAACGGAGGAAGAACACGGGCCCGCGAACGATGCCAACTCGAATGCCGTCAGCTGTTTTCGTCGGCCTGCCGACCAGTCATCCGCGCAGACGCCTGAACGGTCTTCGGAACGCTTCCCGGTGAAGTCGACCCGAAGCGGATTGGAGACCCTGCGCATGGAAACACTGCGCCTCGGCGGCGAGTTCAACCGTTCCGCCGAGGACGGCGAATGGACGGTGTACATCCATGTGCCGCTGCATACGCAGGTAACTACAGGCACAAAGGAAGGTGACGCATCATGACCGGGCAGCGCAACACGACAACAGGAACGGACGCACGCAGGCCGCATGCGGTCATCGGCATCGTCGACAACGATCCGCTGGTGGGACGTGCCTTGGAAGACATGTTCACGGCGAGTCCCACGCCGCTCAGCGTCTTGTGGAACGTGCGATCCGCGCAGGAGGCGCTGCGGTTGTGCGCCGACCCGGCCATGCGGCCGGAACTTGTGCTCACTGACATGATGATGCCCGGAATGGACGGCAAGCAGCTTGCCGAACGGCTGCTGGCACTGTATCCACAGCTGCGCGTGCTCGCCATGTCCGCATTCCAGTACCGGTATACGCAGGAACAGCTGCGGCAGGCGGGAATCGCCGCGACGATCCGCAAGGAGGCAAGCGTACAGGAGTACGTGCAGCTGATCGGCCGCATCATCGGCGACGACGAGCTCGCCACGTGGACGCAGGATTCGTACTGGCCCATACGCATGCGGCTGACTGACACGGAGATCACGGTGATGCGCGAATACCTCAAGGGCCGTACCACCAAGGCCACCGCGCACCTGCTGCACTTGAGCGAAGGCACCGTAAAGACGCATATGAACAACGTGTACAAGAAGCTGGGCGTGCACACGCGCGCGGAGGCGATCCGCATATGCATGCAGGAGCACGTCCTGTGAACCGATGCGCGCGCCATGTGATGCGCGGTGCGGCGGATCGCCGTCCGGCAAGCGAGTCGCGCGGCACGCAATGGCACGGCATGGAGTACAGTACTGAGTCAGTGTTATCCGCAAACGAGCAGGAGAAGTAACGATGCCCAACCGTGCCGAACGTCGCAAAGCAGCAAGAGACCAGCGTCGGGGGATTCCCTCGCAGTACGACCACACCAACGGCCGTGCGCGAACCGGCATCATCGACGAGTACGCGCTGCAGGAGAAGTCCCGCCGCATCCAGGAGGGACTGGGCGATGGCGGCGAGTGGAAGCCGAGCGCCCGGACCGTGTCCGACGAGCCGGCATCCGTGTTCGAGTCGAACCCGAACTACCGTGACCCGAAGGCGTTCAAGGCGCCGCACTCGGTGCGCCAGTGGTTCCGCGTGTTCAGCTGGACGCTGATCGCGCTGTCGATCATCGGCTTCTTCGTGGTGATGTGGGTGCCGAACCTGCCGATGTGGGTAATCATCACCGTCTCCGCCGTGTTCATCGTCGGCGTGGTCAGCCTGTTCTTCACCGCCGGCAACTACAAGAACAACCCGAACCTGGACGCCAACGGCACCGCCGTGTGACGATCGCTCTCTCGCTCAGCCCATCATTAAAGCAGGCTGGCGCCCGTAGTTGGCTGGCCCGTACCTCGGCCCCCTCGGTGGAGGGGGCTGGCTGAGCGTAGCGAAGACTGGGGGAGCGCCACCCGCCATACGCAATCCATCCCCATGGCGAACATCACATGAATTCACGCACAACCGTCAAAAAGAAAACAAGACGGTTGTGCGTTTTTCATGCCATCGTGTCGTACAGTTGATAATGGATTATCCCACGATTCAAGGAGTTCAACGATGAAGGTCGATATCCTTACCCGAGAGTACCCGCCGCACGTCTACGGTGGTGCCGGCGTCCACGCGGAGCAGCTGTCCAAGGTGCTCGCCGAGAGAATCGACGTGACCGTCCGCGCGTTCGACGGACCGCGCGAACCGGCCGACGTGCCGGAGATCCCCAACGCCGCCGAAGCCAAGGGCAGCCTCAAGGTCGTCGGCTACGGCACACCCGCCGAACTCAAGGACGCGAACCCGGCGCTCAAGACCTTCGGCGTCGACCTGCAGATCGCCAACGACGTCGACGCGGACATTATCCACGCGCACACCTGGTACGCGTGCCTCGCCGGCTACCTCGCGAAGATGCTACACGGCACGCCGCTGGTCATCACCGCGCACAGCCTCGAGCCGTTCCGCCCGTGGAAGCGCGAACAGCTGGGCGGCGGCTACAACCTGAGCTCCTGGGCCGAGAAGGACGCCTACGAGCACGCCGACCGCGTGATCGCAGTCTCCAAGGGCATGCGCAACGACATCCTCACCGCCTACCCGGACCTCGACCCGAACAAGGTCGTAGTCGTGTACAACGGCATCACCATGTCCGAGTTCGCCACCCCGGCGGACGACGATCCGGGCTGGGGCGTGTTCGACCGCTACCACATCGACCGCAGCAAGCCGACCCTGCTGTTCGTGGGCCGCATCACCCGTCAGAAGGGTCTGCCGTACCTGCTCAAGGCGCTGCACTTCGTGGACCCGGGCGTGCAGATCGTCCTGTGCGCCGGCGCGCCCGACACCCCGGAGATCATGGAGGAGGTCAAGAACGCGTTCGCCGAACTCGACAAGAAGCGCGGCAACATCATCTGGATCGAGGAGATGCTGCCGAAGAACGAGCTGAGCGCCCTCGAACACGGCTGCGACGCGTTCATCTGCCCGAGCATCTACGAGCCGCTGGGCATCGTGAACCTCGAGGCCATGGCTTGCGGCCTGCCGGTCGTCGCGTCCGCCACCGGCGGCATCCCCGAGGTCGTCGTCGACGGCGAGACCGGCTTCCTGGTCCCGATCGATCAGCTGCACGACGGCACCGGCACCCCGACCGACCCGGACAAGTTCGTGCACGACATGGCCGACGCGATCAACAAGATCATGGCCGACCCGGAGCTGCGCAAGAAGATGGGACAGGCCGGCTACGAGCGCGCCCGCGACGTGTTCAGCTGGGAGTCCATCGCCGACGAGACCGTCAAGGTCTACCAGTCCGTGCTCGACGAGCGCAAGTAGCGCATCGCCGCCTCGCACGGGTGTTTCCGGCACAGCGGGTGTCTTGCGTGGGTGGATCGCCCGCGCAAGACACCCGCTGTGCCATACTGATATCCGAACAGCCCGCACCGCAAAGGAGCAGCACATGACCGAAGTACTCAAGCTCGACAACGTCGAGTTCCGCCGCAACCGCCGCGTCATCATCACCGACGTGAACCTGACGATCAACGCGGGCGAACGCTGGGTGCTGTTCGGGCCGAACGGCATCGGCAAGTCGACGGCCGTGGGCATGCTCGCCACGCGCACGTTCCCGTCCGAGGGCCGCGTGTTCATCCTCGGCCATCAGCTTGGCAAATACGACGTGTTCAAGCTGCGCACGCGCATCGGCCTCGCCTCCGCCGACCTGGGCCGGCAGTTCCCGGACTTCGAGGATCCGCTCGACGCCGTGGTCACCGGACTGTCTGCGGTGACCGGCCGCTGGCAGGACACGTACACGGACGAGGAGTACGCCCGCGCCCGCCAGCTGCTGCGCGACTTCCGGGTGAGCTATCTGGAAGGCAAGCAGATGTGGCGGCTCTCGGAGGGCGAACGTACGCGCGTGCTCATCGCCCGCGCGCTCATGGGCGACCCCGAGCTGCTCATCATGGACGAGCCGACCACCGGCCTTGATCTGGGCGGCCGCGAACAGGTGATGCGCACGCTCAGCCGCATTGGCGAAGAGGATTCGAACCGTGCCGTCGTGCTCGTCACGCACCGTCTTGAGGAGATTCCGGCCGGATTCGACCACATCGCCATCATGGGCCGCAAGCCGATCCCCGCCGAGGACGCCACCGATGAGGGCGTCGACTCGATGGGCAACCCCGGCGCCGGCACCATCGTGTATTCGGGTCCGCTCGAGGACGGCCTGACCGACGAGCGCCTCTCCGACCTGTTCGGCATGCCCATCGAAGTCCAGCACACGCACGGCCGCTGGGCCGCCTACGCGGTGTGAGACCATGCGACTGCGGAATGCCCGTATCGGGAGAAGCATGTGATGACTGACGGCAAGGACACACGGATGGAAAACGTTCAGAACGAGTATGAGGAACAGCGCCGTCATGTTTTGGGCGTTGCACTTGAAGGCGCTGCTGCTGAGACCGTGCAGCGATTCGGCGCCGCCGCGAAGGAGCATCTGGTATCGTATTCCGGAGTCGACAATGAAACCGGAGAGCAACTCGCCCGGAGTCTCAAGACCGTTGCCGGACAGCAGGTGCATCCTGACTTCGTCAAGCAAAACATCAAACAGCAGGCCGGATTCAGTGCTGAGATCGAATCGGTGGCACGTAAGAATGCCAAGAACATCATCGACGGCAAAGGCGAACGATTCAAACGATTCGATGTCGCCAACGATCAGCTTGTTGATGTCGTCTCGTTCGACGAATTCGGCGATATGATATCCGGCTCTCAGGCGCAGATGAAATTTGTCGGCGACAGTGCCAAGGAACTGCTTACGGCGTTGAAAAGCGATACATACAAGAAGTATCGTGATGGGAATGTTCGCATGGACATCCCTGATGATTACTACGACGTATTGATGGGCGATGGCCCCGACAGCATCGATGCGCAGATCAACAAGCTGCAGCATAAGCTGGATGAGGGCCTGCTTGCCGATGGATCTTCCGATAAGGTTCGTCAGGAGATCGACACGTTGCGGAGCATTAAGAAGAGCCTGCGCAAAAGCGGATTGACCAAAGACGAAGCTATCGAAGCGCGTCTGCATCCCAAACTCATGGTGGCAAAGGATGTGGCAAAACTGGCGCATAAGGCCGGTGTGCAACAGGCCAAAACCGGCGCGCTGATCGGTGGCGGCACGTCACTGGTTCGCAATCTTGTCGGTTGTATCAAAGGCACCATCAAACCTGCCGAAGCCGCCAAGAATGTTGGTAAGGATGCGGCTATGGCAGCGGCATTCAGCTATGCGACCGCTTTCTCCGGAACCGCGATCAAGGGCGCCATGCAGAATGCGTCAAGCGGATACATGCGCAGCCTGTCCAAAACGAATGTGGCTTCGACGCTGGTTTCCACCACCATGGACGTTTCCAAGGCGATTACCCGATATTGCCGAGGGGAAATCACCGGTGCGCAATGTGTAGAACAGATGGGTCAGCAGGGTCTTGGACAGCTCGGAGCGCTTATGGGAACGGCTGTCGCCATGTCTGCCATTTCCGCCGTCGGAGCTACCGGCTTGGTCGCAGTTGCCGCAGGCATGGTGGGCAGCACCATCGGATATACCGCAGCGGTGTCGGTATATGAGGAATTGTCTACGGCCTTGAACGAGTACGAAATGGCCAAGGAAGAGCGCATCCGCGTCGAGCGTGAATGCGCCGAAGCGGTGGAACTGATACGGCAATATCGCATCGAGATGAACAAGACCGTGGATGCGTATCTCGCAGACAAGGCCGAAGCTTTCAATGCGGGTTTCGAAACCATGGATCAGGCGATTGTCGCCAACGATGTCAATGGATATCTGGCTGGCAATGCCCTGATTCAGGAAACGATGGGATACCGGCCACAATTCCGTACACAGCAGGAGTTCGATGACCTGATGGACTCCGATGACGCTTTCATTCTGTAGAAAGGAGCAGGATACGCAATGACAAGCATCCAACGCAAAGGCGCTTTGAAGGCGTTCTACTATCTGATGTCCGTGGATGGAACCGTCAGCGATGACGAACTGGAATTGTTCGACCATATCGGCGAAGAACTGGATGGCAAGCATTTCCGCGATTACCGGCAGCAGGTGATTGATTCGTGCGAAGACCGACTTCGATCATATCCAAACGAGGCAGACCGTTACGACGTAATCGTCGAAGGCGTCGACGAAGCGGTATCCCATCATGCGCAGAACCCGGAGAACGGCGTCGCTTCTCGCTTGCTGCTCTGGGACATGCTCGCGACGGCTTTTGCAGACGGTAACTATGATGACTCCGAACGAAAGCTGATCAGGCACATCGCGAGAACGGTCATCAAGGACCGATCTCTGTATCCGGAAATGGAACATCTCATGCGTTCCGCTCATTCAGTGAAGGAGGAACTCGCCTGGATCACATCCACCGATCGGCCGTATTCGGAAGTGAAACCCATCGTGGCTCAACTTGAAGACCGGCTGGCGGTTATTCAACGTGCCTCCACACAGTTGGTCGCCGATGAGATGGTTCCGCCCATTCCCGCAGCGGTCGCCCCTCAACAAGACGTGTTTGATATGGCAAAGGACAACGTCGGCAGAGTGACGGCTCCAGTGGTCGACCAAGTCCAACATGTGGTGCAAGGTGCCACAGACTCGGTTAAACATGCTATTGACAACACTCCTGTGTTGAATCAGGCCGGGAATGCCATGAAGTCCGCAACGGACGCTGTAGGCAATGCGGTGGCTCCAGTAGGGAATGAGTTGCGCAAACAAGCGGGCAACGTCGCGCAGGAAGCGAAAAAGCAGGCCGATAATGCGGCGAATGCGGTCAAAGGATTCGTCGGCGGATTATTTGGCGGGAAACGGTAGAAAGACTTTCTTCAGGTAAAGGAATATCATCATGCCAATCTTTGTTGTACCCCTGTTTATGGGTTTGGCTGCCGTGAGCGGTGCCGCTGGCGTAGGCATGGCCGCCAAAGGTGGTCTTGACCAAAGCAAGGCGAATAAGCTGAACACCAATTCCAGTGAACGCATCCGATGGGCCGCCAACCGACTTGAACAAATGCGTGAACAGTGCTCCGAATCGCTGAATGCCCTCGGCAAGGAGAAGCTGTTCATACTTGACGGCAGCATGCAACGGTTCCTGCACTCGTTCGAGCAGCTGAAAAACGTGGACTTCACCGCATCCGAAGGCCTTGATGAGTTGGAACGGTTACGCATTGATAAGGCGTCGTTCGACGAGCTCAAGACCATGAGCGGCATCGCATCCTCGCTGATGGAAGGCGGCATAACAGGTGTCGCCAGCGGAGCTCTCGCAGCCTTCGGCGCGTACAGTGCGGCTTCCACGTTCGCAGTGGCTTCCACTGGCACGGCCATCAGTGCATTGAGCGGTGCGGCTGCAACGAACGCCACGTTGGCATTCTTCGGAGGAGGCTCATTGGCCGCAGGAGGCATGGGCATGGCTGGCGGCGCAGCGGTGCTGGGCGGCCTTGTTGCAGGGCCTGCCTTGTTGGTCATGGGCATCATCGTCGGAGCCAAAGGCGGCAAGAATCTCGAAGAGGCGAAAACGCAGTCCGCCGAGGTCAGCAAGTATTGCGAAGAGATGCTGGCTGGCATCGACCAGTGCATTGCCATCCGCAGGAACAGCTCCATGTTCCATGCGCTTCTGGCACGGTTGGATGCCCGGTTCTTGCCGCTGGTGTTCAAGATGGAACGCATCATCAGCGAGGAGGGAACCGACTACTCCGCATTCACACAGGAGAACAAGCGGACCATCGCCGCTGCGGCTTCTACCGCAGCTTCAATCAAGGCCGTATTGGATACGCCTCTTCTGGCTGAAGATGGTTCTTTGACGGCTGAATCGGTTTCACTCGTTCAGTCAGATCTCGGTCAATGACGGGGTACAGAGTACGCAGGGGATTGCCGCTGCAGATAGTCGAAGGGAGCCCGTCATGAGCCTTGATAGTCTGCCCGTCTCAATCGCACAGTTCACGGTCGCGCGCCAGCCGGAACACAATCTGGAACTGATCGACTCGTTCGCACGGGACGCGATGGCACGCGGCGCGAAACTGCTCGTGCTGCCGGAGGGGCTGATCGCACGGGACGGCGATGATGACGGGTTCGCCGCCGCCCATGCGCAGCCGCTGGACGGCTCGTTCGTGACGGGGCTGCGGCGGATCAGCGCGGACCGGCACATCACCTTGATGGGCACGGTGCATGTCACTCCGGAGGAAGGCGCTGCGGATCATCGCGTGTCCAACATGTTCCTCGTCGTGCGCGACGGCGGCATCGTGGCGTCCTACCGCAAGCTGCACCTGTACGACGCGTTCGCCGCACGCGAGTCCGCCGTGGTCCGCCCCGGCGACGAACTGCCGCCCATCGTGGATATCGACGGATGGCGCATCGGCGTGATGACCTGCTACGACGTGCGATTCCCCGAGACGGCGCGCTCCCTGGCAGTGCGCGGCGCCGACGCGATCGCGGTCAGCGCCGCATGGGTGCGCGGCGCACGCAAAGAAGACCATTGGAAACTGCTGACCGCCGCCCGCGCGTTGGAGAACATCTGCTATTTGCTCGCCTGCAGCGAGGTGAGCGTACGCAACATCGGCTGCAGCCGCATCATCGACCCGCTGGGCGAGACGATCGCCGAAGCCGGCGACGACGGCAGCATGATGATTACAGCCAAGCTGAGTCGCGGGTCACTCGATCACGCACGCGAAGTGCTGCCGGTCCTGCGCAACCGGCGTTTCGCCGATCCGCAGCTGGCCTGATTCGATACGATACGATTGCAGGCGGAAGAGCCAGTCCTTGCCGCCGATTGATTGCAGTTCCCGCCGAATACGGGAAGTCGAATCTGAGGAGGAGCCATGTCGTCGTCGGTCACCTTGGAATCCGCGGGCAGCGAAAACGGTATCACACTAATCATCCATGCCGGAGCCGGCAACCGGAGCCGCCATGCCACACCGGAATCACGAAAGCAGACACAGGCTGACCTGCAACGTGCATTGGATGCCGGATACGCGCTGCTCGAATCCGGTGCCAACGCGCAGGACGCGGTGATCGCCGCGATCCACATCATGGAGGATGCGCCGGAGTTCAACGCCGGCCGTGGCGCCGCGCTCACCAGCGACGGCATCGCGCAGATGGACGCCTGCCTGATGACCGGGGACGGGGAGGTCGGCGCGGTCGCCGGACTGAGCACGGTGAGGAACCCGATCGACGCGGCGCTCGCCGTCAAGGACAAGACCAAGCATGTGCTGTTTGCGGAACCCACCGCGGACGAGATTGCCGACTGGGGTCTCACGACGGAGCCCAACGAGTATTTCATCACCGAACGGCGGCGGCGCTCCCATGCCGAAGCGCAACGCGACGGCGACGATTGGGAGAAGCACGGCACCATCGGAGCGGTGGCGAGGGATATCACCGGCGCGATCGCGGCAGGCACCTCCACCGGTGGCATCACCAATCAGATGCATGGGCGGGTCGGCGATTCGCCGCTGCCGGGATGCGGCACGTTCGCCGACCGGCGCACGGTGGCGGTCTCGTGCACGGGTATCGGCGAGGCGTTCATCAAAGCGGTCGCAGCACATCAGGTCTCGGACCGGGTGCGATTCGCCGGCGAGACGGTCCATGATGCCGCCGTGGCTACACTGGACGAGGTCGCCGCCCACCACGGCGACGGTGGCATGATCGTGCTGCCGGCGACCGGCCGAGGTCTGGTGGCGTACAACAGCGAGACCATGAACTTCGGATACCGCAGCGAGGACGGCGGCCGCGTCCACGCAGCCGACTGACAGGGCGGGATTGATCGCACGGTTTTTGATGGGGGGAGCCCAGGGCTTTTCCGGTGAGGTGAACGATATGGACGAACGATGGCTGAAGGCGCTTCAGGCCAAGAACATGACGGTCAGGGGCATGCCGGCTGGCGCAGACGACCACGCGGGGCGCGAACGGAACGGCGGAAACAACTCGGATGTGCGCAGGGCGGCTGGTTCGTCGACGCGCCGCGCACAGCCGTTCAAGGCGACCGGACACAAAGGCGGCATCAGCCGGCAGGGGAGTTGAACGTCAGCAGTATCCTGCTATCCGTCGGATTGGTGTCATCATACCCGCGCGAAGTAAGGGCCCTGCCGATCGGGCCGGAGAATTTGGCGGCACAGACCCGTTCGTGGGATCGGTTTCGTCCGTTTTCAACTACAAGGGATGGCGAACTGGTGGGAAACGGACACAATTCGGCTGGTTTGCGTCCGTTTCCGACTATGAGAGGTGGCGGGCTTGTCGAAAACGGACGCTATTGAGCGGATTTGCGTCCGTTTCCGACCAAGAGAGGTGGCAGCCTGGTCGGAAACGGACGTGAAATCGGTCTGCCCATCCCGCTCCGCAAACAAGCCGCGGCCTAGTACACGGAATACCCGCCGTCCACCTGAAGATTGGTACCGGTGACGTACGAGGAGGCGTCGCTGGCGAGGAACAGCACGGCGGAGGCGATCTCCTCGTTGGTGCCGAACCGGCGCATCGGCACGGGCGCGGTCATCATGTCGTGCGCCTCGGGCACGATGCGCCCCTCGAAGATCCCGGACCACACGTAGCCGGGCGAGATCGCGTTCGAGCGGATGCCGTACGGCGCCAGCGCGGCCGCAAGATACCGCGCATACTCGTAGATGCCGGCCTTCGAGGCACCATAGGCGGCGACCGGCGAGGGACCGCCGGCGATGAAGTTCGCGTTGTGCGCGGACAGCGACGACGTGAACACGAGCGAGCCGCCATGCCCGTGCTCGCGCATGATGTGCTGTGCGATCCGCGCGGTCAGGTACGCGCCCGTCAGGTTGATGTCGATGGTCTTCTGCCATACCTCGTACGGTTCGTCCGCATCGTCGCCGGGCACGTTCACGCCGGCGTTGATGAACGCGACGGCCACGGTGCCGAGCGAGTCCACGAGCGATGTCTTCAACGCGTCGACCTGAGCGCGGTCGGACACGTCACAGTACAGCGGCACGACCTTCACGCCGTAGCGTTCCGCGAGCTCGGCGGCGAGCGGCTCGAGCGTCTCCTTGGTGCGCGGCAGGTCGACGATCGCCACGTCGGCGCCCGCCTCCGCCCAAGCGGCCGCCACGTTGCGGCCCAAGCCGCCCGCGCCGCCGGTGACGAAGCCCTTCTTGCCGGCCAGCGAGAAACGGTCCATGATGCGATGGGACGGGTCCTTCCACTGGTCGAGCGGATACTGGTCGAAGACTGAAGCGTCGGTCATAGGGTCCTCCATTCGGTCGGGACGACGGCATCCTCGCCGCCGTCGTTACGCCGAGCCTACCATAGGTGCGACGCCCATCCCCGCCGGACATGCCGTTGCGGTGAATACGGCCCGCATACCGCTGCCGACGTATACTGTGACCTGTTCCAACACAGCAAGCCAGCGCGAGGAGTGACCATGGCCGGGTCGTACGGTACCGAGACGATGCAAAGCGATCAGCGCTACCGACTGTCGTTCACGGTCGGCGGACTGCTCGCACCCCAAGGGCACAGCATCGCCACGCTGATCATGCAGGACTCGGACCTCGCCGAGGGCATCACGCCAGCAACCGAACTGGGGGAACGTGCCGTACACGTCCGCAGGCAGGCCATCGACGAGAACGTGCTTGCCATCCGCACGCAGGCGGCGAACTCACGCATGGTGAGCGAAGTGCTCAAACGCCTGAGCGCGCTCACCGGAACGGAACTGCGTCATCTGGCCGACCGCGACACCCCGGCGGCGGACCGTCAGGCGCTGATGTGGGTGGCGATGTGCCGCTACTACGCCATCGTGGGCGAGTTCGCCGACGAAGTGCTGCGCGACCGCTACCTGCTGGGACAGCCGACCGTCACCTATGAGGACTACGACCGGTTCATGCTCGCAAAAGCGATGTGGCATCCCGAACTCGAGACGCTGAGCACGGCCACGGCCGCAAAGCTCCGCTCGAACCTGTTCAAGGCCATGTTCGAGGCCGGCCTGGTCGAGAAGGACGGCAACATGCTGCAGCCATCCCTCCTGAGCGCGGCTGTGACTGGTATCTTGGAAGACAGACCCGAATCGTTCCGGTACTTCCCGATCCGGGAACACTGACACGGCACACCAGACACACGCAAGCCGCAACAAGCACGCTGCACCACGCACGTCGAGAGGAGACGCGAAGACGATGACATTCGGCAACACCGCACGTCGACGGTCGCCCAATATCGAGCAGGACTTCGACGGACTGTTCGGCATCATGCGGTCCAGACGCTTCCGCAACGGCGAAGACACCGGCGGCGAACCGGCGAACTACATCTACGCATACCCGCCACAGAAGGAGCCCGAAGTCGAACGCCGCATCTCAGCCCTCGCCAACCGCCTGCAGGGCATGACCCCCGTCGACGCCGACGACTCCGCCCCCGCCATACTGGTCATCAACCTGTACGAACTGGCCGTATCGATCATGAAAGCCAACGACGTCTTCGACACCGCCATCGAACAGGAACCCGACATGCACGGCGACGCCAGCGAAGCCGACACCGACACCAGCGGCGACCCCGGCGACCACCCATGGCCCACGCTGCAGGAGGACGACTTCTACCAGGCGCTCGCCGGCATGCTCGGCCCTGACAACGACGACCTGAGGGATGCGCTCAGAAGCCGCTATCTGGAGGCGAAGGCAGACCGCGAGGCCGATCTCGTGTTCCTGACCGGCGTGGGGCAGGTGTATCCGTACATCCGCGCGCACGCGCTGCTCAACTGCGTGCAGGAGGTCGTCGACGAGCATACGCCCGTGATCGTGTTCTTCCCGGGGACCTATGAGAAGACGGCGTCCACCGTATCGGTGATGCGCCTGTTCGACCGGCTTGAATCGGACAATTATTATCGCGCGTTCAGTCTGAACACCGCGCTCGAGGAGGAGGCCAGCGAATGAGCGAGGAACTGCAGCTCAGGGACATCTTCGTCAGGAACATCGACGACAAGATCGATGGGGTCATCAAGGCCAGCGACGACAGCAACCTCGCCGACGAGGTGGATGAGTATGTGCTGACCAACGAGATACAGGCGAATCTCGAACGGTTCCTGGACACGTACAACGACCCGTCCGCCGACTATACGAACGGCGTGTGGATCTCCGGCTTCTTCGGCTCGGGTAAGTCCCACCTGCTCAAGATCCTTTCGCATATCCTGGGCGACATCCCAGGCTCGTTCGTCTCGCCGGGCGTCGACCTGCCGAGCCGTGCGCAGGTCGTCGACGTGATGAGGGCCAAGGCCCGCGACGCCGGCAACCATGAGCTTGAGGGGCTGCTGGAGTCGAATCTGCGCATTCCCGCCACGTCGGTGCTGTTCAACATCGACAGCAAGGCGCAGAAGGGCAGCAAGACCGTGCTCATGGACGCGTTCATCCGCGTGTTCGACGAGGCTCGCGGCTATTACGGCGCCAACCGGTATGTGGCGAAAATGGAGCGCGACCTTGACGCCAACGGCTGCCTTGGCGAGTTCGAGCGGCAGTTCGAGCAGATCGCCGGCAAACCGTGGTCAAAGGGCCGCACGCAGGCGGCGTTCTCCGGAGCCAAGATCGACAAGGCGTTCGCCGCGGCCACCGGCGGTGAGGTGAAGGACATCCTCAAGGATTACCAGAAGCAGTACAATCCGACCATCGCCGATTTCGCCGACGACGTGAACGACTGGCTGCAGCATCAGGAGGCGGGCCGTCGTCTCATTTTCCTCGTGGACGAGGTCGGCCAGTTCATCGGTTCCAGCACGGATCTCATGCTCAACCTGCAGACCGTGACGGAGGAGCTGTTCTCGCGCACCAACGGCCGCGTATGGGTGATCGTCACCTCGCAGGAGGACATCGACGCGGTCATCGGCGACCGCACGGCCAGCCAAGGCCTTGATTTCACGAAGATCAAAGGCCGGTTCGCCATCAACCTGAAACTGTCCAGCGCCGACGCCATCGAGGTCATCCAGAAGCGTCTGCTCACCAAGAACACGCAGGGCGAGGCGGCGGCCGAAGCGCTGTGGCAAGCGCACCATGACGAGCTTGACGCCCTGTTCACGTTCCAAGGCGACGGCACCGGACGGCAGTACAGCAACAACAAGTTCGGCACGCGCGAGGATTTCACCGCCACCTACCCGTTCGTGAACTACCAGTTCACGCTCTTCCAGGAGGCGATGCGCGGCATGAGCAGCGCACGGTTCTTCGAGGGCCAGCATCGTTCGGTGGGCGAACGTTCGCTGCTGTCCACGATCAGCAGCGCACTCGTGGAGCACAAGGCCGACGCGACGGGCAGCCTGATTCCGTTCAGCGCCCTGTATGACGGCATCGCCGGCACGATCCAAAGCTCGGTGAACCATCGCATCCTCGAAGCGGAACGCGAGCTCGACCCTGATACGCAGAAGCTCGCGCTGCCGCTGCTCAAGGCGCTGCTGCTGGTCAAGCAGGTCGACAAGTTCAAGGCGAACGTGCGCAACCTGCGCATTCTCGTCCTCGGCGGGTTCGGCGAGAACCTGCCCGGTCTTGAGCGTCGCATCCAGGAGACGCTGGACGTGCTGGAGCGGCAGGATTACGTGCACCGCACCGGCGACGTGTACGAATATCTGACGAACGACGAGCAGATCGTCGAGAACGAGATCAAGAACGTCGACATCGAGGACCGGCAGATCCGCGACCGGCTGGGCAAAATCGTCAGCGGCGACATCCTCGACCAGCCGATCGTGGAGTACGGCCGGGGACGCCAGAAGGCGAAGTTCCGGTACGGGCTGACCATCGACAACCTGGCTCAGGGCAAGTCCTATCCGCTGACGCTGCACATCGTCACCCCGATGGACGGGGCGCCGTTGGAGGACAAGATCCTGCGTTCGGCCGGCGAACGCAGCGTGCTGCGCGTGATCCTCGACAACGACAGCTCCACGTTCATGCGTGACCTGGCGATGGCCGAACGTACCAAAAAGTATCTGCAGCTGCACATCAACGATCAGGGTTCGCGCCGACACATCCTCGACTCGAAGCGCAGGGACCTGGAGGTCATGGACCACGAGTTGAAGGTCACGGTCGCCAAGGCGATGTGCGAGGCGGCCATCGTCTACAACGGCTCCACGTTGAACATGAAGGCGCGCGAGAGCGTGCCGGCGATCATCGCCGAGGCGATGCAGACGCTCATCGGCCGCCTGTACACCAACTTCCGGCTGGTGGAGGACCTGACGTACACCGAAAAGGACCTTCCCGGCGTGCTCGCCGACGCGGCCGCACCGGAAGGCGCACTTAAGGGCACGGAGTCCGTGAGGAACCTGCTTGAGCTTCCCGCTCAGGACGTGTACGACTATGCTGCCGGGCAGAGCCGGCGCAACCTCGTGCCGACGGTGAAGGACGTCATCGCGCATTACGACAGCGAACCGTACGGCTGGCCTCTGGCGGACACGCTCGCCTGCCTGTGCTACCTGTACGGCGCCGAGCGTATTCGTCTGACCATCGACGGCAACCGGATCCCGCGCACCGATGTGGTCCGGTATCTGACCAATCAGAAGAAGATCGACGGCATGCGTGTGGAGATTCCGAAGCGCTACAACGCCGTCAAGATCAGGAAGCTGCGCGAGTTCGCGAACGACTATCTTGGACTGGCCGGCGGCAGACTGCCGGCCGACGCCGAGGACATGGCGCGGGCCATCAAGGAGGGGCTGCTCGCCGAGGTCCGGGCGGTCGAGAATCTTCAGGCCGCCAACAGCCGGTTCGTGTTCGTCGGCCAGCTTGACCGGCCGCTCGAGAGGCTGCGTGCCGTGGCTGCGCGATCGGCATCGTGGATTCTGGACGAGTTCCCCTCCGACGACGCGGATGACAATGCGGATGATCTGCTGGACGACAAGGAGCTGGTGATCGACCCGATCCGCAAGGTGCTCAACGGCGTCCAGCGCACCGTGTTGGCCGACGGTCTGGAATGGGTCAAGGCCAACGATTCGAATTTCACGCTCGCCTCGGCCGGACTGCAGCATGAACGAGACGAAGTGCTCGCCATCGCTGACGATCCGCAACTGTATCAGAACAGCAAGGTCAACCTGTTCAAAACACGTCTGGCCGAACTCCGGCAGCATCTCGGCGAACTGGTGGACGCCGAACGCGCACGGGCGACGTCGACCGTCGACGGCGTGCGCGAATCGCTCACCGGTTTCGACTCATACCGCGACGCCCGCGAGGACGCCCGCCGTCATGCCCTGCACACGCTGGATGATGCGGCAGCGAAGATCACGACCGCGAAATACATCGCCGACATCCGCCAGACCGCGGACGACGTGAGCGACAACCTGCCGGATTTGCTCAACCAGTTGGATGCGGCCAGAGAACAGCCGGAACCTCAGGCGCCGGATGGCGTGCACGACGAATCGAAGCAGTCGCCGGAGCCGCGGGACTCGCAGAGCCCGTCCGCGGAGCGAACGGCATCCGATGTCGTGATGCAAACCGAGTCCGAGCAGGCAGAGGCGAAGCAGACGCAGCCGAAGCCTGTGGAACGTACCATCCGCGTCACACCGCCGCGCACCAAGCCGCTGCTGCGCACGGAGGGCGATGTGGACGAGTTCCTCGGCGAGTACCGGCACAAGCTCATCGCCGCCATCAAGGAAGGAAAACGCATTTTACTTTAAGCCAGTTTTCGTGTGGATTTAAAACGCATTTTAAATCCACACGAAAACTGACATTACTCCTGAAGATGGCGAAGCCGTTCGATTTCTTCCGCGGTCGGTCGCCATAGGATCAGACGCCGGGCCTCCGATTCGTCAGCCAGCATGTCGATATCTGAATCGAGATTACGGTCAAGATAAAAACGCTCGGCTTCCTTCGGGTGAAGAACAATAGCCGTCCGGTATGCCTTGATGAGTGGAACGCTTTGAGTCGCCGCAATCAGTTGATCCATGACCTCACTGATCACTGACAGTTCATTATCTGTGCAATCATGCAGCAAGAAATGGATGGTGCCAGGGATATCCTCAGCCAGCACATTGGCCAAGTCGTCCCAGCATTGTTCGAGACGGTCATCCCATTCGTTGTCGGTCTCATTCCGCTCGGCGATGATTTTCCGCACCTTGTCGGCGTCGAACATCACTTGCTCCTTTTCTTACGTCGTATTTGTCTCGGTTGATTAATGTCGGGGAAGATGGTGGCGACTTGTCCATGGGTCTTTTTCACGCCGACACGTACGCCTTTCCACGTGCCCCACATGGTAACACCATCACGGATTCCTCGATTCCGTCTCAGTCCACTGACGTGTTCACCTGCCTGGACAATAGGACCTGTCCCGGAAAGTGTGTAAATGGTCTTCGCGTCACTCTGCTCGCCCGAGCACAGTGATGCACCGCTGAAACCCCTTGCAAACACTGGGGTTTCGCATCCGCGTCACCGTGCACGCCCGAGCAGAGTGACGCGAAGACGCCAGTTGCTACACACTTACCGAGACAGTCCCGTTGGCAACACAAACGTTATCGAAAATGAGGGCGAAGATCAGCAGTGAAGATGAACACCAAGCCGCTGCTGCGCACGGAGGGCGATGTGGACGAGTTCCTCGGCGAGTACCGGCACAAGCTCATCGCCGCCTTCAAGGAAGGGAAACGCATTTTACTTTAAGCCAGTTTTCGTGTGGATTTAAAATGCATTTTAAATCCACACGAAAACTGATAGTATGTAAAACACGTTTTCATTAAGGGGTGATGCTGATGATTGACCGGCCGCAATACCTGCGCAAACTTGATGCGTGGAAAGACCATGACGTGGTCAAGGTCATCACCGGCGTACGACGTTGTGGCAAGTCCACACTGATGCTGCTGTGGAAGCGTCGACTGGTCGAACGCTACGGGGTCGCGCCTGAATCCATTGTGCATATCAACCTCGAGCTGCTGGAGAACGAACCGTTCCTCGAATACCACCGCCTGCATGAGGAGATTCTCCGACGCTGTGGCACTGCGCCAGGGCGACGCTATGTGCTGATCGACGAGATACAGAACGTGCCGGACTTCCAGAAGACGCTCGACAACCTGCAGGCTAGGGGAGACGTCGACTTGTACATCACCGGGTCGAACGCCATGCTGCTGTCAGGCACGTTGGCGACGCTGATATCCGGCAGGTATGTGGAGATTTCCATGACGCCGTTGTCGTTCGCCGAATACTGGGGTGCGCGATCCGGCGAAGGGTTGACCATGCAGCGTGCGTGGTCGGAGTATCTGCACGACGGAGCGCTCCCGGCAACAGTGGGGTTCTCCGGTGATGAGACGATGCTGCATGATTATCTCGAGGGCATCCTCAACACCGTGTTGTTTAAGGATGTCGCCGCGCGGCTGGGAGTCTCCAACATCGCCGCGTTGGAGACGGTGACCCGTTATCTCTTCGACAATGTTGCCAATCTCGTGAACCCTAAATCCATTGCGGATGGCATGACCTCCATGGGCTCCAAAATATCGCCGCCCACCGTGTCCAGCTATCTCGAGGGCTTGGCTGCGGCATTCATCTTCTACCCGGTGCAACGGTTTGATATCAAAGGCAAGCGTGCCCTGCGGCAGGAGCGCAAATACTACGCAGTGGATCTGGGCTTGCGGCGTATGTTGTGTTCCAACAAGGTGCGGGATACCGGTCGGTTGTTGGAGAACGTGGTGTTCCTTGAGCTGATGCGCAGGGAAGGTGATGTGTTCATCGGCCAGGGTGCGGGCGGCGAGATTGATTTCATCACTAATGGCGCTGACGGACCGCGCTACTATCAGGTGAGCGAGTCAGTGCATGATCCGTGGACGTTGGAGCGCGAGTTGTCGTCGCTGAACGCGGTGCGCGATAATTATCCGAAGACGCTGATTACACTGGACGATGAACGTCCGGTTTCCCACGCGGGCATCAAGCAGGTGTATGCGTTGGATTGGCTGCTTGACGATGGAGAGGATCGGTGAGCATGAACACGAACAAGTTGCAGTCGTTTGCGGCGCAGGCGCGCGTGGAGCTGATGAAGGCGGTGCGGGCGCGGCTGGATGCGGCGATGGAGCCGGAGTCGGCGGCGCGCGTGGACAATCCGACGGCGTTCAAGAAGCTTGAGGAAGAAATCAACAAGAACGGCGGCGGCGAGCAGGGCCGCGCGAAGACGGCGGAACGTCACGCCTACCGGTGGTTCAACAGGATCGTCGCCTTGCGGTACATGGATGCGAACGACTTCACGAGCCTGCATGTGGTGTCGGGCGACGATGCGGACAACGCGAATGCGCTGCCGGCCGTGCTCTCGGCGGCCAGGCGCGGCGAGTTCGACGAGGACGTGTTCTCCGGAGTCGGCGCCGCCAAAAAGGTGCTGCCGACCATCGTCGCGCTGTTGGACGGCACGAGGCAGAGCAACGATCCGCAGGGCGAGGCGTACGGCCTGCTGCTGCGTGCGTACTGCGACTACTGGCACCGGTATCTGCCGTTCATGTTCGATGACGCCGGCGCGGCTGATGAGATCCTCATGCCCGCAGACCTGCTCGCCTCCGATTCGATGCTGCGCAAGGCGGTCGAGGTGATGACCGTGGCCGACTGCGTGGGCGACGAGGGCCGGGGCAATGTGGAGATCATCGGCTGGCTCTACCAGTTCTACATCGCCGAACGCAAGGACGAGGTCATGGCCGGCTTCAAGAAGTCGAAGAAGGCCGGCGCCGCCGAAATCCCCGCCGCCACGCAGCTGTTCACCCCCGACTGGATCGTGCAGTACCTGGTGCAGAACACGGTGGGCCGCCTGTGGACGCAAAGCCACCCCGAATCCCAGCTCTGGAAGAACTGGGCCTACTACATTCCCGCCACCTCGGCCGGCACGGCCTCAGCGGAAGGGAATCCCGCCACCTCGGCCGGCACGGCCTCAGCGGAAGGGAATCCTGTCAAAACGGCCAACACGGCCTCAGCGGAGCGGAATCCCGCCCCTTCGGCCGGCACGACCTCGGCTCCCTCGGTGGAGGGGGCTCCCGGCGAAGCCGGGTGGGGGAGCGTCACGCCCCCGCTGGCGGGGGCTGTCACGCGCAGTGTGACTGGGGGTGGCCACAACGATCAGCCAGAAGGAACGCTGAACATCACCACCCCCGAAGAGCTCACCGTCTGCGATCCCGCCTGCGGCTCCGGCCACATGCTCACTTATGCGTTCGACCTGCTGTACGACATCTACGACGAGGCCGGCTACTCCGCCAACGAGATTCCGGGATTGATTCTGCAGCACAACCTCTTCGGCTTGGAGATCGACGAGCGTGCGGCGAATCTTGCCGCCTTCGCCCTGACGATGAAGGCGCGCGGCCGCTACCGTCGCTTCTTCCGCAAGGGACGTCAGGTCCAGCCCAACATCCAGCGCATCACGCCGGAGCAATTCAGCGATACCGACATTGATAATCTCAATGAGCTCTACCATGTGAACCTCGACGCCGACACCTGGAACACCTACGAGCACGCCAACGTCTACGGCTCCCTGATCCAGCCGCCGAAAGAATTGACGTCGTTGCTCCCACTGGCGGAAGCTGACGAGCACAGCGAGTCTGAGGGTGGTCAACCCATGCTGCTCGCCCCGGACCTTGAGGAACGCTCCCACACCGTCCTCACCCAAACCCGCTACCTCGCCCGCAAGTACGCCGCGGTCGTCGCCAACCCGCCGTACATGGGCTCCTCGAACATGGGTGCCGACCTCAAGAAGTACGTGACCGATCACTACAAGGACGGCAAATCGGACCTGTTCGCTGCGTTCATCCTGCGTAACCTGCAACTTATCCGGCCGAACGCCCTGCTCGGCATGATCACGATGCAAAGCTGGATGTTCCTCTCCTCGTTCGAGAACCTACGCAAGAGCCTGCTCACGAAGGACAGTATCGAGACGATGGCACATCTTGGCGCTGGCGCTTTCGACAGTATCGGCGGCGAAGTCGTCTCCACCACCGCGTTCACCATCCGCAACGGGCGGAGCAACGGCAAGGGCACGTATCTACGTCTGGTGGATGTGCAAGGCGATGATAATCAAGCCCATATGTGTGCCACGCTTCTTCGCTCCCGCTGGCGGGAGCTGTCCGGCCTTGGCGAGACTGAGGGTGGTCAATCAGGAGACACGACCACCCTCAGTCTCGCTGACGCTCGACAGCTCCCGCCAGCGGGAGCCAAAGAGCTGACGTTCACCGTCGACCAGCAGGATTTCGCCCAGATTCCCGGCTCGCCGATTGTGTATTGGCTATCCGATGCCATGCGCAAGACGTTCACGATGGGTAAGCCGTTGGAGGAAGTAGCAAAGCCGCGAGTGGGATTGCAAACCGGCAGTAATGAGCGCTTCATCCGCGAATGGTGGGAGGTCGCCCAGTCGCGCAGTTCGTTTGATTGCGCATCACATGAGGAAGCTGCTACGAATGGCAGACGTTGGTTTCCTCATCTCAATGGTGGTGATTTCCGCAAGTGGTATGGGAATCAGGAACTCATTATCAATTGGGAGAATGATGGACAAGAGTTGTATGATCTCAGACCTCGCTCTGTTATTCGCAATCCACAGTATTATTTTCATCCTTCTTTCTTTTGGTCGCGTATCAGTTCTGGCCAGGCGGCCTTCAGAATGGCTCCAAAGGGGTTTCTTTTCTCCGACACAGCACCATCTATTTTTGCGGTAGAAAAAAAACTCCAGAACATGATTGCTCTGTGCAACTCTTCTACAGCCATGGCTATGCTTCATGCGATAGCTCCGACACTGCATTTTGAAGTTGGGCAAATCGCTCGTCTGCCGTTCTTGCAAATTGGAACTATGGATGAGGATGTTGTTCGCTATTTAGTTTCAGTTTCTAAGGTTGACTGGGATTCATATGAGACCTCGTGGGATTTTGCGGGGTTGGAAGTGCTGGGGGCCGGTACTGACCACCCCCAGTCAGCTTCGCTGACAGCCCCCGCCAGCGGGGGCCAAAATGTCCCGCTCTCCGAGAGAGTTCCGGCATACATCGAGAGGTGCAAGCGCATCGCCGAGGAGCAGCGCCAACGTGAGATTCGGAACAACGAGCTGGTGGCGGACGCGTATGGCGTGCGCGACGAGGTGCCGTGCGATGTGCCTATCGAACGCGTCTCGTTGAAGCGCAATCCGGCGTTCGCATACCCGAAGAACACGCCCGCCGAACGCGACGAACTGATGACTCGGGACATCGTCAAAGAAATCATCTCCTACGCGGTCGGTTGCATGTTCGGGCGGTATTCGCTCGACAAGCCGGGTCTCATCCTCGCCTCCCAAGGCGAAACGCTCGACGACTATCACACGCAGGTGCCGAACCCCTCGTTCGAGCCGGACGCGGACAACGTCATCCCCATCACCGACGACGAATGGTTCGAGGACGATATCGTGACCCGTTTCCGTCGGTTCCTCGCCGTCGCCTGCGGTGAGGAGTATCTCAACGCGAACATCGCGTACATCGAGCAGGTGCTCGGCAAGCCGCTGCGCAAGTACTTCGCCAATGATTTCTATGACGACCATGTGAGGATGTACAAGAACCGGCCGATCTACTGGATGTACTCCAGCCGCACCGACAACAAGGGAGCGTTCAAGGCGCTCGTCTACCTGCACCGGTACACGCCGGCGACAACGAACAATGTGCTCAAGTACCTGCGCGAGTTCGCCGGCAAGCTCAACGCCCAGTCCGAAGCGCTAATGTCATCCGCCAAGCCGTCCGAAGTACGCAAGGGCGAGAAGCTGCGCACGGTCATCAAGGAATGCGCCGACTACGAGCGCGACGTCCTCTACCCGCTCGCCACCCGCAACCTGCCCATCGACCTCGATGACGGCGTGCTCGTGAACTACCTGCGCATGGGCAAAGCCGTCCGCACCATCAAGCCCATCGAAGCCAAACGCACCACCGTCCAAACCTGGACCTGGCCCACCAACCCGTTGGAGGTCTAGAATGCGGACGAAGGAGAGGAATGAATCGTACTATCAGGATGTGGTGGCGTATCGGTTGTTGCTGCATTCGCATAGCCTGCGGACTTCGAAAGCGTTTCGGCAGCTGAGAGTTGCCAGGTCCATAGCGGACACGGTGATTATCAATGGGCATGGGACCGTATATGAGATTAAGTCCGACCTTGATACCTTTGAACGTCTCGAAGGTCAGCTGAAAGATTATTTCAGGGCGTTCTCCTATGTGAATGTTGTGATTCCCGAGGAAAAACTCACGTGTTTACGCGAACGACTTGCCACCATGTCTGAATTCGGCAGACATGTAGGCGTCTATGTGCTGACACGACGTAACGCGCTCAAGAAGGTACAGGAACCGGATGAATACAACAATGATCTCAGCGGTTTGGAGTTGCTGAAAATGCTACGCAAACCCGAATATTCCATGATTCTTCGTTCTGAGTTCGGCATGCTGCCTGATGTTCCTCCGGCAATGTTCTACCAAGCTTGCCGAGAGATGTTCCTCGATATTCCGGTGCTGAAGGCGCAGGCATTGGTCATGGCCGCAATCAAACAGCGAAACTCATGGACCCGTGAGGATTTGGAACGCTTCCCGGAAAATCAGCGTATGTCCCTCTACTTCGGCTACGATAATATGCAACAGGTGCCGTGGAAGGAAGGCCTTCCGGCTGAGGATGACGCGACAAGGGGGATACGTGATGACGTATTATCCATATCTCAGGGCGCGACAGTATGAGTTGCTTGCCCTCCGCGAGCTGCTTACAGGGGGTTTGCTGTATCGCGATGTGGTGCCGATTCTCGAGCCGGTCAGGGATATGCCGCAATTGCATCAGGTCATGAGGCTCTTTCGCGAGCATGAGGGGAGTGCACTGGGAGTGGTGCTGAACCCGAACGTGGGAGATTTGACGTCGGGCATCGACCTTGATACAAAGCTTGACATATACGGACGCAGCGAGTCAGAGCCGTTGATAGGTATGGCAGGAACAGTGTTTCCCGTGATTCTGCTGAACAAGGATGCCGTGGAAGTCGCAGAACGGGTCCAAAGCACTGACGAGTCTCTGCTCCAGGATGACGGCATTGTGTTTGTCTCCGAAAGCGATCGAGGTCGAATCGGCGATTTGAAGAAATTCAAGTTCCATGCTCTGGCACTATCCGATGGCGAACGGCTAAAGCGTGACCTGAAGCGGAACGGCATCCATACGGAAAGGATTCTATTCTCCGATCCATTCATCAAACGCGAGAACAATGCCGCATATGCTCAGGATGACTATGCGGATGAATTCTTCTCCAATGACTACATGTGGTACGAAGAAGAAGGATATGCAGGGTTTGGCGATTACTCCATTGTCGGAGACAACTACACCGAACGGGGTGGAATGCCCAAGGCCGTTGCACTGCATATTGTTTACTTTGACGATGAATGGACTCTGCATATTCACCATTTCGTTTCCGAAGTCAGCGATGACGCCCATGAGACCCCGATGAAATTCATCGAGACGGTCAATCAATTAGAAGCCTGGCATAGGTCACGTGAGGACTCGCCGTACGAACATATGACGTTGGGCATGCAGACACTCATCAATCACGCGAAGACTGGCACTTACCCCGGTCTGCCGACCATCAAGAAACTGTCCATCATGCACCATCTCGAACTCATGGGTTGGTTCCTTTCGGAAAGGCCGGACCGATGACGAACTGTTGTGTGAACTGTTTCCAAGATCATGTACTTCGTGATCTGATAGAAAGCCTCGGTGTTCGAGGAGACTGTGATTGCTGCAATAGCAGAGATGCCTTCGTCTATGACTTCCGCAACCATGCCGATTTGCAGAATATGTTGCTGCCCATCATAGGGTTATATGACACCGCAAGCTCCAAAACAGGGAACCATGCGCATTCCTTGACATATGAACTTACGAATAGGTGGCATTTGCTGAATCTTTCGAAGGACCAGGCAAGACATTTGATGAGTTCCATGTACGAGGAGACAAAGGGCGGAATCTTCGACGGGTATAAGATGAAGAAGTTTCTTGGCGGCTATGTCCAGCTGAAACGGATGCGAAAAGACAGCGAGGAGCATGATTGGGAGAAGTTCGCCAATCACTTGAAGTATCATAACCGCTTCTTTGTTTCGTTTATCGATCTTGAGGCTTTGGGGGAACTGATTACCTATACGAGAACCATCTGCAAGCAGGGCACGGTTCTGACGAGAGCGAGAATTGCTAAAGATGCGGAAGGATTCGCTCCGGGAAAGGACATGGGGGCTCCTCCCCAGGGATTGGCTGGCAACGGTCGTATCAACCCGGCAGGTATCAGCGAACTCTATACGACTCTGGGAGATGATGCTGAAGCGGATGATACGGCTTTGCATGAGATTCGGGCAGGCATGCACGATTATGTGACGTTCGGAAAGTTCATCCTGAATCGAACAATCACCATTGCTGACCTGTCGAGACTCGAGGAAATCAGCCCATTCGACATAGATGAAGACGATCTTCCCCTGCTGGCCGCGAATCTGGAAATACTTAATGGTATGTCCCGTGAAATCTCCAAGCCTATGCGTAGGGGAGATGATTCCCTGGAATATGTTCCTTCGCAGTACATTGCCGAATTCATTAAAAGCCTTAAATACGACGGGGTCAAGTATGCCAGTACATTGAGAAACGGGGGTATGAACTTGTGCCTGTTCGACCCCACTGCGTATGAATGTCACAAGACATACACCAAACGGGTGAGCGAAGTGACGTATTCCACAGTGAACCAAGAAGGGGGAAAACACGTTCATGGGTGACTTATGGTCTGGCGAATCCAAGAACGTCGAGTACAAGGTCGCACTGCCGGATCGGAGCATCAAGTATGTGAAGACGGCGGTGGCGTTCGCCAATGGCGAGGGCGGGCGCATCGTGTTCGGCATCGAGGACCAGACGCTGAACGTGGTCGGTGTGCCGGACGATCAGGTGTTCACCATCATGGACGCCATCTCCAACGCCATCGCCGACAGTTGCGAGCCGCTCATCATCCCGGACATCTCCATGCGCGACATCGACGGCAAGACCGTCATCGTCGCCGAAATCCTTCCCGGTGCGCAACGCCCGTATTTCATCAGGTCGATGGGCCGCGAACAGGGCACGTTCGTGCGCGTCGCCGGCACCACTCGGCAGGCGGACGCGGCGACCATCAAGGAGCTGCTGTTCGAGGGCAGCAACCGCAGCTTCGACCAGACCATATGCCTCGGACTGGAAGCGACTAATGATGACATCGCCAAGCTGTGCGACGCGATGACGGCGGTAGCCAAATCCAACGCGAAGCATGATGTCGACAGCGTCAAACCTGTGACCGCCAAGCAGCTGCTCTCATGGGGCGTACTGACCGAACGTGACGGCGAACTCAAACCGACGAACGCGTATGCGATCCTGACCGGAACCAACGGCCCGGTGCGTTCCGTCATCCAATGCGGCGTATTCAAAGGCTCCACCAAAGCCGTGTTCGTGGACCGTCGAGAATTCACCGGCGCACCATGGGAACTCGTCGAACAGGCATACCGGTACGTGCTGCGCAACATCCACATGGGCGCCCGGTTCGAGGGCGTATACCGTCAGGACGTGTACGAGATTCCGCCGGACGCAATCCGCGAGCTCATCGTCAACGCCGTCGTGCACCGCAGCTACATCGACCACTCCAGCATCCAAGTAGCCATCTACGACAACCGTCTCGAAATCACGTCACCCGGACGGCTGCCAATGGGACAGACCATCGAACGCATGAAGGAAGGCTATTCGAAGATCCGCAACGAGGCACTGGCCACGGCGTTCTCCTACATGGGACTTATCGAACACTGGGGTAGTGGTATCCCGCGCATCATCGAGGAGGTCCGCGAAGCGGGACTGCGCGAACCGGAATTCCTCGGCGGCGACACTGACCTGCGCATCAACATCTATCGTGGAAGCGATCAGGCAGTGCGGGATACTACCCAAAAAGTGCGGGATACTACTGATGGAGTGCGGGATACTACCCAAAAAGTGCGGGATACTACTGATGGAGTGCGGGATACTACCCAAAAAGTGCGGGATACTGAATATTTGTCCGAGAATGAACTCAGCGTTTTTCAATACGCTCAAGAACACGGTGAAATCGTTTCCGCCACTGTGAAGCAGTTACTCGACCTTCAAGAGCGCCAAGCCCAGAAGATTCTCACCAGACTGGTGAATCATGGATTGTTGCGCCGCGTAGGCTCAGCGCGGTCCACCCGGTACATCCTTGCCAACGCGGCTGCGGGAGACGACGAAAACTGACCGGTATGTGTCGAGTATGGTCGACACATACCGGTGAAACACAGCACAGTGTCGTCTATACTCGACACTTTAGGGTAAAAGACCATACAGTGTCGTTCATACTCGACACCCATCGACGGAGAAAGGGGCCTCGCATGAGCAGCAGCACGCAGATCGCACGCACGCTGGCGGCACGGTTCGCACAGTTCGACGGCACCCGGTACAGCGCCGGGCGCATCGTGTTCTGGCATGACGAGCACGGCGAGTTCGCGGACATGCTCGGCGACATCGCAGGCCCGGACGCGCACGACGAGACGCTGCGCGACGTGGAGGTCGTACGTCTGGAACGCAATCCGTTCGCATTGAAATACCGTATGCTGCTCGAACAGCCGACCACACGGTTCCTGGTGTACGTCACCGGCAAACTGCCCGCGGACGAGGACAACTGGCTATTGGACCTCGAGCTGGCGTACGGCCCGTGGTTCACCGCCGACCGTCTGTCGATGATCGTCAACGAACAGTTCCCGCGCGACGCGTCAGCGCAAACCCGCGCGGCCTGGCTCGCCATCATGCAGCGCACCAAGCCGTTCTTCGACGACGACAGCCTGGTCGAAGCCCTGGCCGAACGCCTGCACGCCGGCGACGACGAACGCGACTTCCAGGCGAAGATGATCGCCGTGCTACTCAAACTACCCGTAGGAGAGCACAGCCTGCAGATGATCTGGCGCAGGCTGCTCGAACAGTACGCGCAAGGCGACGAGGACGGCATCGAGCGCATCGGCATGATGGGGCTGCTTGACTACCATTGGACCGGCACCCGCGGCATCTACCGGTTCGACACCGCCCGCACGCTGGCGCACCCCACGGTGAAGGACTTCGTGCTGTGGCTGTTCCGTCTGGCATGGAACGGGTTCGGCGACGGCGAGCATGGCGCGGACCATTACGCGAACATCCGCCGCGACTTCGACATGTGGCGCAACGACCCGCGGTTCGCGCCGACTATGCGGTCCCTGGCCGAAGAGACGTTCCCCGACCTCTCGCTTGCGGACGACATCACGGCCATGCCGCCTGACGAGCTGGCCGGTCATGACGTGTTCCGCGAAGTCGACGAGCAGCTCGTCGCGCTGCTGTACGAGGGACTCGCCGGCGAGACCATCACGGATGATGATGTGCAGCGTATCGTGGCCGCACGCCAATACACGCTGTGGCGTGACGACTACGCCAAAGACTACGCCGTCATCGCCGCCGCAAGCGCGTTGCGGGCGCAACTGCGCAAGGCACGGCCCGTCATGGAGTCCATCACGTCCGCAAGCGACGGGTTCCGCCGCTATGCCGGCGAACTCTACCGGGTAGACGGCTGCTACCGTCGGTTCATGGCCGCATGGAAGGCAAGCTCCCGCCAGTTCAGCGGCAATATGGTCGTCGAAAGCCTCGAACGCGAATACGACCGGTACCAGACCGAGCTCGCCGCCCGATGGCAGATGCAGGTCAACGCGATGACCGACTGGGCGATCGACGACATCCCCGCACAAGCCGACTTCTACGCGCGCAACGTGAAGAAGGTGACCGACGCCAACAAGAAGATCGCCGTCATCATCTCAGACGCACTACGCTACGAGACGGCCGCGGAATTCAGCGAACGGATGACCACGCAAAGCCGATGGAACGCCACCATCGAAGCGCAGTTGGGCGTGCTGCCCTCATACACGCAGCTCGGCATGGCCGCACTGCTGCCGCACACGACGCTCGCATTGAACCCCGCCGACCATTACGGCGTACTCGTGGACGGCAAGTCCGCCACGGGATCGGAAGCGCGCGCCGGCATCCTCGCCGCGGTGGACGGTGCCGCCGTGGACGCGGAAACACTGATGACCATGAAACGCGACGAATACCGTGAACTGGTGAAATCCTGCAGCGTGCTCTACGTCTACCACAACGTCATCGACGCCACCGGCGACAAGGCCGCAAACGAATCGAACGTGTTCGGAGCCTGCGAACAGACGCTGAACGAACTGGACGCCATCGTCAAACGGCTGGCCAATGCGAACATGACCAACATGATCGTCACCGCCGACCACGGCTTCCTGTATCAGGATCATACCGTGACGGATGCCGAACGGCTGAGCGAACAACCCTCCGGCGACGCGATCTGGCAGAAAAAACGCCGGTTCGTGATCGGCGCACGGCTCACGCCCAAGCCGGCGTTCACCACGTTCACCGCCGACCAGGTCGGGCTGGACGACCCGAACGACGAGCACGTGACCATCCAGATCCCCAACGGCAACCACCGGCTGCGCATCCAAGGCGACGGTTCGCGCTACGTGCACGGCGGCGCCTCACTGCCCGAAATCGTGGTGCCGGTCGTGCACATCAACAAAGGCCGTTCCGCGACCGGTGACGCACGCCCCGTCGAATTCCGCATCCTGCAGAACACGGACCGCATCACCACCGGGCAGATCACCGTCGACTTTCTGCAGACCGAGCCGGTCGGCGGCAAGGTCGCCGAACGCACCGTGCTCGCAGGACTCTGGGGAGTCGGTCATGACAGGCAGGCCACGCTGATCTCCAACGAGGTGCCGCTCGCCTTCGCGTCCACGTCCAAGGACCCGGCCGAACGCCACGTGCCGGCCACGTTCCTGCTGACCACGGACGCTGACCGGTTCAACAACACCGTCATCGAGCTGCGCATCAGCGAACGCATCCCCGGCTCCGGCCAGATGCGACAGGTCGACGTGAAAGCCGAATATCGGCTCCAGCGTGGGCTCATGATCGACGACGGCTTCGACTTCTGAACGGGCCGACAGCGCAGGCAAGGCGGCAGACAAGCAGGCGACAGACAGGTAAGGTGAGAGGCATGACAGACGAGACACACGCGACGGACGCCGCGACGGCGGGGCAGGCCGACGCCCCGGCCATGAGCGAGCTGGACCGCAAGGTGACCACCGAGTTCTCCGGCTACACGGTACGCAAGGATCTGGTAGGCAAGGTCAAGGGCAATGCGCTCGTCCCCTCGTACGTGCTGGAGTACCTGCTCGGCAAGTACGCGACCACCACCGACGAGGACAGCGTCCAGTCCGGGGTGGAGCGCGTGCGCGCCATCCTCGCGGACAACTACGTGCACCGTGAGGAAGCCAACCTCATCCAGTCGAAGATCCGCGAAAAAGGGCAGTACAACGTCATCGACAAGGTGCAGGTGGCGCTCAACGACAAGGAGGACCGGTACGAGGCCACGTTCGAGAACCTCGGCATCGGCCGGGTCGTCGTCGGCTCGCAGACCATCAAGGACAATCCGAAGCTGCTGGTCACCGGCATCTGGTGCATGTGCACGCTGGCCTACGCCTACACGGGCGATCCCAAGGACGTGCCATGGCGTCTCATGCGGCTCAGGCCCGTACAGATGTCGCATGACGACCGGGAGCATTACCTCGAGATGCGCGCGCGGTTCACGGCAGACGAATGGGTCGACCTGCTCATGCAGTCGGTCGGGTTCAACCCGGACATGTTCTCTAGCCGCGCCAAGCTCCTGCACCTGGTGCGCATGGTCCCGTTCGTGGAGCGCAACTACAACCTGATCGAGCTCGGGCCGAAAGGCACCGGAAAGTCGCACATCTACTCCGAATTCTCGCCGCACGGCATGCTCATCTCGGGCGGCGAGGTGACCGCGGCGAAACTGTTCGTCAACAACACCACCGGGCAGATCGGCCTGGTCGGCTATTGGGACACGGTCGCGTTCGACGAGTTCGCCGGCAAGACGAAGAAGGCCGACCGCGCGCTCGTCGACATCATGAAGAACTACATGGCGAACAAGTCGTTCTCACGCGGCCGCAACACCATGCAGGCGGAAGCGTCCATGGTGTTCGTGGGCAACACGTCGCACAACGTGCCGTACATGCTCAAGAACACCGACCTGTTCGAGGAGCTGCCGCCGCAGTACCATGACCCCGCATTCCTCGACCGCGTCCACTGCTACGTGCCCGGATGGGAGTTCGAGCAGATCCGCGCGGAGATGTTCACCGGCGGCTACGGGTTCGTGGTCGACTATCTGGCCGAGATCCTGCACAACCTGCGCAACGTGGACTACGGTTCGGCGTACGAACGGTACTTCACACTCTCGCCGACGCTGTCCACCCGAGACAAGGACGGCGTACGCAAGACCTTCTCCGGGCTGATGAAGCTCGTCTACCCGTCCGGCGAGGCCACGCCGGACGAGATGGAACCACTGCTGCGCTGCGCCATCGAGGGGCGCAAGCGCGTCAAGGACCAGCTGTGCCGCATCGACCCGACCATGGCCGAGGTCGACTTCAGCTACACGCGCGTCGGCTCCCCTGAGCCTGTCGCCGTGCATACGCTCGAAGAGGACGATTACCCGGAACTGTACTGGCGGGGCAAGGCGGTCGCCGTGGATGCGGACGAAGTCGGCGATGTCATGGAAGTCGGCGGCGCAGACGCCGGCAACGTGGCCAGCGATGGCAACGGCGGCAACAGTGACGGCGGCAAAGTCGCCAACGCAGCAGCGTCCGCCGCGGCAACCGACGGCACTGCCATCGCCGCACCAACGGCGGTAGCCGGTAGTGCAGCGTCTTCGGACGCCGCCAACGAAGCGAAACCGACGACACCAGCGAAACCGGCCATGACACGCATCGAGCGGATCGCCGCCACCGCTCAGGTGAAGTATCTCAAGTTCGCCGAAGGCCGCATCGGTATCAGCTACAACAAGCTGTTCGGGCCATACGTGGCAGGCGCGAAGCGGATCATCATCCAAGACCCGTACATCCGCCAGACCTATCAGGCGCGCAACCTCGCCGAATTCCTCGAGACCGTGTACGCCCTCACCGAGCGAGCCGACGAAGTGCAGGTGCATCTGATCACCGGACAAGCCGATGACACGCTGGCCGCCCTGCAGCTCGACAACCTCCAGCAGCTGCAAGACGCCTACGGACGAATGGGGATCATCCTCACCTACGAATTCAGCGCGACCGCCCACGACCGGTCCATCGTGACCGACACCGGCTGGGAGATCTCGCTCGGCAGAGGATTGGACATCTTCCAGCGATACGACGAAAGCTGGCTCAATCCGCAGCTACGTCAGCAGTCGCTGCGCCGGGTCAAGCAGTTCACAGTGCACTACATGAGGAAAGATCAGGACGAGTGACAGGCGTCGGGCCGCCCGCGGCAATCCCGACGGCCCGATACACTGGTATCCGTTTTGCCACGGCCGACAGTGAAGGAGACAAGCCATGCAGGAGCGACGCGGACCGATTCGCGCGGGGGAGAAGGTGCAGTTCACCGACCGCAAGGGCAAGAGGATCACCGACCAGCTCGTCGCCGGCGGCTCCACGCAGACCGAACACGGCCTGATCCTGCATGACGACGTGATCGGCCGCACGGAAGGCATCGTCGTGACCACGGTGACCGCGAAACGCGAGGCACAGGTCAACCAGGTGCACCCCGAACGCGACGCGAACAAGCCATGGAAGGCGGCGCGCGCAATCGGCGGCTGGCAGTACGCGGTGATGCGGCCGCGGCTCGCCGACTACGTGCTCTCGATGCCGCGCGGCGCGCAGATCATGTATCCGAAGGACATCGCACAGGTCATCCAGCTCGGCGACATCCGCAAGGGCCTCACCGTGCTCGAATCCGGCGCCGGCTCGGGCGCGATGAGCGTCAACCTGCTGGACGCCGTGGGGGAGGGCGGCCATCTGACCACCATCGAGCTGCGGCCCGACTTCGCGCGCGTGGCCGAGGCGAACGCGACCCTGTACTACGGCGAGAAGCCGGCATGGTGGGATCTGAAGACCGGCGACTTCGACTCTGTTGCGGCCACGCTGCCCGAGCACGCGTACGACCGCATCATGCTCGACATGCTCGACCCATGGAACCGGCTCGAGCAGGCGTACCGGGTGATCGCCCCCGGCGGCGTGCTCATCTGCTACATCACCACCACCACGCAGATGTCACGGCTCGTCGAGGCACTGCGCGAGTCCGGCCGTTGGACCGAGCCGGACATCCAGGAGACGCTCGAACGCACGTGGAAGGCGCAGGGGCTGGCCGTGCGCCCCGACCACACGATGATTGGCCACACCGGTTTCCTGGTGGTCTCGCGCGCGATGGCCGAAGGGTTCGCCGCACTGAAGAAACGCGACCGCGCCACGAAGGACACGACCACCGACGTCGACTCGCTCACACCAGAGGAGCGCGAGGCGCAGTTCGGCGAGCTGGAGCTGCGCGACATCTCCGACCACAAGCTGCGCAAGGTGCTGCGCGACCTCGACCGGCAGACCGCGAACCTAGGCGAGGCGGACGCGCGCTGACCATACAGCGATCATGCCCGGACCGGCGTTTCGCCGCGTCGAATCTTAACGGTGCGCGATGATTCTGTGATGACGGGCGGTCCGGGCGCTTGCGTCTGCCACAATAGGTGGTGATACGCGGGCGTCGGTGCGCCCGCAAGCCGTGAGCGCAAACAACCGCATGAAAGGGCCGTTGACCATGGGCATCAATCTCAACAAGGTAGCCAAGAAGGCGAAGAGCTACAAGCATGTGCTGCTGGTCATGCGGCATGCGAAGGCCGAGCCGTTCGCCGACGGCGGCGACCAGAAGCGCGAGATCACCGACAAGGGCGCCAAGCAGGCGAAGGCCGTCGCCAAGGGTCTCGCCGCGCTCAAGCTCGTGCCCGACCGCATCGTCTGCTCGTCCGCGGTACGCGCCTGCCAGACGCTCGACCGGATGCTCAAGGTGTTCGGCGACGACCCGAAGGTCGACTACCGGCAGAGCCTGTACGACGGCGGTATGCAGGCCGTGTTCGACGAGCTCGCCACCACCAAGGACAAGGTCGGCACGCTCATGGTCCTCGGCCACGAACCGACCGTGTCGATCAGCTGCCAGTGGCTCGCCTCCTCGGATTCGGACACCACGAAGCTCGACCTGCTCAACCTGGGCCTGTCCACCGCGTCCGTGGTCGTGCTCGGCTCCGACAAGCCGTTCTCGCAATGGCAGGTGCACAACGCGCAGGTCCTCGCCGTCATCAACGCGAAGGACTTCGACTGAGGGTGAGTCTAGGGTGATTCCCACCGGGCGTTACCGTGCCGCCCGAGCCTCACAGTCCTGCCACTGATTCATCAGTCGGTCATACCATGACGTCTGTTGCTCGAACGATTGTCTGCTACTGCCCTTCTGTGGTCGCCGACTGACAACGGTGGTAAGCTCAGAACAATACTGGGACTGATTTGTCGTCAGTTGTAATGCAGCCTGGTAGGCGGCATCTGCGGTCGTATTGAACGCATCGTTGGCCGCCTTCCAGAAGGCAGCCTCCCAGTTCGTGTACGCGATATTCAATGCATTGAGTTCCTGCGCACACTGCTGAGAGGAAGCACCATCCGGATATTGCACATCCTGCTTGAGCAGATCGGTCAGTGAAGCTTCTGCATTCGCATATGTCGGAGAATCAGATTCGCCACCGTTCGTCAATAGGTCATAGACACTGCCATCGATGCCGGCCACGGAGGTGCCGGTGATCGCCGACATACTATGCGACAGTTGCGAGGCTCGCACGCGAACATCGGCCGCAGTCGCCATCGGCGTGGAAGATGATCTCTCATCCGAGCCGCGACCTGATTGAGTTTCGCTTGGCTTGTCATCATCAGACGAGGACTGCGATTGCGTTTCCGCCGTGGATTTCGATTCGCCGGTCTTGCGGCCGGATTGTAATGTCTCGGGGCATGAATGACGCATGTGTCGGGGCATGGTTGACGGTATGTCCTGGGGCATGGTTGACACATGCGTCATGTGCCTGCGTCTCACCCGTCCCCCGGTCCGGCCTTTTGCCGGGG
>NZ_WBVT01000020.1 GCF_009193355.1 Bifidobacterium leontopitheci
GACCATGCCCCGCCCCCGCGCGCCCCGCAATTCGGACACCAGCTTGTAACCGGTCACACGATGGTGTATACTACCGTGTTAACGGTCACAAAAGACTGATGCCGGGTTCTGTCGGTGGTATGCGATCCACTCGCGTGCGGCCGAAGGAATCCGCGAACGAACAGACGGAAATCCCCCGTTCCGCCTGGATTCTCGGCGCTCTGCAATTGACGCATTGCAGAGCGCTTTCGTTTGTCGCAATCCCCCATCCATGACGCTCGATTCGTCTCTGCGACGAACTCGTTCCCCGCGATGCTGGGTGAACCGCCGACCGCGCCGAGGCCGATGAGCTTTCTCGCGAATCAGCCTTCGCCGGCCGCATTGGCGGCGACTCGTCATAAAACGTCGGCTGGGTATGAGGCTCGTGCAGAGTGACGGTGTCTCAAAGGCCGCTGCTGCCGGCGGTCTTGCTGACGGTCCGCTGATTCGCCGATGGTTTGAGCTTGTGACCGTGGTGCCGTCGGCTGCCTGAGTGGTGGTTTGAGGACATTCGGCGACTGACCCGCGCCCTTCACCACTGTGCGCCGCAGCGCGCGCAGAACCGTTTCGTCAGGCAACGCCGCGACCCGCAGACCGTGCAGAACATGGACCGCCGCCCGGCCTCTCCCCCGTTGTTGATTTCGGCTGATGTCCTTGCCGCCGGCGTGACACCGCGGCCGCCAAATGATACTCGCCATACCGTCTGCGCCGTTGCATAGGTTCCGTTCATGATTGCCTCCCGTGAGTCCGTCGCGGCCAATGCCGCACTCGACGGGAGGTATGTCGGGGAATCCGGCTGTTGGGATGTGAAACCGTGCGGCGACCGTTCACGATTTGCGCGGCCGAGCAAATCGTGAACGGCAAAGCGCACAAAACCACACATGCGCATGATGCAGAATGGCGGAATCAAGCGCTTGTGCATGTGCGAACGCACATGCGTCCGTTCACGATTTGAGGCCGGGAGAAAATCGTGAACGACCTCTGACCTCGCCATCCCTCGATGTCCCCTCCCTCTGCCTCGCGCATCTTCAGGTCGAAAACGACCGCCAGGAAAGCTCCCCCGATCCCCGACGCAGTCCATACAACAAGGCCGCTTCCGGAACATCTCGCGGATATTCCGACAGCGGCCTTCAAGAAGTGCGGATCCGAGCGCGCGACCTCCGCGGCATGTCATATGCTTCAGCGCCCAACGTCACGCTGCTCGCCCGAGCATAGTGACGCGTCGCTGAAATCCCTTGCAAATACTGGGTTTTCATACCTGTGTCACCATGCTCGAGCGAGCAGCGTGACATAGTGGGGCGCCTGGGCCCGATGGTGGTCAGAGTGCCCTGTCTGCCGGTCGGGCAATCCCAGCCGGTGGCTAGGCCGTTGCACGAGACAGCCCCTCCGGATCGTCCGTCCGGCTAGCCGCCTACGCGTGGGCTGGGTTGAGGATGCAGCCGGCCGACCGTCTGCTCGCGGACAGTGCGGCGGTCATTTCCGCGTGATCCGTCCGCGCTCGCGGACGCCGCGCAGCGCGACCGCGCCGCCCATCAGCATCGCGGCCATGACCGCCACGACGGCGGCCACGGAAGCGCCGGTCCGGGCCACGCCGTTCACGCCGCCGGCCTGATGATTGGCAGCCGGCTTGGTCGTGCCGCTACCGGCATTACCAGCGGCGCCAGCACCCGAGCCCGCACCAGACCCGGCCCCGGCACCCGGCTTCGTCTCCGCCGCAGCCGTCACGGTCACCGCACCTGCCGCAGACCAGGCCGACGCCGAATCGCCGTCCGTCAGCGCGCGCACGGTCACCTCATACGACCCTGCCGGCACGCCCTTGAACGTCGCCGTCAGAGTGTCGCCGTCCGTCTTCACGGTCAACGTCTTGCCGTCAGCCGCGCCGCCGTCGAGCCGCACCTCATACCCGGTCACGGCCACCAGCGGATCGTCGCCCGCCGACGTAGCCCACGTCACGGTCACGTCGCCGCCACCGCGCACCGGCTTCGACGTCGCCGAAACGCCGGTCGGCGCAGCGGCCGTCGCGCTCGTGCCCAGCGGCAGGGTGAGCCGCGCGTCGGCGGTCTTCACCGTGAAGTCGGACAGTGCGGTCTCGGCCAGACGCGACGACGTGTTGAAGATCACCAAACCCAGGCGATGCCCGGCCGGAACCGTGTAGTCGGTTGCGTACGCATCCCAGGAGATCGGGTAGTACTCGTTCACCGCGGTCGGGGTGAGCTTGGTCAGCGAATCCTTGTGCGCGGTGTTCACGTAACCACGCGTGATCACGTACGCGTCGGATGTCACCTTGCGTTCGGAACCGGTCGGCGAGCAGCCGTCGTCGTACTGGCCGACGCCGCCCACGCACAGCAGGTTGTTCGAGTCGTACTCGACGCTCGACAGTGCGGGCGTCGGCGTGATGCGCGTGCCCTTGCCGTAGTCGACGAGCGCGAACGAGAGGTTCGTGTCGGCGGCGCTCGCCTTGACCTTGAGCGACAGCTTCGGCGTGCCGGAGATGTGCGCGTCGGCGGTGAGCGGCTCGGTCAGGTACGCGAGGCGGTCCTCGGCGGGGATGGCCTTGGCGTCGTCGAGCGTGCGGCCGAGCTGGTCGGTCGACTCGTCGGCCGTGCCCTCGTCGACGCTGTATCCCTTGAACGACTCCTCGGTGCTGGCGGCCGAACCAGCCGCAGCCGTCGTACCGAGCGTGCCGGACGTCGACCCGTCAGCGGCCGCGCCGAGCGTGAGCGTCACGTTCTTCGCGTCCGGCGTCGGCCAGGACTGGTAGTCCTTCCACGTGCCGTCCGCCGACTCGACGGACGCCTGCGGCTCGTCCATGATGCCGTTCTTCACGCCGTACAGCCAGTAGTCGAACCACTTGTGGATGGTCGACCACCACACGTCGTGCCGGTAGTAGCTCGGGTTGTCGTGGCCGTCCTGCGTGACCCAGATCTTGCTCGGCACCTTGTACTTCTGCAGCAGCGCCCAGTAGTTGTCGACGTTGTTCATCTTCGTGTTGAGGTCGTTCACGCCCTGGATCACGAAGACGCTCGCCTTGAAGTCCTTGACCTTGTCCTCATAGTTGCGCTCCGCCCAGAAGTCGTTGTAGTTGCGGCTGGCGGCGTCCGCGCCCTTGTTCATCGAGTCCCAGTGGCCGGACGCGGCGCACTGCGCGTTCTGCTTGGCGTCGGTGACGAGCGAGTTGGCGAAGGCGTCCGGCTCCCACCAGTTGGCGAGCCGCGCGCCGTTGTTGCGGTACCACTCGTACTGGCTGCTGATGGACTCCTGCGGCACGATGGTCGTCAGGCCGTCCACGCCGGTCGCCGCGAGCGCGTTCGCCGCGGCGCCGTCGTACGAGCCGCCGATCGCGCCGATCTTGCCGCTCGACCACGTCGCCTTCTCCTCGTCGCCGGCCGACCGGTCGGTGAGCGAACGGTAGCCTTTCGTGCGGCCGTTCAGCCAGTCGACGACCGCCTTTTCGGAGGCGACGTCGTTCGGGCCTTCGATGTCGGTGCAGCCTTGCGACAGCGCGGTGCCTGTGATGTCAAGCATGATCCAGGCGTAGCCGCGCGGCACGAAGAAGTTGTCGAACTTGCCGCCGAACACGGTCTGCTTGCTGTTGGCCGGGTCGTTCATGTCCTCGTACTGCTTGGCCTGCAGTGCACCGTAGTAGGGGCTCGCGTCCATGATCGAGGGGATCTTCTTGCCGTTCAGCTGCGCGTCGCTCGGGCGGATGAAGTCGGCGCGCACGAGGTCGGTCTGGCCGTCCTTGTCGCTGTCGATGCCGGTGTCGATGTACACGTAGTCGCGCGTGGCGTCCTTGTAGTCATACTGCGCGGTGGTGCCGCCGTCGTAGTCGTATTCGGCGTCGCGGCGGGTCTTGGTCGGCGCGGGCGTTTCGCCGTCGTCCTGCGGCTTGGCGGTCGACTTGGTGGTTGCGTTGCCGTTGTTCTTGAGATAGTTGTCGGACAGCTGCAGACCGGTTTTGCCGTTCGCGTCGTTGCCGGGGCCGACGGTCAGCTGCGTGGGGGCGGATGTGGCGGCTGCGGGTGCGGTGGGCGCTGCGGTTGCTGTCGCCGCGGGGATTGCCATCGTGGTGCCGAGCATCGTGCAGGCGGCGATCAGCGACGCGGCGGCTGCGAGCCGGTTGTTGTGTTGGCCGTGTTGGCTGGTTTGCCGGCGGTTCGTGTGTTGCGGATTGCCGGGAGACTCAAGAGATCCCATGTTTCCTCCTCTGTTGCGGCGCTGGGTGTGGCGCGTGTGCGCTGAGGGGATGCGTCGTGTGTGGGGCGTTGCGAATTCGTGGGGCGTGGCTGGCTGACGGTGCGGTTGCTGGCAGTCGGGCCGCACCTGGCTGGCGCGCCGGGTCATTGACTTGGCAGGTTGCCCGCTGGTGGATTCGCGCGTTCCGGTTTTCTCCCTTCTTGGGGTCGGCAGTGTAGTGCGGGTCGCGTTTCCGGTGTGTTATCGCTGCCGTATGGTGAAACGATATAAATCGGAGTGGGGGGTGTTGTGCTGGGAGTGTTGTGTGGTTCGGCTTCGCTGATGTAGTCAGTTATGGCGGTATTGTCGTGTTTTGAGGCTGCGGGTTGCCGCTGCGCCCTGTCTTCGCTGAGATGTGGGTGTTTCGTTTTCGGGACCGTCGTCATGCGTGATACGCGTTTTGGCCATTTTCCAACGATTTCGCGTGTGCGAACATCGGACTGTCCTCGAAAACCGTCAAACAAAACACCCACATCTCGAAAAGTGTGCCCTCTGAGGTCGTTTTCAGGGTCATTCCATCGCACAGCGGGATTGTCGTGTGACGTATGCAGGGGGCGTCTTCCCGTCACTCTGCTCGCCCGTGCACGGTGACGCATCGTCGAAACCCCTTGCAAATACTGGGTTTTTGCGCCCGCGTCACTGTGCCCGGGCGAGCAGAGTGACGGGAGGCGTGCCTGTAGCGGTCTTGCCGTCGGCCCGGCCGCCGGTTCCGCCGCCGGGCCGGTTCCGCCGCCGGCCGGCCCCATGGACCACAGTCGGCAGACAAGCCGACCGCACGCGTGACGAGACGGTTCATACGCAACGGCCGCCGTCGGGGCGTAATCACCCCAGCGGCGGCCGTCCACATCAGTCGGTCATCGGCGTAATCGGCAGCCGGGCACTTAGTCGGCAGGTTGCCTTGCAGCCGATCGGCTGGGTGCGCTTAGTCGGCCGAGCCAGCTGCCCAAGCCGGCCATCCAGTCGGCCGACCGTATCACGCCAGCGTCACAGCACGCCCTGCGCGACCATCGCGTTGGCGACCTTCACGAAGCCGGCCGCGTTCGCGCCGAGCATGAGGTCGCCCTCGTGGCCGTACTCCTTGGCGGCGGCCAGCGACTCGGCCACGATCGTCTCCATGATCGACTTCAGCTTCGCGTCCACCTCGTCGAACGTCCACGACAGACGGTAGCTGTTCTGGCTCATCTCCAAGCCGGAAACCGCCACGCCGCCGGCGTTTGCGGCCTTCGCGGGGCCGTACAGCAGGCCGTTCTTCTGGTACACTTCGATGGCTTCCGGCGTCGACGGCATGTTCGCGCCCTCGACCACGACCGTGCAGCCGCCGGCGACGAGCGCCTCGGCCGAAGCGCCGTCGATCTCGTTCTGCGTGGCGCACGGCAGCGCGATGTCGCACTTGACGGTCCACACGCCCGAGCAGCCCTCGTGGTACTCGGCGCCCGGCACGCGCTCGGCGTACTCCTTGATGCGGCCGCGCTCGACCTCCTTGATCTGCTTGACCACGTCGACCTTGATGCCGTCCGGATCGTACACGTAGCCGTTGGAATCGGACATGGTGACGACCTTCGCGCCCAGCTGCTCGGCCTTCTGCGCGGCGTAGATCGCCACGTTGCCGGAGCCGGAGATCACGACCGTCTTGCCTTCGAACGAGTCGCCGCGCAGCACACGCAGCGCCTCGGCCGTGTAGTAGCACACGCCGTAGCCGGTGGCCTCGGTGCGGGCGAGCGAGCCGCCGAACTCGAGGCCCTTGCCGGTGAGCACGCCGGAGTATTCGTCGCGGATGCGCTTGTACTGGCCGAACAGGTAGCCGATCTCGCGGCCGCCCACGTTGATGTCGCCGGCGGGGACGTCGGTGAACTGGCCGATGTGGCGGCACAGTTCGGTCATGAACGCCTGGCAGAAGCGCATGACCTCGCCGTCCGAGCGGCCCTTCGGGTTGAAGTCGGAGCCGCCCTTGCCGCCGCCCATCGGCAGCGTGGTCAGCGAGTTCTTGAGGATCTGCTCGAAGCCGAGGAACTTGATGACGCCCTCGTTCACGGTCGGGTGGAAGCGCAGGCCGCCCTTGTACGGGCCGATCGCGGAGTTGAACTGCACGCGGTAGCCGCGGTTGACCTGCACCTTGCCTTCGTCGTCCACCCAGGCGACGCGGAACTTGACGATGCGCTCGGGCTCGACCAGCCGTTCCAGCACACCCGCCTTCTCATATTCCGGATGCTTTTCGACCACGGGCTGGATTGTTTCGAACACTTCGCGCACGGCCTGCAGGAACTCCGGCTGATCGCCGTCGCGCTGCTCGACCTGGGCGTAGACGCGCTTGACGTACTCGTCAGTGAGCATGGATACTCCTCTTTGGGTTTGGTTTACCGATAAGACGGTTTCATTGTAGGGGCGACGGCGTGGGCTGACAAGGGTTTTCCCGGATAGCGGCGGGGTGGTGCGGCGGCGCGGCGGCGGGGTGCGGCGGCGGGGTGCGCTGGCGGGGTGCGGACGTGCGGCGCGTTCGACTCCCCGGCGCAAGGATTTACGGCAATCAGCGGCGTCGTCCGTAATTTCTTGCGCTGAGCAGTTGTCAGCGCAAGGATTTACGGCTGGTGGTGCCATCGTCCGTAATAATTCGCGCTGAGTTGGCCGCAGCGCAAGAAATTACGGACGACGTGCGCGCGTCCGCGCTGTTCGGATACGGCCGGTTCCATTTGTTGAACGGACCGTACTCGTGGGGGTGTTGGAATACGGTCCGTCGATTATCGTCGACCGACCGTATCCGAGAGGTGGTTTTGAGTACTGTCGGTCGGGTTTTCTGACCGACCGTACTCGCGTGGTGCCGTTCGAGTACGTTTCGTTGGATATCGGTTGACCGACCGTACTCGGAATGTGCCGGTTGAGTACGGTCCGTTGATACTGTTGCCGGCCATAACCGGAGACGGAAGCCGCGGGGTCGAAAACAGGGACCGCGGCGCGGCCTGCGGGTAGGATTGGGCGTACGTCCCGGCGGCGAAGGAGCAAACATGATCGACGGATTCAAGAAATTCATCTCACGCGGCAACATGATCGACATGGCGGTTGGTGTCGTGATGGGCGGCGCGGTGACGGCGGTGGTCAATGCGATCGTCAACCATCTCATCAATCCGCTCATCGCCATGATCTTCGGCAAGCCGGACATGGACGGCCTGCTGGCGTTCACGTTCAACGGCGCAACCGTCTCGTTCGGCGCGATTCTCGGCGCGCTGCTCAACTTCCTGATCATCGCGGTGGCCGTCTACTTCTTCATTCTGGTGCCGATCAACAAGTTCCGTGACATGACCGAGGCGATGCTGGTCAAGGCGAAGCTCAAGGAGGCCGCGGACGCCAAGGCCGAGGCGGACGCGCAGGCCGAAGCCGCGCAGCCCAGCGCCGAAGAGCAGACAGTGGCGCTGCTCACCGAGATCCGCGACGAACTGGCGAAGCGCGGCGCGTGACGTTTGGTCGCCGTTCGCGCGGCGTCGGCGATTGGCCGGCGGGCAAGAGAAAAGCCCGGCGGGTTGGGCCGGGCTTCAACAGAGAAAGGAGAAGAGAAGAAGGGGGTTCAGTTATGGTTTTCGGCTTCCGGACCGCTTTCCCAGTGGATTGCGTTCCTTCCGTCGTTGACATCCATATAACCGCCTGATGCTTGGCGCAACGATGCGTTCGGCTGAAAATCCCGTGACAATCCATGCAGAGTTTGCCCCGAAAAACGGTTGCGCGGTTTCCGGAGGCCTGAATCTGGGCGGCACATGTGGCCGTTGGGGCGATTGCTGCCTTCCGCAAGATACACAATGTGCATCTTGCGGCAAACAGCAGGCAGATTGTGCGCCTTGAGGTACACAATCTAGTGTCATTGCATACAAGTTCTTCACAAATTTTCCCCAAGATACACATTGTGCATCTTGCGGACTCCGGGGATGCAGGATACGGGGCGGGACTCCGGGACTCCGGGGATGCGGGATGCGGGATACGGGATCGGCTCGGAAAGCGGTATTGCATCGGCTACAGCGCACTTAGCTAAGAAGTTAGCTAACTGGCACCATAACGGGACGGCCGGGCCGCATCGTCGCCGCCGAGTGCACCCTTCGTGCACCCCCCACGCGCCACTAGCCGCTCCAAAAACCCGCCAAATCAGCCGAAAATCGCCCGTTGCCCAGATAAACAAAAACCCTCGGAATCGTTGGAATTCCAAGGGTTTCATGAGTGGAGCATACCGGATTCGAACCGGTGACCCTCTGCTTGCAAAGCAGATGCGCTACCAGCTGCGCTAATGCCCCGAGCGCTTGCACGTCGCACGCCATCGGCGCGAGCCGCACGTAGGGAAAAAAAGAGCGGCTCAAATATGGCCGCTGATTTTTCCTGTGGGCCCGGGAGGACTTGAACCTCCGACCTCATCCTTATCAGGGATGCGCTCTAACCACCTGAGCTACGGGCCCGATTCGCACGCTTTCAAAAGCGCACAATCGACTAGATTACCAGAAAGCTTATAAACGTCAAATCGTGCGTGTCATCGGCGTGTCGCGCTTGATTGCCGCGCGCCTCCGCCGCCGTTCGACTACCCTGAAATGAGGTTTCATACCGCCGCCCGCGCAGGGACGGACGCCCGGCAGAACGTCGCCTGCCGCCCCGCTCCCGCGCAGCCGGCCGTCAGAAAGGGATACGATGCAGTACCAGTCCGATAACGGTTCCATCCAATTCGATCTCGTCCCCCAGCCGACTTCCGTCACGCTCGACCCTGCCGCGCCGCCCGTCGCGCTGCCGTCGCGCGACCGCATCGTCGAAAGCCGCGCCGTCGACGATCCGTCCGGCCTGCTCGCGACCCAGCTGGCCGACGACATCCAGGCGGTGACCGGCCTGCGCTGGGACGTCGCGAAAGACGGTCAGGCCATGCCGCCGGCCGCGTCGACCGGCCGTGGCGGCGTTGGTGAGCACGTTGCCGCCGCGCCGTCTGCCGCCGAAACGTCTGTCGCCGTTGCCGCCGCGACGTCCGCCGGCCTGCCGACTGCCGGCCTGTCGGCGTTCGCGTCGCCGCGTCACTGGCGTGCCTTCATCACGCTCACGCTGGACCCGGCCGGCACTCGGCCGCTTGCGTCGCCGGACTGCCGGCGTGCGGCGTCCATCGCCGCGCCGGCCACCCCCGTACCCGCCGCCGGGTCGCCTGACGTCGCTGAATCATCCGCCGCTACCCAGCCCACCCAAGCCGTCGCCGCGCAGGCCGCGCTTCCGCTCGCTCCAGCCGCAACCCCAGCCTCCCTCGCCCCGCAGTCGTACCGCCTGACCATCGCCCCGACCGGCGTCACCATCGTCGGCGCGGATGCGGCGGGCGTGCGCAACGGCGTGCAGACGCTGCGCCAGATCATCCGCCAGTGCGGCGCCGCGCTGCCGCAGCTCACCATCGAGGACCGCCCGGCGTACGCGGTGCGCGGCTACTATCTCGACGCCACGCGCGGCCGCGTCCCCACGCTTGCCTGGCTCAAGCAGTGGGCGGATCTGCTGTGTCTGTACAAATACAACCAGCTGCAGCTGTACATCGAGCACACGTTCATGTTCGACGGCCTGAGCGAGGCGTGGCGCGGCACGAGTCCGCTCAAGCCGGCCGACATCGTCGCGTTCGACGACTACTGCGCCGACCGCGGCATCGAACTGGTCCCGTCCGTCTCGACATTCGGACACCACTACATGGCGTTGCGCACGCGCGAGCTGCGCCGCCTCAGCGAGTTCCCCGAGGACGCCGACCGCGCGTACAGCTTCATCGAACGCCAGCGTCACCACACGCTCAACATCACCGAGCCGGACTCGCTCGCGCTGTCGCTGAAGCTGATCGACGACTATCTGCAGCTGTTCCGCACGCGCAAGTTCAACATCTGCGGCGACGAGACGTTCGACCTCGGCCGCGGCCGTTCGCACGCCGAAGCCGAACGCCGTGGCGTGGCGACCATGTACGCCGAATACGTGTCGACCCTGTGCGAGCATCTTTCGGAGCGCGGCTACGAGCCGATGTTCTGGGGTGACATCGCCGTCGAGCATCCCGAAATCCTCACTATGCTGCCGGCGAACGTCACGCTGCTCAACTGGCTGTACGCGCCCGCAATCGGCGACGACAAGGTGCGGCTCGTCGCGCAGTCCGGCGCCACGCAGTACGTCTGCCCGGCCGTGTGGTGCTGGAACGCGCTGCTGCCGCGGCTCGACGACGCGTGGAACAACATCTCGCGGCTCGCGCGCTACGGCGTCACGTACGGCGCGGCCGGCTACCTGGTGACCGACTGGGGCGACTACGGTCACGTGAACGACCCGCGCATGGCGGTGCCCGGCCTGCTGTACGGCGCGCAGGCCGCGTGGAACCCGCTCGCCGACGTGCGGTCGGGCGCGTGTGCGTGCGGCAGGGATGGTGCGTGCGGTTGCTGTGCGGCGGATGCGTGCGGTTGCGACGTTGCCGGTTGCACGTGCGCGGACGCGGCTGTCACGTCGGCGGCCGAACCTGTTGCGGCGACTTCGCAGACCGTGCCGTCGGCCGCTGTTGCCGCCGCCGCGCAGGACACTGTGACGGAGTGCGGCCGCGACGTGGACGGCATCGCCGCCGATGCTGCGGTGACAACACCCGGCGAGCCGGCTGACGACGAAACATTCGACGTCGGTGATGATCTGGCCGCAGCTGACCCAGCTGCCGCTGCCGACGCCCCGACCGCCGCGGCACCCGCCGGCGCGGTCGCTGACTCAGCCGCCCCCGCCACGAACCCGTCCAGTTCCGAAGGCGACGACTACACCGGCGGCACGGCAGACCAGTCGGCCGGCGCGCCTGACGGTCCGGCAGCTGCCGGCATCGTCGAGATGAACCGCCGCGTCGCCGCAGTCGAGTACGGCGACCGTTCCGGCGACCTGCTCGCCGCACTGCGCGACGCCTCGTGCCGCGTCGCGTTCGGCTTCGACGACATGGTCTGGTACTGCGAACTTGACGAGGGCGACGGCCGGTTCAACCGCGACGCCGCGTCCGCCGTGCACTTCAGCGTGCACGGCTTCCCGGGGAGGTACGCCGGCGAGTGGGGTGCGCGGCTCACGGCCTGCGAGGACCTTGCCGCCGCCCGGCGCACGGTGATGGAGGGGCTCTCGCCGCACATCGTGCGCGTCGGCGAGGCGAACGCGGCGTTGCGGGCGGACGCGCTGCGGCTGAGCGTGGCCGCCGCCCGCGCGTCGCGGCTGGGTTCGGCCGCGCGCGACCTGCCGGCGTTCTCGACCGCGATCGACGGGCAGCGGTGGTTCAACCTGGCCGGCCTGTGCCTGGCCGTGCGCGAGGGCGTGATGTCGTTCACCGACGTGGACGTGGCCGCCGCGACCGCGGGGCTGGTCGATGATGCCGTCGCGGGGCTTGGCGACGCGGGGCTTGGCGACGCGGTTGTGGAGCCGGTCGCCGTCCATGAACATGGAGCGCGTCCGGTTGCGGGCAGTGCGTTCGTGGACGGCAGGACGCTCGCGCGTGAGACGGCGCGCGGACTCGAGCGCTGGTTCGAGACGTATTGTGACGTGTGGCGTACGGTCAGCGCCGAATCGGAGCTGCGTCGCATCGCCTCGATCGTCTGGCGGATCGCCGACTTCCTGCGCGCCTGACGTCGGGTGTGGCCCGCGCGCGTCACCGTGCCCCGGTGATGTCACGTGGCTCGCCCGTCCTGCGTGATGCGGGTGTGGGACGGCCAGATGCAGCGCATCGTCGTCGCCCGCGCCGCCCGTCCCGAGTGATGCTCCCGCTGGCGGGAGCTGGACCGCGTAGCGGGACTGAGGGTGGTCGCCCGTGGTTGCGGCGTTTGACCTCGACGGTCCCTCCGCCGAGGGAGGGGGCCTGTGCGCGTCACCGTGCGCGGGTGCGATGTCACTCTGCACGGGTAGTGCGTCACCGTGCCCGCCCGTCCCGCGTGACGCGGATGCCCGACTGGAATGCGCTCTCGACACGCACCGAGAAAGTCCCCCCCCCGACGGATTCTGAAGGAGTTCGATATTGCCTATCAGAGGAGAGCATATGGCAAGGGGAATGAAGATGATGGCTGCGGTCGCCAGCGTGTGCATGCTTGCCGGCCTGGCCGCTTGCGGCGAACAGGCGACGAACGGGAACAAGACGGGTTCCAGCGGTTCGAGCAGCGCGAACGCGTCGGCTTGCGTGAAGCCCGAAGACGTGAAGTTCGGCAATGTGACTGGTGCGGCGGCCTCGCTGAGCGGCGAGAGGTGCTTCACCGAAGGTTCCGGCCATGTCGACAAGGCCGGCAAGGTGACTGTTACCATCACCGATGAGGCGTACAAGAACGATTACCTCGCCGCGGTCAAATACACGGTCAAGAACGACACCGATTCCACGCTGACCACGTCATCGACCGAATCGCCGGCGTACCCGGTGCCGGTGGTCCGGTCCGTCAGCCCGGATGCGTCGAAGTACTTCGATCTCGCCTCCACATCCATGAACAAGCCAGAAATCGAATCCGAAAGTCAGGAGGCTGATTTCGACAATGGCGACGTGACCATCCCGGCCCATTCGGAGAAGGAGCTGTGGGCGTACGAGCCGTACAAGAGCTCGGACGAGGATTCTCAGGGACTGGAAACGAACGCCACCGGCCTGTACGTTCTGGTCGCTGGCGCGGACACCCCTTACGTCATCTACAAGACCGTGAAGTTCTGAGCGGAGACTTGCGTATTCGTACCGGGGCGGATGTGCGATGAAGCGGGTGACGCTCCCCCAGTCGGCTTCGCCGACAGCCCCCTCCGCCGAGGGGGCCAAGGGAGTGGGATGATCGGCTTCGGCGGGTGACACTCCCGCTGGCGGGAGCTGGACCGCGTAGCGGGACTGAGGGTGGTCGCCCGTGGTTGCGGCATTTGGCCTCGACAGCCCCCTCCGCCGAGGGGCCGAGGGAGCGGGATGATCGGCTTCGGCGGGTAGCGCTCCCGCTGTCGGGCCACCCCACCCGCTTCGCGGGAGCCCCCGCCAGCGGGGCGAAATCATCACCTTTACCCGCTGCTCACCCCGCGCTCCCCGCGCCCCCGCGCCTAGCCTTCGTTGAAGGCGGTCATGTCGCTGGAGCCGAGGCGCGGGCTGCTGGTCGACTCGCGTTGCACGAGCTGCGGCGGGAACGCCACGTGCGCGGGCAGCCAGTGCTTGCTGCCGCTCACGTCGATGAGCCGCAGCGTCTCGTGCGCGATCAGGTGGCATGGCGGCCGGATCGAGGTCAGCGTGGGCCACGACGTGCCCGCCGCCGGCGTATCCCCCGACCCGATGATCTTCACGTCACCCGGCACGTCCAGACCCAGCCGCGCCAACGCCATCATCGCGCCGATCGCCACGTCGTCGCTCGCGCAGATCAGTCCGTTCGGCCGCGGCCCACGCCGTCCGAACAGCTCCATCGCGTCACGGTAGCCGCGTTCCGCCGTGCCGTCGCCGAACGTCGTCCAGCCGGGCTCGGTCATCATGGTCATCATGCTCACGCTGTTCTGGAACGTGCCGAGCAGCTGCGCCGCGTCGGACGAGTCGACCGCGCGGCTGAGGAACGCGACCGACGTCGAATTGTGCGCGGCGAGGTGCGAGAGCACGAGCTTCATCGCCGCGCTCTCGTCGACGCCCACCCAGTTCGTGTGCAGCGAAAGCGAGTGGCCGGATATCTGTACCAGCGGCACGTCGCCTACGTAGTCGTCGAGCGGCAGCGGCTCGCCTGCGTCGCTCGGCGGTATCACCGCAAGACCGTCGACGCGCCGCGCGAGCATCGCGTCGATGCGTTCCGCCTGCGTGGCCGCGTCCGCGCCGACGCCGATGAGCAGCTGCTTGCCGTCGTCGCTGACCATCGGCTCCAGTTCGGCGACCATGCGCGCGCAGAACGGGTCCAACGGATCGTGGATGACCAGGCCGATGATGTTCGTGGTGTCGCTGCGCAGGGCGCTCGCCGCCGCGTTCGCCTGATAGTTGAGCTGTTCCGCGGCCTGCCTCACTCGCCGGGCGATGTCGTCTTCCTTGTTGCGGCGGCCGGACAGCACGCGCGAGACGGTGGCTTTCGACACGTTCGCCTTGACCGCCACGTCGGTGATGGATGCCGCGCCCATGTTCGCCTCCTTGCTGCCTTCCGTGTTGCGGAATCGGGCTCTACCACTATACCCGGCTACGTCGGCGCCGTTTCTCCCGCATGTTCTCCCGCATTGCCTGCCGATGTTCGATTGACTGCGTCTGGCTGACGTATGCCGGTTGTGCAAGTGTCCAGTATACCACCGTTTCAGAAATTTTGAGAAATCGGTTTCCCGGCTTGACACATGGTTTCATGGGTGTATATTGATGAATTGAGAAACGATTTGCTCGCAACGGAGTCGACAAATCAGCAACCGCCCGGCGAAGGGCGGCGAGACGAAAGAGAGGCAGCATGGTCGCCGATATCGACGGGTTCCTTCCCGACAGCGCGTTTCTGCTGGACGTGCCCGCTTCCGATTGGAAGGACGCCATCCGACAGGCAGGCAAGGGTCTGGTCGCGGCGGGGTTCACCACCGACGCATACACGGATCAGATGATCGAGACGGTCGAGAAACTCGGCCCGTACATCGTCATCGCTCCCGGACTGGCCCTCGCGCACTCGCGTCCGTCCGACGCCGTGCTCAAGACAGGTCTGAGCTGGGTGCGCCTCACCAAGCCGGTCGAATTCGGCAACAAGGCGAACGATCCGGTCTCGCTGGTCATCGGCCTCGCCGGACACGACGAGAACGAGCACATCGCCGTGATGTCCGCCATCGCCGGTGCGCTCATCGACCCCAAGAAGACGGCCGCGCTCGCGGACGCCCCCACGCCCGAAGCCATCCGCGCCATCCTCAAGGGATGAGCGGCCGCTCGAGCGCAACGTCACCCACCATTCTCAACTCCCATAACTGAACATAACTGAACATCGATAACTGAACGTCCACCATCAAAAATCACGGAAGAAACGAGGAATCATGAACATTCTGTGCGTGTGCGGCAACGGCATCGGCACGTCCGTGCTGCTGAAGGTCAACGTCGAGTCGGTCGCGGCCGACCTCGGCATCGACGTGAACGTCACCACTTCGGACGCGGGCAGCGCCAAGGGCACCGCCAACATGAACGACCTGGTGCTCACCTCCGCCGAGCTCGCCCCCGAACTCGAGGGCACCACCACGCCCGTGGAGATCATCACGAACTTCATGGACACCAACGAAATCAAGGAAGTCCTCGAGAAGTACGCGGACTGAGCCGCGTGGGTGACGCCGCCGGAGTGGGCGGGCGTCGCCCAAGACATTCCCCAAGGAAGCAGTTAGAAAGAAGGGAATCATGAACGTAGTCGTTCAAGTGCTGAACTTCATCAGCCAGGAGATTCTGAACGTGCCGGCGTATCTGATCGGCATCATCGCCGCCATCGGCCTGATCGCACTGAAGCGCAGCGCCGGCCAGGTCATCTCCGGCGGTCTCAAGGCCGCCATGGGCTACCTGATCCTGGGCGCGGGCGCCACGGTCGTCACCTCGGCGCTGGCGCCGTTCGGCGACCTCGTGCTCAAGTCCACGGGCGCGCACGGCGTCGTGCCGACCAACGAGGTCATCACCGCGCAGGCGTCCAGCCAGTACGGCGCGTCGTCCGCGTACATCATCGTGCTCAGCTTCATCGTGATGCTGCTGCTCGCGCGCTTCACGCCGCTCAAGTACATCTTCCTGACCGGCCACCACATGGTGTTCATGTCCACGATGCTGGCCGTCGTGCTGTCCGTCGGCTTCGGCACCGACCACCAGCTGCTGATCGTCATCATCGGCGCCATCCTCATGGGCGTGATCATGGTGGTCATGCCGGCGTTCGCGCAGCCGTTCATGAATCGTGTGACCAACAGCGACAAGCTGTCCATCGGCCACTTCAACACGCTCGGCTACATCGTCTCCGGCGCCGTCGGCACCGCGGTCGGCAAGAAGTCCAAGTCCACCGAGGACATCAACTTCCCGAAGGGCCTGAGCTTCCTGCGCGACTCCATGGTCTCCACCACGCTGCTCATGGTCGTGCTCTACCTCGTGTTCTCCGTGTGGGCCGCGATCGTGCTGCCGGTCAAGACGCTGTTCAAGATCTTCCCGTCCGGCCCCGATAACTACGGCTCCTTCTTCATGGCCGCGTTCGCGCAGGCCCTGCAGTTCGGCATCGGCGTGAGCATCATCCTCTACGGCGTGCGCATCATCCTCGGCGAGCTTGTCCCCGCCTTCCAGGGCATCGCCAACAAGGTCGTGCCGGGCGCCAAGCCGGCCCTCGACATCCCGATCGTGTTCCCGTACGGTGCCAACGCCTCCCTGATCGGCTTCCTCGGCTCGTTCGTCGGCGGCCTCGTCGCCCTCGCGATCATCGCCGTGTGGCTCGGACCGGTCTGGGGCGTCGCCCTGATCCTGCCCGGCATGGTGCCCCACTTCTTCGACGGCGGTGGTGCCGGCGTGTTCGGCAACGCTACCGGTGGCCGTACCGGCGCGATCGTCGGCTCGTTCATCAACGGTCTGCTCATCACCTTCCTGCCGGCCGCCCTGATGACCGTCATGGGCAGCTTCGGTCTGGCCAACTCCACCTTCGGTGACGCCGACTTCTGCTGGTTCGGCACCATCACCGGCAACATGGCTCACCTCGGACCGGTGGGCGGCGCCATCTGCCTGCTCATCTTCGCCGCGGTGCTGTTCGCCGCCGCCTGGATCTGGCAGGTCAAGGTCGTCAACGCCGGATGGACCCCGGGCGCCAAGCACGCCGAGTTCATCGAGCAGGTGAAGGCCGAGGAGAAGGCCGCCAAGGAGGCCGCCCGCGCGGCCAAGAAGACCGCTGCCGCCAAGGCGTGAGTCTGGTCTCCGGCTGGGGTCTGATGGGTTTTGGGTCTTGATGGGTCGGATTTGGTGGTTCGGCCCGATGACCTGGCCCGGAGGCCTGAGTCCTGATAACTGAACAATGTCCCTCATCCCCCTGAGGAGATACGCGCCGGCCGGTGGCTGGCTGGCGGCCCTTACCTGGGTCGCCGGTCGGTCGCCGGCCGGCGTTTTTTGCGTTGGTGGGGTGTGATGTTGTGTGTCGGGGTGTGGCGTGAGTGGGGTGTGTCGGGGTGGTGACGCGTTAAGTGTTCCCTACCGTCACTCTGCTCGGGCGAGCAGAGTGACGCACGTTCGAAACCCCTTGGAAACGCTGGGTTTCCAGATGCGCGTCACTGTGCAAGGGCGAGCAGAGTGACGTGGGATGCTCCTGAGGAGGGGTTATTTGCGTCACTGTGCTCGGGTCGGGTGTCGCTGTGCTCGGGTTGTACGTCACGCTGTGCGGGTTGCTTGTCACTGTGCCCGGGTGCGACGTCACGCTGCTCAGGTCGTGCGTCACCCTGCCCGGGTGCGGCGTCACTGTGTGCTCGCCCGTGCAGAGTGACATCAGTATGCTGGCCTGGCCCACGTGACTAGGGAGCGCGACAAGGGGCGGGTGCCCCGACGCCGTGGCACAATGGCGTCTATGCCGAATCACCCATCCGCCCAGCCGGCCCGCCGCCCGGCCGCCGCTCCGGCCTCGCAGCCTGCCGTGCTGGAGGTGGACGGATTGACGTTGCACGTCACGCGCAAACCAATCAGGAATCTGTATCTGCGCATCAAACCGCCGACCGGCCGCATCGAGGTCTCCGCGCCGAAGCGTATGAGCGACCGCCACATCACCGAATTCGCGCGCGAACGCCACGACTGGATCATACGTCAACGGCAACGCATGGTCGACGACTACACGCGCTCGATGCGCGAGCTCAGTGCGCTCTCGCCCTCCGGGCAATCCTCGCCCGCGGGGCGCGCGATTCACAACCCCGCAGCCGACCGGCCGAACCCCAACGTCGCACCGGATCGCGCCGCCATCTGGACCGACGAGCGCAAGCACCAGGCCGCCGACGCCATCAATGCCGCACTGCCCGCACTGCTCGCCAAATGGACACCCGTCATCGGCCGTTCGCCGAGCCGCATCACGCTGCGGATCATGACCTCGCGCTGGGGGTCGTGCACGCCAAAGACCGGCCGCATCCGGCTGAACCTGCAGCTTGGTCTCATGGATCCGCGGTTCCTCGAGTATGTGCTCGTGCATGAGATGACCCACCTGTGGGCGAGCGGCCACGGCGCGGAATTCCAGCGGCGCATGAGCCTCTACCTGCCTGATTGGCGGCGGTTGCGGCGCGAACTCAACCGGCACGTCGTGTGGTGAGACGGTTTGAGATGCGAGCTGCGGCTTGAATGCTATTGGGTGGAGCCTGAAATCAAAATAATGCGACATATTGATTCACTGTGATGGGCTATTTGTCGCTATTGTCGCCGTCGTCTGCCCTATCCGGTGCCTTGGCTCGAGATGTGGGTGTTTTGTTTGGCGATTTTCGCGGATATGCAATGACGGAATATGTCCAAAACGGCGGAATGAAGCCGTTTCTTGATTTTAGTCTTGCGGTGATGTCGAAACCAAAACACCCACATCTCACGAATTGGGTTTCTTGGCGGCGTCAGGGCGGCCCCTTGCCGGCATAAAACAAGGCGGTGGATACTCGTTTGTCGAATATCCACCGCCTTGTTCTATGCCGTTCGGCGATTAAACGGCCCAAAGATCGCCCGCAGGCCCGCCGACCCTGTGCTCACGCGAGGTGCGAGCGCATGAACCACTGGAACTTCTCCAGCTCCTGCACGTGGTCCTGGATGATGTTGGAGCTGACCAGATCGAGCTCGTCCAGCTCGGCGATGGCCTTGCGGTCGTCGGCGATGAAGGCGTCGTAGTACTCGATGAGCGCTCCGAGATACTTTTCGGTGCCGGCGCGGCCCTCAAGGTCGAACGGCTTCCACGTGCGGGTGCGCACGATCGCGTCCGCGCGCCCGTCCGGCGTGCCGCCCAGCGTGGCGATGCGCTCGGCGGTCTCGTCGGCCTGTGCGAGTACGACCTCGACCTGCGGGTCGAGCATCTCGTGTACGGCGATGAAGTTCGGTCCGGTCACGTTCCAGTGCGCGTGCTTGAGCACCAGCGCGGCCTCCTGCTCCTGTGCGAGGCGGTTCTGCAGAATGGCGACGGCCTTCTCGGAGGCGGCTTCGTCCAGTCCGGGGACAATGAATGCAAGCGTCATGTTCGTTCCTTTCGACTTGCTGGCTCCTTGTGGGAGCCGGGTAGTCTCAACCTACCATGCCCACGCGATCGCCACCCGCGGGGTGCGTCCCGCGCCGGCGATCCGCGGTGTCGGTTGCATCACATGATCGCAGGCGGCCGCTCTCGATCGCACTGTCACAGCGTCGGCATCGCATAAGCGGAACCCTTTCTCGCCTACCTATAATCGGAGATAGCTGAGGAAGGATCCCGCATATGCATATGCCCCTTATGAAGTGTCGCTTGCGATTTCGCGCTTGCTCGGGAATTAGGCGCCTTGTATCGTTGCTGTTCGCCGCTTTTCTCGCATTCGCTTCCTGCTCTGTCCTCCCCCTGCCCGCGGCATCGGCGTCGGTGATCAAGGAAAACGGAATGACCGTCGTCTACGGAGACCCATGTTTCCGCGATTATCCGCCAACGGATTTCCTCGTAAGTCCGGATGGTTCCACGGCCTTTGTATTTACCGCAGGGCCGGTTTTGTGCGCAGTCGATACTGCGTCGATGAAGCCCAAGGCGGTGTCGCTCTCATGGCCGTTGACGGTTCCGGGCGATGACTATCAGCCTATGTTCACCGTGGACGGGTCTCGGCTGTTTTTCTCCGTCACGTATGCATCAGGCACCACAGGGATTGAATCGATAAATGTGCATAGCCTGACCGTGAAGGAATACCCGGAAAGCGCCTCCCGCACCATGGTTTCCAGCCCGGACGGGAAAACGTTGTATTCCATTGAGCAGAACACCTCGACGGCACCCAGTGATTCGAACGCCACGCTCATCGCCGTCGATGCGGCCAATGGTAGCCATTCATCCAAAACCACCATACGGATGGGCGGTCAATACGATCAGACGATACTGTCGAAGTATATAAAACCCTTGTCTGTATCGCATAACGCCCGGTATCTTTACGCATATTCGTCGGAGGAAGGTCTTCTTCTGTCCATTGACATCGCCACCGGCGCTGGCAAGGTCGTCACGGATGTCTCAGGGATGTCGTTTTCGGTCACCCGTGATTTTCGGATGATGTTTGCGACCGGTACGTCTGGTCGTGATATCAAGCAAATACAACTGGATGCCGGCACGGCGCAATCCGTAGATGTCGGCGGTTTGGCGGTCGTCCGGTCTGCGTCGGATGATGGCTCGCTGCTGCAGCTTGGCGACGGCAGACCTTCATTGCATGGCATGGGGAAGTCGGTGTTCGACGTGCGCTCGAAGCGGTTTATCTCATCTTTGGCGACCAATATCGCTCCTCTTCCGAGGCTGTCCGCCGACTATGTTTCGCCGGATGGGAAGCTGAAGGTGACCGTCACGACCGATTCTGGCTCGGACGGTGAGCCTTGGGATGGCTTGCTGCGCCTGTACGCCGGCAGCGAAGGATCGGGGAAGCCGGAGACAGAGCGGTCGCTGGATTTCGGCCGATTGCCGATGCGGTTGCGTACGCCGATGATGAAGTTCTCACCGGATGGGCAATCCATGTTCTTTCTCGCCATGTCGAACGATTCGAATACTGAATCATCCGGTTGCGGCGCGGAGGACGGGAACACATTCTCCTGTGCATCTACGCCGTCAGAGCATGATGAGGGAGTGTTCGCCAAGGCTCAAGTCAGCTGGCTGCTGCATCGGGATTCCTCTCAGCAGAACGATACCGTCGCGTCTCACCCCTCATGGGGAATATACGTGGTGCTGTTCCTGCTTGCTGTGTTGATCTCTTCCATCGCCACTTTGACGATATGGTATAAATTCGGCGGTCGTCGGTAGTGCGCCTCGCGCTGGTGGTCTGGTTCCGTCGCGGTGACGAGTAGTCGCTCCCGCGCGGGCGGCCGCGCCCTTCCTCGCCTACCTATAATCGGAGATAGCTGAGGAAGGATTCCGCACATGCATATGCCCCTCATAAAGTCATGTCGCTTGCGATTTCGCGCTTGCTCGGGAATTAGGCTCCTTGCGCTGCTATTCGCCGCTTTCCTTGCATTCGCACCCTGCTCTGTCCTCCCCCTGCCAGCAGCCTCGGCCAATCTGATTCGCGAAAACGGCATGCAGGTGCTGTACGGCGACCCCTGCTTCGACACCGAGCCGCCGATCGACCTTGCCGTCAGCCCGGACAGCTCCACGCTCGTCCTGTTCAACGGCTCTTCCGTCGACACGACGCTGCAGCTCCCCAGCGACGGCCTGCCGACGCCGAACACGCAGGCGTGCGTCATCGACGCGGCCACGATGAAGGTCCGCGGCGCCGTCGACCTCGGTTTTCCGCTCGATACCAGCCGTCCGTACCGCTTCTCCCCAGACGGCTCGCGCCTGTATGTCACGTCGTCGGCTCCCCGCACCCCGGCCGTCATCGACGTGCGCACGCCGTCCGTCCGCTCGCTTGGGCAGCTGGGCGCCGCCGAACTTGCGCTCTCCGCAGACGGCGCGCAGTTGCTGGGATTGCGCAACGCCGCCGCCACTCAGCCCATCCAGAGCGGCTCGAAATCCTGGGTGCTGTCGACGTTCACCGCCGATTCGCAGCGTCGGCTTGCGGACGTTCCCGTAATGTTCCCCTACGCCGTGACCGACGTTGACCTGGCGACCGTATCGCACGATGGCCGCACGCTGTACGCGTTCGCTGCCACGCCCATATCCACGTCGGCAACGCAACAGAACAGCTCGGCGGACATTTACCACGGCCGTCTTGCCGCCATCCGCATCGCCGACGGCTCGGTGACGGACCTCGGCCCGGCCGCATCGTCGCAGGCCGCCGTCACCGCCGATCGCACGAGTCTGTTCTACGCGGCCGGCGACACGGCTCGCGACCCTGATGACGTCGTTTCCGACGACACGCATCACCCGATCACGGTGACGTTCACGCAGGTGACCGCCGACACTCACGCTGCGCGGTCCGTCATCGCGGTGTCTGACGTCGACCCTGCCGACCTGACGCCGCTGAGCATCACCGACGACGGACGGTTCCTGTCCGGAGTGCCGGGCATGCGCGGCAACCTTGCCACGGCGCTTGTCGACGTGCGCGGCAAACGGTACGTGCACGCGCTGGACAGTGCGTCTTCGGCGAAGGACGACACGACCGCTGCGTCTGGCGGTGGGAACGTGCTCACGCCTGACGGTACGTTGCAGCTGTCGGCCAGTGCCGGCGAGTGGAAGAAACGCAAGGTGATACGCCTGAGTGCCGGGAACGTGGGCGGTTCGACGGTCCGCGGCCGGTTGTCGTTGGATTTCGGTCGTGTGCCGGTGCGTCCGAAAGAGCCGGTGATGACGGTCGCTCCGGACGGCAAGACCGCGTATTTCATAGCCGGCTCGGCCAAGGATGACGATACGGATGAGGACGGTACGTTATCGTCCGGCAGTCAGCAGGGATGCGGCGGTTCGGTCGGCGGCGGCGACTGTCAGAAGGTTGATCCGGTCAATCGTGGTTCCGGTTTGCTGGCGAAGGTGCCGTTGGACGGTCTGCGACGGCAGGTGCGGCAGTCGTATGCGGCTGCGTTGCAGCGCGGCATTGGCGTGGGGACATGGCTGAGCGGCGCGTGGGATTGGCTGCGTGGCGCGGTCGGCCGTGTGCCGGATCCCTTTTTGCTCGCGGTCGCCGGAGCGCTGGTCTGGGCGGTTGCGGTCACTGTCGCGCTGGTGGTCTGGTTCCGCCGTGGCGGCGGCCGGGACAACGAGTAGCCGCCCCAGCGTCGGTGCCGGCAGACACACTGGAAGCAAAAGCAAGACCTCGCGGCGAAAAGGAGTACGCATTATGGTTGGTTCGCGTCGGAGCGCATCGGGGCCGGGATTGACGGGCCGGAACTGGAGCCCCTCGGTGCGCGCCACCATGGTCGGTCTGATGGCGATTCTGCTGTGGAGTCTGATGACCGGTCTGGTCCGTGTGGTCGCCGACTCGTTCGGCGCGACGTTGGGGTCGGCGTTGATCTACACGTGCGGCGCGGCGCTGCTGCTGACGTTCCGGCGCCCCGCACCGCTGCGCACATGCCCGCGAATCTACCTGATCGTCGGCGGACTGCTGTTCGTGTTCTACGAGTCGTCGATTTCGCTGTCAATCGGCTTGGCGTCCTCGGCGTCATCGTCGGTGGAGGTCAGCCTGGTGAACTACCTGTGGCCCACGATGATGGTGCTGCTGGCGGCGGCGTTCGTGCCGGACGGCGGGAGACATGATGATGCCGAACCCGCCGGTGATGGCGAACCTGACGCGAACGACGCCGCGGCGAACGGTGACAGTAGCGACGGCGCGGCGAACGGTGACGCGGCAGCTCCGGCGGCAGCACAGGACGCTCCCGTCCGGCGCGATACGGTTCGCGGCGCAACGTCCCGTCATTCGCGTGGCCGTGCGGTGCTGCGCGTGCTGCCCGGCGCGATCATCGCCACCGCGGGCGTGGTGCTGGCGGTCGGCGGCAACAGCGGATTGGATTGGGCGCTCGCCGCACGGCATGTCGCGGCGAACCCGCTGCCGTATCTGCTGGCGTTCGCGGGCGCGTTCGCATGGTCGGTGTACGCGGTGTTCACGCCCGCGCTGTCCAAAGGCTATGACGGCACGTCCGTGTTCTTCCCCTTCGTGGCCGCGTCCCTGTGGATCATCCACTTCGCCTCCGGCCAAGGCTGGCCGTCGTCCGCGCCGTCGGTGTGGGGTTACGTGGCCGTGGTGGCGACCGCGGCGGTCATCGCCGGCGGATACGCCTGCTGGGGTTACGGCATACTGCGCGGCAGCATGAGCACACTGGCGATGGCTTCCTACGCCACTCCCGTCCTGTCCACGGCGGCCAGCGCCGTACTGCTGGGACTGTCGCTGGCGGTGCCGTTCTGGTGCGGCGCCCTGCTGGTCGCCGCCGGTTCGATCATCAACTGGTGGATTTCGTCGCATCGTCGCTGACCGGCGAGGTGCGTCGTCCGTTCCGGCGCTCGCGTCGACGGAGCGGATGGTACGCAATAGTGCGCAATGGTACGCATTCGTGTCATTTGGTGTCATTTGGTGTAACATGGTACGCATTCGTGTCAGATGGTGCGTGAATGCGACGGGAGCATGGTCATGACAGTCAATCCGTTCAAACCGACGGCCGGCAAGATGCCGCCGATTCTTATCGGCCGGCAGTCCATCATCGAAGACTTCTCCGAGGCTTTGGCCAATGGCGTTGGGGCTCCGGGCCGCATCATGCTGGTCACCGGGCAGCGAGGCTTCGGCAAGACGGTCATGCTCACCGAATTTCGGCGTATCGCCAAAGCGCAGCACTGGGAGGTCATCGCAGAGACGGCATCCGCCGGATTGGTGACGAGGCTTGTGGCCGCGTTGGCCCCATCGGGAATACGTTTGGATCAGGCTGACATAGGGCCGTCCGTAGCAATCCCCGGCGTCGTCAGCGCCAGTCTCGGTCAGGCTCGTTTTTCTGCGGAATCCAATCCGCTGACGTTGCGTAATGCGTTGAACAAGCGGCTTGGCAGCAGGAAAATCGGCAAGGGGAAAGGCATCCTCATCACCATCGATGAAACGCAGGCGGCCTCGCATGATGATCTGGTGGCCATTGCCACGGCTGTGCAGCACGTCATCACCGATGCGGATGAGAGCGACACCCCCGACGCCGACAAGAAGGGCGTTGCCATTGTGTTCGCCGGGTTGCCGTACATGGTCAACGATTTGCTGGATAACGAGGTGACTACGTTCCTGCGTCGTGCATTGCGCCGCGAATTGGATAACGTGCCGTTGCCGGACGTCAGGAATGCGTTTGTGGAGACGGTCGCAGATTCCGGTAAGACCATCAGCGAGGAAGACGCGCTCGAGGCCGCTCGCCGGAGTGAAGGATACCCATACATGGTGCAGCTCGTCGGCTACTACATGTGGCAATCCGCGCAGCGCCGAGGATCGGATGTCATTACCCCGGATGACGTGGCACACGGTGTTTCCGATGCGCTGCTCGCTTTCGATGATGCCGTGTGCGCTCCGGCATTGGATGGAACAACCAGCGCGGAGCGGTTGTTCCTGACGGCCATGGCCAAAGACTCGCCAAACCCTACGCAGGTGGGCGATTTGGCTGAGCGTACGCGCAGAAGCCGGAGCTGGGTGAGCAAATACCGCGCGATCCTCATCAAGGACAGGCTTATTCGTCCGTGCGGTCACGGGCAGTTGGAGTTTGCGGTCCCGCATTTGGGACAGTATCTGCAGTCGTTGTAACGTGGTCGTCGCGCGGCTGAGTCGTCTCCCGGCGCAAGGATTTACGGACGAAGTCGTTGATTTCCGTAAATCTTTGCGCTGAGTTGAGGTCAGTGCAAAGATTTACGGCTGATAGGACTCATTGCCGTAATTTCTTGCGCTGAGATGCCAAAGGTTTATGGGGTTTCGGAGATAGGTTCCTATCTAACGGCAATGGGATTTGTATCTAAGCGCCGTCGTCCCGAGTCGTCCGGCATCGTCCTGAATTCGCCGTCGTCACCAACGCCGCCGTCGCCAGCCGACTATTTCGCGCCGGACGAAGCCGCCGCCGCGCCGCCGTCACCCACCGGCGCGTGGTCGGGCGCGCCCGCACGCCGCACTTCGATGGTTTCGATGCGTCGGCCGTCCACCTTGGTGACGATCATGTCATACCCGTCGTCCGAGTGCAGCACGTCGCCCTCTGCACCCATCTTGCCGGTGTGTGCGAGGAAGTATCCGGCGACCGTCTCGTACGGGCCGTCCTCCAGCTCGATGCCGGTCAGGTCCGCGAAATCCTCGATGGTCATGCTCGCGTCGATGGTGGCCACGCCGTTGACGAACGCGGTCTTCGCGGTGCGCGCACCGCCCGGCTCGCTCGGCAGATCGTACTCGTCGCGGATGTCGCCGACCAGCTCCTCGGTCATGTCCTCCAGCGTGACGATGCCGTCCGTGCCGCCGTACTCGTCGATCACGACGGCCAGGTGGATGCCGCGTTTGCGCAGCAGTTCAAGGCTCGGCAGCAGCTTCGACGTGCCGGGCAGCGAGATGCCCTCGCGCGTCACGTCGGCGACGGTCTTCGCATTCGGATCGCGCACGTCGAGCAGGTCGCGCACGTGCACGAAGCCGAGCACGTCGTCGAAATCCTTGCCGGTGACCGGGTAACGCGAGTACGGCAGGTCGCGCACGGTGGCGGCCGCCTCGGCGATTGGCATCGCGCCGTCGAGGAAGGCGACGTCGGCGCGCGGGCGCATCACCTCGGCGACGATGGTTTCGGACGCGTCGAACACGTCGTCCAGGATCGTGCGTTCGTCCTTGCTCAGCGACGTGTTCGAGTTGACGAGCACGCGCAGCTCCTCGTCGCTCACTTCGCTTTCCGTCTCGTTCGGGTCGAAGCCGAGCAGGCGGACGATGCCGTTCGTGTTCTTGCCGATGAGCCAGATGATCGGCTTGCAGACCTTCGCGAACGCACTGATCGCCGGCACGACCGCGCGTGCGATCTGCTCGTTGCGCTGCATGGCGATGCGCTTCGGCACCATTTCGGAGATCACGATCGAGCAGTAGGAAATGATGAGCGTGAGCACGATGGTCGTCAGCGGTGCGGCGACGCCGGTCGGCACGCCCCAGCCTTCGACGATCGGCACCAGATACGGCGAGATCGACGATTCGCCGAACGACGCGGACAGGAAGCCGCACAGCGTCACGCCGATCTGCACGGTCGACAGGAAGGTGTTCGGGTCGCGGGCGATCTTCGCCACGCGAACGCCGCGCGCGTCCTCCTGCTCCATCTGGTCGATCTGCGAGCCGCGCAGGCTGACCAGCGCAAGCTCGGTGCCGGAAAAGATGGACCCCAGCAACAGGAAGACGAATATCAACGCGATGTTTACACCAATGGGCATGGTGACAACTCTAGAAGATTGGCACGTCAAACCGGGTGCGGCGGGTGCGAGGGTGAGAGGCGGCGGGGGCGGCAGGTGCGAGGTGCGGTGGGTGCGAGGTGCCGCGGGTGCCGCGCTGTCTGACCGCCGTGCTGCCGCGTGACGGCCGCCGTCGTGCCGCGTGACCGCACCTGCGCCGCGTGACCGCACTGCCACTGTGACGGCCGCCGTGCTGCGTGACGGCCGTCACACTGTCTGACCGCCGCCGAGCCGCGTGACCGCAGCCGCACGGCTCGGCGCCGCGCGCACTCAGAAGCTGAGCACCTCGACTTCGCCGGTCGTCAGCTGGTAGCGGCCGCCCACGATCATGAGCCGCTCGTGCGCCAGCGCGTCCTGGATCACCTCGCTGCGCGAGACCAGATCCTCGATGGTGTGCGCCACATGCACGCGCTCGATGTCGTCCTGCGCGTCGATATCCGCCTGCTGCGCCTGCCATACCGAGAAGCCGACCGTGCGCAGGATAATGGAGTCCGCTTCGGCGATGCGCTCCTCCATAGAGTCGATTGCGTCGGCGGCCTCCAGCGAGTCGAGCGCGTCGCCGGTGGTGGCGTCGAGCATGTCGTTGAGCTCGTCCATCGCGAGATGCACGGCGCCGCAGCCCTCGTGCCCCAGCACGACCAGCAGCCGCACGTGCAGGTGGTCGACCGCGTATTCGAGCGATGCGAGCACCGCGTCGTCCACGACCTGGCCGGCGGTCCGCACGGTGAACAGGTCGCCGAGGCCCGCGTCGAAGATGATCTCCGGGGGCACGCGCGAGTCGGAGCATGAGAGCACCGCCACGTTGGGGTTCTGCCGGTCGATGAGCGATTCGCGCGTCTGTGGGTCCTGCCACGGGTGCTCCGGCTTGCCTTCGGCGAACCGCCGGTTGCCGGCGAGCAGCCGGCTGAGCGCCGAGCTGGCGGTCGTCTCTTCGGGCTGGATGTCGGGCTCGGCATCGTGCTGGATGCCGTCGGGCGTGGCCTCGTCCGGGTGGGTGCCGGCCGGCTGATCGTCGTACTGGGTGTCCTCTGCCATGACGTCTCCGTTCCTGCTGCCGCATGCCGCCGGCTGGTCCGCCGCGGCCGCAGCGCGTTGTTGGTTGGGTTCGATGGTCTGAAGATTTTGTTGCGTACCAGCATAGTCGATATGACTTTGCCGCGAGGTGTCGGGTCGGCGCTGACGGCCTGTGACTCCGCTCACAGCGAACGGCGGGATGAGTTGGGCTGACCGGGATGGGTCGACAAGCTGCATCATTCCGCCAAGCTGGTTCGCCGCTCACAGCGAACGGCGGGATGACCGGGATGGGCGGTTGGCGGGTTGCCGGCGCGGGCACTGCGATGGGCATCGCTCCGACTCCGGGGCGGATGCGGCGCTGGCCGGCTTGTGATGAGGGGTCGGCCGCCGCTTCTGACGGTGCCCGATGGAAGTTCGGCCTGTTTCGGAAGCTATTCCGTATTCTTAGGTGCCCGAGTGCGGTATAACGGGCTTTTGCACCGTGGAATGTATTGGCATTAAGCGGTTTTCGGGAGTGCTTCATTGCGGTGTTGCTGCCGGACCTCCTAAGAATACGGAATATGGTTCGCATCAGGCCGTTTCTTCTCGGAGAGCACGATGTCTGGCGTCAAATCATCGCCCGACACGCCGGCGGCGAACAAAAACCGGTAGATATCTACCGGTTTTTCTGCGCGGTGGGAGACTGAAGCAACCAGCGCGGCAACGCGACACCGCACGTCATCCGTATGGTGGCCTCACAGTAGACTGGTGTGCTGATACTGGCGGTGGGGACGCCGGTCGGACGCCGGCTGATGCTGGCGGAGGCCGGACCTGCAGTGTGGTGGCGGACGCCGCGTGACGTGCATATGCATATACAGGACGAAATGAGTGCAGCTTGGGAAGGAGCCGATATGACTGCCGTGATGACAGCCATGCCGACGACCGAAAGGAGGTGGAGCGCATGGGAACGCCGATGAAGGGGGCTGTGGCGGCCGTGAAGTCCAGCAGGACCGGCGATGGCAAATCGGCCGCGCCGCGAGCCGGCAAGCGCAAAACCGTGCGGTTGAAGGACCGTCGGCCCGCGGACGTGGAGGCCGAACGCTACTGCCTGCACCGGGGCAACGTGCTTGACGTGTATGCGCGCTGGGCGGCTCCCGACCTGATCGTCAGCGACGGCGCGTACGGTGTGCGCGGCTTCCGCGGCGATACCGTCTCGGCCGAGGGGCTGGTGGACTGGTATGCGCCGCATGTGGCGCAATGGTCAAAGCACGCGAAACCGTCGACGTCGTTGTGGTTCTGGAACACGGAGGTCGGCTGGGCGACCGTGCATCCGCTGCTGGAGGCCAACGGCTGGGAGTACGTGCAGTTGGTCACGTGGGACAAGGGGCTCTCCCACATCGCCGGCAACGTGAACGGCAATACGATCCGGCAGTTCCCGGTCGTCACGGAGGTGTCCGCGCTGTACCGGCGCAAGCTGACGTTGCCGGCCGAGAACGGCGGGACGATGGGCGTGCAGGATTGGCTGCGCGCCGAGTGGAAGCGGTCCGGTCTGCCGTACTGCAAGGCGAATGACGCCTGCGGCGTGAAGAACGCGGCGACGCGCAAGTACCTGACGGGCGATTGGATGTGGTACTGGCCGCCCGGCGACATGGTGGAGCGCATGGCCGAGTACGCGAAAGCGCATGGCCTGCCGACGAACCGTCCGTACTTCTCGATCGACGGCAAGACGGAGATCACGGCGGAACGCTGGGATTCGCTGCGTGCGGTGTGGAACCACGTCAACGGCGTCACCAACGTGTGGTCGCGTCCGCCGCTGCATGATTCGGAACGGCTCAAGGGCACGTTGCAGCGCAGTGCGCCGCGTGTGTACAAGCCGTCCCGCCAGTCGGCCGCGCACCTGAACCAGAAGCCGCTGGACTTCATGTACCGGCAGGTGCATGCGGCGTCCAACGAGGGCGACGTGGTGTGGGAGCCGTTCGGCGGTCTGGCTTCCGCGTCGGTCGCGGCTGTGCTGAGCGGACGGTTCGCCTATGTGGCCGAGACCGACGAGGAGTTCCAGAACCTGGCGCTCAGTCGTCTCGCCGAGGCGCAGGACGAGTATCTGGGTTCCGGGGCGGCATCCGAAATGACGGTCACGTCGGCCGGCACCGGCATTGCGGGACGGCAGAGTGGCGTGGCAGAGGTTTCGCAGCCGCCCGAAGCGGGATTGGCTGTGGTGCCCGCCGGCGGCACAGCCGGATTGCAGCGCGAGAATGGTCGGACTTCCGCATCGCCAGCACTCCGTGGCCGCCGCAAGTCGACACGTGAAACATCGCGTGAAACATCCGGCGCGGCGCCCGGCGCGGTACCCAGTGAGGCACCCGGCGAGAGGAGGGCCGCATGACCGACTACGACGGCATGGCCCTGCCGAGCCATTACGCGCTGCCGGCGGACGACGAACGCACCGAACTGCGCAACGGCGTGGTGCGCGCGCTGTACGCGCTGCCCATGCACTTCACGTCCACCATCAACGTGGAGGGCATCGAGGTCAACGACCTGTTCTCGATCAACACGCTGCTCGGCGGTACGATCGAATCGCAGACGGTCGCGCTGCTCAACTCGCTGCGCAGCATCTGGGATCCGCAGGGCCGTTGGGCCGACAAGGAGTTCCGCCGCTACCCCGAATCGTTCCCGGACGTGCGGTTGGTCGGCTCCGGCCATGACGCCGCGCCGCTGATCGGCATCGAGCTCAAAGGCTGGTATCTGCTGTCCAAGGAGTCGGAGCCGTCGCTGCGCTACAAGGCGTCGGCGGATGCCGTCACCCCGTGGGATTTGATCTGCTGCGTGCCGTGGAGCCTGTCGAACGTGCTCAGCGGCAAGCCGATCGTCTACGAGCCGTACGTGGAGCAGGCGAAGTTCGCCTCCGACATGCGCACTTACTACTGGAACCATCGCAGGGGCAGCGCCGTGAACCGTGACTGCGGCATCCGACATCCGAGCACCACGCCGTATCCGAGGCCAGGCTCGCAGTACGTCGACGTGCCGAATCAGGATGGTGGCGGCAATTTCGGCCGTATCGCGCGCGTCGAAGGGCTGATGGCCGACTGGGTGACTGAGTCGATGGACACGCTGATGGCCGGCATCGCGGCGAAATACTGGGTCGCGTTCTTCCGGCTGTTTTCGGAAGGCCGGTCGCGCGACGAGATGGCCGCCGAGCTTGCCGAACTTGCCGGCAAAGTGCGTCGTTCGCGGCGTGTGACCGGCGTTGGGCGCGGCGGCGCACGCACGCTCGACCTTGATTTCGGCGACGAGCCGGACCGCGAGACCCAACTGCTCGAACATCTCACCGCCATCATCGACCTCGCCGCGAGGTAACACACGTCACTCTGTCCTCATCGCACGTCACCCTGCACAGGGCACGTCACTCTGCTCGCCCTTGCAGAGTGACGCGGGCGCGGAACCCCAGTGATTGCAAGGGTTTTCGAGGGTGCGTCACTGTGCAAGGGCGAGCACAGTGACGCACCACGTCCCCGATAAGGGGTTATTTACGTCACGCTGCCCGGGTTGCGCGTCACAGTGCTCAGGTCGCGCGTCACCCTGCACGGGGCGCGTCACCCTGCCCGGGTTATGCGTCACGCTGTTCGGGCTGTTCGTCACGCTGCGCGGGGTGAATGTCACGTGGGCCGTGCACAGTGCACTGCCGCCCGTCCTTCCTGCCCGGCCCTCACAAAACTGTGATGTTACTCATGGCGAAACGGGCGGTGTCTCGGTACCGCCGACCGCCGCTTGATGATACGATGGGAAGCGGGGACGCGGCCAGGCACGCCCACGCCGCGGTCCGACCGGCAATCCAGTCCCACGACTGACGCGTAATGACTGACGTGCAGATGGTATGAAAGGAACGATGATGACTCTTCTGCAGCACGAGCTTACCGACTTCAAGGTGCAGGCCTTCCAGAACAACGAATTCCACGAGGTGACCAAGGCCGACGTGCTCGGCCACTGGTCCGTGTTCTTCTTCTACCCGGCCGACTTCACCTTCGTCTGCCCGACCGAGCTTGAGGACCTCGCCGCCAAGTACGAGGACTTCAAGAAGATCGGCTGCGAGATCTACTCCGTCTCCACCGACACCCACTTCGTGCACAAGGCGTGGCATGACGCGAACGAGAAGATCGCGAAGATCCAGTACCCGATGCTCGCCGACCCGACCGCCCTGCTCGCCCGCGACCTCGACACCTACAACGAGGTGGACGGCATGGCCGAGCGCGGTGACTTCATCGTGAACCCCGAGGGCAAGGTCGTGGCCTACGAGGTCATCTCCTCCAACGTGGGCCGTAACGCCGACGAGCTGCTGCGCCGCGTCCAGGCCTCCCAGTTCGTCTACGAGCACGGCGATCAGGTCTGCCCTGCCAAGTGGCAGCCGGGCGAGGACACCATCGAGCCGAGCCTCGACCTCGTCGGCCTGCTGTGACGAGCTGCGAGCGTCGATAGCGTCGCATCGCATCATCACTGCGCCCCCGCTGGCGGGGGCTGTCGGCGGAGCCGACTGGGGGTGGGGTTCGGATAGGCATGGGCATAGCCCACGTCTTGAACCACCCCCACTCGCTTCGCGGGAGCCCCTGCCGGCGGGGGCGGTTCGTATGGTCTCTCGCCTCACCTGCCATCCACAGGCCGAGCACCCGCCCACCCCGCCGCCGGGGCGCTCATGTACAAGGAGCTTCTTATGACCCAATCCACTCAAAACGCCGATCTGTATGACGTCGTCGTCATCGGCGGCGGCCCCGCGGGCCTCACCGCGGGCCTCTACCTCGCGCGCGCCCGCTACCGGGTGCTCGTGCTCGAAAAGGACGATTTCGGCGGCCAGATCACCATCACCAACGAGGTCGTCAACTATCCGGGCGTCGGCCGCACCACCGGCCGCGCGCTCACCCAGACCATGCGCGAGCAGGCGAAGGATTTCGGCGCCGAATTCCTCTCCGCCGAAGCCACCGGACTCGACGTCGACGGCGACGTCAAGATCGTGCACACCACGCGCGGCGACCTGAAGACGTTCGGCATCCTCATCGCCACCGGCGCAAGCCCCCGCAAGCTCGGCTTCGAGGGCGAGGCCGAGTACGCCGGCCGCGGCGTCGCCTACTGCGCGACCTGCGACGGCGAGTTCTTCACCGGCAAGGAGGTGCTCGTGGTCGGCGGCGGTTTCGCGGCCGCCGAAGAGTCCGTCTTCCTCACCAAATACGCGAGCAAGGTCACGGTGCTCGTGCGCGAGCCCGACTTCACGTGCGACGCGTCGGTCGCGGCCGAAGCCAAACGCAACCCGAAGATCGAAGTGCGCTACCGCACCGAGCTGCAGGGCGTCACCGCCGGTCAGGGCGGGTTGCGTGAGGCGACGTTGCGCAACGCCGACACCGGCGAGACGACCACGTGGAAGCCGGCCGACGGCGGCACGTTCGGCGTGTTCGTGTTCGCCGGGTATGTGCCGGCGACCGACCTGGTGCGCGGCGTCGTCGAACTGGACGATCACGGCTACGTGGTCACGCACGGCTACTTGGAGACGTCCGTGCCCGGCGTGTACGCGGCCGGCGACCTGCGCGTCAAGAACCTGCGGCAGGTGGTCACCGCGACGGCCGACGGCGCGATCGCCGCGGTCGAGCTGGAACGCTACGCCAAGCAGATCAGCGAGAAGACCGACTTGGTGCCGCCGCGGCCGACCGCGTCCGCGTACGAGCAGGCCGAAGCTGAAGCGTCCGCCAAGACCGCGGCTGCCGGCACGACCCCGGCTCCCGCGCCCGCCAAGCGCGGCGCGGACGCGGCCGCCGCCGAGCAGGCCGCGCGCAAGCCCGGCGAACTGTTCTCCGCGGCCATCAAGCAGCAGCTTGGCGTCGTGTTCGGCCGCATGACCCGTCCGGTCACGCTTGCGCTCGAGCTGGACGATACGCCGCTGTCTGCGGAACTGCAGGGCTTCATCGGCGAGATGGTCGCCCTCTCCGGCGGCAAGCTGAACTCGGTGACCGTCGACGCGGCGGGCGTGATCACGGCGGTCGACGGCGAGAACGTGCCGGCGCCGCTGGTCGTCGGCGAACCGGCGGATATCGTGCTGCCGGGCGGCGGTGGTGACTCCGCCGCTACGTTGCCGGAGTACGGCACGCTCGACGACGCCGGCCGCGCGACGTTCGACGTCGACGCGTCGCTGCCGCTCGCCCGCCCGGCCGTGCGGCTGTGCGTGTGGGACGGTGACGTTGACGGTGGTGACGTTGCCGGTGGTGACGGCCGCCTGACGTTCACTGGCCTTGCGTTCCACGGTGTGCCGTCCGGTCACGAGTTCAACTCGTTCGTGCTGGGACTGTACAACGCGGCGGGCCCCGGCCAGCCGATCGACGACGACCTGAAGGCGCGCGCGGCAGCCATCGATACGCCGACCGACGTGATGATCCTCGTGTCGCTCACCTGCACGATGTGCCCGGAGACGGTGCTCGCCTCGCAGCGCATCGCCTCGCTCAATCCGCTCGTGCGCGCCGAGGCCTACGACGTCTCGCACTTCCCCGAGCTGAAGGACCAGTACGGTGCGATGAGCGTGCCGTGCATCGTCATCAGCAAGGGCGGCGACGGTGCCGGTGCCGACGGTGCTACTGACGGTGCCGACGTCGAGCGCAAGGTCGAGTTCGGCAAGAAGGGCATCGCCCAGATGCTCACCCTGCTCGGCGCGTAATCGCGGCGGCGTGACGATGGGCAATCCATCGTCCCGCCCCGCGTTTGTTTTTCCGCGTTCGCGGGTGTGTAAGGGGAGCATGGGTACGGCCGCCAAGGGCTGTGACGTACCCCACGTCACTCTGTTCGCCCGGGCACAGTGACGCATTGTCGAAACTCCTTGCAAACACTGGGTTTTCGCGCCCGTGTCACTGTGCACGCCCGAGCAGAGTGACGTGAAGATGCCAGTTACACACGTGTCCTTGGGGGATGGTCCCTAAGGTTGCCTCCGGTGGCTACCCCTAGTGGCTGCTCCTAGTGGCTACCTCTCGTGGCTGTCCTCAGCGCAAGGATTTACGGACGAAGCCCCCGATTTCCGTAATTTCTTGCGCCGAAACTCCCTGACCGACTCCCTGACCGGGTCGCTGACTGGGATTCCCTGACCGAAACTCCCCTACCGCGACTCCCCTAGGCGCCAGTCCGCCGCTCACTGCGCCGCTCACCTTTCATTTCACCTTGCAATAATCCTTACATGTTAGAACTCGGGAGTTAACATGTTAGAACTTCTGCAAGGGCGTGAAAGAACCCCGCCGCCCGGCGCGTCCCCGCCGTGCAGAAACAACGTAAGGAGCCGCCGTCATGGATGATGCGATGGACGATTCAATGGACGCTGCGATGCTGACCATTGCCGACATCAAACCGGGAGTCACGCTCTTTGGCATCATGCCCGGCCAGGCGGTGACGGTGGTGGCGGCCGCGCCGATGGGCGGCACCGCACTTGACGTGTTCTACACGACGGCCGATGGCGGCACCGGCCGTGAGATCATCGACGCCGATACGGTCACTCGTCTGAGTATCGCGCAGCCGGAGCGAAGCGGTCCCCGCTTCGACGCCGACCCTGACGAGTTCCGGCTGGCTGCGGAGGCGCTGCGTATCCGGTACGCCGCGTTGTATGACCCGATGGCGGCCGTGTATTCGTCGGATATCGACCCGCTGCCTCACCAGATTCGCGCCGTCTACGAGGATATGCTGCCCAAGGTGCCGCTGCGGTTCCTGCTGGCCGACGATCCGGGCGCCGGCAAGACCGTCATGGCCGGCCTGTACGTCAAGGAGATGCTGCTACGCTCGGCGGCCGAGCGCGTGGCCATCGTCTGTCCGGGTGGTCTTGCGGAGCAGTGGCGTGACGAGCTGGCGCAGAAGTTTTCGCTTGATTTCGAGGTGTTCGACCCGGCGATGCGTCTTGCATCGTCGTCCGGCAACCCGTTCCGCGATCATGACCGGCTCATCATCCGCATGGATCAGGTCGCGCGCAATGATGAACTGATGGGCATGATCGGCGAGGTTCGCTGGGACATCGCCATCGTGGACGAGGCCCATCGTATGAGCGCGCATTTCAAGACCCAATACGGTGAGGTGAGCCGCACGAGCCGGTTCCGGCTGGGTGAGACGCTGGCCGAGACCGCCGAGAATCTGCTGCTCATGACGGCGACGCCGCATTCGGGCAACGAACAGGACTTCCAGCTGTTCATGACGCTGCTTGACCGCGACCGGTTCGCCGGCAAGTACAGGCCGGCGCGTCACCGCAGTACCGACACGCATGGCCTGATGCGCCGCATGGTCAAGGAGGATCTGCTGACGTTCGACGGTAAGCCGCTGTTCCCCGAGCGTCGTGCGCAGACCGTCGCCTATGAGTTGTCTGCCGGTGAAGCCGATCTGTATCGTGCTGTGACGAACTACGTGCGTTCCGGCATGAACGCGGCCGCCCGGCTGCTGCAGGCCGATGGTCGTCGCGCCAACAGCATCGGCTTCGCGTTGACGATTCTGCAGCGTCGTCTGGCGTCCAGCCTGGAGGCGATTCTTCGGTCGCTGGTTCGCCGTCGTGACCGGCTTTCGGAACTGCTGCGCCGCATACAGGAACATCCCGAGTCCATCACGACCATATTCGAGCCGACTGGCAGCGAGCCGATCGGCCTTGACGACTATGACGACCGGTGGGACGAGACCGACGAGGACGATCAGGGCCAGCTTGAGCTTGAGCTGGATCAGGTGGTCGACTCCGCCACTGCGGCGCGCACCGAGCAGGAGCTTGCCGCGGAGATCAGCGTCCTCGACGGTCTGGTGGACAAGGCCAAAGCCGTTCGCATGGCCGGCGCGGATGCGAAGTGGTCGCAGCTCGCCGACATCCTCCAGCATCATGTGTTGGACGTCGGCACTGCCGAACAGCCGCACAAGATGATCATCTTCACCGAGCACCGGGATACGCTCACCTATCTGACCGGCCGGGTCGCCGCACTGCTGGGGCAGCCGGAGGCGGTGACGGTGATTCACGGCGGCATGAGCCGTGACGAGCGCAAGACCGTGCAGGAACGGTTCGTCAGCAATCCCGAGGTCCGCATCCTCGTGGCCACGGACGCCGCCGGCGAGGGCCTGAACCTGCATCGAGCCGACCTGATGGTCAACTATGACCTGCCGTGGAATCCGAACCGCATCGAGCAGCGTTTCGGCCGCATCCACCGCATTGGCCAGCTGCGCACGTGTTTTCTGTGGAATCTGGTGGCGAAGAACACCCGCGAAGGCGAGGTTTACGGCAAGCTGCTGGGCAAGATCGAGACGATGGGCAAAGCCTACAGCGGGCGCCTGTTCAACGTGCTGGGCGACGGCAAGGCGTTCGACGGCAAGCCGCTCAAAGATCTGATGATCCAGGCCATCCAATATGGAGACGACCCGCGCGTGCAGGCCCGGCTCGACCAGGTCATCGACAGCAGTGTGCGGCAGGGACTGGATGCACTGATCAGCGAACGTTCCGCCCACCCGGAGATGTATCCCAGCCTAGACGTGCGCGAAGTGCGCGAGCTCATGGAGAAGACCCGTGAACGCAAGCTCCAGCCGGGCTACGTTTCCGCGTTCTTCCTGCCGGCGTTCCAAAGACTCGGCGGTACGGCGCGACTGCGTGAGACGAACCGGTGGGAGCTGACCCATGTGCCGGCCGGCATCCGCAGGCGTGCGCAACAGCGTGACCGCCATCGCACGGTTGCGGACGCCTACGAACGTATCACGTTCGAGCCGGGCCGCACCCGTATAGGGCACGGCAGTCCGGATGCGCTGCTGGTTGCGCCGGGCGTACCGCTGCTGGATGCCGTCGCCGGTCTCATCATCGACCGGTATGGCGAGACGCTGGACCGTGGCACGGTGTTCGTGGACCGTACCGATACGCAGCCGGGTGAGCCGACGTTGATGGTGGCCGCCGAGCAGACCATCGAGGATGCTCGCGGCGATGCGGTCTCCCGGCATTTCGACTATCTTCAGCTTGCCGAACAAGGCGAGCCGGCGTTCTCCCCGGCGCCGCCGTATTTGGATTACGACGCTCCGCGCGATGACGAACGCGAAGCCGTGCTGGCGTTGCTTGATTCGCAGTGGCTGCAGGCCGACCATACCGACGCGATGCGCCGCATGGTGTACGAGCAGGGCACCAAGCCTCGTCTTGCCGAGCTGCAGACGCGCAAGACGGCGGAGAACGAGCACGTGCTCGCTCAGGTCAGGAGCCGGCTTGGCGCGGAGATCGACTACTGGTATGGCGAGTACAACAAGCTGCATGACGATGAGCGGAACGGCAAACGGAGCAAACGCATGACCCCGGGCAACGCACTGAAGCGCGCCAAGGAGATGGAGGAGCGCCTCAGCCGCCGCGAGCGGGAGCTGAGCGAGGATGTGCGGTTGCGGGCCAAGCCGGCGACCATCCGTGGCATGGCGCTCGTCGTTCCCGAACGGCTCGTCGCTGCTGCCGGCTCGGCGGAGCCGGTCGTGCAGTCGAGGCCGTTCGCCCGGCGGACCGAGGAGGTGGACCGCCGGGCGGTGGCGTTGACCATGCGCGTGGAACGGCTGCTTGGCCGTACGCCGACCGAGATGCCGCACAACAACAAGGGCTTCGACATCCGTTCCGTTGACGCTCAGGGCTACATGCATTTCATCGAAGTGAAGGGCCGTATCGACCTGCCCGAGGCGGATACGTTCACCGTGACCGCCAACGAGGTCGCCTTCGCCCAGTCGCAGGGCGACCGTCACCGGCTTGCGCTTGTCCGCGTGAGCCCCGACGGGCCGGAGCATGACCGTATTCGTTACGTGGCGCGCGCGTTCGACCACATTCTTCCCGCCCAATCCACGCGTTCGTTCAACGAGCAGTGGGCCAACTATTGGAATCAGGGCGAGACGCCGAGCGAGATATTGCCGTAGCGACAGTTTTGTGACACAATATTCGGTATGAATCTATTGCCATCAGCCCTCAAGCATGGCATCGACCCCGACGATGCCATGTATGTCGCGACCCATGCGATGCGCATGCGAACCAAATACGTGAAACTGATGGAAGGAGGCAGGCAATGGATATGAGCTACAACTACACCATGCTCTCATATGACGATCTGCCGGCCGACGAAGCGGCGATGCTCAAAGCCGATGCGGAGGAGGCAGAACGCGGCTACACGAACGAGCAGCTCGAGGAAGCCATGCGACGGGCTCCTGGGCGTCCGCTCGAAGTCGGTACGACGCCCGCAATCAATGTGATTCGAGTGCGTCTGGACGATGAACGTGACGCCAAACTGGAACGCTACATGCGCGACCACCACATGAGCCGCAGCGCGGCCGTGAGGACCTTGCTCGACAAGGCGCTCGCCGACGTATGATTGATATGGACGAGACGGCCATCTGCCGGTATATTCCCGCGGAATGACGGAGTATGCCGGCAGATGCATGAACAAGGAATGCGACAACTATGACGGAGACGCCACGCAGGAAGAAGCTGATCGAGACGGGGATCCCGCTGAAGGTCATCAATGAGGAATCGGCCCGTGAGAAGTCGTTGCGGCATGGTCTGCCGTCCACGTTGCATCTATACTGGGCCCGTCGCCCGCTGGCGACCACGCGGTCGATTCTGTTCGCCCAGCTGGTCGATGATCCGTCCGCACACCCGGAGCAGTTCCCCACGGTGGAGGCGCAGGACGCCGAGCGTGGCCGTCTGCATAGCCTGATGGGCCGTCTCGCCCGCTGGGAGAACGTCAACGACGGCGAACTGTACCGCGCTGTCCGCGAGGCCATCGCGTGGTCCGGAGCGGCGGATGCCCAGATACTCGACCCGTTTGCGGGGGGGGTCTATTCCGCTCGAGGCACAGCGGCTTGGGCTGGAGTCTCATGCCTCTGATCTGAACCCACTGCCGGTCATCCTCAATAAGGCGCTCATTGATTTTCCGGCGCGATTCCGTGGGCGGGCGTCCGTCAATCCGGATAGTAACGTCGACTCCCTCAACCGCGCCGAAGGCATGGCGGACGACATCCGCTATTACGGCCAGCTGCTGCGCGACAAGGCGTTCGCGAAGGTCGGCCACCTGTACCCCAAGGTCAAGGACGAGCATGGGGACGAGCATACGGTCATCGCGTGGATCTGGGCGCGCACCGTCACCAACCCGAACCCGGCGAATCCGGTGCAGGTTCCTCTAGTCCGCTCATGGTGGCTCAGCAAGAAGAAGGGCCACGAAGCGTGGATCAAGCCCATCGTCGAGGACGGTTCGATTCGGTACGAGATTCAGCATAATGCTGATGGGCCGAAGGGGGATGCGGACGGAACCATGTTGAAGAGAGGCAATGCTGTCTCTCTGATTGACGGTACGCCTATCCCGTCCGACTATGTAAAGTCCGAAGGCCGCAAGCACGGTTATGGAGCTGACTTGCTCGCTGTCGTGGCTGAGGGCAACCGCGCGCGCTTGTACATTAGCCCGTCAGAAGAACAGCGAGAGGCTGCTAAGCAAGCGTCAAAACCGGTTGAGATTCCTACTGAGTTGCTGGCGAACGACCCGAAGAATCTGTGGACGCCGGCTTATGGTCTTACCGAGTTCGCCGATCTGTTCACGAACCGGCAGCTGACGGTGTTGACGACGTTGGCGGACACCGTGGCCGAGGTGCGCGAGCAGGTGCTTGCGGATGCGCTGGCCAAGGCCGAGAAGGACCCGCGGTGGGAACTCGGCGAGCCGCTGGATGCGGGCGGCACCGGCGCGCAGGCGTACGCGGACGCCATCAGTGTGTACCTGTCCCTCGCGGTCAGCCGCCAGACCGACTACAGCTCCAGTATTTGCAGCTGGCACAATGGTCGTGACACCATCCGTAATGTTTTTGCTCGTCAGGCAATCCCTATGGCATGGGACTACGCGGAGGTCAATCCGTTCTCTACCAAGTCAGGCAGCTTCCTTGGCCAAGTGAATTGGGTAGCTGAAGCCATCCAGAACGTCCCGGCCCACCCCAAAGGCGAGGCGCAGCAGGCGGACGCGGCCACACGTGATTACAAGAACGTCGTAGTATCCACCGATCCGCCGTACTACGACAACATCGGCTACTCCGACCTGTCCGACTACTTCTACGTCTGGCTGCGTCGCATGTTGAAGGACATACTGCCCTCCACGGTGCGCACGACGTTGACCCCCAAAGCGCAGGAGCTGGTCGCCAACCCGTACCGTCACGGCGGCAAGGAAGGCGCCGCCGAGTTCTTCGTGGACGGATTCAACCACGTGTTCGCGCATATCCGCGAGACTGCGAACCTCGATGTGCCGATGACCGTGTACTACGCCTACAAGCAGCAGGACGAGAAGAGCGGCACCTCGACCGGTTGGTACGCGCTGCTTGACGGCCTCATCAAGGCAGGCTGGGAAATCACCGCCACATGGCCGGTGCGCAGCGAGCTGAGCAATCGCATGATCGCCAGCGGCACCAACGCCCTCGCCTCCTCCATCGTCCTCGCCTGCCGTCCGCGCCCAGCCGATGCGCCTTCGGTGACGATGCGCATCTTCAACAGCGTGCTGCGTTCCGAGCTGACCGAGGAACTGCGAACCCTGATGGCCTCGGGCATCGACCCTGTCGACTTGAACCAGGCGGCCATCGGCCCCGGCATCAGCGTGTACTCGCGCTATTCGCGCATCCGCGAGGCGGACGGCACCGACATGCCGGTGCAGAAGGCGCTGGAAGTCATCAACCGCACCATTGACGAGGTCATGGGCGACGCGGATTCCGATTATGACGCGGACACCCGTTTCGCCGTGAAATGGTACCAGTCGTACGGTTGGGCGCAGGAGAACACGGGCATGGCCGACCAGCTGGCACGTTCCTGCGGAACCTCCCCCGATGCGCTGGTGCGCGGCGGCGTATTCGAGGCCGCCGGCGGCAAGGCCCGCCTGCTCACCCCGGCCGAGATGAACGACAAGCATTGGCACCCGATGCAGGACGACCACGTGAGCCTGTGGGAGGCATGCATCCGCATGGCCGGCATTCTCGACGCGCACGGCGTGGACGCGGTCGCCCCGGTCATGGCCGAAGCCGGCGAACGGCTGGCGATGGACGACATCCGCGCACTCGGCTTCCGCATGTACCACGAGGCCGAAAAACGCAAGGACACCGAAGGTGCCATCCGCTTCAACAACCTCGTCTCCATGTGGGACGACCTGTCACTCATGGCGGACAAGGAGACCGTCGCACGCCCGGCGTTCCAAGGCGAACTGGACGTGTAGGCAACAAGTTTCGGGATAAAGGAGTTCCAACATGGCAATGAACAACCGAGACAGGGTCGGCAAGGCATTCGACTTCCTCTCCGAAGGATTGGTGGATCCGGTCGACGACGTGATGACGGACGTGTTCCACACGCCGAATTGGACGGACGCATGGGCGCTCGCCGACCATCAGAAATACGGTACGCCGTTGCGTACGCTCAACAAAACCGACGTGCAGGTGCAGCTTCGCGCCATCACCGAACACGGACGCGCCTTCAACGGCATCCTCTCACGCGCCCAGCAGTCATACGCGTCCGAACTGCGCGAAACCCGCAACCAGTGGGCGCACAGCCAGCCGTTCACCTCGGACGAGGCCATCCGCGCCCTGAGCACCATCGAACTGCTGCTGAACGCGGTCAACGCGCCGGACTCCGCCGATGACGTGCGCAAGCTGCGCGACACGCTGCAGCGCACCGTGTATGAGGACCACACGCGCAAGGCCAGCCAGCGCAAGATCATCTCCGTGGACCCCACGCAGGGCATGAAGCCGTGGCGTGAGGTCATCACGCCGCATGCGGACGTGGCCACGGGCCGGTTCACCGCATCCGAATTCGCCGCGAACCTGTACGACGTGGCGGTCTCGAAGACCGCGTGCGCGCCGGGCAACGCGTACGGCGACCCGGTCGAGTTCTACAACCGCACCTACCTGACCGAAGGCCTGCGCGACCTGCTCACCCGCGCCATCCGGCGACTCGTCGGCGACAACAGCGGCTCGCCCGTAGTGAACCTGCAGACCAACTTCGGCGGCGGCAAGACCCACTCGCTGCTCGCGCTCTACCACCTGTTCGGCAGCAAGCCGGTCGTCGACCTGTCGTCCGACGTGCAGAACCTCGTCGCCGGGCTCGGCATAGAGGCGTGGGATCCGGGTAAGGTACACCGCGCCGCCATCGTGGGCGACAAGCTCAACACCGCCAAGCCGAGCGTCAAGCCTGACGGCACGCAGGTGCACACCATCTGGGGCGAACTCGCCTGGCAGCTCGGCGAGGCGGAAGGCTACGCGATGGTCGCCGAAAACGACATCGCCGGCAAACCGCCGGCGGATTCCCTCAACCAGCTGCTGCACCGGTACAGCCCGTGCCTCATCCTCATCGACGAATGGGTGGCGTACGCCCGTCAGCTCGTAGGCCGCGACGACCTGCCCGCCGGCACGTTCGACGACCAGTTCACCTTCGCGCAGACGCTGACCGAAGCCGCGGCCTCGGTGCCGCACTGCATGCTCGTGGTCTCCATCCCCGCATCCGAGGACGGCGGCAAGGCCAGCAGCCTGGAAGTCGGCGGCGAGAACGGTCAGGAGGCTTTGAAGCGGCTGCAGATGATCGTGCGCCGCAAGGCCGACCAGTGGCGGCCGTCCACGCGCGACGAATCGTTCGAAATCGTGCGCAAGCGCCTGTTCGAGGAACCGGATGCGCAGGCGCAGGCGCAGATCGCGCTCACGGCCAAGCGCTTCGTGGACATGTACCGCGCCGACCCGAAGGCATACCCGACCGATGTGACCAGCGCGGACTACGACAAGCGCATCCGAGCCTCGTATCCGTTGCACCCGGAGCTGCTCGACCGCCTGTATGAGGACTGGTCGAGCCTGGAGAACTTCCAGCGCACGCGCGGCGTGCTGACGCTGGTGTCGTCCATCATCCACGAACTGTGGGCGGGCAATGACACGAACCCGCTGATCCTGCCAGGCAACGTGCCGTTGGATTCCGAAACCATCTACTCGAACCTCGCCCAATATCTGCCGGATTCATGGAAGTCCATCATCGACACGGACGTGGCCGGTCAGCAGTCCACTGCCGCACAGGTCGACAACGACCGTCCGGTACTGGGGCAGCGGCAGCTCACCCAACGCATCGCCCGGGCCGTGTTCATGGGATCCGCGCCCCGAGCCGGACTGCCCAACCGCGGGCTCGGCATGCAGAACGCCTGGCTCGGAACCGCCATGCCCGGCGACGTGTACGGCAACTTCGGCGTCGCCGTCAGCCAGCTCGAACAACGATCCACATACTTCTTCGTGGAAGGTTCCGCATACCGTTACAGCCTCCAGCCGTCCATCACCAAAACCGCGCGCGACAACGCCGAACGGCTGCGCGAGGATCCGGCGAGCGTCTACAACGAGATCGTCAGCCGCCTCCAGCCGGAAGGCGCGGCAGGGCGGCGCGGCAAGTTCCGCCGCGTCTGCGTCGCGCCGGAAAGCACGAACGGCATCCCGGACACCGATCAGGTCACGCTCGTCATCATGCACCCGAAATGGGCCGTCGCCAAAGGTGAGGGCGAATCGTCCGAAACCAAGCAGTGGGTGCGCGACGCCATCGAACATCGCGGCTCCGCGCAGCGAACCAACCGCAACATGCTCGCGTTCCTCGTAGCCGACCGCAACCTGCTCGGATTCGCGGAGGATGCCGCGCGGTCGTATCTGGGGTGGAAACGCGTGATCGAAGACGAAGTGCGGCTCAACCTCACCCGACAGCAGGTCGAACAAGCCAAGAACGCCGTGGCCGGATTAGACAAGACCCTGAACGAGCGCGTACGCAACGCCTACTGCTGGTGCCTCTACCCCGATGCGGAACTCGTCGCCGGGCGCCCCGATCCGACGAAACCGTACCGGCTGGCCGACATGCGCATCCCCGACAGCGGCGGCGACTCGATGGCCGAGCGCACCGGCCGCCGCATGCAGGATGAAGACGCGCTCAGCGACCGGTACGCGACCAGTACGCTCGGCTACAACATCCGACAGTATCTTGCTTCCGCATTCGTCGACGGCGTACTGCCGGTGAAGACGGTATGGGACTGTATCACGCGGTTCCCGTACATGCCGCGTATGGCCGACCGAGACGTGCTCGACCATGCGCTCGAAGATGCGCCCGGCGCCGCGCTGACCACCGAAGAGCGGTTCGCCATCGCATCCGGCCGGTATGAGTCCGGTCACTTCCAGAACCTCATCATTCCCGGCGTGACCCATACCTCTCTGACCGCGGTGCGTGTCACCGACTCCACGCTCATCGTGGACTGGGACACGGCGATGGCCGATCTGGAGGCGCTCCGCGCCGAGGAGGAGGCTGCCCGGCAGTCGCCGGTCACTGTGGCGACCGGCGAAATCGTGGCGCAGGGAGAGTCCTGGCAGTCCGACGGCCTGCCGGCCGCTCAGCCGGGCGATCATGCCCAGCCTGCCGAGTATGTGCCGCCAGTCGCGGGTAAGCCCGAGCCGGCGCCGATGGTGATGACACGGTACTACGGCACCGCCAAACTCAATCCGGATTCGTTGAACCGCGACCTTGCACGGCTCAACGAGGGCATCCTCGACCAGCTGCGGCTCGCCGGGGCGTCCATCTCCATCAGCGTGGAGATCCATGCCGAGGCCCCCGGCGGGTTCGACGAGAACACCGTCCGCATCATCGACGCCAACGCCAAGAACCTCAAGCTCGCTAACTCCGGCTTCGAGGAGGAGTAGCCGCCCCGCCGGCAGCGCCCGGTAACTTGCGCACTTTGGCCCTTCGCCCGTCCTTACGGCGATGACCACAGTGCGCAAGATTTCGGGCACTATCGCCCCGTCGGTCCCACTCTCCGTCAGTCCCCCACTCTCCGTCGGCCCGTTGGCCCGCCAGTCCCCACTTTCCGTCGGCCCCCAGGCGTTCCCCATGCTCCCTCCCCCTCTGTCACAGCGGGTAGCTACCCGCTGTGACAATTCCGGGCTCCAAACTCCCGGGTTTCTCCCATTTGGAGTGGCTGAGATGGGAGAAATCCGGGAGTTGAAACCCTCATCCCTCGTCTAATTCCCGGGTTTCTCCCATTCCGCCTGCCTCGGATGGGAGAAAACTGGGAGTGGGCTGCGGCTCCGCGCGGACCGCTGTCATAGCGGGGCGGAACGCTCCTGCGGGGGCGTCTGCGGGAGATGTGGGTGTTTTGTTTGGGGGGTTTGCGTGTGCCTGAATTGCAAAACGGCGGAATCAAGCCGTTTCTTCCGAGCGGCTCAGTGATGTTCCGCAAACGAAACACCCACATCTCCGACTTGCGGCATTGTTCCGGGTAGCTTCATCCCCAACGACGGCCAATACCGTACATTGTGCGGTAATGTGTTGCACCGCTCAGGCAGCAACCGTGGCAATCTAACCGACCGTACTCGTGCGCGCGCTTGGAGTACGTTCCGCCAGGAAAAAACGACGAACCGTACTCGAATGACCGCTACGAGTACGTTTTGTTGACAATTATCGACCGACCGTACTCTAACTCGGTCTCCGAGTACGTTTCGTCAGGAAAAAACGACCGACCGTACTCTATCGTGGTCTACGAGTACGTTCCGTCAGGAAATCCCAATGAACCGTGTTTGACAACTATCTTCGAATACGACCCGTCGACGATATGAGGGCAGTGGTATGCGATAGGGCCTGCGCCGAATAACGACGCAGGCCCTATCTGAGGCTGTCGGCGAGCAGGAATGCCGGCGGCCGTGTCAGCAAATGGGATTGAGCGGAGTTCGTATAGGCATCACCTCACTTGGTCGCTGCAGCAGTCGCCGCAGCGGTTTCGGGAGTGACCTGGACGTGGTAGATGCGGGTCGCGGTGCCGTCCTCGGAGGTGACGATCACCTGCGCCTCGCCGTCGGTCGCGGTGCGGTTCACCACGGTGATGGCCGCGTTGTTGCCGGCCGGCAGCACCTCGACACTCGTCCCGGCCCCCGCGGCGCCAGTACGGGCGGCGCCAGTACGGGCGGCACCCGAGCCCGCAACCTGATACTCCTCGACCGCCGGGTCGAACCCGTCGACCGTGGCGCCGTCCACGAACAGGCCGGCGATCGTCGCCTCGCCGTTGAGCGCTGGAACCTGCGCGTCGCCGCGTACCTCGGTGATCGCCACGACCGCGCCCTCGGCGGACGTGAACGTGATGCGGATTCTCGACGTGCGGACCATGTCGAACGTGTAGGTCGTCTCGTCGCCCTTCGACGACATCGACGAGCCCGGCTTGTCGCCCACGGTCGCGTACACCCACGCGGCGTCGTTCGTTTGCTCGACCGGGTGCGACGCGGCCGTCAGCCCCTGCACCGGCTGCCATGCGCCGTCGGCGTCGAGATACTCCACGCCGACCGACTCCGGCAGCGCGACGCCCTCGCCGTCAAGGCAGTAGTACACGGTGAACGAGTGCAGCATGAACGGCGTCTCCTCGCCGTAGCCGAAGCGGTACTCGAGCCATGCGGTGCGCGACGGGTTGCCGGTGGTGGACCAGCGGTTCTTCAGGTTGTAGCCCACGCGCGGCGTGTACGAGACGATGCCGTCCATGAGCAGCGACGCGTCCTCCTGCGCCTTCGGGTCGGGGTTCGTGTAGGAGGCGCGCACCTGCGGGTACACGTCGTTGCGGTACGAGAACAGGTCGCGGTTCTGCACGAACTCGTCGGTGACGCGCACGTGCGCGACGGCCTTTCCGCTGATGCCGTCGACCGTGCCCAGCAGCGTGAACGTGCCGGGGTTGCGGTACGTGGAGGCTTCGGGCGCGTCCCACGTGACGGCGCGCTGCTCCTTCGCGCCGTCGCTCCAGTAGACGGTCACTTCGGGCACGTCCTCCTGGATGAGCGGCTCGATGCCGGTGATCGTCGCCAGCGAGACCGACTGCACGGCGAGCACTTCGACCACGTGCACGGTGACGGTCACCGGGGTGCCGAACCGTGCGAGCGTGCCGCGCACGGTGACGTCGCCGGCGTGCGCGTACGCGGCGTCGGCGACCGGCTCCCAGTCGACCGGCAGCGGCGCGCCGAGGCCGTGGTCGAACGTCACGGCCGCGGTGGCTGGCAGCTGCGGCGTGGTGCCGGCGACGGTGCGCACGTCGGGCACGTGCACGCCGGCCGGCTTCTTCGGCGTCGCGCCGTCGGCGACGGTGACGATCGCCGGCGTGCTGGTCCGGGTCTCGCCGCCGTAGGCCACGGTCGCGGTGATGTTGGCGGTGCCGGGCAGCAGCGCGGTGACGGTTACGTGGTCCTGCGCGCCGGCGACGGCCGCGACGGACGGGTTACTGGACGTGTACGTCACCTTCGCGTTGTCCGCGGTGGCCGTGGCGACCGGGTTGCCGTTCTCGTCGGTGACGTGGATGCGCAGCGTCGTCGTCTCGTCTTCGGCCAGCGCGTGCGCCGGCGGTTCGATGGTGACGTCGGCGACGGGCGCAGGCGGCACGTCAAGGTCGAGCGCGTAGGCGTTGTGCTGCTCGCCGTCCTCGGAGGTGACGCGCACGACGTACGAGCCGTACGGGTAGTGGACCGGCGGCACGATGTAGGCGGTCGCGTTGTCGGCGGTGGCCACCTCGATGGCCGGCTTGTCGGCGGTGTAGGCGCGGTGCAGCGTGTAGCGGTGCGTGTCTGCGGAGAAGCCGTCCAGCGGCTTGCCGTCGACGGTGATCGACGTGACCGTGGTCGTGCCGTGGGCGAACGGCTTGGCGGCGGCAGCGTCACCATCACCAACGGCGACGAGGCGGACGCTCGCCTTGACCGGCAGCCCGTACCCCTCGACCGTGCCCTCGACGGTGACGTTGCCCGGCTCGGCCCATGCCGCAGCCGGCATGTCGGGCCACGTGACAGGCGCGTCGACGCTGCTGCCGTCATCGAAGACGACCATCGCGCGTTCCGGCAGCTGCGGCGCGGCGCCGGCTGCCGCGGCCAGCGACACGTCGCGCACGGACGCCGGCTTGGTGACGGTGACCGCCGCGCGCACCGGCAGGTCCGCGGCGCGGCCGTCGACGACGAACGTCTGCGCGTCCGGCTTGGCGGCGGCCTCGGCGAGCTTGTCGTTGAGATACGCGACATCCCACGTGACCGGCACCAGCGCGGTCGTGTTGTCGGCGAGCAGCGCGGTCACGGTGACGGGCAGGTCGACCTTCTCGCCGTCGCGCACGCGCACGGCGGTGTCGCGGACGGCGAGCACTTCGTCGCCTCGGCTCCCACTGTCGGAGGGGTTGGACGACGAAGCTGGATCGAGGGGCAGTGCGGCGTCAGACGCGGGCGCTCCCCCAGTCACGCTGCGCGTGACAGCCCCCTCCACCGAGGGGGCCGAGTTGGCTGGGCGGCGTGCGGACGCTCCCCCGGTCACGCCGCGCGTGACAGCCCCCTCCGAGCTGACAGTGAACACGTCGACCGAATCGGAACGCAGGCCCTTGGCGGTGGCGGTCACGCGGATCGGCTTGCCGGAACCGTCGGAGGCGACGATCGCCAGCACCTTGCCGGAGTAGGCGGAGTGGACCGGGGACTGCAGCGGCTCGGTGTTCGCCTGATAACCGTTGTCGGTGCCGAGCAGGCGGCCGTGTTCCACGTGGAACGTCAGCTCGTTGTCCGCGCGCGGCACGATGACGCCGGCGTCGTCGATCACGTCCGCCTCGATGAAGCTCAGGTCGCGCCCGTCGCCGTCGATGACGTGACGGTCCGGGACCAGCCGGATGCCTGCCGGCGCGGCGGCTGTCGTGATCGAGTCGCGCGCGACCACGTTGCCGGCCTTGTCGTAGGCGACGACCTCGACCGTGCCCGGCTCGAACGGCACCTCCCACTGCAGGGTCAGCTGCTTCGGCTCGTTGCCGTCCTTCTGGTAGCGGTACTCGAACGGCTTGTCAGCGTACTTGTTGCTCAGGTGGAAGCTCGCCTGATGCGGCTCGAACTCGCGCCTGCCCAGCGAACGGCCATTGAGGAACAGCTCGGCAGAAGCGGCATTCGTGTACGCCCACACGGCCACCGACTCGCCCTGATCCCAGTTCCAGTGCGGCAGCAGATGCACCATCGGCGCGTCGTCGGGGTCGGTCCACAGCGCCTTGTACAGCCACCACGGGTTCTTCGGGAAGCCGGCCGTGTCGACCATGCCGTAGTAGGAGCGCAGCGGCGCGAGCACGGAACCGTCGGATTCCGGCATCTCCGGCTTGTTCCAGTAGAAGTTCGAGATGTACGGCGCCGGCTCGCCGATGTAGTCGAAGCCGGTCCACGCGAACTCGCCGACGTTGAACGGCAGGTTCACGAGACGGTCGAACGCGATGTCGAGCGGGTAGCCGCGGTTCGTGGTGACGTTGTAGTCGGAGATCTCGTACGTGTCCTCCTTCCATGGGCGGCGGCCCTTGGCGAACGGGTAGTCGCGGCCGCGCAGCTGCCACTCGTCGGTGAGGATCGTCGGGTGCACGTAAAACCCGCGGCACGGCGTGCAGTTGCCGGATTCGGAGTTGAGGATGACGTCGTTCGGATGCTTCTCGTGCACCTGCTCCATCTGGTCGCGGTTGATGTACGAGTAGCCGCGCACGTCCATCTGCTCGTGGATCCGGTTGCCGATGCCGTCGATGCCTTTGGACAGGTACGACGCGTCGTTCACGGAGTTCGGACGGGTCGGGTCGAGCAGGTGGCACCGCCGGGTCAGGTCGGCGGCGATCGGGATCTCGGCCTCCTGCCAGGCGACCTCGTTGCCCATGCCCCACATGAACACGGCCGGCTCATTGCGGTCGCGCAGGATCATCGCGGCTAGGTCCTCGGGGTAGTCCTTGGCGAAGTAGTTGCTGTAGTCGTTGCGGTTTTTCGGGGCCGTCCACATGTCGGTCAGCTCCTCGAGCAGCAGGAAGCCCATGCGACTGCACTCCTCGGCCCACACCTTCGAGCACGGGTTATGGCTGGTGCGGATCGCGTTGACGCCCGCGTCCTTGAGGATCTCCAGCTGGCGCACGACCGCGCGGCGGTAGGTGGCTGCGCCCAGCGCGCCGAGGTCGTGGTGCATGCACATGCCGAGCGCGCGCATGTTCACGCCGTTCAGATACAGGCCGGACGCCGGGTCGAGGGTGATCCAGCGCAGGCCGAAGCGGGTTTCAGTGACGTCGAGCGCGGCGGTTGCGGCGTCGGCTGCGGCCGCGCCGTCCAGCACGGTGGTGCGCAGCGTGTACTGGTACGGGTCGGCGGTGCTCCACAGGTGCGGCTGCGGCACGGCGACGGTCTGCTCGTACCGGTTGGCTGCGTCGGCGTCCGCATAGTGGGACTCGGCCGCGGTCGTGTCCGGCGTGTTCGCCGGGACGACGACCGCGGTTTCGGCGGCGGCGGCGACGGTGCCGTCCGCGGCGACGACCTCCTGGCGGAGGGTCACCGCACGGTCTTCGGCGGTCTCGTTGGCGACGAGCGTGGCGACGTGCACGTTGGCCGGCCGACCGGCGGTGACGTCGTCCTCAAGGGTCGGCGTGGTGATCTGCGTGCCGAAGCGCGCGACGTGCACGGGACCGGTGACGGTGAGCGTCACGTCGCGGTACAGGCCGGCGCCCGCGTACCAGCGGGAGCTCGGCTCCTCGTTGGTGGTGCGCACGGTGACGACGTTGCGTTCGCCGAGCCTGAGCCGGCCGGTCAGGTCGACGCTGAATGCGGTGTAGCCGTAGTGGTGTTCGGCGACCTTCTCGCCGTTGAGCCAGATTTCGGCGCGGTCCATGGCGCCGTCGAAGTCGAGCGTGACGCGCTTGCCCGCGAGGGTTGCGGGGGCGGTGAAGGCCTTGCGATACCAGCCTTCGCCGACCTTGAGATAGCCGACGGTCGCGCGGGCGTTGCGCGAGAACCGGCCCTCGACGCCGTAGTCGTGCGGCAGGTCGACGTCGCGCCATTCGGCGTCGTCGTAGCCGGGCTTCTCCGCGCCGTTGGGTGTGCCGCGGAAGAACTTCCATCCGCGGTCGAAATCGTTCGCGCGCCGGGTGAGGGTGCGCTGTTGGGTGGGCGCCTGCGTGGCGGGCGCCTGTGCGCTGTCTGTCGTCATCATGAAGACCTCCATGACTTGTGATGACCGGGTTGCTGCTTTGCTGCTCATGAGTGTCGCCGTCCGTGCGGTTGGTGTCGCGTGGACAATCGGCGGCTGATCGTCGCCGGCTTCCCGCAGCCGTTCCTCCGCGGGATTGACACCAGCATATCATCTCAACGATAAGATTACTGAAATAAGCTGGATTTAGCTGGAACTGAAACGCCGCTGATGGCGCATAAATCTTAACGATGATATAGTGTTTGGCAACAGAACAACGAAATCCGCATACGGCGTGTCGCGATGTCGCGACGCAACCGGACGCGGCGCCGGGCCGCAGGCCGGCGACGCCGCACGCAAGGAAGCAGAAAGGACTCGGATGTCTCGCTCACTCCCACAAGGCTCTGACAAGACCCTGGTCAGGCCGCTGTCATGGAAGGCCAAGCTCGGCTACTCCACGTTCTCCCTGTCGTACGTCATGCAGACCATGATCGTCACCTGGCAGATGTTCTATTTCACGACGTTCCTCGGCGTGCCCATGTCCGTCACCGCCGTGATCATCGCCGTCGGCAAGATCGTCGCCTCCGTGATCGGCCCCGTCTGGGGGTACATCTCCGACCGCATGTACCGCAACGCGCTCGGCCGCAGGTTCGGCCGCCGCCGCTCCATCCTCCTGTTCGCCATCCCCGCGAACTTCGTCTTCTACCTGCTGCTGTGGATCCCCAACCTGTCGATCCCCGTGTACTTTCTCGCCAACCTGCTGTACTGGGCGTTCTTCGCCGGCATTACCACCGTGCAGTACGGCCTGCCCAGCGAGATGACCGAGAACCCCGGCCAGCGCGCGCAGCTCGTCGGCGTCAACCAGATCGCCGGCGCCATCGGCGGCACGTTCCTCTCGGTGCTCAACGTGTACCTGTTCACCATCTGGGGCAAGGACAACTGGGAATCGTACTTCAACATGGCCCTGCTGTACGGGCTCATCGGCACCGCCGTGCTCATGCTCGGCTTCCTGTCGATCCAGGAGCGGCCGTTCGACGAGTCGACCAATGTGTCCGACGCGGATGCGGGCGGCGGTGCGGGCGCTGCGGGCGCGGGTAGTGCGGACGCGGGCGCTGCGGGAGGGTCCGCCGCGGGCGCCGGGCGGATTGGCTTCGGCCGCCGCCTCGTATCGGTCGTATGGAACTTCCTCTCCGTGCTCAAGGTCAAGGAGTTCCGCAACTACCTCGGCCTGTACCTCTCCGAAGAATGCTTCCGCACCGTGCGCGGCACGCTCAACACGTATTTCGTGATCTTCGTGCTGCTGCTCGACCCGCAGACCGTCTCGCTCGCCACCGGCATCAACCTCACATTCGGCATCGCGTGCGTCGCGTTCTTCATCTGGCTGACCGCGCGCGTCGGCGGCCCGCGCGCCTACCGGATCGGCGGCGTCGAGGTGATCTGCGTGTTCCTCGCCATGTTCGCACTCGCCATGACCGCCGGCAGCCTGCCCGCGGCGACCCGGGCCGTGCTGTACATCGGTCTCGGCCTGTTCATGAACTTCGGCATCACCGGCGTGGTGAACGCCACGCAGTACACGTACACGTTCATCCCCGACGTCGACGAGATCATCACCTCGAAGCGGCGCGAAGGCCAGTACGCGGCCATCAACTCGACCATCGACGACATCTTCTCGTCGGCCGAGACGATCGTGATCGGCCTAGTGCTCGAGGCGACCGGCTTCATGGAAGGTGCGCAGACGCAGCCGCCGCAGACTGTGTTCGCGCTCGCATGCCTATTCTCGTTCGTGCCGATCATGATCTGTCTGGTCGGCATCGCGTTCACCTACCGGCTCAGGCTCAACCGCGAAAACCACGAGCTGCTGCTCGCCGAGATCGCCCGTCTGCGCGCGGGTGGCTCCATGGCCGACGTTACGCCCGAGACGCGGGCCATGGTCGAGTCGCTCACCGGCATGCCCTATGAGCGCTGCTGGGGGCATAACAATGTCATCAATGTGGCGCGCAAGGGGTGAGGCGGGGCG
>NZ_WBVT01000021.1 GCF_009193355.1 Bifidobacterium leontopitheci
GATCAGGTCCGCGACCTTCCTCATGAAACCGTCGTCGTAATGACGCCTGCGATCCCCACACATGAGAAACCGCACCTCCAATCATCGAATCTGCATTATCGCAGTCCAACAATCGGGGTGCAGTTCACACCGAGGGGGCCGAGTCCGGGCCGAAGACGAGCGCGTAGAAATCGCGCTCCAGCCCCTCCACCAAGGGGCCGAATAATCAATTGCCGCCGCAGCTTCGCTCCCGCCGGCGGGAGCTGGCTCGCGAAGCGAGACTGAGGGTGGCTTCCACCGGTCTACGCTTCGATGGCGTCGACGGCGTTGATGACGGCACCGCGGAAGCCGTCCTTCTCGAGCTGAACGACGCCGCGGATCGTGGTGCCGCCGGGCGAGCAGACCGCATCCTTCATCGCGCCCGGATGCGTTTCGGTCGCCATGTAGAGCGCGCCCACGCCTTCGACCATCTTCGCGGCCATGCGGTAGGCGGCGGCGCGCTGCAGACCGTATTTGACGCCGGCGTCGCCGAGCGCCTCGATGTACATGTCGGTGAACGCAGGCGCGCAGCCGGCGATGCACATAGCGATGTTCATATGCGCGGTGTCGACGCGTTCGATGAGGCTGATCGGCGAGAACAGCGCCTCGAACACGTCACGCTGGCCGTCGAGCAGCGTGTTGCTCTCCTCGGTGACGAGCACGCCCTTGCCTACGGCCATCGGCGTGTTCGGTATCGTGCACTGGATGTGCACGGAATCGGCGAGGTCGCCGAACAGCGTCCGGTATTTCGCCAGATCCCAGCCCGCCGCGATCGACACGGTGAACTTGCCGGCCTTGGCGAACTCGTCGGCGATCGGGCCGACGACGCCTTCGATCTGATAGGGCTTGATGGCGATGACGATCACGTCGGCCGCGGCCGCCACTTCGCGGGCGTCGTGCAGCGGGCGCGCACCGATCCTGGCGGTGGTCTTCTCGAGTTTGTCGTAGTGGGCGGCGCAGGCGACGATGCGCCCGCCGGTGACGACCCCGGCGTCGACGAGTCCCTGCGCGATGGCCTGCGCCATGTTGCCGTAGCCGATGAATCCGATGGTGAGGTCCGTGATGTCCGGCTGTGTCATGATGTTTCCTCCGTATGGTGATGAATGCGCGTGGTGATGAATGCGTGTGGTGATGGTATGGGGGCGCCCGCCCGTCAGAACAGGCTTTCCAGGTCGCCGCGGTCGAGCGCCTCCTGATAGAGCCGCTTGAACACGGAGGGGCCGTGGTTGCCGTCATGCTCGAACTCGTTGGTGGTCCAGTAGTGGCTGTTGCCGACGCGGCTGAGCGTATCGAGCTGCATGAGCGAATCCACGTACATGTCGTCGAAGTAGACGGCCGCCTGCAGCGGCACCTCGTTGCGGGCCAGCTGGTCGGCGTCGTAGATGACGCCGAAACGCGTATCCTCCATGAGCAGGTCCATGGCCGGGCGGAACGGACGCAGCGCCTTCTCCTGATTGAACATCCACGGGAACATCGCCTCGCCGGTGAACGTGAGCGGGCGCCGGCCGGTGCCGAACGCGGGATGCTCGTCGCGCACCCGCTGCGCCGCCCAACGGATCGGCTCGTCCAGTTCGCCGTTCGCGTAGATGAACTCCTGCAGCGGCCAATACAAGGGCCGGGACGACGTGGCGGCCATCACCTTCTCCAGGAACGGCGCGCTGAGCGCGGAATCGGCGCTGGCCGAGCCGTCGCCGTCGAGGAACGCCTCGTCGAAGATCCAGTGCACGCGCTCGAAGCTCGGCTTCATGCCGAAGTCGGAACCAAGGCACTGCAGCCGTTCGACGGTCAGCGGGTCGCCGTTGGGCAGCACCGGCGTGCCGGCCGGCAGCCAGCCCTCCCCCGTGGCGGCGACTTCGGCGACGGTCGGCAGCTTTTCTGCCACGGCCGCCACACGCTCCTCATCCACACGGTAGCGTTCGTAGAACTGCGCGGTCTTGGCCGCCATGCGCGGGAACGTGTGCTCGTACACTTCGGTCGCGTCGGCGGGCACGTGCGGGATGCCGCCGCACGTGAAGCTCGCGGCCACGCCTTCGGGGTACAACGACAGGTAGGTGAGCGTCAGGAACCCGCCGTAGCTCTGGCCGAGCGTCACCCACGGGGCTCCCCCGAACTCGGTGCGGCGCAGATGCTCGAAGTCGCGCACGATTGAATCAGCGAGGAACAGCTTGAGATAGTCGGCCTGCGCGCGTGCGCCGGCCCCGGCCATGCGCTCCATGACCTGCGCGTCGATGCGGCTTGAACGCCCGGTGCCGCGCTGGTCGGGCAGCACCACGCGGAAATGCTTGACCGCCTCGGCGATCCAGCCGTCGGACGTGGGGTTCAGCGGGCGCGGCCCCTCACCGCCGGGGCCGCCCTGCAGGTACACCAGCAGCGGCAGCTCGTCATGCACATGCTCGGGCGAGGTCACCACCCGGTAGAACAAACGCAGCGAATCGCCGTCGAACCCACGGCCCGGCTCATGGCCCGACCAGTCGAGCGGCACCGCGACCGACCGGTCCTCGACATGCAGGCCGGGCACGTAATACTGTGCGAGCAACGTCATTTTGCAACCACCTTTCCTAACATCGTCCTACCGGCTGCCATCCGCGCCACGCAGGCCCCATGGGCCCGGTCGACGGCGGCATGACGCCAGACGCTTCCAACCATACGCGAGGAATGCGTCACACGTCCCATATCTTCCCGTTTGCGAACGCGGCATGTCGCCACCCCTCCCCGCCCGTCCGCACCGCAGCGTACGCGACAGCCGAATCATCCGTCAGGCCGATGCCGTGCACGTCAAGGCAGGCGCTACCCTTGACACCCATGGGTGTTATGGAACGGATCACAGCGTGGAACAAGACGCACACGCTGCTCGCCGACATCCTCATGGCTGCGGTGGCGGCGTTCCTAGTCATCGGCATGTTCGGCTCAGGCACGACGAACCCCGGACTGCTCGCCTATTTCGACGGCGGTCCGATGGTCCTGTGGTCCCTGCTGCTGATGGTCACCATAGCATTGCGGCGCACACGACCGCAGGCCGCGGCGCTCGCCTTCGTCGCGATCACGGTAATCCAGCTCGTGCTTGGCCCTACGGTCGTCTACGCCGACCTGCTTACCCCTTTTATGCTGTACTCGGTGATCGTCTACGGCGATCCCCGCAATTCCAAGCCGTTCATGATCCTCGCATTCGCCATCGGAGCCCTCACCGCGATGGTCCTCGCATGGACGTCATCGGTCGGCCCTCTCGGCAACACCGACCTGCAGATCAGCGCGGTCTCGTCATGCTATTCGGTCAACCAGTACGGCATGACCGGCAGTTGCGCGCTGGTGATGGCGGGGAGCGCCGTCGCCATATTCATACTCATCGCACTGTGCCTGACGTCGGCGATCATCGTCGCGTTCTGGCAGCGCGCCCGCCGAGCGACCGTGCGCATGATGCAGGAGCGCAACGACGCGCTCAGGGCGCAGGAGCTCGAGGAGCAGCGCATCGCCGCGTTGGCCGAGCGGGCGCGCATCGCCCGTGACATGCATGATGTGGTGGCGCACACGTTGTCGATCATCATCGTGCAGTCGGATGGCGGACGCTATGCCGGCGCGCATGATCCCGCGCTCGCCAGGCACACCATGGAGACGATCCGGCATGAGTCGGAGCGGGCACTGCATGACATGAAGCGCCTGCTGGGCGTGTTCGGCGGCTCCGACCACGCCGATTGGGGCGATATAGACGCGCTGATCGACCAGGCGCGGTCGGCCGCCGGGGACGGCTGCCGTATCCTGCGGACCGTCACCGGCACGCCCGCGCCCTCCGCGCTAGGCCATCAGGCGAGCTGCGCGATGTACCGCATGGTGCAGGAGGCGCTGACGAACGTGCGCAAGTACGCCGGGCCGAACGTGACCGTGACCATCGCAGAAACGTGGGACGGGCATGGTCTTGCCGTATCCGTGACCGATGACGGGCGCGGAGCGTCGTCGTCGCTGGACGGACACAAGCCCGGTTATGGGCTGATCGGCATGCGCGAGCGCATCGAAGACGTGGGCGGGCATGTCCAGTCCGGTCCGCTGATCGGCGGCGGGTTCGGCGTGAACGCTTCGGTGCCGTACGACACAGAGCTGCAGACGGCGGACGCGCGGGACGCCGGGCTGCAGCCGGACGACGGCACGGCTCATGCCGCCGTCAGCTCCGCAGCCGCCGCAACCACTGCGCCCGCGACCACTGTGCCCGCGACCGTCCCATCCGCGCCCGTCGCAGTCCCGACCGCGACGCATGACGTCGAATCGGCGAGCAGCATCCATGTCCGTCAGCATCAGGCCGACGTCAAGAAGAACGCCGCCGAGCAGATGGCCGCCGTGCACTCCCCCGCCGGCCGTCTTTACGAACGCGTCTCACGGCAGCCAGCCGCGGCGGGGACGCACCGTCATCCGCGCTTGTCTGCCGCACGACCGTCAGATGCCAAAGCCAGCGTCGCCGAACGAACCGGGAGCGTCACCCACACTGACGTCACCGCCACGGGCACTGACGTCACAGCCACGGGCCGCGCGGCGGATCCGCGGCAGCCGTCCCGGCATATCCCCGAACCTCCATCGACCGCCAGACTGCTCGCACGGGCGAAACGGCTCTACGCCACGCTCAGATCCAAGCCGATCAGCCAGGCGGCGGCGAACGCGACCGGGCAGGCCAACTGGATCGAGCGGCTGTCACAGTGGATGGAACGCCACTATCTGCTGTCAGACCTGATCGCGATGCTACTGCTCACGTTCCTGCTGACCAACATCGGCAACGCGCCCATGCTGTATCTGGACGGGCTTCAGATGTACGGGATGAGCGACCGCCTGTTCACCATGCTGTCGCTGCTGCCGTGCGTGTTCCGCCGACGGTTCCCCGAGTCCAGCGCTCTGGCATCGTTCGTGTTCGCGACGTTCCAGCTGCTGCTCGTGCCGTCGGTGCTCGCCGTGAACGTCATCGCATCCATGCTGTCCCTGTACTCCGCGGTGCTGTACGGCCGCGACCGCGCCTGGCGATGGACGGGACTGGCGGCGCTGGCTGGCTCGCTGCTGTTCGGGTTCAAGACGTTCGTCGCCGAACACGGCTATGAGACGATTCTGCAGTTCCTGCTGTCCGCGCCGATGGGCGGTTCGCTCACGGACGCGACAGGCCACGGCGGCCGTGGCTTCAACACGGCGTTCATGTTCACGACCGTGTCGCTGCTGCTGTGCGTGGGCATGATGGCGTTGGCGCGATGGTCGCGCTCCAGCGGCACGAACGTGCTGGTGCTGCAGGCGCGCGAGGATGCGCTGCGCGCCGAGCAGGCGAAGCAGCGCGTGCTGGCCGCGAACATGGAGCGCGACCGGATCAGCGCGAACATCCAGGCGGAGGTGACCGAGACGTTGACCGGCGTGATCGACAAGGCCGTGAGCGGGCTGACGGCGCTGGACGAATGCGAACGGCGCGGCGAGGAGCCGTCCGCGCAGGCGATCACGGACGCGTTCGCCGCCATCGGCTCGCAGGGTCGTACGGCGCTGGCGCATATGCGCAAACTGCTCGGCGTGCTGCGCGAGACCGGGTTCAGCGATGAGGCGCACGCGGACGCGCAGCCGGACATGCAGCTGCGTCCCGCCGCGTCGCTGGACGAGCAGCTGAGCGGACGGCTGGAAGGCCATGCGGGCAGGTGAGGACGCAGGGCGCGAACCGGCGCCGGCTCCGACGCCGGCTCCGACGCCTCTTATGTCACAGCGGGTAGCTACCCGCTGTGACATTGCGCGAGGCGCGTGGATGCCAGTTCGGCGACGGTAGCAGGCTCATGCCGCTTCCTGAGCGTTCGCGAGGCGCATGGGCGCGACAAGTCACGCCCATGTCGTGCCATGGATAATTCAATGTCGCCGGTTACAGTGGAGGGTATGAGTGACATGCAGAGAATTCGTGTGGTGATCGCCGATGACCAGGAACTGGTGCGCGCCGGATTCGCCATGGTGATCGGCTCGCAACCGGACATGCAGGTGGTGGGACAGGCCGGCGACGGCGCTCAGGCCGTGGCTTTGGCCGAATCCCTGCACCCGGACGTGGTGCTGATGGACGTGCGCATGCCCGGCATGGACGGGTTGGAGGCGACGTCGCGCATATCCGCATTGGAGGCGTCCTCCGGTTCCGCCGCCGGCGCGCAGAAGGAGGCGGCCGGCGATTCGGCGACGCGTCGCACGCGCGTGATCATCCTGACGACGTTCGATTTGGACGAGTACGTGATGGCGGCAATCAACGCCGGCGCCTCCGGGTTCCTGCTCAAGGACACCGAGCCGGAGACGCTGCTCAGCTCGATCCGCACGGTGTATCAGGGCAATGCGATCATCGCGCCGTCCGCCACGAAGCGGCTCATCGAGAAGATGATGCAGGACGGCTATACGAAGACCCCGCTGACCGCCGCCCCGGACGCAGGCGCGAAGACGACGCCGCAGGATGCGCCCCGCACGGTCGCCTATACCGACCCGGAGCTCGACCTGCTCACCGACCGCGAACGCGAGGTGCTGGTCGAAATCGCGCATGGCCTGTCGAATCAGGAGATCGCGAACAAGCTGTTCATCAGCCTGCCGACGGTGAAAACCCATGTGGCGCACATCCTCGCGAAGATCAACGCGCGCGACCGCGTGCAGGCCGTCGTCTTCGCCTACGACAACGGGCTCGTGTGAGCCGGCGCACCGAACATCGGCCTGTTTTGAAGGCTATTCCGGAATCGTAGGGCATCGACAGCGGTATCACTGCGTCATCGCGTGATTCAAGGAGCGAAAAAGAGCCATTTTCCAAGGCTCCTGATTTGCGTCGACCGGCTGATACCCGCACCGATGCCCTACGATTCCGGAATAGGCTCCGGAACAGGCGTGATGTGGATACATGCATGACAGCAGAGGCCGGCTCCCCCGGGTTGGCGGGGGAGCCGGCCTCTGCTGTCATGCAGCTTGCCATGTCATGTCACGCGGCCGGTAGGGCCGCATGACATCGACACGTCACAGCGTGTGCTGGCGACGGATCATGACAATGGTCACACCCGCGGCGGCGAGCACGGCGAGCACCGAGAAGACGGTGGTCGTGTCGGCGCCGGTGCGGCCGAGCTGCTGGCCGTTGCCGGCCTGGGCGACGTTGCCGCCCTTGCCGTTGTTCTGGCCGTTGGCACCCTGTCCAGCACCAGCACCGTTGCCCTGACCATTGCCATTGCCGTTCGCGCTGGCATAGGCGACGGACGCAGAGGCCTGGCCGGGCTCGACCTTGACGACGGTCTTGCCGTCCTTGCTCAGCGTGACCTTGGCGCTGTAGGCGGCGGCGAGGTTGATGCGCGCCCAGCCCTTGCTGCTCGCGTCGAGCGGGTAGCCGGAGTCGCCTTCGGTCGCGGCGAGCACGGCCTTCTTCTGGTCGGCGCTCAGGTTCTTGAACGCTTCGACGTTATCGAGCAGGCGCACGGCGGAGTCCGGGACTTCGGCGGCCTGACCGGTCTTGCCGGTGGCGGCGAAACCGTAGGTCATGCGGGCCTTGTAGGCGGCCAGCGCGGAGGCGCGGTCGGTGACCGGCTTGGTGGACACCTCGTCGGTGAAGTCGTTCGTGTAGCCCTTGTCGTCCGCGGCACCGGTCTTGGCGATGCAGGCGGCGAGCGTGTCGCCGTAGCCGTCGGCCTTGCAACGGGCGGTCAGGTAATCGACGAGCTCCTTGCGGGCCTCGGTGCCGTACACGGTCTGGTAGTCCTCGCTGTTCGGGTCGTCGGTGCCGGCGGCGATCATGTTCGCCACGCCGGACTGGCCGGCGATGTGGCCGCCGAGGATGTCGAGCGGGTAGTGCACGCCGAGCACGATGCGGTTGTTGCCCGCCTCGGAGACTCGGGTCATGATTTCGGGGCCGAGCTCGGGCAGCAGGTAGGCGAGGCCGGTGCCCTGGCCGAACGCGTACGTGGTGTGGCCGGACGGGAACGAGCCGGAGGTGGCGAGGCCGTCGTACTGGCCCTCATCCTCGTAGGCGGGCACCTTCTTGATGTTCAGCGTCTGCTTGAGGCCGTTGAGGTCGAGCGTGGTGCCGTTGTAGTTGACGCGGTCCACGTACGGGCGCGGGTGCGAGTAGACGGTCTTGGCGTTGCCGGTGCTGGCGCCGTAGTTGGCCCAGGAGAGGAACTTGGTGGTGTTGCCGAGCTTGCAGTCGTACACGAACTTGCGCACGTTGCAGCCGTCCATGCCCTCCTCGTAGTACTTGCCGAGCACGGGGCCGAGCGCGTCGTACAGCGTCGCGGTGGAGTCCATGGCGGCGTCGGACACGGCGCGCTGGTCCTGCGTGCTGTTGCCGTCGGCGCCCCACGCCTTGTTGTTGATGTCCTCGGTGACCTTGTCGTCGTGGGCGAGCACGGACTTGCCGGCTTCGGTCACGCCCTTGCCGCCGACGAAGTACTTGTTGAAGTCGCTCAGCAGCGTGGAGACGTCGTCGGGCTTGGTGACGGACACCTTCGGGGCCTTGTTGCCGAAGGTGAGCTTGAGGATGGTGTCGCCGGTGGCGTTGACGGTCACGTTGGCGGTGTACGCCTTGGCGAGGTTGAGACGCTGGTAGCCTTCGCTGGTGGCGTCCAGCGGGTAGCCGGAGTCGATTTCGGAGGCGGCGAGGATCTGGCGGCGCACGGAGTCGCTGGTTCCCGGGAACGCGGTGAGCAGCAGGTTCTCGGCGCCTTCCGGCACGACCGGGGCCTGGCCGGCCTTGCCGGTCTGCTTGAAGCCGTAGGTCAGGCGGTTCGTGTAGACCTCGACGGCGGAGTCACGGTCGGTGACGGCGGTCTTGGAGACCGGGTCGACGAAGGTGTTCTGGTAGCCGGCGGTGGTGTTTGCCTTGAGGCTGTTGACGCAGGCCTGCACGGTGGCGAAGTCGGTGTCGCTGCGCTGCTTGACGTTGCCGTTGGCGACGCACTGGTCGGCGAGGTACTTTTGCAGCTCGTTGTAGGCGGGGATGAGCTTGTTCTCACGGAACGACTGGTCGCTCCACAGCGTGGCGTTCGCGACCTCGCCGTCGATGCGGCCGCCCATGATGTCGAGCGGGTAGTGCACGCCGAGCACGATGCGGTTGTTGCCCGCCTCGGAGGCACGGGTCACGATCTCGGTGCCCAGCTGCGGCAGCAGGGTCGCCAGACCGATGCCGCCCGAGTAGGCGTAGGTGGTGTGGCCGGACGGGAAGGAGCCTGAGGTCAGGAACCCGTCGTAGCCGGCGTCATGCTTCACGCCGTCGGCGCTGGCCCACACTGGAACGCGTTTGATGCCTACGGACTTGTCGAGTCCGGCTGCCGGATAGCCGGCGTTGGTGCGGTCGACGAACGGACGCGGGTGGTTGAACGTCACCTTCGCGGTGCCGGTGTCAAGCCAGTCGGAGACCAGCGCCGAATTGTAGGAGCCGCTCTTGTGGTCGCTGATGAGCAGGCTGTAGGTCTTGGCGAGCGGACCGCTCGGATTCGCTTCGCTGCCGTCGGCGCTCGCGCTGGCATCGAGGCCGTCGGCGAGGTACTTGCCAAGCACAGGACCGAGCGCGTCGGGCAGGGTCTCGCGCATTTTGTAGTCGGAGTCGATCAGCGCACGCTGCTGCTGGGCGGTCGGCGTGGTGACGCCATCGCCCGTGCCGTCGGCCGCGGCGGCCGCGTTGTTGATGGCCTGAGTCATCTCGTCGTCATGCTTGAGCACGGCGGCGTTCTTGACGGTGCCCTTGCCGAACGGCTTGGCCGGGTCGGTCTTGTCATAGGCGTTGGCGGGCTGGTAGTAGTTCTCGAAGTCGCCGAGCAGCTTGACCAGATCGGGCTGCTTGAGGTCGGCCGGGTACGTGTAGCCGTCGGCCGCGTTGGCTGCGACGACGCCTCCGGTCATGAGCATCGCGAGGGCCGCGACGCCGGCAACCGTGCCCTTGAGCAGGGTGGCCTTGACGTTGTTCTTCTGCATTTCCTAGCTTCCATTTCTCTGTCTGATATATGGAACCGTATTTAGTTGTAACGGTTACGGGAATGCATGCGGATACGGTTCGGGCAGATATCATGCACGGTTCACCGAGGGTTCACCTGACACGCGACAGCTGTCTGCGCAGCGGGCGCGATGCAGTCCGGCTGTCATGGCAAATCCCGCCAGCCGCCCCGCAGCCGCCCCCTAAGATGCACAATGTGCAGCTTTGCGCGGGAAAGGCCCGGATTGTGCACCTTAAGATGCACATTGTGTATCTTGGAGCTTTGATTCCAGACCGCCCAAGAGACGCCCCGGCGAAGGCCGCCCGAGAGACGACCTGCCGGCGCCATCGGCCGGCGCTACGCCTCGGCCAACGCCTCCACCGGCGGCGTCCTGACCGCACGCCGCGCCGGCGCGATGCTCGCGAGCAGCGCGGCCACGGCGGCCACGGCGAGCACGATGCCGTTGACGCCCCACTCGAACGGGAGCGCGACCGTGCCGTACAGGCTGAACACCATGTACGAGCCGAGCCAGCCGAACAGCGTGCCGAGGATCACGCCCGTCACGCCGGCGACGAGCGAGAGCATGAGCGCCTCGATCGCCAGCGAGCGCCGCAGCTGCCCGCGTGTCATGCCGATGGCGCGCAGCGTGGCGGATTCGCGGGTGCGTTCGATGACCGACAGGCTGAGCGTGTTGGCGACGCCGATGAGCGCGATGAGCACGGCCACGGCGATGAGTCCGACGAGCAGCAGCATCATGTTGTTGATGATCTGCTCCCATTGCACGCGTTTGACGACCGGTCCGGTGACCTGCGCGCTGGGGTCGGAGGAGAACACGCCTTGCAGGGCGTCGAACACGGCGCTCAGCGTTGTGCGGGCCTTTGCGGCGTCCACGCTCGCGAGCAGCATGTTGCCGCTTGCGGTGATGTCGCCGTTGCTGAAGTGCGTGGCGTCGATGAACGCGACCGCATCGTAGCTGTCGGAGACTCGACGGAAGTCGACGCTCGTCGGCGTGAGCGAGAAGCCGTTTCGGATCGTGCCGCCCGGCTGCGGGTCGTCGGTCGTGGACGAGTCGCCCGGCGCCGACGGCGTGTCGGTGCCGCTCATGGACTTGAAGCTCAGCGTTCGGTTGCCGTAGTCGAGCTTTGCCCCGTCGCCTGTCCGGTACAGCTGCATGAGCGCGTTGCCTTTGGTCAGGCTCACGCCGTTCAGGTCGACGTGCATGACGCGGGAGAGCTCGGCGGTGTTCTTGACTCCGACAAGCAGCACGGTCATGTCGTCGCCGTGCGGACTGGTGGTGGTCGCCGCCACGGTGGGGACGAGCAGCGTGCCGGATACGCCCTTGACCTGTGCCGCCTTGGCGGCGGTCTTCGCGTTCACGCTGTCGCCGGTCGCGATCATGTCGATGCTGTACCGGGAGGCGAGCGAATCGCTCATGGTCTGCTTGCCGCTGGCGGCGCCGGTGGCGATGGATGCGACGAGCGTCACGCCGATGAGCAGCGCGGTTCCGGTGGCGGCCACGCGACGCGGGTTCTTCTGGATGTTGGCGTGCGCGATGGTGGCGCTGGGCCCGCATTTGGCGACGAGCGCGCCGACGCCGCGCATGAGCACCGGCATCCAGAAGGCGGCGGTGAGCACGAGGCCGAGGAACACCAGCGCCGCGCCGGCGATGGCGGCGAGCAGCACGGTCGTGTAGCCGTCCTCGATCATGGAGTCCCCTCCCCCGATGGCCATGCGCATCTGGATCACCGCGAACGCGGCGAGCGCGACGCCGATCACGATGAACAGCGTGCCGAACACGCCGCGGATGCGGCCGGCGCGGCGGGTGTCGGTCAGTTCGACCGGGCGCAGCGCCTCGAGCGGCGTCACGCTGGTGGCCGACCGTGCGGAGCCGAGCGAGGCGAGCACGGTCATGAGGATGCCGAACGCGATCGGCACGGCGATGGCCTGCCAGCTGCCGACGAACCGGACGTTCATGCCGAGCATGTGCACCACGCCGCCGTCGGTCAGCAGCGCCATGAGACCGTGGCCGAGCCCCACGCCCAACGCGGACGCCACGGCGCCGAGCAACCCGGCCTCGAGCAGCACGGAGGCGTACAGCTGTCCTTTCTTCGCGCCGATGGTGCGCAGCAGGGCGAGCGTGCGCCGGCGTTGGGCGACGAGCACCTGGAACGTGTTGGCGATGACGAGCGCGGCCACGACCATGGCGAGCACGCCGAAGCTGAGCAGGAACGTGGTGGTGACGCTGGTGCTCTGGTCGCCGCCCATGGAGGCGAGGATCTTGTCGCCGTACGCCTTGCTCGTGTCGATCCGATAGCCGTCGGGCAGCAGGGCGCGCACCTGGCTGAGGGTCTTCGACGTCTGCGCGGCGCCACCGGTCTCGTTGATGTCGAGCAGCAGGGTGCCGGCATGGATCTGGCCGAACTCCTCGACGCCGCTCATGGCGGCGAGCACGTTGCCGGAGAGCACGGAGCCGCCGCCGTAGTACGAGAACAGGCCGTTCGGGTCTTCGGTCAGGCCGACGACGCGCACCTTGACGCTGACCGTCGAACCATCCTCACGCATGGTCGGCTCGGAGGTGACGGTGACCGTGTCGCCGATGGTGGCGCCGACCTGTTTGGCGAGCGACCATGGCAGGGCGATCTCGTCGTTGTCGGCCGGCTGGTCGCCGCGGCTGATCGTCAGCGGGATCAGCTTGCGGTCGGCGGCGGTGTTGATGGCGATGCCGCTGATGTGTTTGTCGTTGTGGCTGACGGTGAGGGGCGCGGTCAGGTCGGCACGCGCGCCGTTGACGCCGTGCGTGGCGGCGATCCGTTCGAGGTTGAGGTCGCTGACGGTGATCGCGGTTCCGCCGTCCGCGCTGGCGTCGGCGCTGTCCGTGTCGAACTGGGCTACGTGGTTCGCTTTGGCGATCGAGGCGGTCATCTGCGTACGCAGCGAGTCGTCCATGGTGTTGGAGAACAGGAACGTGGCCGCGATGAACGCCGTGCCGATGAGGATGGCGATGCCTGCGGGGATGAGCATCCTCGCGCTTTTCTTCATGAGTCTGATGGTAATGGAGAACATGATGGGTCCTTGTGTACGCTCGCGTGTGTGCTGGTTGTCGGGGTGCGCGGCGGCCGTCAGCGGCCTGCGGCGGCGACGGCGGCGCGTTCGCGTTCGTCCATGAGCAGCTGGTTCATGCGTTCGGCGGTGGGGTGCGGTTCGTCGGCGACGATACGGCCGTCGGCGAACACGATCGCCCGGTCGGCGTAGGAGGCGGCGACGGCGTCGTGGGTGACCATGATGACGGTCTGGCCGAGCTCCTTGACGGAGCGTTTGAGGAAGCTGAGCACTTCGGCGCTGGAGACCGAGTCGAGGTTGCCGGTGGGTTCGTCGGCGAAGACGAGCGACGGCTTGGTGATGAGCGCGCGGGCGATGGCGACGCGCTGCTGCTGGCCGCCGGACAGTTCGTTGGGCCGGTGGTTGAGCCGTTCGCGCAGGCCGAGCGTGTCGAGCAGCATGCCGAGCCACTGACGGTCCGGCTTCTCGCCGGCGAGCGTGAGCGGCATGAGGATGTTCTGTTCGGCGGTGAACATGGGCAGCAGGTTGAAGCTTTGGAAGATGAAGCCGATCTTGTGCCGGCGCAGCAGGGTGAGCTGGTTGTCGTTCATCTCGGTGATGTCCGCGCCGTTGAAGATGATGTGGCCGCTGGTGGCGGAGTCGAGTCCGGCGAGCGTGTGCATGAGCGTGGACTTGCCGGAGCCGGAGGGGCCCATGATCGCGGTGAACCGGCCCTGTTCGAAGCTCACGTTGACGCCGCGCAGCGCGTGCACGACGCTTTCGCCGCGGCCGTAGTCCTTGACCAGATCGATCGCCTGGATGGCGGTCGGGTGCGCGGCATGATCGTGCGCGGCGGCTGCGAACGTTCCGTTCGGCGCGGCGGCCGGCGGCAGCGGCGGCATGCCGATGGTCGACGTTGCGGTTGCGGATGTTGCGGTTGCGGATGGCGTGAATGCGGTGGTCGTCTGTTCCATGTCAGTCCCTTTCCCTGGGTGCGGGAGGGCCTGTGCTCCCCCGCGATCGTTACCCTCACTGTATGGGAGCGGGACTTCGGCCGGCATCGTGCGGCGGATTGAAACCGGAGGCCTGTCTGCCGGCCCGGCATCATCCTTGGGGATTACGCGGGGGCAGGGGAACGTGAACGGCTGTTAGCCCTGCGCCGGCCCCGGAGCCGGCGCCTGCGACAACCGGGGATGCCGGCGGGTGCGGTCCCGCCGGCGTGCCGGCACCGGGCGAGGATGTCAACGCAACGGGACCGGGCGGCAACGGGACGCTCTCCCGCGCGGGCATCGGACTGCCGGGCGCAGGCACGTACGGCAGCGTTGCTGCGGAGCGTCGCGAACGACGCCTGCCAAGGCGGACCAGTGCGATGACGACGGCGACGAACGCCGTCAGATACTGCGCCGAAGGCAGCAGCAAGACGGCCCATGCCATGACCGTCCTCGCACCCTTGTCATCGATATAAGACTGATTGATATACCACAGCACGCTCCACGTGACGGCAAGCACGGCGAACAGCGTCATCGCGGCCACAGTGGGCGCGTGCGATCGCATGAAGGACCGGTGAGCCATGGGACGCACCGCGCCGGTCGACACGATGATGCACAGGAAGATGCCGACCACGCCGGTCATCCCATCCAGTCCGAACACCACTGCCTGCACGGCGCTATGGAACGCGGCGACGGCACGGGAACGCCCGCCGTCGTTGAACGCATCGACCTGCATCGAGGCCGTGACGGACAGGCATACGAGCGCCGCCTGCGCCAATTGCGTGATCATCATCGTTACGAGCGTGGCCATGACGGCACCTGCGGATTTCGCCCGCGCACGACGGGCGTCCATAAGGGAGCCGACGGCGATCAGCATCGGCATCACGGCGACGAGCACGACCAGAACGGCGAGGGCAGTGAACTGCGGGGCGATGACGCCGAGACCCCTCCCCTTGTCGTCGATGAACATCATGACCGCGACGCCGGCGGACACGATATACCACAGTAACGTCGACCCAAGCGCGGCGATGGCCGCGCATACCGTGCCCACGACGAGCCGCGGACGACGGCCCGTGTGGCCGTATGCTGCCGAAACGAGCGAGGATCCCACGCACAGCAGCATCACGGCAAGGACACCGGGAACGGCGAGCAGCGCCATATATGTGAACGCGGGAACGGAGATCGTTTTGCCGTAGACCGAGAGTATCGCGAGCAGCATGTTCAGCGACATGTCCCCGGGCAGTGAATCCTTCTCGCCGATAGAGGCCTGTGCGAACACGGCAGATGCGGGACTGAGCATCATGGCGACTGACAGCACGGCCATGACGATAAGCCGCGTCCTGACACGGCGGCGGGGCGCGTCCGCATCCTTGCCGGAGGCTTCCCGCCTCTTACTGTTACCCATAATCTCACCCTACCCCGCCGATTCGGCGAAGGCCCGGCTGCACCCCATCAATACACGTACTGTTCATCTGCCGATTGCCCGCCCCGGACGGACGCACATCCCCCATGTCGACACGATCCGCACGTCCGCGCAAACCCACACGGCCGCGCAACATGCACGGCCACACATGCGAAAAGGGCCTGCGCCGCATGACGTCAGCGCAGGCCCTTACGGGTTCCCTTCTCTTCACCGCCGCACCCGGCCCCCACCGGACGCAGACGGCAAGTCGGCTACCGGCTACCGGCTCACTTGGCGAGGCCGGAGGCGCGGACCGCCTCGAAGCCGCCCTTGAGGTCGTCGAGGATGTCCTCGATGTTCTCGGTGCCGATGGACAGGCGGATGGTGCCCGGGTGGATGCCCTGGTCCTCCAGCTCCTCCGGGGTCTCCTGCGAGTGCGTGGTGGAGGCCGGGTGGATGACCAGCGACTTCACGTCGGCCACGTTGGCGAGCAGGCTGAACAGGTGCAGGTTGTCGATGAAGACGCGAGCCGCGTCCTTGCCGCCCTTGATGTCGAACGTGAAGATGGAGCCGGCGCCGTTCGGGAAGTACTTCTCGTACAGCGCGTGGTCGCGGCGGCCCGGGATGCTCGGGTGCGAGACGGACTCGACCTCGGGCACGGTCTGCAGGTATTCGACGACCTTCAGCGCGTTCTGCACGTGGCGCTCGACGCGCAGCGAGAGGGTCTCGGTGCCCTGCAGCAGCAGGAACGCGGCGAACGGGGACAGGGTGGCGCCGGTGTCGCGCAGCAGGATCGCGCGGATGCGGGTGACGAAGGCGGCGCCGCCGAGCGCCTCGTAGAAGTTGAGGCCATGGTAAGACGGGTCGGCTTCCGTCAGGGTCGGGAACTTGCCCGGCACCTCGGCCCAGTTGAACTTGCCGCCTTCGACGATCACGCCGCCGAGGGTGGTGCCGTGGCCGCCGATGAACTTGGTCGCGGATTCGACCACGACATCGGCGCCGTGCTCGAGCGGGCGGAACAGGTACGGGGTGGCGAACGTGTTGTCGACGATCACCGGCAGATGGTGCTTATGGGCGATCTCGGAGATGGCCTCGAAGTCCGGCAGGTCGGCGTTCGGGTTGCCGAAGGTCTCGAAGTAGACGAGCTTGGTGTTCTCCTGGATGGCGTCCTCGAAGTTCTGCGGGACCTCGGGGTCGACGAACGTGGTGGTGATGCCGTCGCGCGGCAGCGTGTGCTTGAGCAGGTTGAAGGTGCCGCCGTAGATGTTCTTGGAGGAGACGATGTGGTCGCCGGTCTGGGTGATGTTGCGCACCGCGTATTCGACGGCCGCGGCGCCCGAGGCGACCGCCAGGCCGGAGGTGCCGCCTTCGAGGGCGGCGATGCGGTTCTCGAACACGCCCTGCGTGGAGTTGGTCAAACGGCCGTAGATGTTGCCGGGATCGGCGAGGCCGAAGCGGGCCTCGGCGTGGTCGAAGTTGTGGAAGACGTAGCTGGTGGTCGCGTAGATCGGCACGGCGCGCGAGTCGGTGGCCGGATCGGCCTGCTCCTGTCCGACGTGCAGCTGGAGGGTCTCGAAGCGGTACTTCTTGTTCGGATCGGTCATTGGTGTGCTCCTTTGGTTTGGCGCGCGGCTCGTCGGTTGCGACCGTCACGCGGTGGTTGGTCTGCTTGTTGTTGTGTTGTCCGTTTGTGCTGTCGCCCGTCATCCGCCGGTGGATTCCGGTGCATGACGAGATGTTGGTTTCAGACCTTAGAGCACCGCCATGCACGTGTGCAAGCCGTACGTTATCGCGGTTGCCTATAGCCCCTTCAAAGCCGTTGGGATCATTGATTTCCGGATCCTTGGAAACATCCCCGCGAACGCGTCCTGCCGCCGCGACACGCCGTATCGTCGCGGCCGTCGTGACGTCGTCGCCGTCGCGGGAATCGGCCGTGGGAATCGTCGCCGCCTCACCGAATCCTCACGAACGACGACATACGATGGCGGGCATGAGCAACATCATCGAAGACGACGCCCTCGCCTACGGCAACGACTCGACCGACAGCAACGTCACCAGCAGCAGCGCCTCGAACAGCAACGTCACCAGCAGCAACGTCTGGGTCGACTGGATCGTCGAACTGCAGTCCCTCGCCCAGGCCGGCCTCACGTACGGCACCGGCCGGTTCGACCTGGAACGCTACGAGCGCATCCGCCAGATCAGCGCCGAGATGATGGCCCGGATCGCCGACATGCCGCCCGAGAAGGTGGCCGGGCTGTTCTGCAACGAGACCGGCTATCAGACGCCCAAGCTCGACACCCGCGCGGCCATCTTCCGCGACGGCCGCATCCTGCTCGTGCGCGAGCTTGACGGCCGGTGGTCGCTGCCCGGCGGCTGGTGCGACGTGAACGTGTCGGTCGGCGAGAACACGGCCAAGGAGGCGCGCGAGGAGTCGGGCCTTGACGTGCGGCCGGTGCGCATCATCGCCGTGCAGGACCGCAACCGACACAACACGCCGCGATACGCGTACGGCGTGTGCAAGGTGTTCATGGAGTGCGAGGTCCTCGGCGGCGCGTTCGAGGCCAACAGCGAGACCACGGAGAGCGGCTGGTTCGCGCCGGGCGCGCTGCCGGCCATGGCGGTGGAGAAGAGCACGGCCGAACAGGTGGCGCTGTGCTTCCGCGCGCATGAGGCCGGGACCGCGTGGACGCCGGTGTTCGACTGAGCGCCGCGCCGCCGTTCCATGATGGCCCGCGGAATACGGACTGCGGAATGCGAACGTCGCAGGCCGACGGACGATGCTAATGTCTGTGGTGGATGATGGCCCCCGTGCGTCTCGCCGGGGCCACGTGGGCGGCGCCGGTGTGGTTACCGGTGCCGTTCCAGACATCGTTTCAGTTAAGGAGACTGACATGACCGATGATGTGACGCTCTACGACCGCGACCCGCTGTACATCCCCCGCGTCGCCGCCGTCCATGACATGTGCGGCTACGGCAAGTGCTCGCTGACCGCCGCGATCCCGATCCTTTCCGCCGCAGGCTGCGACGTGTGCCCGGTGCCGACCGCGCTGTTCTCCGCGCACACGAAGTACGCGGTGTTCACGTTCCACGACACGACCGACATCCTGTCCGGCTATCTGGACGCGTGGCAGAAGGAGAACGTCGACCTGGACGGCGTGTACAGCGGCTTTCTCGGCTCCCCCGACCAGGTGGCGATCATCCAGCGGCTGTACCGCGAGTACCCGCACGCGCTGCGTCTGGTCGACCCGGTGATGGGCGACGGCGGCCAGATGTATCCGACGTACACGCCGGAGCTGTGCGAGGCGATGGGCGCGCTGGCGGACGGCGCCGACGTGCTCATGCCGAACCTGACGGAGGCGAGCATCCTCACCAAGCGCGACTACCCGGGTCAGGACCTCGACGACGCCGCGGTGACCGACCTGCTGGACGCGCTGCTCAAGCTCGGCGCCAAGAACGTGGTGCTCAAGGGCATCGACCACGGCGACGGCAAGATCGTCAACTATGTGGCGAGCGCGGCCTCCGGAGCCGAGGCCAAGGTCGAGCTGGCCCACGAGAAGCTGCCGTACATGATCCACGGCACGGGCGACGCGTTCGCCTCCGCGCTGTGCGGCGCCGTGCTGGCCGGCCGTGGCCTTGCCGAGTCGGCCCGCATCGCCGGCGAGTTCGTGCGCCACGCGATGGAAAGCACCCGCCACCAGCCGAACTTCGAGGAGCGCGGCGTAAGCTTCGAGCTCGATCTCGGCGAGCTGACCGGGCTCGTGCGCAAGTAAGGCGGACTGCCGCGAGGCACGCAAGCCACGCACCTCGCACGTCGCATACCGCGCACCTCGCGCACGTCGCACCTCGCGCACGTCGCACCTCGCGCACATCGCACCTCGCGCACATCGCACGTACCGCACGTTGCACATCCCTCATCCCCGAGGGCCCTTCCCCATGTCACAGCGGGTACCTACCCGCTGTGACATTGTTGTATTCAGCCACCGCAACCTTTGATATTCCAAGGAAAACGACCCCGCTCGCACTCCCCCGTCACAGCGGGTAGGTACACGCTGTGACGGACGGAGGGATCCGTGATTGTGGATAACCGCTCGTCCATCCACATTCCATCCACAACACGCCGGAACCCCGACCTCCGACCACATCACCCTGAAAACCCGACGTCCGCGGCCATAATCTGATGCACTGGTGTCATGGACATCCGTACGACAAGCCGAGCGGCTACCGCAGGCGACCTTCCCACCCGACCATCCATCCAGACGACCCCGACGACGGCTGACTTCATCGTCGCCGAACGCGAGCCCGACTGTGACGGCCCACCGCCGGCGGCCACGTCGCGAGACCTGCTGCGCCGCCTGCGCGACGAGACGATCGGTCCCAAACAGCTGGGCGTCCTCGGCGAACAGTACGCCGCGCTCTGGCTGGAACGGCACGGCCACACGATACTGGACCGCAACTGGCGTTCACGCTACGGCGAGCTCGACATCATCACGATGACCCCGGAACGGCTCATCGTCTTCGCGGAGGTCAAGACGCGCCGCTGCGAGCATTTCGGCAGCCCGCAGGAGGCCGTGACCGCGCGCAAGCAGGCCAGCGTGCGCCGCGCCGGCATCCAATGGCTGCTGGACCCCGAGCATCGCATGAGCCACAACGGGGTCCGCTTCGACGTGCTCTCCGTCGTCTCCAAGGACGGCACGGTGTCGGTCCATCACATCCCGGGGGCGTTCTGATGGCCATAGGAAGCGCGCTGTCGGTGGGGCTGATCGGCCTCAAGGCATTCATCATCCAGATCCAGGCGTTCATCTCGCCGGGACTGCCGTACTTTTCCATCATCGGATTGCCGGACACGTCGCTGAGCGAGGCGCGCGAACGGGTCAAATCAGCCTGTCAGGCGAGCGGCTTCAGCTGGCCGCAGACACGGGTGACCGTGAACATGTCGCCGGCCTCCATGCCCAAACGCGGCGCATCGCATGACCTCGCCATCGCGGCGAGCGTGCTGTGCGCGGCCGGCGTGGTCCCCAACGACGCCTTGGAGGACACCGTCGTGCTCGGCGAGGTGAATCTCGACGGCACGGTGCTGCCGATCAACGGGCTGCTGCCGATCATGCTGCACGCCGTCGACCGCGGCGTACGCCGGATCATCGTTCCGGCGGGCAACGAGGAGGAGGCCGAACTCGTGCCCGGTCTCGGCGTCTCGACGGTCCGCCATGTCGGCGAGCTCATCGAACTGCTTGGCGGTCAGGCGAAGTACCGGATCGCCGACGAACGGCAGCCGACGGCGGACACTGCGGAGGAGACGCCGCTGACCGGCGGCATCGGCGACATGGGCGAGGTCATTGGCCAGGAGCAGACCAAGTGGGCGATGCAGGTGGCGGCCGCGGGGCGCCACCATCTGCTGATGACCGGACCGCCGGGCTCGGGCAAGACGATGCTGGCGTCGCGCATGCCGAGCATCATGTGCCCGCTGACCGCGCAGGAGCAGCTCGAGGTGGCGTCGGTCAGGTCGCTGTGCGGCACGCTGCCGCATTACGGCATCACGGACATGCCGCCGTTCGAGGCGCCGCATCATACGGCGTCCACGGCGTCGCTGGTGGGTGGCGGCTCGGGCATCGCCATGCCGGGGTCGATCACGCGGGCGCATCGGGGCATCCTGTTCATGGACGAGGCGCCCGAGTTCTCGGCCCGGGCGTTGCAGACGTTGCGCGAGCCGCTGGAATCCGGGTATGTGGCGTTGTCGCGCACGAAGGGGACGACGTATTATCCGGCGTCGTTCCAGCTGGTCATGGCGGCCAATCCGTGCCCGTGCGGCTACGCCTACGGCACGGGCGAACGCTGCGTGTGCCGGGAGCGCGACCGCGTCCGCTATTTCGCGCGGCTTTCCGGCCCGATCCTCGACCGCATCGACATTCAGGTGGAGGCGCTGCCCGTGTCGCATATCACGGATGGCGGCGGCGAGCATGGACGTTCCAGCCGCGAGATGCAGATGGAGGTCATGCAGGCGAGGCAGACCGCCCAGGAGCGGTTCCGCGGCCAGGGATGGTCGTGCAATGCGCAGGCGTCCGGGCCGTGGATGCGCGCGAACACGTCCGCGAAGGCGCTCGACCTTGCCGATAAGGCGCTCACGTCGGGGCGGCTGAGCCTGCGCGGCGTGGACCGTGCGCTGCGGCTGGCGTGGACGCTGGCCGATCTGGCCGGCAGGACGTCGCCGGGCACCGATGAGATGCTGCAGGGCATCGCGTTGAGGGCGAGGATGTCATGAACGGGGACGGCATGAATGGGATTGGCGTGGGCGTGATCGGTGCGGGGATGGTCGGCGCAATCGACGGCGGGCTCGGCGGCGTGAACGGCGGCGACGGAACTGCAGGCGTCTCCGGGCGCGCCGGCACGGCGGCATCGGCGGCGACGGTCGACTCCGGCGCGGCCGGCGCATGCGCATCAGATCCGGCAGTGGCGGACTCTGCCGTGGCGGGCCCAGACGCCGACGCAGGACGGCTTGACGAACGGACGCTGGCGCTGGCCGTGCTGACGTTCTGTCTCAACACGGCGGACGCGATGATGACCGCGCTGCTGAAAGGCGCGGGCGACCCCGTCACGGCGCTTCGGCTGATCCGAGAGAGTTCGGGAACAATCCCCGGCGGCTCCTCCCCCGGCTCGGACGGAACCGGGTCTCCACGCCCCGGCACAGCGTCGAAGGAGATCGAGCGCGTGTTCTGCACCGGATTGTCGCGTTGGGGCACGAAGCCGACGCCGCGCATGATGCAGTCGTTCCGGGCATCGCTGGCCGGCTGGCATCACCGGCTGGAGGTCATCCCCACGTGGGATGCCGACGAGCTTGCCTCATGGTTCACCATGGACGGCGGCCAATGGATCATCGGGCCTCATCACCCCTGCTGGCCGCACATGCTCGACGACCTGACGACGATCCGCCAGGTGGCGGCGCCGTTGTGCCTGTGGGGCCGTGGGGATATGGGCGCCTTGGTGGCGTGCGACGCGCCGATCGGCATCGTCGGTTCGCGCGGCGCGAACGACTATGGGATCTCGATGGCCCGAACCATTGCAGAATGTGCGGCGGCCGATGGGCATACGGTGGTGTCCGGCGGCGCCATGGGCATCGATGCCGCCGCGCATTGGGGTGCGTTGGCGGCGCAACGCGGTGTCGGGGACTCCGGCGCCGTCACCGGCAGGACGGTGGCCGTGTTCGCAGGAGGTCTCAATCATATGGGCCCGCAGCGCAACGCCGAGCTGTTCGCGCGGATCGAGGCGGAGGGCGGCGCGCTGGTCAGCGAGATGTGTCCGGGGACGATTCCGGAGGCACGGCGGTTCCTGGCGCGCAACCGCATCATCGCCGCATTGTCGTCGACGCTGGTCGTCGCGCAGGCGAGGCTGCGGTCCGGCGCGTTGAGCACTGCCGCATGGGCTGGCGACCTCAACCGTCTGCTGGTCGCGCTTCCCGGCGACATCGACCGGCCGGGCAATGCCGGGTGCAACCGGCTCATCCATGATGGCAAGGCGATCCTGCTGGACTCGCTCGACCATGTGGCGGACATGTGCCACGCGGCGCATGCGGCGGAGCCCGTCGGCGGTGACACGAGCGCCGAGGGCGGTGCCGCGGACGGTTCCCAGCCGGAAGTGACGGCCGGCATGGCGTCGGACGCCGCGACTGCCGGCGGAAGCGTCCGGCTGACGGCGCAGCAGCGTGACATCGTGGCCGTCATCCGCCGGCTGCGGCGACGGGGAGGCCCGGTCACCGTGCAGTCCGTGACCGAGGAGACCGCGGCGCACTGCGGCGGCGCGGACGATTTGCAGGGTTCCGGCATGCCGGACGGCGCGGCCGGGTCAGGCGCCGGGGACAGGGCCGCTCTGCGCCGCGCCACGGCACGGCTGCTGCCTCAGGTGCTCGCCCAGCTGGGTCAGCTGGAGATGATGGGCGTCGTCGTCATGGACGGAGGTGATATCAGCGTCGTGCGGGCGGCCGCGTGACGGCGGACCGTTCACGATTTGCGGACGGCAGCAAATCGTGAACGACACAATGCGCCATTCTGTACGGAATCCGCGTGAAACTGCGGGGTTTATAGCCGTCGCAGAGGGTATGCGCGCCACCCATGAGTTCACGATTTGCGACTGTCTGCAAATCGTGAACTCCGATAAGTCGGTCACGCCTGCCACTGACAGCGGTCCAGGTCGACTCGCCACCCGCCGTCGCCGGCGTTGTCTCGCCCTGCGGCGGGCGGGATGAACCGCACGCCCTCCTCCTCCAGCAGTGCGCGCTGACGGTCCGGGCCGCCGAACGCGAAGCCGGGGGCGAGCGACCCGTCGCGGAAGACGACCCGATGGCAGGGAATGACGCCCGGCTGCGGGTTCGCGTGCAGCGCGAAGCCTACGAAGCGGGCGTTGCGCGGCCTGCCGGCGAGCGCCGCCACCTGCCCGTAGGTGGCGACCTTGCCGCGCGGGATGCGCCGCACGACGGCGTACACCAGTTCGTTGAAAGACGGGTTGCCCGCATGGTGTTCGTGACTGCTCATGGCTCTTCACTCTAGCCGCATGGCAGGCCTGTGGTCCGGCCTTATGTGACAATGAGGGGTATGAGTCCGAAGCAGTTGGAAGACATGTATGATGCGGTGATCGTCGGCGCGGGTGCGGCCGGCCTGTCCGCGGCGTTGGGGGCGCTCCGCTCCCCCGCCATCGAGGAGATGAGGGCGAGCGGGATCGAGCCGAGGATCCTGGTGATCTCGAAGCTGCAGCCGTTGCGCTCGCACACCGGTTCGGCGGAGGGCGGCATTGCCGCGAGCCTGGGCAATGTGGAGCATGACGACTGGCATTGGCATTATTTCGACACCGTCAAGGGCGGCGACTGGCTGGTCGACCAGGACGCGGCGAAGCTGCTGGCCGAGTATGCGCCGCAGACCGTCATCAATCTGGAACGTCAGGGGGTGGCGTTCTCGCGCACCGCGGACGGGCACATCGCGCAGCGCCGCTTCGGCGGCCACACCGCGGATTTCGGTGGGCAGCCGGTGCGCCGCGCCGCCTACGCCGCCGACCGTATCGGCCATCAGATCCTGCATACCTTATGGCAGCAGTGCGTGGCGGCGGGCGTGACGTTCGCCGAGGAATGGTATGTGACCGACCTGGTGCTGGACGGATCCGATGATGGCGGCGCCCATGTGGCGGGCGTGGTCGCCTATGACACGCATTCCGGCGAGGTCCATGCCGTGCACGCGCGCAATGTGCTGCTGGCCACCGGTGGCGCCGGACGGCTGTTCCACACGACGTCGAACTCGTGGGACCTGACCGGCGACGGCATGGCGCTGGCGCTGGCGGCAGGCATGCAGCTGGAGGACATCGAATTCGTGCAGTTCCATCCGACGGGGCTCGCCCATACCGGCATACTGCTCTCCGAGGCGGCGCGCGCCGAGGGCGGCGTGCTGCGCAATGCCTCCGGGGAGGCGTTCATGGAACGGTACGCCCCGGAGCATCGCGATCTGGCGGCGCGTGACGTGGTGAGCCGTTCGATCATGGCGGAGATCGACGCCGGCCGCGGCGTGGCGGATCCGAAGGACCCGCAGGGGCCGAAGGATTGCGTCTGGCTTGATCTGACCGGCATCGACCGTGACCATATGGAGGCGGTGCTGCCGCAGGTGGTGGAGACGATCCGCGAGTATGCGGGCATCGACCCGGCGACCGACTGGGTTCCGGTCAAGCCGACAGCCCATTACACGATGGGCGGAATACCCATCGATACGGACGGCGAAGCCTACCGTTGGACGGCGGACGTTGACGGCGTCGACGGTCGCACGATCGTCGACGGCCTGTTCGCAGCCGGCGAATGCTCGTGCGTCTCGGTGCACGGCGCGAACCGTCTGGGCGGCAACTCGCTGCTCGACGCCTGCCTGTTCGGCACGCGCGCCGGCACGCGTATGGCGGAACGCATCGCAGAGGCCCCGGCCGCCGATCCGACCAACGATGACGTCGCCGATGCCGCTACCGAAGTCGACAGCTTGGACACCGCCTCGACGTTGCGCAAGAGAGAACTCAATGAGCTGCTCACCGCGGCCAAGCCGGCCGACGACGATAGCGCTGCCGAAAACGATGCGTACGGCGCGACGGCTGACGGCTCGGCTGCCGACGACAATCCGTACCGGCTGCTGGCCGACCTTGGCCGGGTCATGGAGCAGGCGCTCGCCGTCCGGTGCAGCGCGCAGACCATCGAGGCCGCGCGCCGGACGCTGCACGACGATCTGATGCCGCGCGCCGTCGCCTTGCATGCGCACAGCGATGTCGCGGCGTTCAATCAGGAGGTCACCGCCATCTGGGAGGCGCGTCATCTGGTGATGCTCGCCGACGCGATGCTTGACGCCACCGACGCACGGCACGAGTCCCGCGGCTCGCTGATGCGCCTTGACTATCCGGCGCGTGACGATAGGCGGTTCCTTGCCCATTCCATGACCGCGTTGGCTTCGCCGGCCGCCCAGCATACCGATGACGAGCGGCTTCATGATGTGCGCTGGCAGCCTGTGCACATCGTTGATTTCCCGCCGAAGGACCGCGAATACTGAGGCTCTCGGAATCAATGGACGGGGCCGCGGCGCGGGCGTCATGGGGCGTCTGCGCCGCGGCCGTTTTGCGGGATATGGCTTATGGCACAATATGATGTCGATTCTTGTGGTGAGGGAGGCTGTTGCGATATGACCGGCATGGACAATGCGCTGGCTACGGTGACCGTGCGCGTGAACAGGTTCACGCCGCGCCCCGAGCGTGAGCGCGCCGCACGGGGAGGCTCCCCGTTCGCCAAGGCGCGGCGGGGCGGTTCCCCGTTCGGCGGCGGATCCGCCTCCTCCCGTAACCGCAGGCCGCGCGGCAAGCATTGGACGCAGGATTACACGCTGACCGTGCGCCCCGAGGACACGGTGCTCGACTGCCTGCTGACCATCAAGCGCACCCTTGACCCGACGCTGGCATTCCGCTATTCGTGCGGGCATGGCATGTGCGGTTCTGACGCCGTGGCCATCAACGGCACGCCGACGCTGCTGTGCACCGCAGGTGTGAAGGATTGGGCGAAGCGACCGAACCAGTTCGCGCAGACGGATGCGGAAGGATTCCGCCACACCGGCGATGATGCCACAGACGAGGCCGCTTCCGGTGAGACGCCGGCTGACGGCGGTGCCGCCAATGACCTTGGCGTCATCGAACTGTCGCCGCTGCCGGGATTCCCGGTGCAGCGTGACCTGATCGCCGACATCGACCCCATGCTCGATCAGATTCGCAAGCTCAAGCCGTATCTGCAGGCGGATGGCGTGCTCGCCACCACTGCGGAAGGCAAGGTGGATGTGTTCGAGTATCTGCAGAATCCGGAGCAACTGACGAAATACGAGATGCTGAGCAACTGCATCGCCTGCGGCGTGTGCGAGGGTTCCTGCCCGGTGTTCGCCGGCGGTGACGCGTTCATCGGACCGGCGGCGCTGATTGCCGCCTCCCGTTTCGTCAATGATTCACGTGACACCGCGTTGGACACCCGGCTTGACGCGATCGATACGGCTGACGGCGTGGCCGCCTGCCAGTCGGTGCGCGCCTGTTCGCGGCATTGCCCGCGTGGCATTGATGTGGGCGAGGAGATGTGGCAGATTGTCGCCAAGGTCAGGGAGCGCTGACCGGAACCGTTGTTCCCGAACATGCGGTGGACCGTCGTATGGGACGCCATGCATGATCGTGAACCATCATCGTTAGAGTGAAGGCTATGGATAAGACGTCGTATACGAATCTCGCCAAGGCATGGGAATTTGTGGAGGATCATGCCTATGCCCGTCAGCATGAGACCTTGGCGGGCATCCGCGTGCAGGCCGAGGAGGCGGGGCTCAACCAGGGTTCGGCGGCTCAGGCGGAGTTCCTGCGCATGCTTGCGGTGATGACGCGCAGCGCTTCGGTGATCACCGTCGGCTCCGGGTCGGTCGTGGAGATCCTGCAGCTGCTGGATGCGCTTGACGGTTCCGGCCAGTTGACCGCCGTGGATTCATCGTCGCAGGGCATTGCATTCATCCGCCGCATGTTTCTGGCGTTGGCCGATGCCATGCAGACGACCCTTCGTGCCGTGAACGCGCCGGTTAGCGTGTTTCTGCCTCGGTTGAACGGCGCCGATTATGACCTGATTGTCGTCTCCGGCGACGCCGCCAATTATGCGGACACGTTCGCCCAGGCTCCGCGGCTGCTGAAGCCGCATGGTGTCATCGTGTTCTGCGATATGCTCGCCTTCGATGACGAGGCGGCCAATGGCGGCGTGCTGAATCCCGCCGACCGCAGCGAGAAGGCGACGGCCATGCGCCAGCTGTTGGATACCGTGGAGGCCGATGACCGGTTCGATTCGGCGCTTACGGCGATCGGCACGGGCATGCTCGTCGCCGTGAAGCGCTGATACATGCCGTATATATTCGCGGATATAAGGCCGCGGATATACGGCATGTACCAGCATGACGATGATGTGATATGCCGGGCTGGTGGCTCTTGCCGGACTCGCCCGGCGCGCAGCTTGCGGCCGTTATCGGCGAATCGCGCTGACAGCCACTTCGACCGCCTCATCGGTGTCGTCGGTGATGAGCACCAGGTTCGGGTCGAGCGGCGAGATCATGCCATGCCCCTGGACGGTCGAGGTTAGCCATTCGAACAGCCCGCGCCAGTATTCCGTGCCGTACAGCACGATCGGCATGGACATCACCTTGTGGGTCTGCACGAGCGTGAGCAGTTCGAACATCTCGTCGAAGGTGCCGAATCCTCCCGGGCATACGATTACGCCGGACGAGTATTTCACGAACATGGTCTTGCGCACGAAGAAGTAGCGGAAGCTCATGCCGAGGTTCACCCACTGGTTGAGTCCCTGCTCGTGGGGCAGTTCGATGCCGAGGCCCACCGATTTGCCTCCTGCGAGCGCCGCTCCCCTGTTCGCCGCCTCCATGATGCCGGGTCCACCGCCGGTGATGACCGCCACACCGTGCTTGGCGATCCCTTTGCCCATGCGCCGGGCCGCCTTGTAGTCCGGGTCTGTGCGCGGCGTGCGGGCGGATCCGAAGATGGAGACCGCGGGTCCGAGTTCGGCGAGTGCGCCGAATCCGTCCACGAATTCGGATTGGATGCGCAGCACGCGCCACGGGTCCATGTGCAGCCATTCCGTGGCCTGCTGTGCCTTCAGCAGGTTCGCGGTGGTGTTGTCCTTGGGGATCATAGGCCCGCGCAGAATCACAGGCCCCCGATGATAGGTGTCGCCCAACGGGGATGCGTCGTTCTGTGACGCCTCGTCTTCCAGCATTTCGATGCCTTCTGAATCCAGCGTGTCGTCCGGCTCGTCGGATTGCCGCTGTTGGATGTCGCTCATGATCTCCTTTCCGCGTGTCTGATCGTCGTCTCCCGGATGCCGGTCCTCCCATTGCGCCCGGGTCTCCTCGATGATCTCGTTCAAGGCGTTGTTCGCCATGGCCTCGGCCACTTTGCGCGCCGCCTTCTTGCTGGCCTTCTTTGCTTTTTTGCCGTCTTTTGCGGTCTTATCCGCCTTTCCCGGCTTTTCTGCTTTCGTTGTCTTCGACATCGTCGCTCCTCTTCGTTCGCCGTCGGCATCCGGTATCCGCGCGCTGCATCGTCGTCGTTCGGCGTATCGATGCCTTGCGCTCTATGATTTCACCATTCCACCAGATATCTCAACCTATCAGACCGATTATCGGCATCACGGCCTGCCGATGCCGTCCGGCTGTGAATTGGCCGAGAATTCATCTCCAGTTCCGTCTGCGTCCTTCTGTACGCAGACGCTAGCAGGCATTGGCCGTAGTTTTCAAGGTCTTTGCCGTCATTGCCGCCTTTCGTCGTCCGCAGCCTCCAACTCGTATCGGCGTGACTGCCGGCTCAGCAGTATGCCGGAGATGAGTGCGGCGATCAGCGAGGCGGCGAGTACGCCGAACCTGCTTTCCGCCGACAGCTCGGCGTCGGCGTATGCCAGTGATGCTATGAGGAACGAGACGGTGAAACCGATGCCGCAGGCGCAGGCCGCAGGGAACATGTCACGTACGCGCAGCCCCTTGGGCATGGCGAGACCGCCCACATGCGTGGCGAGCCAGGCGGTGACCATGATGCCCAAGGGTTTGCCCACCACGAGCGCCACGATGATGCCGATCACGATCGGCGAGGTCATCAGCGCCGGCGTCAGTTCGGCGAAATGCACGCCGGTGGCGAACAGAGCGAACACCGGCAGGGCGATCAGCGCCGATATCGGCTGCAGCTTGCCGGCATATCGTTCCGCTCGCGGCGTCGCCTCACCGTAGCATTCGCGGGACGGCGTGAGCAGGCCGACCAGCACGCCTGCCAGCGTGGGATGCACGCCGGCTTCGAACATCATCACCCATGCGAGGATGCCCACCAAGCCCACCAGCAGCCATGGCACCTTGCGCAGCCTCACCAGGAACGCCCAGACGACCGCGCATGCGGCGATGCCGATGAACCAGTACCATGCGTTCAGCGAGGAGAAGAACACCGCGATGAGGATGATGGCCAGCAGATCGTCCACGGTGGCGAGCGTCATCAGGAACGCGCGGATCGACCCCGGCAACGCCTTGGCGAACAAGGCGAGCACGGCCAGCGAGAACGCGATGTCCGTGGCGGTCGGGACCGCCCATCCCTGAATGGCTTCGGCGAACGGCACGGTCTCGCCCCCGGTGATGGTCACCCATCCCGGGGCCGGCGGCGCATAGCGGGAGAACAGCATGATGACGGCACTGAACAGCACGGGAGGAGCCAACATGCCACCCACCGCGCACAGCATGGGCACCGCCGCGGCCTTCGGATTCGCCAGGGACCCAGTGGTCAGCTCCTGTTTGAGGTCGAGGCCGACGGTCAAAAAGAACACGGTCAGCAACCCGTCCTGCGCCCAATGCCCGATCGGCAGCACCAGGTTCGTGCCGGCTATGCCGACCTGCGTCTCCGCCAGCGACTCGAACACATGATAGGTCGCGGGCAGGTTCGCGAAGATCAGGCCGAACAGTGCGAACGACAGCATGATCAATCCGGATATGCGATCCGACTCGGCCACTCGGCGCGCAGCTGCCCCAAAGCGTTTCAACCGGTTCATGGCCCCTCCTTTCCCCGCATGATCGACTCCTCACGCGGCATTACCGTGCGGACCCGCACATCGCCTGTGTCATATCATCAGTGTCATGTCATCAGTGTGACACTCGCTAGTGTCACACCCACCAACCATATGCAACACATGTTCTAAAGAACGTATGTACTATGGTAAACCATGCGCCCTACAAACAAACAATCCGCGTGCCGCGGCATTCAAAGCCGCGCGGCACGCGGATGCCCCTCACTTCACCGGCCCAGTGTCAACAAACGCCATTCGCAGCGGCAACGCACCCGCCGAATCATCACCCCTGCCGACCGGCGAGCGCCTTCCCCATGGAGTCCAGCACCTGCTGCAGCAGCTGAGGCGGGCACGCGAGGTTCACGCGCTCGAATCCGGAGCCGGAACGGCCGAACAGCACACCCTCGTCGAAGTACACGCGGGCCCGCTCGCGCATGAAGTCGCGCAGCTTCTCGTCGGTATCGAAGCCCAGACCACGGCAGTCCAGCCACGCCAGGTACGTGCCCTCCGGTTCCACGAGGCGCAACCCGTCCGTGCGCTGCACAAACGCGCGAAGCATGGCGAGGTTGCCTGCCAGCACCGTGAGCAGCTCGTCAAGCCATGCTCCGGCACGATCGTACGCCGCCTGACAGGCAACGAGGCCGAAGTGGCTGACGGTAAGGCCGGCGATGTTGTCGGCGGCGATGTCGAACCGACGGCGCAGGCCGGGGTTCACGATGACCGCGTTCGAGCAGGCGAGACCTGCCAGGTTGAAGGTCTTGGTGGGTGCGGTGAACTCGAAGCAATGCTCGGCGTACCGTTCCCCCAGCGTGCCGAACATCGTCACCTCGTGGCCCGGGTAGGCGAAGTCGGCGTGGATCTCGTCGGCGAGGACGACGACCCCGTGCCTGATGCAGATGTCGCCGACGCGCCTCAACTCGTCCTCACTCCATACGCGGCCGACCGGATTATGCGGGTTGCACAGGAGCATCGCCGTGCAGCGCGGGTCACTCGCCTTGGCCTCGAGGTCGTCGAAATCCATGATGTAACGGCCCTGCGCGTCTTGCACGAGCTCGTTGTTCTCGATGGTCAGGCCGTTGCGTTCGGCGGCGAAGCGGAACGGGTAATAGACAGGCTCCTGGATGATCACCTTGTCACCGGGGCGGGTGACGGCCCGCAGCGCGGTGTTCACCGCCGGCATCACGCCGTCGGACAGTCGGATGGTCTGCGGCTCGACCTGCCAGCCGTGCCGGCGCTTCATCCAGCCGGTCACTGACGCAAGATAGTCGTCGGTGGCGTAGTCGTAGCCGAACACGTCGTTTTGCGCGGCGCGCACCAGCGCATCGACGATTTCAGGAGCCGGCTTGAACTCCATGTCTGCGACGGACATCGCGATAACATCCTCGCTGCCGGGACCCATGTCCTCCTCGATAAGATGCCACTTCTCCGAGGTGGTTCTCCGACGCTCGACCATGGAATGGAAATCGTACACGGCTGCTCCTTTGACGGCTCGATTGACTCGATTGGACACAAACGTCACCATGATACCGCATAACCGACCGTACCCGGAGCGCGACTCACGAGTACGGTTCGTCATGAAACCGTCAACCGACCGTACTCATAGACACCGGTACGGGTACGGTCCGTCATGGCTTTTGCAACGAACCGTACCCGCAAACGTTTGCACGGGTACGGTCCGTCGGCAATTCTCAACGGACCGTACTCAAACTACCCGCTACGAGTACGTTCCGTCAGAGAAAAGACAACCAAACGTACTCGAAATCCACTCCCGAGTACGTTCCGTCAGATAATCACAACCGACCGCACCCGGAACGGCCCATATGAGTACGGTGCGTTGACGACGCGACGCGCCACACGACCCGTGCCGCGCGACACGCCGTACGCCGCACTCCCCGACGCCACGCCGCGCAACCCGGAAATTGGAAAAGCCCTTGGAAGCATTCGCTTTCAAGGGCTTTTTGTGCGCCAGACAGGATTCGAACCTGCAACCTGCTGATCCGTAGTCAGCTGCTCTAATCCATTGGGCTACTGGCGCAACGCGCATATCATGTTCAGTTATACGCACACCGCAAATCACTTCGCGGCTCGTGCGCCAGACAGGATTCGAACCTGCAACCTGCTGATCCGTAGTCAGCTGCTCTAATCCATTGGGCTACTGGCGCATGTTGTCTTGTTTTCGGCAACTCGTATAAGATACAACAGCTCAGCCATCATCGCAAACTTCGGCGTGTCGCGCTATTTTCCAAGCGTTCACGCCCTGTTCACGCCACTCGACGCCGCACGGCCGCATCCTCACGCCGCACCAATTTCGGTGCGCTTTCGCCACGAACCGACGCCGCATCCACGATTACCTGGCTGACGTCATCGACGCTCGGCAGCTCGAACATGGTCTGTTCCAGCGTCTTCTCGATGATCGACCGCAACCCTCGCGCGCCCACGCCCCGCGCGATGGCGGTCTTCGCGATTTCGGCGACCGCCTCCTCGGTGAACGCAAGGTCGACCCCGTCGGCGGCGAACAGCTTACGGTACTGCTTGACGAGCGCGTTCTGCGGCTCGGTGAGGATGCGCCCAAGGTCCCGCTCGCTCAGATTCTGCAGCACGCTGGTCACCGGGAGCCTGCCGATGAACTCCGGCAGCAGACCGAATTCGGCGAGGTCGTCGGCGCTCACCTGGCCGAGCAATTCCTCGGGTTTGACCTCATGCTCGTGCCATGAGGCGCCGAAACCACTTTCATGCCGGCCCAGCCGCTTGGCGATGATGTCGTCAAGGCCCACGAACGCGCCGCCGCAGATGAACAGGATGCCGCGCGTGTCGATGGTGACCGTCTCCTGGTCGCGGTGCTTGCGCGTGCCTTCGACCGGCACGGACGCGATGGTGCCTTCCAGCAGCTTGAGCAGCGCCTGCTGGACGCCTTCGCCGGAGACGTCGCGTGTGATCGACGTGTTCTCGCCGCTTTTGCGTGCGATCTTGTCGATCTCGTCGATGTAGACGATGCCGTGCTGCGCCCGTTCGACGTCGCCGTCCGCCGCGGCGATGAGCCGTTGCAGCACGGTCTCCACGTCGTCGCCGACATAGCCGGCCTCGGTGAGGGTGGTCGCGTCGGTGATGACGAACGGCACGTTCATGACCCGCGCGAGCGACTGGGCAAGGTACGTCTTGCCCACGCCGGTGGGGCCGAGCAGCAGGATGTTCGACTTGGCGACCTCGACGTCGGCGAACGGGTCGGCATTGCGCCGGCGGCCTGCCGCGCCCGACCGCGCGCCCGAAGCCGCGCCGGCGGCGGCACCTTGGCCGCTGTGCCGTCCATGCCCGCCGAACTGCCCGGCGGCCTCGCGCAGCTCCATGTTGACGCGTTTGTAATGGTTGTACACGGCCACGGCGAGCGTGCGCTTGGCCGCCGCCTGACCGATGACGTACCGGTCGAGGTACGCGCTGATCTCGACCGGCTTGGGCAGTTTCAGCGCGTTGACTTCGGCGTTGCGTTCGCGCTCCTCGGAGATGATGTCCACGCACAGCTCGATGCACTCGTCGCAGATCGACGCGGACGGTCCCGCGACCAGCTTGCGTACCTGATGCTCGGTCTTGCCGCAGAACGTGCAGCGGGGCACGTCCTCGTTATAGCTCACCACACGGCCCATGCGTCCGCTTCCTCCATTGTGCTGTCAGTTCGTTGCGTGCAGTCGCGCCATATGATTGACGCTTCCTGAGACGCTCCCCCAGTCGGCTTCGCCGACAGCCCCCTCCACCGAGGGGGCCGAGGAACGCAGTCGGCTTCGCCGGCGAAGCCGCCGCCGATACGCGAAGGTGCGTCCGCCCCGGAGTTTTCCGGAAACGGACGCACCAGCGTCAATCGTCACATTCCGACCGGTCACGACCGGTGTTCGAGCACCTCGTCGACGATGCCGTACTCCTTGGCCTCCTGGGCCGTGAGGAACGTGTCGACCTCGATGTCCTTGCGGATCTTCTCGACGTCCTGGCCGGTGTGCTTGGCGAGCGTGTTCTCGAGCCACTCGCGCATGCGCAGCATCTCCTTGGCCTGGATCTCGATCTCCGTGGCCTTGCCGAACCCCTGGTCGATGGCCGGCTGGTGGATGAGCACGCGCGCGTTGGGCAGCATGAGTCGCTTGCCCTTGGCGCCGGCGGCCAGCAGGATGGCCGCGGCGGAGGCGGCCTGGCCGAGGCACACGGTCTGCACGTCGGGCTTGATGTACTGCATGGTGTCGTAGATCGCGGTCATGGCGGTCATGGAGCCGCCGGGCGAGTTGATGTACATCATGACGTCGCGGTTCGGGTCCTGGGACTCGAGCACGAGCAGCTGGGCCATGATGTCGTCGGCGGACGTGTCATCGACCTGCACGCCCATGAAGATGATGCGGTCCTCGAACAGCTTGGTGTACGGGTCCTGCGTCTTCATGCCGTACGGCGTCTTCTCCGCGAACTGCGGCAGCACGTAGCGGTCCTGCGGCTGGGCGAACGCGCGGGCGCGCGCCTCGGCGGGCATGAAGCCGACGACGCCGCGCGCTCCGGCGAGACGGTCGGCGCGCTGGACGAACTTCGCTTCCTCGGATGCCATGGTCACTCCCCCTTCTTCTCGGCGGCCGCGCCTGCGGCCTCGTCAGCGTGGATGGTGTCGGGCGTGGAGACGAGCTTGTCGACGAAGCCGTACTCCAGCGCCTCCTCCGCGGTGAACCAGTGGTCGTACTCGTTGTCGCGGTAGATCTCCTCGACGGTGTGGCCGGTCTGCTTGGCGGTCAGTTCGGCGAGGGTCTTCTTCATGTCCATGATGAGCTCGGCGTTGATGCGCACGTCGGTGGTGGTGCCGCCGATGCCGCCCGAAGGCTGGTGCATGAGCACGCGCGCATGCGAGGTGAGGAACCGCTTGCCCGGCGTGCCGGAGCTCAGCAGGAACTGGCCCATGGACGCGCACATGCCGAGGCCCACGGTCGCCACGTCCGGCTCGATGAGCTGCATGGTGTCGTAGATGGCCATGCCGGCGGTGATGGAGCCGCCCGGCGAGTTGATGTACAGCCAGATGTCCTTCTTCGGGTCTTCGGCGGCCAGCATGAGCATCTGCGCGCAGATGCGGTTGGCCATGTCGTCCTTGACCTCTTCGCCCATCCAGATGATGCGGTCCTTGAGCAACCTGTTGAAAATCGGGTCCGGCATGGTCGGCATGTCGCCTTCGGCCATGACCGGGGACGATGTCAGCAAATCTGCCACCTTATCTCCTTGATTCATACAACATTACGTTTAGCTACATTACCCGTTCGAGCTGACCGCCGCCGCGGTTTCGCGCCGTTTTCGGCTACCCGCATAGCGAAGGCGCGGCGGACGGCTACCGTTCCACTGCAGCGTCGACCTTGCGAAGCAACGTGCTGGACACGAGCGCGGAGACGGCCACACCCAACCCGACCGGCACGAAGAACCCGATCGGCGCTTCGGTGAGCTCCATGACCAGGCACATGGCCATGAGCGGCGCCTGCTGCGAGGCGGCAAGCAAGGCGGCCGCGCCGATCAGCGCGCAGGCGGTCACCGAATCGGCCGGGAACGCCATCGCCCAGAAGATGCCGAATATCGCGCCGATGATCGAACCGAGCGCGATGCCGGGCTGCAGCACGCCGCCGGACGCGCCGGAACGAATGGTGAGCAGCGTGGCCACAGCCTTGAAAAGCAATGTGAGCACCAGCACCATCATGACGATGATCAGCTCGCCCTGCCGTGACGTCAAACCCATCGACTGCCATGGCGACAAGCCGTCCGACGTGCTCGCATCACCGGCCCCGGAGCCGAACAAGACACTGCGGTCGTTGATGAGCCTGGCGATCGACCGGCCCTCATCCATTGAGACCGTGCTGAAGCCGATCTGCGCGGCGGCGCGGCCATTGCCCATGATCTGCGGCAGCACGACGGCGACGATGCCGGTCAGCACGCCGGCCAACGGCATCTGCCACAGGATCGCCGCGCCCTTGGGCTTATGCGATTCGGCCCACTGAGCGCCGCGACGGAACCACGCGCCCGCCACGCCGGCAAGCGCGCCGAGCAGCAGCGCGGCGAGCATGAGCGTCGGCGTCGAATCGTCCTGCATGACCGTGATGTCATAAAACACGTGATGGCCTTTGATGGCGGCCGCCACGAACGCCGCCATCGCCGACATCCCCAATCCGAACGCGACCTTCTCGATCGTCACCTCGGCCAGCAGGATCTCCACGGCGAAGAACATGCCGGCGAGCGGCGCATTGTAGACGCCGCCGAGACCCGCACCCGCCGCGACCGCGACGACCACGCGAGTGTCCACGCGGTCCAGGTGGAACAGGTCGCAGAAGCGTTGCGCCAGCATGGCACCCAGTTCGCGCGGCGCAACCTCGCGTCCGATCGACGCACCGGAGCCGACGATGAAGATCTGCAGCACCACGTGCACGATCGTCTGCCAGAACGGCATCCGCTCCCCCGCGACCGCCTTCTTCACCGACGGCACCTTCATGGTTTTCGTGCGCAGCAGCCACCAGATGACGCCTGCGATGGACAGGCCTGCGGTCACCGAGATGATGCGGCGCAGCGCGGGGACATGGAACGGTCCGGGGACCGACTGGCTTTCGACATAGCCGAGCATGAGCTCTTCGACACGGTACAGCAGCAGGGTCAGCAGCCCGGCTCCCGCGCCGATCAGCGCGCCAAGCCCCAATACGGCCACGGTCAGCCAGCCGAGACGCTTCCATCTTGCGTTCTTGCGCGTATTCGCGTCCGTACGCGTATCCGTCATGCCGTTACCCCGTTCTCTCGTTCCGCTCGCTTCTGTTCCGGCCTGAACAGACCTTACCCCAAGATACACAATGTGTATGCTGCTGTCACAATGTAATGGATATGTGGACGCCATATCCGGATTGTGTACCTTAGGGCGCACATTGTGTAGTTCGGAAATCCGTAAACTGCACATTGTGCATCTTGCACGCCACCGACACCGCATCGGCACCGCACACAAAAAGAGGGTTTGGAATCCGAAGATTCCAAACCCTCTCAGCGAATCACCGGGACAGCAGTCCCGTCAATGGCTCACTCGGCGTCGGCGGTGTTCTCGTCGTCCTTGTTGGCGAGCTCATCGGCCACGGCGGCAGCGGCGGAGGCGGCCTCGACGGACTCGCTCTCCTCGTCCTCAGCGGCCTCGCCGAGGAACGCGCTCAGGTCGAGCGGCTCGCCGTTGCTGACGAACTTGACGGCGCGCATGCCGGCGAGCAGGCCCTTGGAGCGGCCGACTTCCTGCACGGCGGAGCCGAGCTGGCCGTTCTTCACGATGGCCTGGATAAAGGCGTTCGGATCCATGCCGTACTGCTGGGCGATGGAGGCGAGGAAGTTGAACACGTCGGCCTGGGAGACCTGGACGTCCAGCTTCTGGGCGAGTGCGTCGAGGACCATCTGGTCGACGAGCTCCTTCTCGACCTGCTTCTCGGCGTCGGCCTTCTGCTCGTCGGTCGCGTTGGCCGGGTCGGCGGTCACGTTCTTGAGCTGCTGCTCGACCAGCTCGGCCTTGACGCCCTTCGGCACCGGGATCTCCAGGCCCTCTTCGAGCTTGGCGATGAAGGCGTCGCGCGCCTGGGTGGCCTGACGGCCCTCGGCGTCCTGCGCGGCCTGCTTGCGGATGTCGGCCTTGAGCTCGTCCAGCGTGTCGAACTCGGAGGCGTCCTGCGCGAAGTCGTCGTTCAGCTCCGGCAGCTCCTCGGCCTTCACGGAGTTGACCTTGACCTTGACGAGCGCCTTCTGGCCCTCGTGCTCGCCGCCCTGCAGGGTGGACTCGAAGGAGGTCTCCTCGCCGGCGGACAGGCCTTCGAGCGCCTCATCGAGGCCGTCCAGCATGGTGCCGGAACCGAGCTCGTAGCTCACGCCCTCCTGGGAGTCGACGGACTCGCCGTCGATCTCGGCGTTCAGGTCGATGTTGGCGAAGTCGCCCTTGGCGGCCGGACGGTCCACGCCGACCAGGGTGCCGAAGCGCTGGCGCAGCGCCTCGAGGCGGCGGTCGACGTCCTCGTCGGTGACCTGCGCCTGCGGCACGTCGATCTCAACGCCGTCAATCTCCGGCAGCTCGATGTCGGGGCGACGCTCGACGGTGGCGGTGAACTTGAGCTTGGTCTCGTCCTTGGCGGAGGCGGGGACGTCCACGACGTCGATCTCCGGCTGGGCCATCGGGTGGATCTGCTTCTCCTCGAGGGCCTTGGAGTACAGCTCCGGGACGGCGTGGTCCACAGCCTCGCCGGCGACGGCCGCGAAGCCGATGCGCTGGTCGATGATCTTGCCGGGAACGTGACCCTTGCGGAAGCCGGGGACGTTCACCTGCTTGCCGATCTCCTTGCGGGCGGCGTCCAGATACGGGTTGAACTCCTCCGGGTCAACGGTGATGGTGAGCTTGACCTTGGTGGGTTCGAGATTCCTAACGCTGATTTTCACGCTTGCGCTCCTGAAAAGTCGTATGTGTACTTCATCTGCCTCTAGGCAACCTCTACATGATAACGCGACTTACGGACGCTGCGATCAGCTTCACCTGCCAGTCGCGAGCGCCTTGCGCTTTGAGGAATTCCGCCACGTCCAGACGCCGCGGATCGTCCTTCCAGCACAGGTTGCGCACGATCTGCGGCTTGATGATCACCTCGGCGGGCGTGCGGGTGTCGTCGGCGATCTGCGTGATCGCCTGACGCACGGCCATCAGACGTTGGTACCGCGCCGGATGCCTGGTCTGCCACTGCCGCATGGACTTGGGCGCGTTGGCATGCTGCTCGTCGGCGGGCGGCGTCGGCACATGCGGCCACTGGGAGGGCTTGAGTTCCAGCGCCTGGCGGATCGTCTCACGCCAGACGGACGGCTTGACCTTGCGCTGGATCGGCGCGTAGCGTTCGAACATCTTGTCCTGTTCGCCGCCGGTCTGGATGCGCACGCGCTCGTTGAGCGAACGGACCGCGCGGAACTGGCGCGCGTTGTGCGGCTTGACCGTCGCCGCTTCGATGATCGAGTCGTCCGACAATAGCAGTCCCGGCGCGATGTCGTACTGCCGGGCCAGCTCGTCGCGTCGCTCCCACAGGGCCTTGGCGACGGCGAGCCCCTGATGGTCCTGCATGATGCGCGTGATGTGCGAGATACGCATCCACGGCACCGGATGCGCGTGGCGCGGCCCCAATCCGACGCCGAGCGCATGCTCGAACTCCTCGCGCGCCCATTCCATTTTGCCTGCCGCCTCGAGTTCGCGGGTCATGACCTGTTCGAGCTCGATGAGCAGCTCGACGTCCAACGCCGCATAGTTGCGCCAGTCGCGTGGCAGCGGACGGTACGACCAGTCGGCCGCCGAATGCTCTTTGGCGAGCGTGATGCCAAGATACCGTTCGGTGACGGCCGCGAGCCCGAAGCGGTGCAGGCCGAGCAGACGCGCGGCGATCTCCGTGTCGAACAGCGCCTTGGGGGTCATGCCGATCTCGGAGAATCCGGGCAGGTCCTGCAGTGAATCATGCAGGATCCATGTGGTGTTGCCGATCGCCCTGTTGAACAGGTTCCAGTCGGCCCCCGCCTGCGTGAGCGCCACCGGGTCGAGCAGGATGATGCCCGCCCCCTCGCGTTTGAACTGGACCAGCCAATCCTCATGGCCGTACCGGTATCCCGACGCGCGTTCCGCGTCCGCGGCGAGCGAGCCGCCTGCCTGGGCGAGACGCTCGCATGCCTCGCGATACCCCTCCAACGTCGCGGTGACATCCGGCACTCCTGAACGTGGCTGCGTCTGCAGCCTCGGCTCATCGGTCAACTGACGTTTCCTCCTCACGGTCGACGGCGGATTTCACGAGCAGCGTCCAACGCCGAACCTGGCCGCCCGCATCCGAACCGTCATCCATGCTAGCAAGAGGTGTCCATGAGGCGCGCAGCTCGCAGCTCGCGCCGATTCCGGCGTCGCGGATGCCGAACGCCGTGTTGCGTTCCACCGTCACCGTGCCGGCCACATCGCCGTCGTGCGCGCCGTCCAAGGCGGCAAGCATCTCCTCCCAGAACAGGCCGGGAGCCAGCCCATTGTCCTCACGCGGATCGATCGGCATCCGCGCGTAGGCGACGCACCGCCAGTGGGACCGCCACTCGTCGCGCAGTTCACGGTCATACAGCAGCATGATCCAGCCGGACGCCGCGACATCCGCCTGCGGGGAGGCCGCTGTCACGGCTACGCCGATGCCGTAGTCGGCCAGCGTTCCCGGCACGGCGATCTCCTCGTACCGCACGCCGGCAGCCAACGGCATGGCACGCACCGATTCGACCGCCGCCCACACGGCGTCAGGCACGTCGTGGGCGAGCGCATCTCGGGGACGTCCGGACGACTCCGACGTCCCGGACGAGGCACGGCCCTTCTTCGGGCCGGACGTCCCAAACGGAAGAATCACTGCCATATCTCAAGCGTACGGACATGCGCGGCGAACCGTCGCATCGCCACGCCGAGACATGCCGGCTGCGGCGGCGCACTGTCAGTACACGACGAAGCCGTGCGACTGGAACTGCTCGACCACGCGCTTCTTGAGCGCCGCGGACGGTCCCTTCTGGTGCTCGAGCGGGTACGGGATGCGCAGCTCGTGCCATTTCGGACGCCCAAGCTGGTGAAAGCCGAGCACGTCGATGTGCTCGACCGCCCCGTCGAAGCTCTCGCAGATCCTCGCCACGTTCTCCACGTTCTCCTCGGAGTCGGTGAGTCCCGGCACGAGCACGAAACGCACCCAGATCTTCTTGCCGGCCTTCGCGAGCCGCTGTCCGAAGTCGATGGTCGGCTGCAGGATGCCGCCGGTGACCTTGTGGTAGGTCTCCTCGTCGCCTGATTTGACGTCGAGCAGGCACAGGTCGATGTCCTCGATCATCTCGTCCGTGTAGCTGGTGTTGAGGAAGCCGGACGTGTCGAGGCAGGTGTGCACGCCCATCTCCTTGGCGGCGCGGAACACGCGGGAGACGAACGCCGGCTGCATCATCGACTCGCCGCCGGAGAACGTGATGCCGCCGTGCGTGGCCTTGAACAGGTCCTTGTACCGGTCGATCTTCTTGACCATCGCGTCAAGGTACACCGGCTTGCCGTCGCGCATCTTCCACGTGTCGGGGTTCTGGCAATACTGGCAGCGCAACGGGCATCCGGACATGAAGACGGTCATGCGGGTGCCCGGGCCGTCGACGGACGTGTTGATGTCCCACGAGTGGACGAAGCCGATGTCGCCGGTCTTCAGCGCGGCGATGCGGTCGCGGCGGTCGAGGCCGATCGGCGACTCGAAGCCGGAGAGGCCTCCCATGAGGGTCTGCTTGGCGTATGTCTTGGATTCGCGCAGCATGTGGCGCGTGGTGGTGCGGAACTGGGTTTCGGGCATCGTTGTCCTCCTGTCCCCTGGATGCACGGAAGTTCTCTGTGATGTTGTCTGGCGGGCGGCCGTGTCGGCTGACCGCGATCCGGACAATGATGAAGGGGTGGAACGAAGCCCACCCCTTCATCATCGGTCCTCAGCGGATCGTCATCGGTGTCGCGTCACGCGACCGTCATCGAATCTCAGTCGGTGACGGCTCCCTGGTGGAACGTACGGGAGATGACGTCGAGCTGCTGCTCCTTGGTGAGCTTGACGAAGTTCACCGCGTAGCCGGAGACGCGCACGGTCAGGTGCGGGTACTTCTCCGGGTGCTCGACCGCATCCTCCATGGTCTCCTTGCGCAACACGTTGATGTTCGCGTGGTAGAGGCCGTGGCCGTTGCCGGCGTCCAGGATGCCGACCAGGTTGTTGATGCGCTCCTCCTCGTCGCGGCCCAGGCCGTCGGGGGTGATGGTGTTGGTCAGCGAGATGCCGTCCAGCGCGTCGTTGTAGTCGATCTTGCCGACCGAGAACATCGACGGGAGCATGCCGTGGGAGTCCATGCCGTTCTCCGGGTTCGCGCCCGGGGCGTACGGGGTGCCCTTCTTGTGGCGGGACGGGAAGGAACCGGTGTTCTTGCCGTACTCCACGTTGGAGGTGATGGTCAGGATGGACTGGGTCGGGACGGCGCCGCGGTAGACGGGCAGGCGCTTGACCTGGCCCATGACGGTGGACACAACCCACTTGGCGATGTCGTCGGCGCGGTCGTCGTCGTTGCCGTAGATCGGGAAGTCGCCGACGGTCTTGTAGCCGACCACCAGATCGTCATCGGCGCCCTCGACGTACTCGTACTCGTGGCCGGGCTCGTTCTTGGCGTCCTTGTTGTAGATCGGGTACACCTTGGCGTACTTGCAGGCGGACAGCGAGTCGGCGGCGATGGACAGGCCGGACATGCCGCAGCCGAGGGTGCGGTACACCTCCTTGTCGTGCAGGGCCATCTCGATGGACTCGTACGCGTACTTATCGTGCATGTAGTGGATGATGTTCAGCGCCTTGACGTAGGTCTCGGACAGCCACTCGAGGGCCTTCTCGTAGTTGGCCTTGACCTTCTCGTAGTCCAGCGTGCCGTCGGCCTCGGGCTTGATCGGATCGATGACGCCCTTGTCGATGACCTGCATGCCGGTCATCTCGTCACGGCCGCCGTTGATCGCGTACAGCAGGGCCTTGGCGGAGTTCACGCGGGCGGCGAAGAACTGCATCTGCTTGCCGACGCGCATCGGGGAGACGCAGCAGGCGATGGCGGCGTCGTCGCCCCAGTGGTTGCGGATCTCCTTGTCGGACTCGTACTGGATGGCCGAGGTGTCGATGGAGATCTTGGCGCAGAACTTCTTGTAGCCTTCCGGCAGCTTCGGATCCCAGAAGATGGTGATGTTCGGCTCGGGGCCGGGTCCGAGGTGCTCGAGGGTCAGCGTGTTGAGCAGACGGAACGAGGTCTTGGTGACCATAGGACGGCCGTCGTCGGCGAAGCCGGCGTCGGACCAGGTCGCCCAGTACGGGTCGCCGGAGAAGATGTTGTCGTAGTCCTTGGTGCGCAGGAAGCGGACGATGCGCAGCTTCATGACGATGTTGTCGATGATCTCCTGCGCGTCGGTCTCGTCAATCAGGCCGGCCTTGAGGTCGCGCTCGAAGTAGCAGTCGAAGAACGCGGAGTTGCGGCCGAAGGACATGGCGGCGCCGTCCTGGCTCTTGACGGAGGCGAGGTAGCCCATGTAGGTCCACTGCACGGCTTCCTTGGCGGTCTGGGCCGGGCGGCTCAGGTCGAGGCCGTACTCGTTGCCGAGCACGATGAGCTTCTTGAGGGCCTTGATCTGCTCGTCATGCTCCTCGCGGAAGCGGATCCAGTGCTCGATCTCGGTCTCGGTGAAGTCGTTGCGGTAGGGGACGGAGTCCTTGTCGCGCTGCTTGAACTTGATGAGCGCGTTGACGCCGTACAGGGCCACACGACGGTAGTCGCCGATGATGCGGCCGCGGCCGTAGGCGTCCGGCAGACCGGTGAGGATCTTGTTGTGACGGGCGACCTTGATGTCCTTGGTGTAGACGCCGAAGACGCCGTCATTGTGGGTCTTGCGGTAGCGGGTGAAGATCTTCTTGATCTCCGGGTCGGGCTCCTTGCCGGCCTCCTTGATGGCCTGCTCGACCATGCGCCAGCCACCGTTCGGCATCATCGCGCGCTTGCAGGGGACGTCGGTCTGCAGGCCGACGATCACGTTGTCGACCTCCGGGGACTCGATGTAGCCGGCCGGGAACGCGTCGATGTCGGCCGGGGTGTGGGTGTCCACGTCGTAGACGCGCTGCTTGCGCTCGACGGCCAGGTAGTTGTCGTCCAGGTACTTCCACAGGTGCTTGGTCTTCTCCGTCGCGTTGGCGAGGAACGACTCGTCACCGGTGTACGGGGTGTAGTTCTTCTGGATGAAGTCGCGGACGTCGATATCCTTCTGCCAGTCACCTTCGACGAAGCCGTCCCAGGCCTTGGCCTGAAGCTCCTCGGCAGAGAGAGCGGTCGCATCAACTGCTGTCATAATCACTCCTTGTGTCGTGCAACGCATCATCACGTTGTTTGGTCAAGACATGATTGTACTCGCAGCTCATTGGGGACGGGTCGGCGAATCGAGTGAGTTATCTCACATTCCCGCGGTCGGCTTACGCGGCCGTGCCGCCATCCCCGCGACCGGTGTCGCGGCCGGCGTCGACACTGCCGGAATCGCCGTCGTCCTTGCCTTCGTCATCCCACTTGTTCCACTGCCGGTCCACCTCGTCCCAGGTGAGGTTGCGCTCCTTGGCGATCTTCCACGCGTCGAGCGCGTCCTGCCGGGTCTTGTACGGGCCCATGCGGTGGGTGCTCGGCGAAATCATGCCGAGTTCCGGCTGTTCGGTCTTCGTGTTGAAATACCAGCGCTTGTCCGCCATCATCACTCCCCTGCTCACGGCGTTCACGGCGGTGGGCCGTGACGACCTTCGCCGCCACGGCCCACCGCCATCGGTCCTCACCCAGTCTACTCACCTGGCCGCGTCACGTCGGGCTTGTGTCAACCGGTGTGGCGCTCCCCCAGTCAGCTCCGCTGACAGCCCCCTCCACCGAGGGGCGGGAAAACGAAGCGAGGCGCCTATCTACTCGCGGAAGGCGTTGGTGACGGGCAGGCGGCGGTCGCGGCCGAACGCGAGCGCCGTGACCTTCGGTCCGAGCGGGTACTGGCGGCGCTTCCATTCGGCGCGGTCCACCAGCCGCATGACCGTGTCGACGGTCTTGGCGTCGAACCCGTCGGCCAGCAGGTCGGCGCGGCCGTGCGCGTGTTCGATGTAGGCGGCGAGCACCTTGTCGAGCAGCGCGTATTCGGGCAACGAGTCGGAGTCCTTCTGACCGGGGCGCAGTTCGGCGCTCGGCGCCTTGACGATCGAGTTCACGGGAATCATCACGCCGTCCTTGAGCGGCACGCCGGGATCGCCCTGCTCATTGCCGACGATGCGCAGACCTCCGATGCCCACACCGGCCGCCGCCGCGCGGTTGCGCCAACGTGCCAGCTCCCACACGCGGGTCTTGAGCAGGTCCTTGATCGGCGCGTAGCCACCGACCGCGTCACCATAAATCGTGGAGTAACCGCACGCCAGCTCGGACTTGTTGCCGGTGGCGACGGCGAGCAGGCCGAGGCTGTTCGAGTAGGCCATGACGATGACGCCTCGGATGCGCGCCTGCAGGTTCTCGGCGGCCACGCCCTCAAGCTGCAACTGGTTCTGGTAGGCGTTGAACAGCGGCTCGATCGGCTGCACGTCGTAGTGGGCGCCGATGTTGGCCGCGAGGTCCGCGGCGTCGTCCTTGGAGCCGAGCGACGAGTACATGCTGGGCATGGAGATGCCGTGCACGTTGTGGCCGCCGCAGGCGTCGGCGGCCATCGCCGCCACCAGCGCGGAGTCGATGCCGCCGGACAGGCCGAGGCACACGCCGGTGAACCGGTTCTTGGCCATGTAGTCCTTGAGGCCGAGCACACAGGCGGTGTACACCTCCTCGTCCGGGTCGGGCATGGGCGCGATCTCGCCGGCGGTCTGCTTCTCGGCGTCCGTATCGAGGTCGAAGAAGCCGAGATGCTCCATGAACATGGGAGAACGTTCGAGCAGCGTGCCGTCGCGGTCGACCACGAAGCTGCCGCCGTCGAAGACGAGATCGTCCTGGCCGCCCACCTGGTTCACGTAGATCATCGGCGCGTCGACCTCGCGTGCGCGCTTGACCGCAAGGTCGTAGCGCGTGTGGGTCTTGCCCTCCTCGTACGGCGAGCCGTTCATGGTCATGAGCACGTCGATGTGCTCTTCGGCGAGACGGGCCACCGGGCCGCCGTCCTGCCAGATGTCCTCGCAGATGGCCACTCCGACGCGCACGCCGTCGATGTCGACGACCACCGTGCGCTCGCCTGCGGCGAAGATGCGGAACTCGTCGAACACGCCGTAGTTCGGCAGGAAGTGCTTGTCGTAGCCGGCCCACACGGTGCCGTCGTGCAGCACGACCATGCGGTTGCGCGGCTTGTCGAGCGCGTGGTCTGTGCCGACAGTGCCGACCGCCACGTACAGGTCGCCCAGGCCGTCGGCCTCGAGCTCGGTGGCGAGCCAGTTCGCCTTGTCCCATGCGGCCTGTCGGAAGGTGCGCCGCAGCGCGAGGTCCTCGATCGGGTACCCGGTGAGGGTCATCTCGGGGAACACGACGACCTGTGCGCCGCCGTGGGCCGCGCGGTGCGCGTACTGGAGGATCTTGTCGGCGTTGCCGTCGAGGTCGCCTACGCAGGTGTCGATCTGTGCGAGTGCAAAACGAAGCTGAGTCATAGCCCCATAGTGTACCGCAGTGGGGCGCGCCGCACGTGACGGTCCGGTTTCCTGTCGGCTATTCGGCGAGCTCGTCGAGCACGCGCAGCGCGGCGTTGACGTAGAAGTCCACTGCCGGGCCGACCGCGCCGTCAAAGCCGATGAAATGCGGGCTGTGCCAGTCGGCGCACCCCGGCTGCCCGTTGGAGCCGATGAACGCGAACACGAGCCGTGTACCGGTCGTGGAGAACTCCACGAAGTCCTCCCCCGCCATACTCGGCCGGATCGGCTTGAGCGTGGCGTACTGCGGCACGTCGGCGGCGACCGCCTCGCTCAACGCCTCGTCGCCGACCAGAGGGATCTGGATGCAGTCCCAGTCCACGTCGGCGCTGATGCCGTACGCCTCGGCGGTATGGTCCACTTCAGCGACGAACCGGCGGTGCACGAGCGTCTCGTCGTCGCGTTCGAAGAACCGCACGGTGCCCTGGAAGCCGGCTTCGGCGGGCACCACGTTCCACACGTCGCCGCCGTGCACTTCGGTGACGGACAGGACCACCGCGTGGAACGGCGACACGTTGCGGCTTACGATGGTCTGCAGCGCGAGGATCATGGACGCGAGCGCCTCGATGGGGCCGGTCCCCTTCTGCGGGTAGCCGGCATGGGTGCCCTGCGCGTGCAGCGTCACCTTGAACTTGACGCAGCCGGCCATCATCGGCGTCGTGCCGACCGCGATTTCGCCGGGCGCGTAGTTCGGGTTGTTGTGCGTGCCGATGATAGCCGTCACGTCGTCGACGGCGCCGGAGTCTACGACCTTGCGCGCGCCGAGCCCGAGCTCTTCGGCCGGCTGGAAGACGATCTTCACGCTGCCGGCGATGCGGTCGCGGTGCGCGGCCAGCCAGAACGCGGCGCCGAGGAGCCCCGTCATGTGCAGGTCGTGGCCGCAGCCGTGCATCACGCCCTCGTTCTCGGAGGAGAACGGCAGGCCGGTGTCCTCGCTGATCGGCAGGCCGTCGATGTCGGCGCGCAGTGCGATGCGAGGGCCGGGCCGTGTGCCTTCGATCAGACCGACCACCCCGGTCTCGAGCGGCGTGTCGAGCACTTCGATGCCGTGGTCGCGCAGCTGGCCTGCCAGATACCGGCTCGTGTCGAACTCCTTGAAGCTGCGTTCCGGATGCTGATGCAGATGATGGCGGATCTCGATGAGCTCGTCGCTTGCCCCGACGTGTTCGGTCATTGCCGTTTCCCTTTCCCTGACGCTTTCCTTGATGCCGATGCCGGCATCCTTATGCAAATTATGCGAATGCGTGGCCCCGTATGACGGGACCACGCATGTCGATGTGCTGTTCGCCTGCGTTACCGCTGACGCTTCAATATACGCTTGGCGATGGCGTTCGCCACGCCCTGCACGATCTGCACCATGACGATCATGATGATCACCGCGGTCCAGGTGACCGTCTGGTCGAACTTCTGGTAGCCGTAGGCGATGGCGAAGTTGCCGAGTCCGCCGCCGCCGATGTAGCCGGCCATCGCCGACATGTCGAGCACGCCGATGAACAGGAACGCGTAGGCGAGGATCAGCGGGGCCAGCGCCTCGGGGATGAGGACCGTGCGGATGATGGTGAACTTGGACGCGCCCATGGACCGGGCCGCCTCGATCATGCCGGGATCGACGGGCACGAGGTTCTGCTCGACCAGACGCGAGGTGGCGAACGTGCACATCACGACCATCGGGAAAATGGCCGCGGCGGTGCCGATGGACGTGCCGACCACGTTGATGGTCAGCGGCTGCATCGCGGCGAGGAAGATGATGAACGGGATGGGCCGCACGATGTTGACGATCAGGTCGAGGATGCGGTAGACGACCGCATTCTCGAACAGGTTGCCCGGGCGCGTGCCGTACAGCACCACACCGAGCACCAAGCCCAGGAACCCACCGATCACCAGCGTGACCGACACCATCTGCAGGGTCTGCCCGATGGACTGGAACAGCATCGGCTTGAGCACCGTCCAGTCGGTCTGCCGCGCGGCGAGCTCGGCGCCGTGCCCTGCCGCGGTTGCAATCAAGTTGGTCATCGTGCCTCCTCCTCATGTCGCACGGCGGCGACGGTGCTGAGCCCCGACGCGGCGACGGCAGCATCATAGTCGACCGGCGCCGCCGCGGTGCCGAAGTCGATGACGTCGCTGGAGCGCGACAGTTCGGCGAGGAAGCGCTCCACCAGGTCGCCGTCGCCGGAGAACTCGTAGGTGATCGAGCCGATGGCCGAACCGGACACGGTGTCGATGCCGCCGTACAGCAGGCTGCTGCCGACCCCGTAGCGGGCGATCAGCTCGGAGATGTTCTGGCCGGACGCGCTGACCGCCGCGCCGGAAGCCCCTCCCTGGGACTCGCGCTGGCGGATGAGCACCGTGACGATGCGCCCGGACCATTCGTCATGCAACGACGCGACGCGGGCCGGCTCGGGCAGTCCGGAGACCGCCGTGGCGATGAAGCGTTTGGTCACCGCCTGCTGTGGGGCGGCGAACACGTTGTACACGTCGCCCTGCTCGACGACCTTGCCGCCGCTCATCACGGCGACGCGGTTCGCGATCTGCTGCACCACGCTCATCTGATGCGTGATGAGCACGATCGTCACGCCGAACTCCTCGTTGACGCGCTTGAGCAGCGCCAGCACCTCGCCGGTGGTCTCCGGGTCGAGCGCGCTGGTCGCCTCGTCGGCCAGCAGGATCTGCGGGTTGGTGGCCAGCGCACGGGCGATGCCGACGCGCTGCTTCTGCCCGCCGGACAGCTGCGACGGGTATTTGTCGGCCTGGTCGGACAGTCCCACGAAGTCGAGCAGTTCGGCGACGCGCTTGTCCTGATAGTCCTTACGCCAATGGTCAAGCTGCAACGGATAGGCGATGTTGCGCGCCACGGTCTTGGTGGAGAACAGGTTGAACTGCTGGAAGATCATGCCGATCTTCTGCCGAACCGGGCGCAGCTTGGCCTCGCTCAGGCCGGTGACGTCCTGCCCGAGCACCGTCACCGTGCCGCTGGTCGGCCGTTCCAGCGCGTTGATGAGCCGCACCAGCGTCGACTTGCCCGCACCGGAGTAGCCGATGATGCCGAAGATGTCACCCTTGTCGATGGTCAGGCTCACGTCGTCGACCGCCCTCATCGTCTCGGGCCGGCCGACGGTCGCTCCCCGACGCCGGTACTCCTTGACGACATGGTCGAAGGTGATGATCGCCTCTGTCATGCTTTGGATCCTTACTTGATGTCTGCCGATGGCCGAGTGTCCCGCAGCCGGGTCCTGCCGCGGACAAGCCGACGGCCGAATCGGCCGCCGGCCCATGATAGCCCATACGCAGGGCACGAGTGTCGGCTCGACCCCGACCGGTGTCTCCGGTGCGGGACCGAGCCGACGCTGGTTTCGTCGTTGGCCTACTTGGCCTACTTGGCCTACTTGGCGTTCTCGGCGTCCTTCTGGATGTCGGCCAGGTAGCCCTGCAGCTCGGACGCGCTGAACTTGTCGGCGAACACGGCGGTGCCGCCGGAGTTCTCTTGCAGCTTGTCGAGCACGTCCTTGGTCTGGAAGATCTTGATGAGCTTGAGGTACGTCTCGTTGTTCACGTCGGCCTTGCGGGAGACGAACACGTTGATGTACGGGCGGGCCTCCTCGCTTTCGGCGTCGTCCTGGTAGATCGCGTCCGTGGGCTTGAGGCCCGCGTCGGCCACGTAGTCGTTGTTGATGACGCCTGCGGCGATCTGCGGATCCTTGAGCGAGTTGGCCACCTGCTCGGCCTTCAGCGGCGTCACCTTGACCTTGGACTTGGACTCGTCGATGTCGGCGGGCGTGGAGAACGCGGTCCACTTGTCCTTGAGCTCGATGAGGCCGGCGGCCTTGAGCACGCCGATGGCGCGCGCCTGGTTGGTCTCGTCGTTCGGGATGGCGACGGTGGAGCCGGCCTCGATGTCCTTGATGTCCTTGACCTTATCCGAGTACACGCCGAGCGGATAGATGGCGGTGCCGCCGATCGGCTGCAGGTCCTTGTTGTTCTGCTCGTTGTAGTTCGCCAGGTACAGCAGGTGCTGGAACTCGTTGAGGTCGAGGTCGCCGGAGTCGAGCGCCGGATTCTCGGACGTGTAGTCCTGGAAGTCGACGATCTTCACGTAGATGCCCGCCTCCTTGGCCTTCTTCTCGAATTCCGGCCACTGCGGGTCGGTGGCGCCGACCACGCCGATCTTCACCGGGTTGGACTCGCTGCCCTTGGCTGCCTCAGTGGTGCCACGCGTCGCGCGGTAGCCGAAGAACACGCCGACCGCGATCAGCGCGATCACGACGACGGCGATGATGATGTTGCGTGCGGTGTGGTTGACGCGGACCGGCTCTTCGGGGCCGCCCGCCTGAGGGGTCTGCGATGCTGTCGTCTGTGCGGTCATAACTGTTTCTTCCCTTCCGCATCCCGCCGGCCATGCCGGCCTGGATGTCGTTCTTCTGATCTTCATTCGTGCTTGAGGATGCTTCCGGAGCCACTGTGACAACGGCCCCGTGCATCCGGACAACGACCACCATACGGTATCATGGGGCCGCATGAGGCGAAAAACGGCGAATCGGCTTATACATGTTCGTTATAAGGCGCGCATGATCCCAGTCGTACAGCGGAACCGATAACGGGTTATGCGCCGGTGCGCGAAGGCTCACGCACCGGTTGCACGCCGGCTCGCGCGCCGTCTCGACGGCCGCCGGTCATCCAACGATGTCCTTACACTTGAACTGGTTTTCGGCCTACATCGCGGAGGTTACGCATGGCACTGCACGACGATACGCCGTCCAACGGCGCTCTTTCCAACGGCACCCTGTCCGAAGATCGGCATCACGACGGCACACCGTCCCACGGCGCGGTCGGCATGACGGATTGCAAGGCGGCGTTCTTCGACATCGACGGCACGCTGACGAGTTTCGTCACCCATGTCATCCCGGATTCCACCATCGAAGCGATCCACAGGCTGCAGGCGAAGGGCATCAAGACGTTCATCTGCTCCGGACGCGCCCCTTCGCACATGACCGTGGTGCTCGACATGATGCCCGTGCATTTCGACGGCATCGTGGCGCTCAACGGGCAGTATTGTTTCGACGACAACGGCTTCCTGGAGAAGGAGGCGCTGCTGCCGGAGGACATCACGACCATCACCCGCTGGCTGGACGAGCATCCGGACGTGGTGGCGAACTACTGTGAGAAGGATTACGTCTACTTCAACCAGGTCACCGAGGCGATGCGCCGCACCTGGCGACAGCTCGGCAAGACCGCGCCCAAGGTGAACATCGACGACCCGCATGAGCGCGCGCTCAAGTACGAGACATTCCAGATCAGCCCGTACATCAGCCTTGACGACGAGCGTGAGATCTGCTCGCTGTGTCGCAACGTCACGGGCGTGCGCTGGCACCCCGACTTCACCGACCTGATTCCGGCCGACGGCGGCAAGCCGGTGGGCATGCGGCGGTTCATGGACCATTACGGCTGGACGCGCGATCAGGTGGTCGCGTTCGGCGACGGCGGCAACGACGCGACGATGCTCGAGTTCGCCGGGCTTGGCGTGGCCATGGGCAACGCGACCGAGCCGGCGAAGGCGGCCGCCGACTACATCACCGACGACGTGGACCATGACGGCATCATGAACGCGCTCGTGCGCTTCGGCATACTGTGACGGCCGCCGCCGACATTGGCGAGGGGCCTGTCCGCTGACGCAACCGATTGTTGCATGCAGCGGGCAGGCCCCTCGTTGTTCCGTCGTTCCGTTCGGCGCCGACCTTGTGCAGGCGGCACCGTCACGCAGGAGGTGTCACTTCACCACGGTGATCGACGTGATGCCGACCGGCTCCAGCGGAGCGTCGGAACGGTCGGTCGGCACGGATTCGAGCTTGTCGACGACCTTCTTCGACTCGTCGTCGGCGACCTCGCCGAAGATCGTGTGATGGCCGTCGAGCCACGGCGTCGGCACGGTGGTGATGAAGAACTGCGATCCGTTGGTGCCGTGCGCCTTGCCGTCACGGCCGCGGCGCAGGCCGGCGTTCGCCATGGCCAGCAGGTACGGATGGTCGAACTTGAGCGACGGGTCGATCTCGTCGTCGAACTCGTAGCCGGGGCCGCCGGTGCCGTTGCCGAGCGGGCAGCCGCCCTGGATCATGAAGTCCTTGATGATGCGGTGGAATGTCAGGCCGTCGTAGAACGGCTCGTGCGACGGCTGGCCGGTGAACGGGTCGGTCCATTCCTTTTCGCCGGTGGCGAGGCCGAGGAAGTTCTTCACCGTCTCGGGAGCCTTGTCGTCGAACAGGTTGATGGTGATGTCACCTTCTGAGGTGTGCATGATGATAGTGCTCATAAGCCCCCAGTCTCGCAGACGCCCCAGACCCGATGTTCCAGTCCCAGACCCGGCGCCGCGTGAGCGGACGTCACCGCACGTAGACGGTCGGTGACCCGGTGAGCCGGGACATCGCCGACGGCGGGATGCTGCGCACGTCATGGATGCGTCCCACGATGGCGTCCAGCGTGGAGACCGGGACTGTCGATGCCGTCGGAGCGGCTGCGGGGATGGCAAAAGACCGCTCGACGGCACGGGCGTTGCTGTTGCGCACCATGCGGGCCAGTGCCGGGCGCTTTCTGTGCATGAAGAACATGATCGCCTCCGTGTGTGCCGGAGGCCGGCGTTGTCGTGCCGGCCGATTCGTGTGCAGCGGCCCGGTATCGGTTGCGGCCGCTGTGATGGTCTGTGGACGCCGTCCGGCCGGCTGCCTGTCGCATCGCAACGGTCCCGGTCAGCCAGACGGCATTGTTGTGGTCATCACCCGTCCGGATGCCGATCGCAGCCGTTCAGGCGATGATCCCATTACACCGCATCCGGCACCGTCTCGCCCTCGCTCCCCGGAGTGATTTCATCCGCCAACCGCCCCGCCGCAGCATCAGCCCCAAGGATGACGCCACCGCTCAGGTACGTTCCGATGCTCCTATACATTGTCAAGCTGTTGCGCGTGTTGTGTCGGGGTGGTGATGGAGTGGATCCATTGGGTGGCGCGTTGTTCGAGTTCGGGCAGGTCGCGCACGCCCCGCTCGATTTC
>NZ_WBVT01000022.1 GCF_009193355.1 Bifidobacterium leontopitheci
ACCGCAAACGCGCCGCACGACGCGCCACACGCTGAAGTCCCCTCCCACGCGTAGGTTTTCAAACAACACCACGCATGGTGCGAGCGTCAGCGTCGCCACTCAACCCATCAGATAAATAAACACGGTGAGATGCCGTGAACGATAACCGCTATTCTGAGGCCTGGCGATGTAATCCTTATCGCCCGAGCCGTTCTTCAGAGGCAATCTGGCCGCAAGCCAATTCGCGGCTTCGCCAACCTGATCGTTCGTCTCGACAATCAGACGGCATCCACCGATATCGTCAAGTTCGCCAAGTTTGAAATGGGCGTTGGACCGCTGCAGCTTCCTGACGATGGAAATCATTCGCTTCAGACGATACGTCGACACCGAACCCGGCATCCGGCGAGCGCACTCCAGCACCTGCTCGAAGCAACGTTCCGTCGGCTCCGCATGCTGCGCACGCCATTGCTGAGCGATCTCCAAAGCCTGCGCATACTCGGATTCACGGCCGGCGACCGCACCATCCCGCAGAATCTTGCCAGCTGCCGAGGCACGGCTTCTGCTCACGATCCGCGAACAACCATTGTCTGAAGTCATGACTTACAATATAGCTTCAGGAAAGGAGGACATCATGGCGAACATCATTGACGTGGCGGCTTATATTCTTCGCCGATACGGACCGATGACCACAATGAAACTGCAGAAACTCGCGTTCTACGCGCAAGCAGAGTCGCTGGCGCACCATGGGAGTCCTCTCTTCGCCGACGACTTTCAGGCATGGCGCGGAGGCCCCGTTTGCAAGACTCTCTATGCTCGTCACCGCGGCATGTTCATCATCCGTGACGGCGACCTTGCCGCCGACAGTGATGCGCTGAACAGGACGGAACGCGGCATTGTAGACGATGTCTGCATCGCATTGGCAGTCAAGACCGGCAACGAGCTCAGTGCCCGCACACACCGCGAGGCGCCTTGGTGCAATTCGCGTCAGGGACTGCCGGCCAATGCCTCCTGCAACAATATCATCGGCAAAGAGGCCATAGCGTCATATTACAAGGTCAATCCTGTCATACGGTAGCCGACGATGACGCATGGCCGCTCCCCGGTAGCCACCCACCGTTCAGCGTATTGGCTTATGACGAAAACGTGAGGAAGACAAGGTATGCAACGTGACGCACAGCGCGGCAGGCAGGACGCCGCACCCGACCGCCTGACGCACATCAGTAAGTACATGAGCCTGATTCTGCGGCACAAGCCGGAGGTCGTCGGCATCACGCTGGACCGGCACGGCTGGGCGGACATGGACGCGCTGATTGCCGGCATCGGCAGGGAGTATCCGACGTTTGACCGTGCCATGCTCGAGGAGATCGTACGCACCGACAGCAAGCAACGGTACTCGTTCAGCGAGGACGGGACGAAGATCCGGGCGAACCAAGGCCACTCCATTCCCGTGGACGTGGAGCTGCCCGAAACCGAACCGCCTCAGATGCTCTATCACGGCACCGCCCGGCGTTTCACCGCCTCCATTAACGCGAACGGCCTGCTCCCGCAGAGCCGCCTGTACGTGCACCTCTCCCTCGACGAGCAGACGGCGAAGAAGGTGGGCAGACGGCACGGGGATCCGGCGGTCTATCTGGTCGACGCCGCGCGGATGCGGCGCGACGGTCACGTCTTCTACCGTTCCGTCAACGGCGTATGGCTGACCAGGACGGTCCCCGCACGGTATCTGCAGCGCGTGGAGTAGACGGGCTGGAGTGGGCGGCCTGGAGTGGGCGGTTGCGAATTCACTGGTTCCGGATTGCTTGTCCCATGAGTGGAAGCCATCCTCCGATGATGAGAGACGCCTCGCATGCGGCGAACCGGTGCGACGTTCCGTAAATCCTTGCGCTGAGGTTTGATGAGCGCAAGGATTTACGGATATCAAAGGCTTCTGCCGTAATTTCTTGCGCTGAGACGCTGCCAGCGTCAGTATTTACGGCCAGTAGGGCCGATTTCCGTAATTTCTTGCGCCGCAGTGGCATGGGCTGGGACGTACCGAAACACGGTTGGAGGAAGGTAATTATGGGCGTTGCGCACGTACCATCGTCACCCGCGATTGGCTACGAATCCAGTCGGCGGCCTTCGGGTCGATGACGCGGGCAATCCAATCGAGATTAGCGCACTGTTCATCCAAATAGCGCTGTTCGGAGACAAGATCATCAAGCACGATGTGCTCCTGATGGGATAGACGGTTACGTAGGTCGCCCATTGTTTTGACATGACTCTCGAACACAGCACGCTTGCAAGACGGATAATTCGGCATGCCACCGTTCGCGGGGTCGCGAAGAGCCCTCCACACGGTCTGCTCCAGCCTGGACGAGAGTAGGAAGCACCACGACCCGAGTGACATGTCGGCAATTACACGCCCTGGCGTGACCGGCTTACCCGCATGACGCAATTGGCGCTCAATCTCGTCAACAGAGTTCTCGAATCGTCTCGTCTTGGACGAGTTGAACCGGAACCTCGCATCATCCTTGTACCAGTCGTCATGCCCGCATGCTTGGGCGAGACGAACGGACATGAAATTGCGCAGCAGCACCTCTACATGCGCGACGTCTTCGAGCAGAGCCTTGGAGACGCGCCCGTTCCACACGTACAAATCGACTGCATCGCAGCCGGTGGCTTGCGCGGAATTGATATAGGTGTCCATGCGTTCAATGGAGAACCATCGTTGCAAATCGGCGAGCGTAACGTGTTGACTTTCGGGACTCATGCTGGCTATACTTCTCGAGAATGCCCCGGAACGTCACTCATGCGAAACATCATGAAACCCCGGGGATTTTCTTTTCTGAGCCATTTAGAGTCATTGAGAATTCACAGCGCTCGAGAGCCATTTAACGGCATAAAAAGACCCTCCATCCAAAGCGGGAGTAGGGCTTATGGGTCGGGCTGACAGGATTTGAACCTGCGACATCCTGTTAGGATTCGGGGGTTCTTGGCTCACGCCAGCGGTCTTGGCTCACCTCGGAACCGTTGGAATAAAGCCATTCTCCGTTTTTAAGTTTCTTTGTTGAGACCACCCAGATTGGCGAATCGTGATGGTCATTGTTACCAGTTTGTTACTGGCTTTGAGCATCGGAACGGCGGAATAGCGCGGCGTGTCGACACACGGTCAAAACAATTTGTTACCGCTCTTTCTCTGTGCCATGCCGTCCTTCTCCGAAGAGGTGGTTGAAGAGAACGGCAGCGGTCGCCTACTCATTGGGTTGCGGCTCGTGTTCGAGCACGAGTTTCATCTTACTGTTGTCCATCAGCCACGCATACAAATCCCGGTCCAGGATCATCGCCAGACCGAAACAGGACTGCACCGCGTCCGCCAACGTGATGCGCCGGTTCTCGCCCGGCAGCGGGATGCCGTTGACGAGCGGCTCGTGGTGGGCGACCCTGTTGCGCAGGGCGTGCACGGTCTTGACGATGTTCAGCGCGTAGTTCCTCGTCCACTTGGCGTTCGCAGCCGATGCGTGTCGGCGCCCGCCTGGGAATGCCTTGACGATGCCTTTGCGCCAGAGGTCGTTTTCGTAGTCGGCGCTGCCCTCGTCCGGCCAGTGAGCGTGGATGGCTCCGCCGTTCTCCAGCAGGTTGCGCCAGAATCCGAACGTCAACGCCGCGACGAGATGTCCGTGCGTGTGCCGTTTCTTCTGCTGGACGGTGAGATGGCCCCATGCCTCGCGGATCTGGCGTTGGGTGCGGTCGTCGAAACGGAGTCCCGCCATGTACCAGTCCTCGGTGCCGGACTGTTCCAAGGAGATGAGTGACAATTGCTGGTCCATGTGGTTGCGCAGGGCGACTTCGAGGATGGCGATGTCGCCCATGCAGGCGCTGGCCATGTCATGATCCCACAGGTACAGTCGCAATGCCGGGCATGAGCGCCGCCGTGCTTCGGAATCGTAGGATGCGAGCCGTTCGTCGGTGATGCACGCGCGCAGCGCCCTCTCCTGCGGACTTCCCTTGCGAGGGGCCTGTGAGAGGAAAGCGGGTGCTGGGTTTGACTGTCGGCTCATGAATCATTATCATATTCCATGAAATCCCCCAATGGGCCTCTCCGGACGGTCTTCGGCTGAGCCGTGATGCACTGGGGGTTCTCTTTTATCGGGACGTGTCAGTCGGCCGTTAGTTTGGCCTTGTATGCTTCGCCCCAGTTCCACATAGCGTCGATGACGGGTTTAAGGCTCTGACCGGTTTCAGTCAACGAGTATTCCACACGTGGTGGCACCTCCGCGTAGACCTCGCGGTGCACGAGACCATCATTTTCCATCTGGCGTAGATTCGAGGTGAGGACCTTCTGTGAGATATGGCCGATTGAGCGGCGTAACTCGCTAAAACGCCTAGTGCCGTCCAGCAGATCACGGATGATGAGGACCTTCCATTTGTCGGAGATGAGCGTAAGCGTCGTCTCCACGGGACACGCCGGAAGTGTGTTGACATCGACCATAACCCAACCTCCTGTAACCGTTGGAATGCTCCAATAGTTCCTTTTTGGTTACTATAGCACTTTATTGTGCCTTCTTCCATTATTGGCTGTACTCCAGTATCGTGCATCATGTCAGCAGGACAACAACACAATCCATCAAAGGAGCACATCATGACCAAGAACATCGCAGTCATCGCCGCCAACGGTAAGGCCGGCCGGCTCATCGTCGAGGAGGCCGTCAACCGCGGGCTTGACGTTACTGCGGTCGTACGCGGCGAGAACAGGACCACGGCCCAGCATGCGATCATCAAGAACCTGTTCGATCTGGACGCGGCCGATCTCGCCAGCTTCGACGTCGTCATCGACGCATTCGGCGCATGGACGCCGGACACCCTGCCGCAGCACGCCACCTCCCTGAAGCATCTGGCAGACATCCTCTCCGGCACCGACACCCGGCTGATCGTGGTCGGCGGAGCCGGCAGCCTGTACCTCAACCCGGAGCACACGCTGCAGCTGAGCCAGACGGACACCTTCCCGGCCGCGTTCGTGCCGCTCGCCACGGCGATGGGCGAGGCCCTCACCGAACTGCGCAAGCGCGATGACATCAAGTGGACGTACGTTTCCCCCGCCGCCGATTTCCAAGCCAATGGTCCGCGCACCGGTGCATACGTGCGGGCCGGCGAGGAATTCACCACGAACGAAGACGGCCAGAGCGCCATCAGCTACGCCGACTACGCCATCGCCGTCATCGACGAGGCGACCGCCGGCCCGTCCGATGCGCATGTGGCCGAGCGCATCTCCGTACGCTGGTAGCCGATAACCGGAAAGCCCCTCTTCCCGGGATGTTTCAGTAAATACAAAAAAGCCGGCACCCGACGCCAAAACAGGCGATGAGTGCCGGCAATATTGGCTCATACTGAGGCTTCATCCTTGCTCAGTTTGCCGCTGAACGCCTGATTGACGAGCGTGTAGACGGTTTGCGCGACGCCGACCACGCCGGTGAGGACGATGCCCCATCCGTAGCCGTGGAAGCCGTCGGTGACGGCGATGGCGATGACGCCGAGCAGGATGCTCACGCCGAGGCTGGTCAGGCCCACGTAGTCGGCTGGGATGTACTTGCGGCGGACCCTCACGCCACGGTGATTGGAGCGGCGAGCTTGACGTTCACTGATATGGATCCGTTGCTGGTCTGCAGTGATGCGTTTGGTGAGTACGAGGACATCGTCGAGTGGATCCACAAGGCAGTCATCCCGGCCGGTCCGCGCATTACGTTCGGCGCGTGCCTGAATTGCGGAGGAGCGGTGTGGGGCAATGCAGGAAGAATGATATGGGACGTGCGCGGGTCGCGTCGAACGGGTGAGCCGCCGTACCGTGTCTGATCGGCAGCGAGGTCAGGGGCGGCTGTTGATCCGAGCGCGGAGTGCGCGAAGGCCGACTACGATTACCCGCCAGCGAGATCCGTTCATGGGGCAACCGAGGCCTGCTGCGGAAGGCAGAGCCGATATTCTGTCATGAATCCAATCTCATAGGTGCCGGCATCATATGACTTTGCTATTGGAAGCGCCTTGTGCCGTAGAAGCTGAGCTGCGAGTCGCCCCACCATGTGAGGAACTGCTCAGCGGTCTCTCCACTATGCCCTTCGGGCAGAGCACAATCAACGGATGATATGCGGCCCGCCGTTTCTTCCGCTAAGGCGGCAGCTACGAACCCGTATCCGATGGAAGAGACGGCGTGCCCGCCCATATTGCGCTCGTCGGACCAGCAGTGATCCTGTGAGTTCACCAACTTGATTTCCTCCGGGGAAAGCTGTATGTCGAACTCGTCCTCTACAGGAATCAGTTCTCCCAACATGGAAGCCGGGTAACCGTATTCCGGGCCAAGCTGTTCGTAGTCTTCCACCTCGAAATGCGTGACACGTTCGCGTTCGAACATGCACGGCCATGAGCTCGCCGCCCACGTTCCATTGACCCAATACGCAAAAGTGACACCCAAGTGCAAGTCCCATCGTACCGTAGGATCTATGTACCGGATTTCTTCGCCATCCCTGAATGGATGAAGCGCCTTCACCTCTACGGTGCTGTCGATGCCATGGCTGTCCAGCAATTGCTGATACAGCTCTTGAGTACGTTGTCTCGTCTCTTCGACCAAAGGGATGTAATTCGTCGTCGGATAGATGTCAATACTCGTGGACATGCACTCAATCATACCCAAACCCCTTGGGATCATTGGGATTGCGAGTGCCGCACGGTGTGAGCAGAAAATGTTAGCAGATTCATCCGATCCGTTAACGCTAGAACTGTGTTAACGGACGACCTTGGGGCAGAAAGAAGAGTCTCTGCATCCCAGTCGGGAGTAGGGCTTACCGGTCGGGCTGACAGGATTTGAACCTGCGACATCCTGCTCCCAAAGCAGGCGCGCTACCAAACTGCGCTACAGCCCGTCTGTGCTTGCTCGTGCAGGCACAAGAGAACAGTATACCATACGAGTTGTGCTGCGTGTCAACGGCATGGCGCGGAGATTACCTTAGCGGGTGACGCTCCCCCAGTCAGCTGCGCTGACAGCCCCCTCCACCGAGGGGGCGAGGGACGGGACTGTCGCGAAGGGAGTGACGCTCCCCCAGTCTCGGCATTCGCCGAACCAGCCCCCTCCACGTGGGGGCCGAGGATGAGGGGCGGCTACACTGGGGTGCGGGGAACAACCACACCACCAAGGGACGAAAGCGAGGCACTATGGGACGTCATCAGCGCGCGGAGACCATGGGACTGGTCTCGTTCCTGGTCTGCGCGGGATTGGGCTCCGCCGCGATCGCGCTGTACCTGCACTTCGCCCCCGCAATCTGGCAGGTGACGCAACGCAAGTTCATGGCCTGCGCCGCGGCGATCGCCGGCTGCGCGGTCCTATCGTTCTGCGCCGGCTACGCCAGTCATTCCCGCTCATGGAACCTCAAACGCGGCTGGTTCACGCCGATCAGGCGTCTCATCGAGACGTTCGCCCTGTCGATCGTCTACGCGGCGACCGTGTTCTTCTCGTCGTTCGCCCTGCTCGCCGCGATCAACGAGATGATGGGGCCCACGATCTTCGCCGGCTACCTCATCCCCGTCTGCGCGGTGTTCGCCGGCGTGACCGGGTACATGACGTTCGTCCAGGCGGAGATGATGAATGCGAAGACGCTGGCGTCGCTGCTGCCGTTCTTCGTGGTCGCCGGCGTCAGCACGGCCGGGCTCACCACGGACGACCCGTACTGGTGGCACAACAACTTCTCACAGCTGGGCGACCGAACCACGTTCGCCGCACGCATGTTCAACTCCACACTCATGCTGGCCGGCACCTGCATCATCATCGTCAGCTACTTCGCGATATCGGAACTCATCACCACCGAACGCATGCGGCGTCTGCGCCGGCAGGTGCACGAACAGAACGGCGACCATGGCGACGACCGTGACGTCCGTCATTTCATGCTGCGCACCGGCATCCTCTCCGTGCTGCTGACCGTGACCGGCCTCGCGTTCATCGGCATCGGCGTGTTCCGCTACACGCCGCATCCGATCATGCACAACGTGTGCGCGCAGGGGCTGACGGTCATCATGGGCGTGCTCATGCTGGCGATCCCCTGGCTGGCGCCGCGACTGCCCAAGGCGATGTTCGTGGTGTCGATCCTGATGATCGCCCTGTGCGTGGCGGTCGGTGTGCGCACGCTGCTCGGCTATAACTCGCTGACGAATCTTGAGGCGCTTGCCGGTCTGATCTTCCTCGGCTGGTTCATCGTGTTCTCCCGGCAGATCGCCGCCATCGAGGCGGACCGCATCCAGGAGCAGCTGCTCATGCTGCAGACCATGAAGGCGGGCGAGACGCAGATGCCGGACGCCCTCGACGACGAAGGCATCATCCGGCTGTCGCGTGGCGACGATGACGGCGAGGCGGAACCGGTCACGAGAATCCAGTCCCGTCTCGCCAGCGACCGCTGACAGACGAGGGTCGGTGGTGGTGGTTGGGCGGGGCACCGCTGTTGCGGGGAACTCCCCCAGTCAGCTACGCTGACAGCCCCCTCCACGAGGGGGCCGAGAGCAATATGGCGCTACGCTTTCGGTCCCTCCAAGAGGGGGCCGAGGCGAACGGTGCTACGCGGTCGGCCCACTCCGAGAGGGGGCCGAAAGGTCTAGCCCTTAGGCGAGCAGGTGGGACTTGCGTTCCACCTTGCCGCGAACCGCGGGACGGTCGGAGCTCTTGAGCAGCAGGAAGCTGCGCGCCTGCGCGGTGATCGCGAACCCGGCCTCGTAGCTGAGTTCGGGGCCGTCCGGGTTGTACGTGTCGATGATCAGCTGCCACTTGCGCCCGTAGCGTTCGTCCGGCAGCGTGAACATGATCGGCTCGTAGTGCGCGTTGAAGATGAGGATGAAATCATTGTCGACCATCGGCGAGCCGTACCAGTCGACCTCGGGGATGCGTGAACCGTTGAGGAACACCATCATCGAGAACGCGTGCGTGTTCGACCAATCGTCCATGTCCATGATGGAGCCGGTGTGGTCGAACCATTCGACCTGCGGGATCGACGACGCGTCCTCCCCCGGCTCGCGCCCGGAGAAGAAGCGACGCCGGTGCAGCACCGGATGGTTGAGGCGCAGGTTGATCAGCTTGGAGACGAACCGCAGCATGCCTTCCTGCTCGGGCGTCGAATCCCAGCTGCGCCAGGAGATCTCGTTGTCCTGGCAGTAGGCGTTGTTGTTGCCCTGCTGGGTGCGTTCCACTTCGTCGCCGCCGCAGATCATCGGAATGCCCTGGCTGACCAGCAGCGTGGAGAACATGTTGCGCAGCTGCCGCTGACGCAGCTCGTTGACGTCGGCGATGGTGGTCGGCCCCTCCACGCCGCAGTTCCACGAACGGTTGTTGCTTTCGCCGTCGCGGTTGTCCTCGCCGTTCGCATCGTTGTGCTTGTTGTTGTACGAAACGAGATCGTACATGGTGAACCCGTCGTGCGCGGTGATGAAGTTCACGGACGCGACCGGACGACGGCCGTTCTGCTGATACAGGTCCGAGCTGCCGAGCAGACGGCTCGCGAACTCGGGCAGCGTGGACGGCTGCGAGCGCCAGAAGTCGCGCACGCAGTCACGGTACCGACCGTTCCATTCGGACCAGCTGGACGGGAAGCCGCCGACCTGGTAGCCGCCTGAGCCGAGGTCCCATGGTTCGGCGATGAGCTTGACGCGGCTGATGACCGGGTCCTGTTCGACGATGTCGAAGAACGCGGACAGCTTGTCGACCTCTTGGAACTGGCGGGCGAGCGTGGCGGCCAGGTCGAAGCGGAAGCCGTCGACGTGCATTTCGGTGACCCAGTAGCGCAGCGAGTCGGTGATGAGCTGCAGGGCGTGCGGCGAGCGCATGAGCAGCGAGTTGCCGGTACCGGTGGTGTCGAAGTAGTAGCGCGGGTCGCCGTCGACCAGACGGTAGTACGCCTGGTTGTCGATGCCTTTGAAGCTGAGGGTGGGGCCCATGTGGTTTCCTTCGGCGGTGTGGTTGTACACCACGTCGAGGATGATTTCGATGCCGGCGCGATGGTACGCCTTGACCATGGCCTTGAACTCGTTGACCTGTTCGCCGCGCTGGCCGGAGCTGGAGTAGGCGTTGTGCGGGGCGAAGAAGCCGATGGTGTTGTAACCCCAGTAGTTGCTCAGGCCCTTCTCCTGCAGGAACGAATCGTTGACGAACTGGTGGATGGGCATGAGCTCGAGTGCGGTGATGCCGAGCTTCTTGAGGTATTCGATGACGGACGGGTGCGCGAGGCCCGCGTAGGTGCCTCGGATCTGCGGGGGGACGTCCTTGTTGAGGTTGGTCATGCCGCGCACGTGCGCCTCGTAGATGACCGAATCGTGGTACGGCGTGTTCGGATGCTGGTCGTTGCCCCAGTCGAAGTAGGGGTTGACGACGGCGGATTTCATCGTGTGGTCCGCGGAGTCGAGCGTGTTCATCTCGCCGTTGCCGGGATTGTTGAACCAGTAGGAGAACAGGCTCTCGTCGCCGTCGATGTTGCCTTCGATGGCCTTCGCGTACGGGTCGAGCAACAGCTTGTTCGGGTTGCATCGCAGGCCGGCGGCCGGATTGTACGGGCCGTATACGCGGTACCCGTAGCGTTGGCCGGGCTGGATGCCGGACACGTAGTTGTGCCACACGTAGGAGTTCTGTTCGGTCATTTCGATGCGCGTCTCTTTGTCGTTCTCGTCGAAGAGACACAGCTCAACCTTGTCGGCGACCTGGGAGAAGAGAGCGAAATTCACGCCTGAACCGTCATAGTTGGCACCCAACGGATACATGGAACCGGGTCTAATCTGCTGCATGGTTTCGATTATCGCACGTGAATCTGCGTTTTCGTGTCACGCCGCGTCGCCGGAAGGCGAATTCCTCGTGACGATTTCGCAACAGCGGGCGCGAGAGCGGCTTGGGTGCGGCGGGAACACAGCTTGGGCACGGTGGGAACGCAACGGTAACGCCGTGACCGGCTCAGGTTTCAGACGTTGCCGCCCTCGCGCAGACGACGGATCGTCTCATGCTGGATGGCGATGACCGAGTTGGATGCGGTGACCGGAACGCCGGTGAGCTGCTCCCAGGTGACCCATGCGGATTCGACGTGCTCATCCGGGTCGAAATGCTTCGGCCGGCTCACCCAACGGCGCAGATGCAGGACCATGATGTTCGCGAGCTCGTCGCTCATGCCTTCGGACGAGTAGAACGCGCCCACATGGTCGAAGGTCACGTCCTCGGGCGTCGCGGGGGCCACGCCCGTCTCCTCCTCCAGTTCGCGCAGCGCGGCGGGCTCGACCTGTTCGCCCGGGTCCATGAGCCCGGCCGGCAGCCCGTAGGCGAACAGATCGGAGCCGACCCGGTATTCGCGTTCCAGCAGGTACAGGTCGCGCGCCTCGTCATGCACGAGCATGACGACGCAAGGCGCGTGGCGCAACACCTGACGACGTACTTCGGTGGTTTTGCCGTCGGCGCCGGGAAGGGCGAGGCGCATGTCCTCGACGGTGAACACGGCGCCGCGGTACACGGTCTCGCGGGTGAGCACGCTCACCGTCCTGTCGGCCGGGCCGTCCATGACGATGCCGTCGCAGGAACGGTCGAGCAGCGCGTCGACTTCGGCGGTTATGGCAGCGCGGGTTGCGGATTGATGCGGGTTGGTGGCTGGCATGTGGCTTCCTTTCGTTTCGTAGGTGGTGGTGGGTGCGGTGCGGGGTATTACCCACTCTTGGCTCCCCTTGTGAGGGGAGCTGTCAGCGAAGCTGACTGAGGGGTAGACAGGCGCTACAGACAACCCCGACGTCAGATTGAGAAAAGCGGGTGACGCTCCCCCAGTCAGCCTACGGCTGCCAGCGTCCTGCAATCAAGGACGGCCTTCGGCCGACTCAATGTTGGCTTGCTGTCGCTCGCTCCTCGCCTACAAACGCCTCCGGCGTTTGCTTGACGGCTCGGCCCTCCACCGAGGGGGCCAAGGGTAGCGGTTCAGCGCTCACGGCTCGCTCCTGCGCATGAGACGGTCAGTTGGGGATGGTGAGGGTCCAGGGGTCGGTGTTCATGGTGAGGAGATGCGTCTCCAGACGTTCGCCCGTGGCCTGCTCGACCGCGTCGGCGATATCCTGCGGCGCGTAGCGGAACCACAGCGACTCGATGGCCGAATGCGGCGTGTTGATGAGTGCGGGACGGGCGGCGAGCGGTGTCAGCACGTCACCCGCCGCGGATCCGGCCGCGATGCCCTGCTTGCGCAGCGCCGCCTCGTATCGCGCCTGTTCGATGGCGTCGGTGGCCGGATGATGCCGCAGGTCGCTGGTCACGTAGACGTCGACGCCGCTGGCGCGCACCTCGTCGAACAACGAATCGCCGGAACCCGGCAGCACGGCGACGGTCCGCACCGGTGCCGTCAGGTCGCCGGCCACCTGCACGCCGAGTTCGGTGTGCGGCAGCACGGCCGCGACGGCTCGGGCGAACGCCTCCAATGTCACCGGTTCGGCAAGCTCGCCGATCCTGCCCAAGCCGACGGCGTGGCTCGCGGCCAGGTCGTCGATCGGCACCAGCGGCCGTTGGTTCGTCAGGCCGAACGCGTCCGCCGCAGCCTGGCCGACGCCGCGGTACGCACTGTCGGCGTTCGTGTGGCCCACCCACAGGGCGCAGCCGGACTCGTAAAGCTTACCGACGATCGCCCCGTGCACGTCCAGTCCGGAGACGGCGTGCACGGAGCGGAACAGGAGCGGATGATGGCATACGAGCAGCGTGCCCGGCTCGTCGGTCGCCTTGGCGATCACGGCCCGCGTCGGGTCCACAGCGAACACGATGCGCGTCACCTGCAGGCTGAGACGTCCGGCGATCAGGCCGGGCGCATCCCAGGATTCCGCATATCGCAGCGGGTACAGGGTCTCCAGAACGTCGACGACCTGTTTGAGTGTTGCCATGTCATTGCTCCTTGCTTGTTCATGAATCCGATTGTGGACGGCGTGGCGCTCCCCCAGTCAGCTACCGCCCTCAGCCCCTCCACCGAGGGGGCCGAGGGCGGGCGGTCTCAGTGGGCGGCGAGCTGCCAGTCGGAGCCGAGGCCGGTGGACACGTCGAGCGGCACGGCCAGGTCGACCGCATGCTCCATGGCGTCGCGCACCAGCTGCGTCACCTGTTCGGCCTCGCCGTGAGCGACCTCCACGACGAGTTCGTCGTGGATCTGCAGGATGATCCGGCTGGCGAGCCCCGCTTTGGCGAGCGCGTCGCCGGCCCGGACCATCGCGATCTTCATGATGTCGGCGGCCGAACCCTGGATCGGCGCGTTGAGCGCCCCGCGTTCGGCGGCGTCGCGGATGTTGCGGTTCGTGGACTTGAGCCCCGGGAAGTACCGTCGGCGGCCGAACATCGTCTCCGTGTAGCCGTCGCGCCGCGCGTCCGCCACCAGCGACTCGAGATAGTCATGCACCTTGCCGAACGTCGCGAAATACTGGCTCTTCAGCTTCTCCGCCTCGCCGGGACGGATCTTCAGCTGCTGCGCCAGACCGTACGTGCTCAGGCCGTAAGCAAGACCGTAGCTCATCGCCTTCACGTGCGTGCGCTGGTCCGGCGTGATCTCTTCGACGGGGACCCCGTAGACCAGGCTGGCCACGTACTTGTGGAAGTCGGCGCCGGAACGGAACGCCTCGATCAGCGCCTCGTCGCCGGACAGGTCGGCCATGATGCGCAGCTCGACCTGCGAATAGTCGCAGCTGAGCAGCGACTCGTAGCCGTCGCCTGGCACGAACGCCGAACGGATCTCACGGCCTTCGGCGTTGCGGTTGGGGATGTTCTGCAGGTTCGGGTCGACCGAGCTAAGACGTCCGGTGGCGGCGACCGTCTGCTCGAACGTCGTGTGGATGCGACCGTCCTGCGGGTTGACCGCATCGATGAGGGTCTGCACGATCTGCTTGAGCTTGTTGGTCTCGCGGTGGCGCAGCAGCGCGGTGAGGAACCCGTTGGCCCGCTCGTCGTCCACGGTGCGCAACGCCAGGTCCTGCAAGGCGGAGGCGTTGGTCGTGTACGACCCGGATTTCGTCTTCTTGGTAGGCTTGAGGCCCATGTCCTCGAACAGGACCTTCTGCAGCTGCTTGGGGCTCTGCAGGTTGATGCGGCTGCCCGCATACCGCCAGGCGGTCTCCTGCGCTTCGCGGGCGTCCGTGGCGAACTGGTCGCGCATGGCGGTCAGGCGCATCATGTCGACGCTCGCGCCGGCGCGCTCCATGCCGCCGAGCACGCGCGACACCGGCAGTTCGATGCTCCGCAGCAGCTTCGACTGATGGTTGCCGTCCAATGCCGGCGCCAGGTGGTCGGCAAGCGCGCGGATCATGGCAAGCTGGGTGAGTTCGCGGCTTTCGTCCGTCTTGCCGGCATCCTGTGATGCCGCTGCGTCTGCGCCGTCATCATCCACGTCGAAGTCGAGCTGTCCTTGGCTGGGTTCCTCATCATCGTCCTGGCGGATGTCGAGGAAATGCTCGGCGGCCTGCTCGACCGATTCCGCGTGGAAGTCCGGGTCGATCAGATAACCGGCGAGCTTGGTGTCGAACAGCGGCTCCGGCAAGGTCAGCCCCGCCGCGGCGAGCATGTGCAGCTGCTCCTTGTAGCCGTGGACGATGATGCGTCCGGCGTAACGGTCCAGTATCGTCTGCAGACCGTGATGTGCGGCGTCGTTATCTTTGACGCCGCTATCTTCGGCACCGTCATCGGCCGTCGGAACGGCGAACATGGCCGCATGGCCTTCCGCCGACAGGGCGATGCTGTCGCACCGGGCGCGTCCCGGCTTCGCGCAGCCGGTCACGTCCAACACGGCCGCGGCGCGCACACGGTCGGCGAGGACCGTATCCTCAGCGTCGGCCGACGTATCGGATGCCGTCGCGGTGTCGGCAGATGGCTTGCCGGATCGCGCAGGCATGAGCGCATCCAGCCATGCAGCAAGCCGGGCCGCGTCATGGACGTCGTCGGCGAGCGCGGGCAGCGTGAGCGCGCGGTCGTCGTCTTCCTTGCCGGCAGCGTCGGCCCCGGCCGCACGGCTTGCGGCAGGCCGGGCGCCGCCGTTGAACGACTTGAGCACCTTCGACTTTGTTCTTACGCCGAACTCCAGGTCGGTGAACAGCTTGTCGATCGCGTCGACGTCGATGCCGGCGCCGCCGAACGTCAGATCGTCGACGTCGACACCAAGGTCGACGTCGCGCAGCAGCGCGTTGACCTTGCGGTTGAGCCGGACCTGATCGATGCTCTCGCGAAGCGCCTCGCCCTTCTTGCCTTTGATTTCGTCGGCGTGTTCGATGATGCTCTCAAGGCCGCCGAACTGGTTGATCCACTTCGCCGCGAAGCCGTCGCCCACGCCGGGCACGCCGGGAATGTTGTCGGCGGTCTCGCCGCGCAGCGCCGCAAGGTCCGGGTACTGCGACGGCGAGACATGGTACTTCTCCTCGACCGCCTGCGGGGTCATGTGCTTGAGGTCCTTGAAATGGTGGCCGGGGTACAGCACGGTGACGCGGTCGGTGATGAGCTGGAAGGCGTCGCGGTCGCCGGACAGCACGAGCGTGTCATAGCCTGCCTGCTCGCCCATGGTGGCCAGGGTGGCGATGATGTCGTCGCCTTCGAAACCCTGTTTTTCGATGTAGGTGACGCCCAGGTCGGCCAGCATCTTCTGGATGACAGGCAGCTGGTCGAGCAGCTCCTGCGGCGCCGCCTCGCGCGTGCCCTTGTACTGGGGCAGCATCTGGTTGCGGAACGTGCCGCCCTTCATGTCGAAGGCGACGGCCAGATGGTCCGGCTTCTCGCTGTCAAGCACCTGCGACAGCATCGTGGCGAAACCCCAGACCGCGTTGGTGGCACGGCCGTCCTTCGTGCTGAAATTCTCTGCCGGCAACGCGAAAAACGCGCGGAACGCCAGCGAGTGGCCATCGACCACCAGCAGCGTTCCACGCGTCGTTGTCGTTGCGGCTTGCTGCGCCGCGCCTGTCATTCGCCTGCTTCCGCAGTGGGGGCGGGCTTCGGATCGCCGTACTTGGAGATGATCGCCATGGCGAGGCGCTTCTTCGGGATGCGCTGGTCCATGGAGGTCTTCTGGATCCAACGGAACGCACCCTGCTCGGAGAAGTCCGCCTTGTCCATCAGCAGGCCCTTCGCACGGTCGACGAGCTTGCGCTCCTCAAGCGTGTCCTCGGCCTTCTTGACGCGCTCCTCCATCTTGTGAATCTGCTCCTCGGCCTCCTTGAGCTTGGTCTCGGTGGCCTCGACGTTGTCGAGCAGGTCGTTGATCTCGGAGAAGCGGCCCATCGCGACCTCGAGTGCCGGCAGAAGCTTGGACTCCTCGTACGGCTTGGTGACGTACGCCATCGCGCCGGCGCCGGTCGCCTGCTTGACAAGGTCAGGCTGGGAGAACGCGGTGAGCATCACCACAGGGGCGATGTTCTCGTCGCAGATGATCCCGGCGGCGGCGATGCCGTCCATGCGGGGCATCTTCACATCCATGCATACCACGTCGGGACGGTACTTGCGCGTGAGTTCCACAGCCTCCTCGCCGTTGGCGGCCTCGCCGACGACGTTGTAGCCGTTGTCCTCAAGCATCGCAACGAGATCCATGCGGTTCACCGACTCATCCTCGGCGACCACGACGGTGCGCTTCTTATGAATGGCGCTCTCCACCGGCTCACCTTCGGAGACGGCCTTCAGCTCGTCCGCGGAAAGCACCTCCTCAACCTGTCCTTCGGTTTCAGGGGTCTTGTTTGTTGCCGCCATGCTTACACCCTCTTTTCACATCGCAGTGACGTTTAATACGGATATCAGTATAACGATAACAGCAGAACGCGGTGACGCAAGCGCACATACACAAGGTTTCCTCACAGTACGCACGTGAAATGCACAGGATGACACCGGGCTACAGCTTGCCAATACGGCTTATTGAGGATTATCCGGAAGAAGAGACGGCAGGCACGTCCCCGCCGAACATCGGGTGCCCCCGGTGGGACTCGAACCCACACTGCGCAGATTTTGAGGCTGCTTCCTCTACCAATTGGGATACGGGGGCGTACAAAGGGAAAAGAATAACAGACATCGGCGACAATGGGCTAGCGTGTCGCGCGACGGTCTTCGAGACCATAACGGAATGGAGCACATCACCCGCACCGTCATCATGAGGAGCGGGCCCGAGGCGTGCCGGCCCGAGCCTGCACCGGCACTTGACATTACTTGCAATGAGAACCGCTGCCTTTTGCGCGTATCGGCGGCGAATCATTGTCCGCATTCGACGATAGTCCCGGCGACGGTCATCACTACCGCAGGTTTGACGCGTTTCAGCCGGCGGTTGCATCCGCACATGGGCCGGACAGACTTCCGCACATCATGAGCTGTTGGGACGCGAGCGTGAATCGGCTGTTTTTCGTCTCGCGTACCATTGGGCATTGGGACGCGAGGTGGAAAACCGGTGTTATTGAGCCCGCGTCCTACGATTTCGTGGGACAAGACACCCCGTAATCGCTCACATCGTCTCACGTACCAATGGCCGATGGGACGCGAGCCGATTCCCCTCGTTTTTTGACGCCGCGTACCAATCACAGGGCGGGCGCGACGGCAGCGGGACCCACATGACCTACCCGACCATCACATACGGCACGTCATATTCGGCACATGACGAACAGCCAGCCGCCTTCCCCAGTCAGCCCGTGGCAGACCAACTACCGTCTCGCTGCGGCTCCGCATCGCTTGCAAACGCAATCGGTGACGAATACGAAAAGCCTCACATGCTGCTCTGTGCGTAAATGTGCGTGCCGCTTCTGTGATTTCACCCCGTGCGCTCATACAATGAAGATGTAGCCAAGTATAAGGGGGCAACGATTATGGGCAATGAAACCTATAGGCCGTTCGATCCGTGGCGCCCTTCGCCGGTGAAGGAGAACGGGCGCAAGGAAATCTTCAACAGCCATTACTTCAACATCGATCACGTCAATCTGGAATCCGCAGCATCCGGCACGTTCGACCGGTATGTGCTGCATGGCAACAACGGCGACACCGTCGGCGTGCTGGCGGTCACCGACGACGGCATGGTGCCATTGGTCGAACAGTATCGCATTCCGACGCACCGGTGGACGCTGGAGATTCCCGGCGGCCATCCAGCCACGCCGACAGAGCGCCCGTCCGAGGTAGCGGAGCGCAAGCTGCGCGAGGAGGCCGGCTATGAGGCGAAGGAGCTGGTCCAGTTCACCCGTTTCATCGACGAGCCGAGCTTCTCTTCGCAGTACACGTCCCTGTTCCTCGCCACGTCGCTGAGTCAGGTGGAGCGTGCGGTCATCGGTCCTGAGTCGCCGCGTTCGGACGTACGTCTGTTTACGCCGGAGGAGGCCGTGCGGCTGATCATCAACGGCACGATCGTCGACGCCAAGACCATCATCGCGATTCTGCGGCTCAACAACGGTCTGCTGAAGAGCATCAAGGGCTGATGACCGACTCTGCCGCAAGGCGGGTGTGGCGCTCCCCCAGTCAGCTGTCGCTGACAGCCCCCTCCACCGAGGGGGCAGGGATCCCGCACCATACTCGTCGTGCCGCCGCCGAGACCCTGCCCCTCCACCGAGGGGGCAGGGATGCTGAGATATGATGAAGGGCTTCCGCCCCACGAATGGAGCGGAAGCCCTTCGCCATAACCGACGCCAGCCGGATGTCATGCCGGCGGGGTCATCGTGCAGATCAGTCGTTGGAGCCGACGGTGTGCACGTAGATGGTGTCGGTGCTGCCGGCGGCGTGCTCGCCCTGAGCGGAGCTCAGCACGACGATCTTGTCGCCGTCGGAGACCTTGCCGGCGTCCTTGAGGACCTTGTCGGTGAAGGCCATGAGGTCCTTGCGGGACTTGTCGTGGTAGTCCTCGTTGAGGAGGAACGCCTCGGTACCCCAGGACAGAGCCAGCCAGTGGTAGGTGTGCTCGTTGTTGGTCAGGCCGTAGATCGGGGCGGCCGGACGCTCGCGGGACACGCGGTGCACGGTGTTGCCGGTCTGCGTGTAGGCGACGATGGCCTTGGCGTTGAGCTTCTCGGCCAGGTCGACGGCGGCGGAGGAGACGGCGCCGGTGCTGGACATGTCGAGGTTCTTGAGCTCCGGGATGCGGTCGAAGCCGTGCTCGGTGGCGAAGCCGGAGATGCGGCTCATGGTGGCCACGGTCTCGGTCGGGTACTCGCCGACGGCGGTCTCGTTGGAGGTCATGGTGGCGTCGGCGCCGTCGAGGACGGCGTTGGCGCAGTCGGAGGCCTCAGCGCGGGACGGAACCGGGGAGTGGACCATGGAGCCGAGGACCTCGGTGGCCACGATGACCGGCTTGGCGTACTGGCGGGCCAGCTCGATGATGCGCTTGGTGGCCAGCGGGACCTCTTCCAGCGGGCACTCGACGGCCATGTCGCCACGGGCGGCCATGACGCCATCGAAGGTCTTGACGATGTCCTCGAGGTTCTCCAGAGCCTGCGGCTTCTCGATCTTGGCGACGATCGGGATGCGGCGGCCTTCCTCGTCCATGATCTCGTGGGCGCGGTCGATGTCGGTGGCGAAACGCACGAAGGACATGGCGATGATGTCGGCGCCGGTGCGGATGGCCCAGCGCAGGTCCTCCTCATCCTTGGCGGTCAGCGCGGGCAGGCTCACGGCCACGCCCGGCAGGTTGATGCCCTTGTGGGAGGAGACCGGGCCGGCGACGACGACCTTGGTGTACACGTTGTTGCCCTCGACCTTGGTGACCTCGAGGCGGACCTTGCCGTCGTCGATCAGGATCGGGTCGCCGGGGTGGCAATCGCCGGGCAGGCCCTTGAACGTGGTGGAGGTGATGTGCTCGTCGCCCTCGACATCGTCGGTGGTGATGATGAACTCCTGGCCTTCCTCAAGCTGGACCTTATCCTCGCCCTCGGCGTTCTTCTTGAACCAGCCGCAGCGGATCTTCGGGCCCTGAAGGTCGACCATCGCGGCCACGTTGCGGCCGGTCGCCTTGGAGGCGGCGCGCACGTTGTTGTACACCTTGAGGTGATCCTCGGGCGTACCGTGGGAGCGGTTCAGACGAGCGACGTCCATGCCCGCCTCGACGAGCTTGGTGATGCCTTCGAGTGACTGGGTCGCGGGACCGATGGTGTCTACGATCTTGGCTTTACGCATGAGTGCCTGCCTATTCTGTATTGGTTTATCTGTTCGTGAAGAAGTCTTCCGACTCCCACTGCCACGGGATAGTGTACTAGCTTTTGGTGCGGTAGGCCACCTTTTTCCCGGGCGTGTTGTGAACGCTCACAGTATATTTGCCGCACCGGACGACGTCACTTTGACTGCTTCGCCTCGACGGCCTTCATCTTCACCACGCTGGCGATGGCGGCGGAGCCGATCGCCACGACGATGACCACCAAGGACAGCCAGGTCGGCACCTCGGGAACCCACTCGACAGGCCGTCCGCCGTTGATGAACGGCAGCGAGTTGCCGCTGAGCGCCTCCATGACGAGCTTGACGCCGATGAAGCCGAGGACGAACGCCAGACCGACCGGCAGATAGACGAGCTTGTCGAGCAGCGCACCCAGCAGGAAGTACAGCTGCTGCAATCCCAACAATGCGAAAACATTCGATGTAAAGACGATGAACGGGTCCTTCGTCAGGCCGAAGATGGCGGGAATGGAGTCGAACGCGAACATGACGTCGGTGGTGCCGATGGTGAGGAACACGATGAGCATGGGGGTGAAGTAGCGCACGCCGTCACGCTCCGTACGCAGACGCTCGCCGTCGTATTCGTCGGTGATGCGGATCACCTTGCGCAGCGCGCGGATGAGACCGTTCTCGTGATACTCCTCGTCATCATCGCCGCCGGCGACCAGCTTGATGGCGGTGACGATGAGGAACGCGCCGAACAGGAAGAACACCCACGTGAACCGCTGGATGATGGCGGCGCCGACCAGGATGAAGCAGCCGCGCAGAATCAGCGCCACGGTGATGCCCACGCTCAGCACATACTTCTGCAGCATCTTCGGCACGGCGAAATTCGACATGATGATGACGAACACGAACAGGTTGTCGATGCTCAGCGAGTATTCGGTCAGCCATCCGGAATAGAACTCGATGGCGGGCTTCGAGCCGGCGAACGTCCAGACCAGCGCACCGAAGATGAGCGCCATCACCACGAAGAACGCGATGTGCTGCACGCACTCCTTGGTGCTGGGCACATGCGGCTTGCGGCCGATGACGAACAGGTCGACTATGAAGAACGCGATCAGCACGACGAACGTGGCAATCATGAATGCTACAGGGGTTTCAGACATGGCTCCCAGCATAGGAAAAGGCGCTGACGCGGGCGGGGGCGAGAATTCTTGAAGGAGTGACGCTCCCCCCAGTCGGCTCCGCCGACAGCCCCCTCCACCGAGGGGGCCAAGGGACGGGGACAGCCGGCTGGGGAAACAGCGTCCTGCAATTAAGGACTGCCTTCGGCAGACTAATACTGGCTCGCTGTCGCTCGCACCTCACCTACAAACAGCTCCGCTGTTTGCTTCACGGCTCGGCCCTCCACCGAGGGGGCCAAGGACGGGGCGGCCGTCTGCACGACGACCTCGCTCGCCGAATCGCCCCCCTGAGGACGGGCGGGGGTTAGGGATTACTCGTTGGCTTTGGTCATTTGGCGCAGCTCTTTCTTGAGGTCGCGGATCTCATCGCGCAAGCGGGCGGCGAGCTCGAACTGCAGCTGTTCGGCGGCGGTGTGCATCTGCTCGCTGAGCTGACGGATAAGGTCGGCGAGATCCTGCGCGGGCAGTCCCGCCTTGAGGATCTCCTCATGGCGCTTGTCCGCCTCGTCCGCGTTCGCCTTCGGCACACCAAGATGCGTATTGCCCGCCTTGCCGGCGTTGCGATAGCCTCCCGCAAGCAGCGTCTCCGTGTCCACATCCTCCTTGGCGAGCATGTCGTTGACGTCGCTGATCTTCTTGATGAGCGGCTTCGGGTCGATATGATGCTCGGTATTGTAGGCGATCTGCTTGGCGCGTCGACGGTTCGTCTCGTCGATGGCCTTATGCATGGCGTCGGTCTCCTCGTCGGCATACATGATGACCTTGCCGGACACGTTACGCGCCGCACGGCCTATCGTCTGGATGAGCGACCGGTATGAGCGAAGGAACCCTTCCTTGTCGGCGTCGAGAATCGCCACGAGCGACACCTCGGGCAGGTCAAGGCCCTCACGCAGCAGGTTGATGCCGACGATCACGTCGATCTTGCCTTCCCTCAGCTCACGCAGCAACTCCACACGGCGCAGCGTATCGACATCGGAATGCAGGTACTCGACCTTGATGCCATGCTCGACCAGATAATCGGTCAGGTCTTCGGCCATCTTCTTGGTGAGCGTCGTCACCAGCACACGCTCGTTGCGTGAGACCCTGTCCTTGATTTCGGCGAGCAAATCGTCGATCTGCCCCTTGGTGGGCCGCACGTCGATCTGCGGGTCGAGCAGTCCGGTCGGGCGGATGATCTGTTCCACCACCCCGTCGGACAATCCCAGCTCGTAGTCGCCGGGGGTCGCGGACAGGTATACGGTCTGGCCGATGCGGTCCAGGAACTCCGGCCATTTGAGCGGTCGGTTGTCCATTGCGGAAGGCAGGCGGAACCCATGCTCCACCAGCGTGCGCTTACGTGACGCATCACCCTCGTACATGGCCCCGATCTGCGGAATCGTCACATGCGACTCGTCGATGACGAGCAGGAAGTCGTCGGGAAAGAAGTCGAGCAACGTGTGCGGCGGCGTGCCGGGCGCACGGTTGTCGAAATGCCGCGAATAATTCTCGACTCCGGAGCACACGCCCACCTGCGTAAGCATCTCCAGATCATAGGTGGTGCGCATGGTGAGCCGCTGCGCCTCAAGCTCCTTGCCCTGCTTGCGCAGTTCGGCGACACGCCGGTCAAGCTCCTCCTTGATGGTCTTGAGCGCATGCTCCATGCGTTCCGGACCGGCAACATAATGGGATGCAGGGAAGATGTGCACGGACGGCTCATGCGCGATCACGTCGCCGGTGAGCGGATGCAGCGTGGAGATGCGGTCGATCTCGTCGCCGAAGAACTCGATGCGGATGGCCAGCTCCTCGTAGACGGGGATGATCTCCACGGTGTCGCCGCGCACGCGGAACGTGCCGCGCGTGAAGGCGATGTCGTTGCGCTTGTACTGCATGTCGACGAACTTGCGCAGCAGGACGTCGCGGTCGATCTGCTGGCCCTCCTTGAGGAACAGCATGCGGCCGGCGTACTCCTCCGGCGTGCCGAGGCCGTAGATGCACGAGACGGTGGCGACGACCACGCAATCACGGCGTGTAAGCAGGTTCGCGGTCGCGGCATGGCGCAACCGCTCCACGTCGTCGTTGATGTTCGAGTCTTTTTCGATGTACGTGTCCGTCTGCGGGATGTACGCCTCAGGTTGGTAGTAGTCGTAGTAGCTGACGAAATAACTGACCGCGTTGTCCGGCATGAGTTCGCGGAACTCGGCGCACAGCTGCGCGGCGAGCGTCTTGTTCGGCTCGAGGATCAACGTCGGCCGTTGCAGCCGTTCGATGAGCCAGGCCACGGTCGCCGTCTTGCCGGTGCCGGTGGCGCCCATGAGCACCACGTCGTTCTCGCCGCTTTCGATGCGACGCGCCAGCTCGTCGATCGCCTGCGGCTGGTCGCCCGACGGCTTGTACGGAGCCTTGACGACGAACGGCTTGTTCGTACGTTCGATATTGAATCCCATCCGTTACCCCTTCCGTCCGGTCCATTGTGCATACAGCCTATCAACAGCATCAAACATTTGTTCTATCGACTGTGTGGAATCGATGACGATATCAGCGATCGCTCGGCGTGCCGCGGCTCTGGGCTGATGCCGGATACGGCCCTGAGCCTGCTCGAGGCTCATGCCACGCTCGTCCATCATGCGGGCGATGCGCACGGATTCGGGAGCCTCGACCGTGACGATATGATCGAAACGGAACGGAATGGTGTCGATCACCTCGGCGAGCAACGGCACGTCATGGATGACGACCACCGCATCGTCGGCTGCGGCTCGATGCGTCGCGTATGCCTGACGATCCTGACGTTCGGCTTCGGCGTAGACCAGCGGGTGCTCGATATCGTCAAGCCGTTCGCGCGCACCCGGCTCGGCGTGGCTGCCGAAGACATGGTCGGCCATCCAGGAACGATTGAGCGAACCGTCCGGGAGCAGACTGTCAGGCCCGAACGCCTCCTCGATCGCCGGCAGCGCCGCTCCCCCAGGCCGCGTGATCGCGCGTGCGATCGCGTCATAGTCGATAAGTACGGCGCCCAATTGACGCATATGCGCCGCAACCGTGCTTTTGCCTGCGGCGATGCCGCCAGTGAGTCCCACGCGTATCATCATGCGCCCATTGTGCCTTCGACCGTCGTCAAGCGAGATTCTGCGGTCGGACGAAGGCGCTGGGATTGACTCAATACTGGCTCACTGCCGCTTATGCGGGTGACGCTCCCCCAGTCAGCCTTCGGCTGACAGCGTCCTGCAATTGAGGACTGCCTACGGCAGGCTCAATACTGGCTCGCTGTCGCTCGCACCTCGCCTACAAACAGCTCCGCTGTTTGCTTGACGGCTCGGCCCTCCACTGAGGGGGCCAAGAGCACGTAGACCGGCTTCGGGATGACACGGAATATGCGAAAAGGCCTGTTCCGGTACGGTTGCACGTATCGGAACAGACCTTTATCGAGCTTCAGTCAGCAGCTGAGTCCGCGTAAACTCACTTGCCGAGCAGCTGGTCGCGCAGGGCGGCGAGCTGATCGGAGTCGGCGAGCGTACCGGTGGAGCTGTTGTCGGAAGAGTAGTTGGAGGTCTCCTCGACCTTCTCTTCCTTCGGAGCCTGACCATCCTCGGCAGCGGAAGCCGCGGCGTTCTCGAGCTCCTTGGCGACGAACGCCTTGTGCTCCTCCCACAGCTCGTGGGCGGCCGCGTACTGGGACTCCCACTCCTCGCGCTGCTTCTCGTAGCCGGCGATCCACTCGTTGGTGTTCGGGTCGAAGCCTTCGGGGTACTTGTAGTTACCCTGCTCGTCGTACTCGGCCGGCATGCCGTAGAGCGCCGGATCGAAGTCCTCGGAAGCCGGGTCAACGGAGTCGTTGGCCTGCTTGAGGGACAGGGAGATGCGGCGACGATCGAGATCGACGTCGATCACCTTGACGAACACGGTCTCGCCCGGCTTGACCACGGTCTCCGGGTTCTCGACGTGACGGTTGGCGAGCTCGGAGATGTGGACCAGGCCCTCGATGCCATCCTCGACGGAAACGAACACGCCGAACTGCACGATCTTGGTGACCTTGCCCTTGACGATCTGGCCGGGGACGTGGGTGCGGGCGAAGCGCTGCCACGGATCCTCCTGGGTCGCCTTCAGGGACAGGGAGATGCGCTCGCGGTCGAGATCTACGTCGAGCACCTCAACGGTGACCTTGTCGCCGACCTTGACGACCTCGGACGGGTGGTCGATGTGCTTCCAAGACAGCTCGGAGACGTGGATCAGGCCGTCAACACCACCGAGATCGACGAACGCGCCGAAGTTGACGATGGAGGAGACGACACCCTCGCGGATCTGACCCTTCTTGAGCTGCGAGAGGAAGGTCTCGCGAACTTCGGACTGGGTCTCCTCGAGGTACTGGCGACGGGACAGGACCACGTTGTTGCGGTTCTTGTCGAGCTCGAGGATCTTGGCCTTGATCTTCTGGCCGATGTACGGGGACAGGTCGCGCACGCGACGCATCTCGACCAGGGAGGCCGGCAGGAAGCCACGCAGGCCGATGTCCACGATGAGGCCGCCCTTGACGGCTTCGATGACGGTGCCTTCGACAACGCCGTCGGCTTCCTTGATCTTCTCGATGTCGCCCCAGGCGCGCTCGTACTGGGCGCGCTTCTTGGACAGGATCAGACGGCCTTCCTTGTCTTCCTTGGTGACGACAAGGGCCTCGATCGGATCGCCGACCTCGACGACCTCGTCCGGATCGACGTCCTTCTTGATGGAAAGCTCACGGGAGGGAATCACACCCTCGGTCTTGTAGCCGATATCGACCAGAACCTCGTCGTGATCGACCTTGACGACGGTGCCCTCAACCAAATCGCCATCATCGAAGTTCTTGATGGTGGAATCGACTGCCTTGATGAAGTCCTCTTCGGTGCCGATGTCGTTGATGGCGACCTTGGTGACTTCGTTATTGTTCTCTGCCATTAATGTGGTTTCTTAATAACTAGTGGATGGATAAAATCGTTCTTCAGTTATGGGTATGCCCTACGGACACAAGCTATAACGATAACAGCGGCCATGGCCAAATATCAAGCAGCAGCGGCCGCGACACGCCCGGAAGTTTCATTCTGGGCGAAGAATCGCGCCGGATGGGCCGTCGGCATGCCGTCACGGGCGGATTCCGGCGCGTCGCTCCGCCATCTCCACGACGTTGGCGAGCAGCATGGCGCGCGTCATCGGCCCCACCCCGCCGGGGTTCGGCGAATATGCGGACGCCTTCTCGTAGCAGCCCCGGTCAACGTCGCCGCGGATGCGGTAACGCCCCTCGTCGGCGTCGTAGACGCGGGACACTCCGACGTCCACCAGCACGGCACCCTCGCGCACGTCCTCGGGCCGCACGAATCCGGCCGAGCCCATCGCGGCGATGACCACGTCGGCGCGGCGGATATGGTCGCGGATGTCGCGCGTGCCGGTATGGCACAGCGTGACGGTGGCGTTCACCGCCTTGCGCGTGAGCATCAGCCCGATCGTGCGGCCGATGGTGATGCCGCGTCCCAGCACGCACACCTCCTTGCCGTCCAGGTCGATGTCGTAGGCGTCAAGCAACTGCAGCACGCCGCGCGGCGTGCAGGGCAGCGGGGTGCGGATGTCGCCGTGCACGTGCAGCACGAGCTCGCCGAGATTGTACGGGTGCATGCCGTCTGCGTCCTTCGCCGGATCGATCAGGTCGATGACGGCGGTCTCGTCGACGCCTTTCGGCAGCGGCAGCTGGACGATGAATCCGGTGCAGTCGGGGTCCTCGTTGAGGGTCCTGACCGCGGCCTCCACCTCGTCAAGGGACGCGTCGGCGGGAAGCTCGCTTTTGATGGAGCGGATGCCGACCTCCTCGCAGTCGGCGTGCTTGCCGGCGACATACCGGACCGAGCCTGGGTCGGAGCCGACCAGCAACGTGCCCAGGCCGGGCGTGATCCCGACGGCTTTCAGCCGCGCCACCCGCTCGGCGAGATCTGCCTTGATGTCCGCCGCGACCTTCTTGCCGTCGAGTTTGATGGTCATGTGCTTCCTTCCTTGTTGCCGGCTCATTGCTCGTAGCGTTAGGCTATCGTGGACTCAGGTCAACGACGCTTGATACGAAACCACGAACCGTAATAGCACATCTGAAGAGGACAATGCCATGAACATCCATTCACACCGCATCCCAAGATTCGTCGCGGCCGCCGCGACGACGGTCATGCTTGTCCTGAGCGCGGCATGCGGCACGTCCTCCAATGGCGAGGACGAGAAGAAGAGCGAGGCCGTGACCGGCCCGATCACCGTGGTCGCCTCGGTCAACCAGTGGGGTTCCCTGGCCGAGCAGATCGGCGGGGACGATGTGCAAGTCACCTCGATCCTGAGTTCGACCGGCGTCGACGCCCATGATTTCGAGCCGAAGACATCCGACCTTGCGAAGCTGCAGAAGGCGCAGGTCGTGGTCTCGAACGGCGCCGGATACGACTCGTGGGCGACCAAGACGCTGGGACGCAACGCGATCGGCGTCTCCGCCGCGCAGACCGTGGGCGCGATGGAGGGCGACAACCCGCACCTGTGGTTCTCGAAGGACGCGCGCAACGGCATGGCGACCGAGCTGACGGAGGCGTTCTCGAAGCTGCTGCCAGCCAAGAAGAAGGCCTTCCAGTCGCGGCTGCGCGCGTGGAAGACCGCCGAGGGCAAGGTCGAGCAGGCCATGGACGAATTCACCAAGGACCATGACGGCGCGACGTACGCGGCGACCGAACCGGTCGTCTACTATCTGATGGCGGACATGGGTTTCGACGACGTCACCCCGAAGGGATACGCGAGCTCGGCGGCCGCCGAAGGCGAGCCGGCTCCCGCAGACCTGCAGAAGTTCCAGTCGCTGATCGAGGCGAAGGATATCGACGTGCTGGTCAACAACACGCAGGAGGCGTCCGACGCGTCGAACATGCTGACCGGCACCGCCCACCGTTCCGACGTGCCGGTGTTCGACGTCAGCGAGCAGCTTCCCGACAAGTACGATTCCCTGACCGACTGGATCGCCGCGTTGGTGGAGGAGCTCGACGCCGCCATGGATAAGGAAGACGAGACCGATGGCGACACGACGGACGATTCCGCAAACGACAACGCGGACGGTGACGGAGCGTCGTCAGATAACGCCACGTCCGACGACGCTCAGTCCGGCAACACCACGTCCGACGACGCCGCCACCTCATCGAACTGAGTCCGCAGATACGGCCGGCAGCCGACGTTGCAGTCGTACGTTGCAGTCGTACGTTGCAAGTCGTACGTCGCCGTTGTACGTCGCCGTACGACGTCTTACCTCTTCGACGTCATTATTGAGAATGATTGTCAAAGTCTATTGCAATAATGACCGCCGTATGACCCATGCGGTCCGCGCCGCGCGTGGACCATTCACATCATCGTCAGGAGAGGCGGCACATGAGAGACAACGGGCAGCAGGAGCAGCAGGATTGCATCGTGTTCCGGGACGCCTCGATCAAACGCGGCGACCACATCATCTGGCGAAACGGCAACCTCGCCATCCCCAGCGGATCGGTCACCGCGATCGTCGGCACCAACGGAGCCGGCAAGACCACCATGATGAAAGCCGAACTGGGCCTGCTGCCGCTGGCAAGCGGCTCGCTGACCGTACTGGGCCAGCCGGCAGGCACGATGAACCACCAGATCGGATACGTGCCGCAAAGCTACACCTCTGACATCGACGCGAACCTCACCGCCGAGCAGTCGGTGCTGCTGGGGCTCATCGGCGCGCGGTTCGGCTTCCACCGTATCAGCAAGGCGCAGCGGGCCAAAGCGCATGAGGCCATGGCCTTCACCGGCATCGAAGACAAGTCGCATTACCGGCTCTCGCAGCTCTCCGGCGGTCTCAGACAGCGCGTCGCCATCGCGCAGGCGCTCGTCTCCGACCCCAAGCTGCTGATGCTCGACGAACCGCTCGCCAATCTCGACCTCGCCAGCCAGCGTGCCATCGTGCACGTGCTGGCACGCCTCAACAAGGAGCTCGGCATGACCATCCAGGTCGTGGCCCATGACCTCAACATGCTGCTGCCGATCCTCACCGGCGCGATCTACCTGCTCGACGGACACCCGCATTACGCCGCGATGAACAAAGTGCTCGACTCCAAGCTGCTCACCCACCTGTACGGCACGACCGTGCAGGTCGTCACCACGCCGCAGGGCGACATGTTCGTCACCCCCACCCCCGACGAGGCGGACGACGTCGTGCAGGACACCCATGCGCCGCAGGAGGTCGCCCGGTTCCACCAGCATGCCGGCCACCATGCGGACGCAGCTTCTCAGCAAGCAGCACAGCAGACGACGGAAAGGAACGCACGATGAGCGACATCGACTTCAGCTTCGACCCGAACTGGCTGGAGACGCTATCCGTCCCCTTCATGACCAACGCGTTCATCGCCGGTCTGTGCATCGCGATCGCCGCGGGCGTCATGGGATACTTCACGATTGCGCGGCATTCCACGTTCGCCGCGCACGCGCTCGCCCACATCGGGCTGCCCGGCGCGACCGGCGCAGTGCTGCTTGGTCTGCCGGTCTCCTTGGGACTGGGCGTGTTCGCGCTCGGTGGCGCGCTTGTCATCGGCGCCTTGGGCAAGCGCGCGACGCAGCGTGAGATAGCGACGGGCACGGTGCTCGCCTTCGCCACCGGTCTCGGCCTGTTCTTCGCCAGGCTGTCGTCTTCGGCGTCCCAGCAGATGCAGTCGATCCTGTTCGGCTCGATCCTGACGATCACCGACGGCCAGATCGTCGGCTTCGCGGTGTTCGACGTGGTGCTGCTCGCCGTGCTGACGCTCATCTACCGTCCGCTGCTGTTCAGCTCGGTCGACGAGCAGGTGGCGCAGGCGAAAGGCGTGCCGATCGGACTGATGAACCTCGCGTTCATGGCCATCATGGCCGGCGTGATCACCATCGCCGTGCCCGCGGTAGGCACGCTGCTGATCTTCGCGCTGGTCATCACGCCGGCCGCGACGGCGAACATCATCACCGCGTCCCCGTTCAAGGCCATGGTCACGGCGACCCTGCTGTGCCTGGTCGCGATCTGGGGTGGCCTGGTGATCGCGGCGATGTTCCCGGCACCGCCGAGCTTCATCATCGTCACGTTGTCGACGCTGTTCTGGGCTGTCGCGAAGGGTGTGAGCGCGGTTCGCAGCCGGTGATGGGGGTGGCCGGTGATGCGGATGATTGCGGAAGCGGGTGACGCTCCCCCAGTCAGCCTACGGCTGACAGCGTCCTGCAATTACGGACTGCCTACGGCAGACTCAATACTGGCTCGCTGTCGCTCGCACCTCACCTACAAACAGCTCTGCTGTTTGCTGTACGGCTCGGCCCTCCACCGAGGGGGCCAAAGGCGGGATGGCCGTCCTTGCCGCTTACCGAGGATTGCGTCGTAATATCACAGCGGGTAGGTACACGCTGTGACGTTCAGCGACGGCAGTCAACCCGTCATCGCCTAGTAATATCACAGCGGGTAGGTACACGCTGTGACAGTAGCCGCGTAGCGGGTGACGCTCCCCCCCACCCGCTACGCGGGAGCCCCCTCCACCGAGTGGGCCAAGTCCGGGACAGCACCTTGGCGCTCTAGTCTCGATGAAAGCGTCCCGCACCTCGCTTACAAAAGCTTGAGGACGAGGGCGTTCGCGATTGCGGCGATGCCTTCACCGCTTCCGGTGAATCCCATACCATCCGTGGTGGTCGCCGTAACCGACACCGGGCAGCCGACGGCCTCGGACAACGCCTGTGCGGCCTCCTCGCGGCGAGCGGAGAACCTGGGCCGTCGCGCGATCACAACGACGCTCGCGGATATGGGCCGGCACCCGTGGGCCGCCAAAGTCTCCACCGTCGTACGCAGCATCTCGGCCCCATGCTTCCCCGCACCAGAGGACCCGGCCCCGACACCGAACAGCGTGCCGATGTCGCCGAGCCCCGCAGCGGCGAGCAACGCGTCGATGAGCGCATGCGCGGCGACGTCGCCATCGGAGTCGCCCTCGATGCCCGTACCGTCCCACTTGAGACATGCCAGCCAGAGCGGGCGCGCGGAGTCCTCAGGCGCGAACCGGTGCGCGTCGAATCCTTGCCCGATGCGCGGCATCGGCAATGAAGCGTTCAGATCGTCGAGCATACCCATCCCATCATGATTCATGCGGCCGTCCATCATGGCCGTCCAACGTGGTCACCGGTCAAGGCCACCCATCGAAGCCTCCCCTGTCGTCGCATCCTCGCGACGACAGGGCGTATGCACATTCCGCATTCGGCTGCGGCTACTTGCGGCGCGACTTCTTCCCCTCGGCCTCGATGCGGGCCAGCGTGCGGTCCGCGGGCTCCTGCGGCGCCTGCGTGTGATGCTTCTCGTCGCCGGGGCGCGGCTCGCTGAAGCCCAGGTTCACGTCGAGCAGACGCTGGATCTCGGACTCGTCGAGGTCCTCGGACAGCGCGATCTCGGAGGTGAGGATGCTACGGGCGCGGGTCAGCATGCGCTTCTCGCCGGCGGACAGGCCGTGCTCGTCCACGTCGCGCTGCGCGAGGTCGCGGACCACTTCGGCGATCTTGTTCACGTCGCCGGTGGCCAGCTTCTCGACGTTCAGCTTGTAGCGGCGGGACCAGTTCATCTCCTTCTCGACGATGGGAGTGCGCAGGATCTCGAACACCTTCGCCACCTCGTTGGCGTCGACGATGTCGCGCACACCGACCTTCTGCGCGTTCTCGACCGGGACATTGATGACCAGCCCGTCGGACGACAGCACGGACAGCTGCAGATATTCGCGCTTCACGCCCTTCACCACACGCTCGGTAATGGCCTCGACCCTTGCCGCGCCGTGACGCGGATAGACGACCATATCGCCGACCTTGTACCCCATGAATCCTCCGTGAAAAAATGACATAAAACCTTACATATTATGCCAGTAAGTCTCGACCATACCGACTGGTGAGACGTGACGCGCCGCGACGTCGCGCGCGGGGGCCAAAAGTATTACCCTTTTGCACATGGCTACATTAACGAACATCAATGAGGATATCGCCCCCGTGCCGGTGAGCCAGAGCGACCTGAGCGCGGTGAGCAATGCAACGTTCTACAACCCGCATGAGGTGCTAGGCGGCCATCTCGGCAGCGGCGACCATGCGGGCACCGTGACCATCCGCGTGCTGCGCCCGATGGCCAAGAGCGTCACCATCATCACGCAGGATGGCGAGGCGAACGCCGCGCACGAGTTCAACGGCGTGTTCGCCGCCGTCATCCCGGCGCACCGCGACGGCACCCAGCGTGACGGCTCCCCCTCGTACTCCGTGCCGGACTACCGCGTGCGCACCGTCTTCGCCGACGGCACGACGCTGGTCGAGGACGATCCGTACCGCTACCTGCCCACCATCGGCGACATGGACGCCTACCTGTTCGGCGAGGGCCGCCACGAACGGCTGTGGGAGGCGCTCGGCGCGCACGTGCGCCGTTACGACGATCCCATGGGCGGCAACGACGGCACCGCCGGCGAGCAGGTTGTCGGCACCTCGTTCTCCGTGTGGGCGCCGAACGCGCATGCCGTGCGCGTCGTCGGCAACTTCAACGGCTGGGACGGCCGCCGCCACGCCATGCGCGAGCTCGGCTCCTCCGGCATCTGGGAGCTGTTCATCCCCGGCGTGAAGGCCGGCGAGGTCTACAAGTACGAGATCCTCAACGCCAACCACGAGTGGAAGATGAAGGCCGATCCGATGGAGCGGTCGCACGAGATCCCGCCGGCGACCGGCTCGATCGTCGTGGACTCCACGCACGCCTGGCATGACGACGCCTGGATGGACCGCCGCCGCGCCACCGACCCGCACTCCGGCCCGGTGAGCATCTACGAGGTGCACGCCGGCAGCTGGAAGAAGGGCATCGGCAACTACCGCGAGCTGGCCGACGAGCTCGTCGACTACGTGGCCAAGGAAGGGTTCACGCACGTCGAGTTCATGCCGCTGGCCCAGCACCCGTTCTCCGGCTCGTGGGGCTATCAGGTGACCGGCTACTATGCCGTGGACTCGCGTCTGGGCGGCCCCGACGACTTCAAGTACCTGGTCGACAAGTTCCATCAGGCCGGCATCGGCGTGATCATGGACTGGGTGCCCGCGCACTTCCCGAAGGACGACTTCGCGCTCGGCCGCTTCGACGGCACGCCGCTGTACGAGGACCCCGACCCGCTGCGCGGCGAGCACCCGGACTGGGGCACGTACGTCTTCAACTTCGGCCGTAACGAGGTGCGCAACTTCCTCGTGGCCAACGCCTGCTTCTGGCTTGACGAGTACCATGTCGACGCGCTGCGCGTGGACGCGGTCTCCTCGATGCTGTACCTCGACTACAGCCGCAACCCCGGCCAGTGGCGTCCGAACATCTACGGCGGACGCGAGAACCTGGAGGCCATCGCGTTCCTCAAGGAGGCGAACGCCACCGCGTACAAGAACAACCCCGGCATCATGATGATCGCCGAGGAGTCCACCGCGTACCCGGGCATCACCGCCCCCACGGACGCCGGCGGCCTCGGCTTCGGCCTCAAATGGAACATGGGCTGGATGCACGACACGCTCCAGTACCTGCACGAGACGCCGATCAACCGCAAGTGGCACCACAACGAGATCACGTTCTCCATGGTCTACGCCTATTCGGAGCATTACGTGCTGCCCATCAGCCACGATGAGGTCGTGTACGGCAAGGGCTCGCTCTTCGGCAAGATGCCGGGCGACGACTGGCAGCGTTACGCGGGCGTGCGCGCCCTGTTCGCCTACCAGTGGGCGCACCCCGGCAAGAACCTCACGTTCATGGGCAACGAGGTCGCCCAGTGGGGCGAGTGGGATCATGACGGCTCCGTGGACTGGGCGTCGCTCGAGTGGCCCGACCACCGTGGCGTGCAGCGTCTCGTGGCCGACCTCAACGAGTTCTACAAGGACACGCCGGCCATCTGGAGCCAGGACTTCGACCCGGCCGGATTCCAGTGGCTCACCAGCGACGACGCCGACCACAACACGCTGAGCTTCATGCGTGTCGGCTCGCACGGCGAGACGATCGTCGTCGTGGTCAACTTCTCCGGCGAGGCATGGCAGGACTATCAGGTCCCGCTGCCCAAGGGCGGCAAGTGGACCGAAGTGCTGACCACCGACGACAAGAAGTACGGCGGCTCCGACATCCACAACGGCACGTTCGAGGCGGTCGAGGGAGAGTACCATTCCCGCGACTGGTCGGCGAAACTCACCATTCCGGCACTGGGAGCGGTATTCTTGAAGCCTGAAGACTGAAAGGCGAATAGACATGCTTAACTCTCCATCGCAGCAGGGGCTGTACCAGCAGTCCCCCCAACATGCGGGAGCCTCCCGCCCTGCCTCGCACACGATCCTCGTGGTCGAAGACGAACCGACGCTCGCGACCGCGGTCGCGCAGCGCATCACGGCGGAAGGCTGGACGGCGCGCGTGGCCTCGGACGGCGCAAGCGCCGTCCAGGCGGCCAAGCAGCTGCGGCCCGACCTGGTGATCATGGACATCATGCTGCCGGTCATGGATGGTCTCGAGGCGACGAAACGCATCGTCGCCGACCGTCCGGTCCCGGTGCTGATCCTGACCGCAAGGGACGACGAAGCCGACAAGGTGATCGGCCTCGGTGCCGGCGCCGACGACTACATGACCAAGCCGTTCTCCATGCGCGAGCTGATCGCCCGCTGCAAGGCGCTGCTGCGCCGCGTGGAGCGCGCGAAGGTCATCGCGAAGAACTCCGAGAACGAGAAAATCCTCGATTTCGGCTCCCTCGTCATCGACCCTGCGCAGCGGCTGGTCACGGTCAACGGCGAGCAGGTGCACCTGACCCCCACCGAGTTCGACCTGCTGGCCACGCTGGCGCGCAAGCCGAAGTCCGTGCTCACCCGCGAGAAGCTGCTCGAAGAGGTGTGGGATTGGGTCGACGCTTCAGGCACGAGGACCGTGGATTCGCATGTCAAGGCACTGCGCCACAAGCTCGGCTCGGAGACGATTCGCACCGTGCACGGCGTGGGCTACGCGTTCGAGCCTCCGGAGCAGTGAGCAGCCGATGAACGATCCGCGAAACAGGCGGACGAAGACAACCCGATTGGACCCCAAACGTCCGATCGGGTTGTTTTCGTCCCTGAAGATCGAATTGAGCGTGGTGATCGTCATGGCGACCTCCATCGCGTTCATCCTCGTATGGTTCCTGCTCAAGTACGGCTGGAGCGGCTGGATCGCCATGCCGCTGACCATGGTCGTGGCGCTCGGCATCACCTACTTCTTCTCGCGTGGCCTCATCGCGCCGCTGCGCCAGCTACGGGACGCCGCCGAAGCCATGTCGGAGGGCGACTACAGCGTGCGCGTGAAGCTCGGCACCAAAAGCAACGACGAGATCGGACAGCTCGCCCGCACGTTCAACGAGATGGCCGAGGAGCTGCAGCACGCCGACCAGATGCGCCGCGACGTGGTGGCGAACGTCAGCCATGAGCTGCGCACGCCGGTCTCCGCACTGCAGGCGATGGTCGAGAACATGGCGGACGGCGTGGTGGAGCCGACCCCGGCGAATCTGGAGGGCATCCTCAACCAGACGCACCGGCTGTCCGACCTGATCGCCTTCCTGCTGGACCTGTCGCGCATGGAGGCGGGCGCCGCCAGCCTGAACGTCGAGAAGTTCGACCTGCTGGACTTTCTTGACGAGACGGTCGAGCCGTTGGAGATCGCCGACGCCGGGCATGCGCATGACATCGTCATGCACGTCGACGAGAACATCTGGCTGGAGGGCGACCAGGACCGTCTGCGCCAGCTGTTCACCAACATCATCGCCAACGCGCTCAAGCACTCCCCCGACGGCACGAAGGTGCTCATCGAGGCCCGCGAGAACACGAACAACGGGACCATCATCACGAACGTGGTGAACTTCGGCTCGCAGATTCCCGTCGAGGAGCGTTCCGACATCTTCCGCAGGTTCGTCAAGGGCCGCAGCACGCCGGGCACGGAGTCGGGCGGCACCGGCATCGGTCTGTCGATCGCCCGGTGGGCGGCGCAGCTGCACGGCGGCACGGTGCGCGTGGTGGACGATCCTCGCGGCGCCGACTTCGAGGTGGTGCTGCCGAAGTACCATGTCGCCGAGGACGATTCGCGCGACGTCTCGCGCACCCGGCTGTAGGAGCTTCCATGGCGACGGCTTCAGACGATTCCGCCCTGCACGCTGCGGTCACGCCGTGCAGGGCGGTCGTCGTCGCACAGTCGAATATGACAGTGCCGGCTGCCGCCATGCCTGCCGTCGTCTCGCCGGTTCCCGTCCCGCTCGCCGGCGAGGCGGTCCCGGCAGGTTTCCCCGCCACCGTCGGCGACGGGCATGACGACGGGTTCAGTCTGGACCGTCATATCATCCGCAATCCCGCGCACACGTTCATCGTGACCGTCGCCGGTGATTCCATGGAGGGCGCCGGCATCTTCCATGGCGACTGGATGGTGGTCGACCGTTCGCTCGAGCCCCGGGACGGTGACATAGTCGTCGCCGTTCTCGATGGCGAACTGACGGTGAAACGGCTGACCTGGCATGCCGGCGTGCCGAGGCTTCACGCGGAGAATCCGCGATACCCGGATTTCACGCCAGGAGAGCACGCCGATCTGGTCATCTGGGGTGTGGTGACCGGCAGTTTCCATCCGCAGCCGGCTCTGGATCGACGCGGCGCAACGGCGTATGGGCCAGCACCACAGCGGTGAGCACATCGTATCCGCCCCTCCGCAACGCATCCACGCAATAGCGCATCGTCGCGCCGCTGGTGACGATATCATCGACCAGAACGACCTGCCGACGCTCTCCGGTTGCGTTCGCACGCCGGGTGACGGCTATATGCCCGTCAAGCCGCTGCGCACGCTGCGCCGCGCCGGACATCTGCACCGATTTGCCTCCGGCACCGACCGTGCGCAGCAGCGGGACGACCGCTATGTCGCCGTACCCGTCCCGTTTGAGCCGCGAGGCCATGCGTACGGTCAGCTGCCGCATATGCCATCGTCCCCGCTCATGCATGGAACGGCTGGTGGACGGTGCTGGGACGAGCAGCAGCGGCCTGCCGTCCAGCCGTCCGGAACCGGTCAGCAAGTCGGCGAGCAGCCGGGAGAACGGGCCGTCGCACTCCTCGTCGCCATGGTCCTTCCACTGCAGTACGGCGTGACGGACCGGTCCGCGGTACGCGCCGCACGCCAGCCCCTCCCCCGTGAGCGTGCCCGGCAGATCGAACCGCACATGCTCCGTCATCAGTGCCGTACAGTCGCCGCAGAGCACGCGGTCGGGCATGTCGCAGCCGGCGCAGCCGCGGGGGATCATCAGGTCGCGTGCAAGACGGGCGAGGGCCGCTGCGGTTGAGGCCAGCCGAACGAATACGTCACGTAACATCCGAAGTACCACGTGATCGGCCTTCCAGCACGGCGATGGCGCCACGGCACCAGCGCACCGTGTCCTGCGGGCAGGTGACGGCGACGGCGAACGTGCCGGCGCAAGCGGCCGGATAGTCGTTGCCGCCCGGCGTCATGCGGTCGCCGACGAACACGATGCGACCGACGGACGTCCCCAACGCCTTCGCCAGCTCGCGTACCGCGAACGACTTGTCGGCGCCGGCGCTGACGTCCACGCTCGTATAGCCGCCTGCACGCACCAGCAGATGCGGCAGGTCGGCGGCGACAGCGGCGACCAGACGGGCCTTCTTCGTCCCGTCCGGATCCCACTGCTGTTTGGCGCCGGCCGGGGCGAGCTGCCCGAGCGCCGAGAACGTGATCTGGCTGCCGCGGTCCTCGATCGGTTCGCCCAACGGCCGTTCGGGCCACAGTCCCAGTTCTTCCGCACGCCTGCGCAGCGAGGCCGCGGCGGCGTCACGGTCCGGCTGCGACAGCGTGCGCTCGTATCGCACGACCCATGCGCCCCCGTCCCACACGTAATAGCTGGAACCGCTGGTGGGCATGACATGCAGGCCGGCGAGATCGGCTTGACCGTCGAGCATGGCGATCACCTGACTGGACGCCAACGCGAACGAGCCTCCCGTGATGACGGCGACGGGGCGATACCGCAGCAGTGCCGCCAGGCATGCGGTCATGTCGGGTTTCATCGGCTGTTTGGAGACCGCGAGCGTGTTGTCGAGGTCGAACGCGAACGCATCCACGGCATCGGGGTCGACCGCCGCGTCGGGCGCGTCCCATGCGCATATGCGCACGCGAGCTGAAGTCTTAGATACAGCCGGCTCAGACACGGCTGGCTCAGACATGGCGGACGGGGACGGCGGCATGGCGGTTTCCGACGATATCGCAGACGGCATCAGGCCCATCGCGTCCTCCTCTCGCGCAGAGCATGGTTGTTTTGATTGTAGCGTAATGCCGGCTCCTTGGCTTACAGTGGAATCCATGCAGCAACTACCTTGGGAAAGAACCGTATACCGCAACCGTCACGGACGGGGCAGCCGCACGCCCATGTTCGGCACGCGCCTGCCGCGATACCGGACGCGCAGCGGCATGTTCGACGATATGGTGGCCGCGCAGATCCGACGGCTGAACGGCGCCTGGCCGCAGCTGATCCGCCCGGTGCAGTTCGCGGTCGAGGATGTGCCGCCGTCCGAGCCGGCGCCGTGGGAGCCGGAACCGTCGTTCTCCTCCCAGTGCTTCCCCGCCAGTCATGGGATCCCCGCGCGCATCGTGCTCTACCGGATGCCGATCCAGTCGAAGGCGCAGGACCGGGTGGACCTGCAGCTCATCATCCGTGACGAGGTGGTGCTGAGACTTGCGGAACTCTATGGCCGCCGCCCTGAAGAGATCGACCCCGACTGGAACATGTGAGCGTCCACGTGACGCCGGCAACGCAAAGGCCGGGACATGGCTCAACGCCTGTTCCAGCCTTTGTCGAAAATGCCGTGGCTTGATGCCGTGCGGCGTGTCATCTCACCAGCGACATGTCCTTGTCCGCACGAATCGTCTCCCTGCGCGGCATCAGCGACGTGGCGTCCAGATGCGCGACGCCGGCGAGTTTCGCATCCTGCACGGCCTTCTGCGACAGCCTGACGCCGAAGCCGGCGTCCTTGCCGTCCGCGGTGGCGATCACCGCCACGTTGTCGCCGATCTGCGAGACCGGCAGCCGGGCGGCGCCTTCGGCCGGCACCGTGACCTTCTTCGAGCCGACCTGCCGGCCCTTGTCGTCATAGCCGGCAATGGTGACCTCCGACTGCCGGCTCGCGCGGCTGACCACCGTCACCTCGGCGGTGACGGAGCCGGGCAGTGCGGCAGCGGCATGGCGGTCGAATCGCGCCGCATTGACCATCATGAAATCCTGTTGGCCGCCCTGCGCGGCGCGGGTGACGGATATGGCCGCGACGACCGGCTGCGACGCGTCCACGGTGAGGCCGAGCGCGCCCTTGGCCGCCTGGCCGAGGTCGATGACCGTCACACGGTCGGCCTTGAACGAGTGCTTGGAATCCTTGCCCCCGCCCAGCCAGTGCACCGAGGCGTCGCCGTCATGGGCCGCGTGGATGTAGAGGCGGACGCGGTCGCCTTCGGAGACGGACGGGAACGTCAGCGTCTTGGACTCCTGCGTCGCCGCGGTCTCGTAATCGGATCCGTGCGCGGTCAGGCCGCTGACCTTCACGCTGCGGACGATCGAGGCGACCGGGGTCTGCTCGCTGGAGACGACGACGTACAGGCCGTCCTGTCCGGGAGCGGCCGCCGACAGGTCGAACACGGTCTGCGACCGGGCGTCGACGGTGACCGTGCTGCCAGTGGACAGCGACAGCGCGCCGGCACTCTTGGTGCCCCAGATGCGGACCTGCACGGCCGTGGACTTGGAGGACGGGTTCGCGATGATCAGCTGGTGCGACGAGCCGGTGGCCGAATCGGAGAGCACGAACCGCGACTGCAATGCGGGGGTCTGGCATGATGCGGCCGACAGTCCGCGGATGTCGCCTTTGGTGGCCCATGATGCGATGGCCGCGGCGGCGCCCGAGCCTTGCGCCGAGTCAAGCAGCTGCGTGGTGAACAGGGAGGCGGACGTGTTGACGTCGCCGGACGCCGTGATCACGTTCGACGAGTCCGTGGGGTCGGTGTCCTTCAACGTCGTGGAATCCTGCCCGGTGGACGAACCGCCGTCGGTCACGCCGAAGGGTTCGGATTGCGAGGCGTACACCGCGCCGAACGCGGCGTACCGCGCGGATGACGTCATGTTCCCTTCGCTGGTGCGGTAGGCGCTGTCGCCGTAGGATGCGTCATCGGGCAGCACCATGCGCGACGGGCAGTAGGCGATGACCTGCCGCTGCCCGACCTTCGAGGCGACGGCCGAGGCGCGCACCGTGGTGGAATCGACCGGAAGCGCCCAGGGGCACAGGACGATGGCGGCGAACAGGACGATGATGGCGATCATGGAGACGACCGCGGCGGCGGCCGTCCAGACCCTGCCGCCATGTTTTGCGTGACTCATTGATCCTCCTCGATGATGCGGCGGGTGCTGCGCGGGAACGCCACGATGCAGTACAGCAGGACGACGACGCCCAGGCACCACAGCCATGCACGGCGGTACGGGTTCCGACGCTGCTCGTCAAGGCCGCGCTCGTCCACCCGCTGGGATGCGCTGTCGTTGAGCGTCAGCCGGTAGTAGACGCCAGCGGTGTTGCTGACCACGGACTGCGTCCCCTCGCTTGCGGTGATGTTGGAGATCAGCTGCTCGACGGCCTGCGACGCCGCGGCATCGGCATTGTCGCGGACCACGAAGATGCCGCCGTATCCCAAGGCGCTGATGTCCGCAATGGCCTGCGCATCCGCGGCGCCCATCAGACGGGAGCCGGCGGAGGCGAGTATCGCATCCCGGCCGCCGGTGCCGCCGCTCGCCTGCCGGGCGCGTACCGCCGGGGAACTGTCCAGCAGGTCGCCGCGGCCGCTGCGCAGCGTCGTGTAGCTCACCTGCGTCGACGACTGCGCACCCAACGCGAGGATGCGATGGCCGGAATCCTTGGCCAGATAGTCGGATGCGACCATGGGAAGCCCGCCCCGGGTGCCGTTCAGCGAGCCGTACCCCTGACCGCCGATGAACGGCATGGCCGTGAACAGCGCGCTGGACGCCACCAGCAGCAGCACCATGACCGACCGGCCGAACTTCGGCAACACAATGCGGGCCGCGGCGCCGAACGTGCGTCGCGCCGCGCTCGTATGCGCTGCGACGGCGTTCGTGGAGTCGGCGTCTGCAGAGTCAGCGGTCGCGGCGGCGTGTGCCGTGATGAGACCGTCAGCCGGAAGGGCCGCCGCAGGCTGCGCCGTGCGCGATTTGCGCAGCAGCCTGAAACGACGGACCGCCATGCCCGACACGAGCGCGGTGCAGGCGATCAAGCCGAGCAGCGCCAATGCGACGCCGGGTCTCGCCGAGCCGGCGACCGGGCCGTCGCCGTCGACCGCGATGACCGTGCGCGTCGACGCCATCGACAGCACCATGCCACTGACGATCACCACCCACATCATGCGGGAGGCGCGCAACGCGAACGGTAGGAACAGGGAGACGACGGCCAGCGCCGCCAATACGAGCAGCACGACGAGCACGCCCAGACCTGACGGATTCGCGAGGCCGAGCACGCTCCACCATCCCGAATCCGCCCGCACGCCCAACGCGCGCAACGCCAAGGTGACGGCATCGGTCGCAGCCGGCGAACCGTTCACCGCGGACGACGGCCTCATGACATCGCCGAACAGCTGACGCCACGCACCTTCGGAGGCATGATGCACGGCGTTGACCAGCGTGGGGGCGATGGCCAGCGCGCTGGGCAGCGGGATGAGCAGGAGCATCGCACGATGCCGTGGCACGACGACGAGGAACGCGACGAACACGACCAGCAGGGCGATCATAAGCTGCGGTTCGGCGGCGACCGGAGGAATGAAGCACAACGCGGCCAACGCGCCGGCCTGGGCCGAAGGATGCGCACGCACCTGATCCTCGGTCCGGTAGAACCCGACGGCGCGGAACGCGAAGGCGAACGCGGCGGGAAGGAACACCATGACCGTGAGCATCGCCACGTCGCCGGTCGCGAACAATCCCATGGCGATGGCGGCCGAAACCCACATGAGGCCGCCCGCCACCCTGACGCCATCGGAACGTGTGAACACGCCGATCAGCGCCCAGCATGACAGGGCGGCGAGCGGCGCCGCTGCGAAGACGATCATCGTGATGGCCGCCGTGATGTTGCCGCCCGTCACCACGCTGGCGACCAGCCAGACCATCAGCCAGGGAGCCGGCGGAGCGGCGACGGATTCGCCGAACACCCACGTCATCGTCGCGGACCGCCACAGCGAAGCGAAATCGCCGTCGGACGGCAGCAGCGAACGCGAATACAACGATCCACCGGCGAACCCCGCGCGCAACGCGCCGGACTCAAGCCAGACCACGACGCCGAAGCACACGACGGCCATCAGGCACGCCAATCCCCACCGCTCCAACGCGCGACGGCGCAGATGCGCCTTGGCCAGCGGCGACAGCAGCTCCACATGACGCTGGTCGTTCAACGCACGGACGCGATCGCGCCATTGCGCCACCTGCTGGCGGTTCGCGACCAGGGAGGACAGCCGCGAGATCGGCACCGACTCCTGACGGCTCACCCTGCGCCGGGCCGCCACGGCATGCGGGAACTCCGCAATGGCCGCCCACGGCGATACCAGCTCGCACAATGCCTCGAACGGATGCTTCGCGAACAGCAGCGACACCGCCTTCGCGCACGCGGAGAACAGGGACAGCACCCACAGCAGCGGCCACAGCAGCAGACGCTCGTCCGTGATCCGGTACCGGCGCGCCGCACGCACCCGCGCCCTGACGCTCGAGACGGACTCCCCCTCGTCCAACGGCTCGCCGGCGCGGTTCCTCACCCCCTCGAACCGTGCCCTGCGGTGCGCGATGCGCGCCGACGGCACGATGACGACACGCCGGCCGCTCAGGCAGACGCGGCGGCAGAAATCACGCGACTCGCCGAACGTGGTGAACCAGTCGTCGGCGCCGTCAAGCTCATGGAGCGTCTCCACGGAGACCAGCGCGCCCGCGAGCGACACGGCGAACACGTCACGACGGCCGTCATACTGCTCCTGGTCGGGCTCGCCGTCCACGACGAGCGTCTGCGTGCGATGACGGTAGGCGTACGAACCGACCTCATGCAGGTGTTCGGCCTGCCAGTCAAGCTGTTTGGCGCCCAACACCGACGCGGTCGGGTCGTTATGCCACGTCTCCAGCAGCGCTTCGAGGCAGTGCTCGTCAGCGGGGCGCGAATCATCATGAAGCAGCCAGATCGCGCGGGTCGAGGAATCAAGCCGCGCATAGCCGAGCGCCTTCGCCACGGCGTCATAGAACGAGCGGGCGCCCTTGGCCCGGACGATCTCGACGGTGACGGTGCGCGGCGAGGGAACCCGTCCGAGCACGCCGGACGGCGCGGGGATGACCTCGAAGGAGGCGTGCACCGGCTGCGCTGTGTCGCCGGTGCAGTCGGCGACGACGATGACGCCGGGCAGGACGGTCTGCCGCAGCACCGCCGCAATGGTGTCGGGAAGGAACCGCAGATCCGATTCGACGGTCACCACGGCGGCTATCGACGAATCGACGTCCTGCCGGTGGGAGTACGGCCGGTTCGCCATGGCGTCGGCCAGAATACGCTGTATATCGCTCATGCCTGCGGAAGTCATAGTCTCCAGTCTATATGCCGGTTGATATGCGCGTAGCGAAAACGCGCCCGCCGCACCCGGCCGTGCGGCGCGGACACGCCATGGGCGTGCATCAGGCGCGGCCCCGATGCTCCTTCTTGTATCGCCGGCGTTCGCGTTCGCTCAGACCGCCCCAGATGCCGAACCGCTCGTCATGCTCGATAGCCCATTGCAGGCACTGCTCACGCACTTCGCATCGCGCGCATATCTGCTTCGCGTCACGCGTGGATCCGCCCTTTTCGGGGAAGAACGCCTCGGGATCGGTCTGCGAGCACAGCGCCTTGTGCTGCCACGACACGTCGTTGTCGGACTTGAACAGCCCCCACAGCGCCATCATCGGATCACGAGAGGGACCATCGACAACTCCCCACATGCGTTGCCCCCTCCCGGCCGGTTACCACAAGAACATTTGTCCCAGCAATTACACACACCGAGTATAGGTTTTGTCAAATCCTCCCGTGTCAATACCCCGTTCGGCGGCTTGTTGTGCTAATGATGACGCGGTCGACGGCGCCGGCCCACCGGTCCGCGACCGCCACGCACCCTTCACGTATGTGCCGTTACTGCAGAGGAATGGCCGATACCCCGGGGCAACGGTCGGTCACGTGTAAAAGTTACTGAGAACGAATCGTATTGGAGGAGTAATGAGCGAAGGAACCAGCGGACTCACGCCACAGGGGACCCCTCCCAGCTTCATCCCCTCCGGGAGCCGCAAACGCCGTCCCAGCGGCCAGGTTCCGCGCGCCGCGGCAAACATGGAGGGCGCGGGGGACGCGCCGCGCGCAGGCGCCTCGCACGACGGCCACGCCCATGGCGTCCGCGGCGCAGCGTCTTCGCATGGCTCTTCGCGCGGATCATCCTCGCATGGCCTGCCGAGCTTCACCCCGGCGTCGGCCCGTCGCGGCGCAGCGCAAGGCCGTGCCGACAGGCAGTCGTCCAGTTATGAGCCGCAGCAGCCGACACGCACGCCGCGGCGCGCTGCCGGATCCGGCCGTGTGGCGGCGGCGTCCGACCAGGAAGGCGTCCGCAGCGCGTATCTCGACGAGCAGTCACGCCGTTCCGCGGCGTCGTTCCGGCGCGTCGGCCGGCCGGGCGCCGGCCCCGGCGCATCCTCAGGCTCCTTCGCCCGTGGCGGCGTCAGGGCCGGGACTGCGCGACGGACGTTGCGACGGATGTCGCCGTTGCGGATCGCCGCGGCCGTCGTCATCGCACTGCTGGTCGCCCTGCTGCTGGGCGGGTTCGGCATGTGGAACTGGGTGAACGGCCAGCTCAACAAGCAGGACTGGCTGACCGGCAAGGCCGACACGTCCGGCACGAGCTGGCTGATCCTCGGCTCGGACGAGCGCAGCGGCGAGGAGGCGAAGACCATCACCGGGTTCCGCACCGACACCATACTGGTGCTCACCAAGCCGAATTCCGGCACCCGGTCGCTGATTTCGATCCCCCGCGACTCGCTGGTGAAGGTCAACGGGCAGTACATGAAGATCAACGCGGTCGCCCAGCTCGCCGGCAGGAAGGCGCTGGTCAGCCAGGTCGAGGCGATCACCGGGCAGAGCATCGACCATGTGGCGCAGATCAAGTTCGACGGGCTGCAGCATGTGGTCGACGCGCTCGGCGGCGTGGAGCTGTGCTATGACCGCACCGTGAACGACGCCCGTTCCACCCTCAACTGGACGGCGGGCTGCCACAACGCCGACGGGGCCACCGCACTCGCGTTCTCGCGCATGCGCTACTCGGACCCGCAGGGCGACTTCGGCAGGGCGGCGCGTCAGCGTCAGGTGATCGCCGCCATCGCGAAGAAGGCGATGTCCCGTCAGACGCTCACCAATTTCGGCACCGTGAAGAAGACGCTGGAAGCCTCGCTCGCCTCCATCACCGTCGACTCGCAGACGAATCCGTACACGCTGGCGCAGATGGTGTTCGCCTTCCGCGACGCCACGTCCGGCAACGGCGTGACCGGCAGCGTGTACTGGACGAACCCCGACTATTACGTCACCGGCGTGGGGTCGTCGGTCCTGTTGGACGATGCGAAGAACCTGTCGCTGTTCAGTGAACTCGCCGCCGGCAGCCACAAGGCAGGCACCGTCGGCACCCTTGCGCAGTGAACAAGGCACGTTGCACGGTCGCCGTACGGTGTGTCGCGGCCACAGTACGGCGTGTCGCAGCAGCGTAGCGGCACCGCGACACGCCGTACTGTGGATAACCGCGAAGCTCCGACCACATACCCCGTCCGCGCTTGCACCGGCGCGCCGTCGGCGTCCACACTGAATGGATGACCGTACTATCACGCATCAGCAAGCGACGGCAGGCCAGACGCAATCGCAAGCCGCCGCATCGCGCACGCCGCGCGTCGACGCTCACCATGCTGTCGCTGGGGGCTCCGCTTGCCGCGCAGACCGTCATGCTGGTCGCCATGCTGGTGGAACGCCGTTGGATGTTCGCCGTCATGATCGCACCGTCGCTGGTGGGATGTCTCGCCTCGATGCTCGCCGCATTGCAATCACAGAAGCCAGGCGCGGCAGCGCAGGATGCCAATGACGGATTGCCGCACGGTTCAGACGGGCAGGCAGCCGCTTCCGGCGCGGCGGCGGATGGTCGGACTGCCGGCGATCCCTCAGGACTGTCGGCGCCATCCCTGGAGGCGCTGCATGGGCTGGACCGCGACCCGCTGCTCTGGCGCGTAGTCGCCCCGCGCTGGCTTGCGGCGCCGTCGATGCGCGCCCAGGTAGGCGTCGGCGTGGACGGCCCGTTTTGCATCGACCTTGCGGCGCAGGGGCCGCACGCGCTGGTGGCGGGGACCACCGGATCGGGCAAGTCGGTGCTGTTGCAAAGCTGGTGTCTGGCGATGGCGTTGAACAATTCGCCGGATGCGCTGCGTTTCGTGTTCCTTGATTTCAAAGGTGGCTCCGCGTTCAGCGCATTGGAGCGGCTGCCCCATGCGGTCGGCAGCGTGTGCGACCTCGACCTCAAACATGCGGCGCGGGCGCTGCGGGCGTTGGAGGCTGAGCTGACACGTCGTGAACGGCTGGTCGCGCAGGAGCGGGTCTCGGCCATCCATGAACTGCGGCGGCCGCAACCGCGGTTGGTCATCGTCATCGACGAGTTCCATGCGTTGAAGAACCAGCTGCCCGACTATATCGACCGTCTGGTGCGCATCGCGTCGCTCGGCCGGTCGCTCGGCATGCACCTGATCGCCTGCACGCAGAATCCGCTCGGCCAGGTCGGCTCGGACATGAAGGCGAACATGACGCTCAACATCTGCCTTCGGGTGCGTGACGCCCTTCAATCCGCGGAGCTGCTCGGCGACGGCCGGGCAGCGGCGATCAGTCCGAACTCGCCGGGCGGCGCCTGGGTGGCGGACGGGCAGTCCGTCACGGCGATGCGGTGCTCCCCCTCACACGACATCGACTCGCTGGTGTCGGCCATCGGCGCCGCCGCCGCGTTCCATGGCATCGATCCGGCCGCGCCGCTGTTCACCCCTCCCCTGCCGTCATCGTTCCTCCTCGATGCGGCAGCGTCAATGCGGGCGGCGGCCACGACATCGCCGGCCGGCGTGGCGGTACCGTTCGCATTGGGCGACGACGGCGTCGGCGTCGCCATACTGGCCTTGGAACTCATGGCAGGCAACATCGGCGTCATCGGAGGCCATGGGCGAGGCAAGACCACGTTGCTAGACACGCTCGCCGCCATGTCGCGCAACCTGCCGGGGCTGTCGGTGAGACGCTCGCAACGTATCGGCGGCGAGATGGTGACCGAACGGCTGCACCATGACGCCGCGGCGGCCCGCACGTTCCATTCCGGTTCGGCCGCTCCCACAGCCCCGCGGACGCTGTGGCTGGTGGACGACGCCGACGCCCTGCTCGACCCGTTCGCCGCGGATGCGCATGCCGCCGCGTTCCAGCAGGCGCTGGGCGATCCGTCGACCACCGTGGTGTTCGCCGTGGAGACGTCCAAGCATGTGCGTGTGCCCGAGCATTGCACCACGCGCGTGGTGTTCCCCACCGGCGAACGCACCATCGACCTGATGGACGGCATCCCCGCCGAACTGCTCGCCACCTGTGACCATGACGACATCGCCACATCCGGCCGGGCGGTGCTGCTGCGGCAGGGCGCTGCGATGTGGATGCAATGCGCGACGGTGCGCAAGTCACCGCCGAATCACCGGCTTTTGCCGCCGTGAGCGTTTTTTCCTCGCAAAACCCCTTGAAAAAACAATCGTTTCGTGGTTACCTATTAGTTGACTTGTAGACTCGTCGCCGCAACAGGCGATGGGAGGAGGGCGAATTCTCATGAGCAGTGCTTTCGATTGGCGTGCCAAGGCGGCTTGCCGGGACAAGGACCCGGAGCTGTTCTTCCCGGTGGGCAACACCGGTGCCGCGTATCAGCAGATCGAAGAGGCCAAAGCCGTGTGCCGTACCTGCAAGGTGATTGACGCCTGCCTGAAGTGCGCGTTGGATACCAACCAGGATTATGGCGTGTGGGGCGGTCTGAGCGAGGACGAGCGCCGCGCGCTGAAGCGTCGCGCCATGCGCGCGCGTCGCTCCCAGGCCATGCAGCTTCAGGTGTGAATCCACACGGTCGGCTATTGTCGACGCCTTGATGGCCCGCGCCATTGCGCCGCTACCGGTGCCAATGGTGCGGGCCATCTGCATTTTCTGCATGTGCGGCATCCGGCGGCCGGGCAATGGTCTTATGCGGTTCACATACCGGCATCAACGCAAAACGGGTCCCCTCCACGATGCGGAGGGGACCCGTTTTGCGTATCCGTCGCGGCCGGTCAGTCGTTCTGCGCGGCGCGCAGGGTCATGTCGAGCACGACGCGGGTGCCGCCTTCGCGGCGCGGCTCCCAGCGGACGCTGCCGCCGAAGTCGTTGGTGACGAACGTGTTGATGATCTGGGTGCCGAGACCGGAGCCGGACGAGCGCGCGAGCCCGTTGTGCTCCTCAGTGTCGAGGCCGGAGCCGTCGTCCTCCACGACCACGTTGAGGTTGTTGCCGCTGCGGCCGACGGAGATGGTGATGTGCCCCTGCTTGCGCCCCTCGAAGCCGTGCTCGACGCAGTTGGTGATGAGCTCGGTGAGCACGAGCGACAGCGGCGTGGCGTCCTGGGCGGGCATCATGCCGAACTTGCCGATGAAGTCGACGGTGATGGTCTGGTCCTTCATGGTGGCCAGGTCGACGGCCATCTTCAGCAGGTTGGAGATGACCTTGTCGAAGTCGACGATCTCGTCGGCGGTCTGGCTGAGCCCCTCGTGGACCATGGCGATGGTCTGCACGCGACGCTGCGCCTCGGCGAGCTCCTTCTTGACCTCCTCCGACTTCGTCTTGCGCGCCTGGAGGCGCAGCAGCGCGGAGACGGCCTGCAGGTTGTTCTTCACACGATGGTGGATTTCGGAGATCGTCGCGTCCTTGGTCTGCAGCTCGGCCTCACGGCGGCGCAGCTCGGTCACGTCACGGCACAGGATGATCGCGCCGTTGCGGCCGTTGTTGTCGTACAGCGGCAGCGAGCGCACGGACACGGCGGAACGGTTGGCGTTGATCTCCGAGTCGACGGCGTCCTTGCCCATGAGGACCATCGGCAGCGTTTCGGGGACCGGATCGTTCTGGTGGAGCAGGTCGGTGCCGATTTCGCTGAGGAAGTGGCCCTGCATGGTCATCAGGCAGCCGAGACGGCGGAAGCAGCTGATCGCGTTCGGCGAGGCGTAGCGGACGATGCCCTCCTGCGTGAGCATGATGAACCCGTCGGAGACGCGGGCCACGTGACGCTGGCTCATGATCGCGTTGACGTAGGGGAACTGTCCGCGCGCGATCATCTCGTAGAGCTGCTTGCCGGCGTTGATGCTTTCGGATTCGTACCGGCCGTTGGATTCGCGCGTGGCCATGTTGGTCTCACGCACGACCAGGCCCAGCGTCTTGCCGTTGTGACGCACCGGCGCGTAGACGTTGCACACCGTCGACTTGCCGACCGTGCGCAGCACGGTGGAGCGGAACACGTTCTTGGACTGCATCGCGGCGTCGAGTTCGGGCACCATCTCGGGCGGCACCAATGCGCCGACCGCATCGTCAACGCGAAGCGTCATCACCGTGGAAGGCCTGCACTGTTCCACGATGCGGTAGTTGCCGTCGCCGTCCTGCACGATGAGCAGCAGGTCGGCGAAGCTCAGATCGGCTATCACCTGCCAGTCGCCGACGAGGTGGTGCAGCCATTCACGGTCGCTTTCGGTAAAATCAGGGCGCGTGACCAAGATATGTGTGAAATCAGCCATGGTATCCATCATACGCAAGGCCATGGGCGACGTGGAACATCGAAAGTCAATAACCTACGGTATCGTAACTTACGGTTCCGTAATATAGAACCGGGGTACGGGAGGTCATATGACGGATTGCAGCAGCAACGGCAAGAACAGCACCACCAGAGTGAAGGACAACGCGAAGGCGGCAACCCATGATGCCACGCACGGTACCACCGCGCCGGACGAGGCGACGTTGCGCGTGAACGCGAAACGCGCGGCGGTCATCAAGGCGCGCGAGGAGGCCCTGCAGGCCAAGGCCGACGCCGTGCGCGCGAAGTCGTTCGCCAAAGCGGAGGCAATCCGGCACAAGGCGGAGGCCAAGGCGTCCGCCGTCATCGCCAAGGGCGAGGCGCGCGCAGCCCGCATCGAGGGCATCGCGCCGGCCGAGGTGGCGCGCAAGATACGCCTCGACGTGCACGGCAGGCCGAAGCCCTTGCTGCGCGGCTGGATCCATGCGGTGGCGACACCGCTGTCGCTGGCGGCAGGCATCGTGCTCATCTGCCTCGCCCATGGGGCTGCGCTGAAGTGGGCGTGCGCGGTGTTCATGACCTGCTCGCTGATCCTGTTCGGCAATTCGGCGCTCTATCATCTCGGCGACTGGTCGCCGCGAGTCACCGACGTGCTGCGCCGCATCGACCATATGAACATCTTCCTGCTCATCGCCGGCACCTACACGCCCGTGTCGTTCGCGCTGGCCGCGCCGATCCGCAACGCCATCATAGCGGGCATGTGGTCGTGCACGCTGGTGGCGCTCGTCATCCATGTGATCTGGATCGGAGCGCCGCGATGGCTGTACACCATCGTCTACATCGTGTTCGGCGTCTCGGGAGTCGCGTTCATGACCCTGTTCTGGAACTCCCCCGCCGCCGGCCCCGCCGTCGTGGTGCTGCTCGCCTCCGGCGGCGCCTGCTACATTCTCGGCGCCATCGTCTACGCGCTGCGCAAGCCGGATCCGTGGCCCCGCGTGTTCGGCTTCCATGAGATCTTCCACTGCGGCACGGTCGCCGGATACGCCTGCCACATGGTGGCGATCTACATGGTGATCGTCCAGCTGTGGCCGTGACGGCATAACCGTGACATGGCAAGGGCGGGGCCCGGCATCCACACGAATGCCGGGCCCCGCCCTTTACCGTAGCCTACAGCGATTTACCGTGGCAGCACCTGACGGCGTGCGACCGCACGTCAGCCGAGCGGCTTCGCCTCCTTGATGAGCACGGAGATCTCGCGGCCGTTGGGCGCCGCGTAGCTGACCGTGTCGCCGGCGTTCGCGCCAAGGATGGCGGCGCCGATCGGCGATTCGGGGCTGATCACGTCGTACTCGGTCGCGACCTTGATGTCACGCGAGCCCAGCACGTAGGTCATTTCACGGCCTGCGAGCTCCAGGGTGACCACGGAGCCGTTGCCGACCTTGCCGGCCTTCGGCGCCTCGACGATCTTGGCGTTGCGCAGCTTGACGGTCAGCTCGTTGATGCGGCCCTCGTTGCGCGCCTGTTCCTCGCGGGCGGCCTGGTAGCCGCCGTTCTCGGAAAGATCGCCCTCGGCGCGCGCCGCGGCGATGCGCTTGGTAATCTCCTCGCGATACTGGCCTTCGCGGTGCGCCAGCTCGTCCTTCAGCTTGTCATAGGCGTCCTGCGTGAGCAGAACGGTTTTTTCCTCGCTCATGTTTCCTCCTGATATCCAGCGGACGGCCGGCGGAACCTCCGCACCGCCACCGTCGATGATGCATGACGCCGCCGGCATCATGGTCATGCCGGCGGCGCGCCGATACGTTTGCCTAGAAGCGGCCGCACACAGACGGCCTCGCACAGGTCAGCGGGTCGAGATGATGTCGATGACGAACACCAGCGTGTCGCCGCCGCCGATGCCTGCGGCCGGCATGCCCTGCGAGCCGTAGCCGTACTCCGGCGGAATGGACACGACCAGACGGGAGCCGACGTTATGGCCGGGGACGGTCTGGTCCCAGCCGCGGATCACCTGGCCGACGCCGATGCCGAAGCTGGCGGGCTGGTGACGGGCGAAGCTGGAGTCGAACGGCTCCTCCTTGCCCCAGACGACGCCATGGTAGTTCACCGTGACCGTATCGCCGCGGCGCACCATGGGGCCATCGCCTTCCACGACCTCCACGGCCTTGAGCCCCTTCGGCGCCTCAGGCGTCGGGAACGTGATGACCGGGGCCGCACCGAACTCGGCGTTGACTTCAGGCATGTTCTGTGCCATGACCTATGTTCCTCCTATCGACAGCCGTCATGCTCCTCATCGCATGACGTACCACGGACAATGACCATTAGCGTATCACCCCCACCGGCTGTCACGCATCGGAAGGGGCGCATTTCATCGCAAATTCACCATACTACAGCCATGTACGAGTGACATGCAGGCGGCGTTCAGCGACCGTGTTTGTTGTTTTGATGGGTGGGTTGATATGACGAGAGGCTTCTAGGCAGAATGGGTGGTGCCTTAAACCTATCCGTTCTAGCGAAGGAGCCTCCATGGTCAAGGGTAGCAGTGCCAGTG
>NZ_WBVT01000023.1 GCF_009193355.1 Bifidobacterium leontopitheci
CTCCAGCGAGTGGTCGACGCGCCGCTACCTCGACATGTCCCGACTCGGTGAGAACGTACACGAAGCGAACTGATCATCGTCACAGGGACGGGCGAGAACCAAAGTGCGCAAGAAATCGGGCACTACCAGCCCGGGTCAAACCATATTCCCGTACCAACCTCAAACCCGTATTCCAATGGCGAGTCCGAGAAATACCTCGAAGGAAACTTATCTGAGAAGGCCACTGCGCGCAAAGCCACAGGATCGATTCCATAAAGACCAACGAGGACACCTTGCATCATGTCGACCCAAGTCTTTACGACATGCCGCGCACCTTGGAATGTATACGCAGCAATCTTGCGGTTGGTGAACACGAAATCCTCATCCAACGCATGGGTCTCCCGTTCCTCGACCACAGGACGATAGGACGTTTCAATTGCCGGCCAAAGCTCAAGGAAACGCTTCCATAACAACTCATTGCGCTCGACAATCTGCTCTTCGCCCCAAGAATCGCAATCAGCAATGAATCGATTTAGCTTTAAACCGCTGTCTTTGAACCCGTGTTCACAGTCGCGTTTGAATGAAAACTCACTGTTGGAATACCGAGAATTGTATCCGGTAAGCGTCAGGTTGCCCATGCGGTTAAGCCACAGGTTATGAATGTCATCTGCATCAGCACCAAGACACTGTCTCCACTGCCGGGATAGGGTTTGCGGCATGATGTGTTCGACAGACAGCTTTCCTCGTTCCAACATGTCGACGACGTTCACGCGTTCCACATTGTCGTCGTTCTCCAAACAGTCATAAAGATAGAACCTCATATGTCTGATTTCATATAGATTCCGCTGATTATAGGCATGGTGGAACTCCTCATCATCCGGGAACCTGCCACTACCTTCCCTTCTCAGCAAAGCATATTTGAGGGATTCGCAGTAAGTACTTCCTTCAGTCACGCCGCGTAGCACCTCATGATGAAGACCCGCGAAAACCTTGTTCAATGCGTTGGTGGCGACATTGCACATCCACCGTCGGAACAGGTAATCCTCAACTATGTGAAATACCTCTTGCAACTCTGTGGAAGTCATTTCCCCGTCGTCAACGTATTCCAACAACGACAGCAGGAATGGATTGATGACACTCATCTCCAACAGCCTTAGCCGTCTAAGCCCGTCGTCAACCGACGAGCTCTGCGTAATAGTCCCGGTAATGCGGCCGAAATATCGAGAGAAACGCAGCATATCATTCATAAGATTCAGTGGCTCGAAATCCTTCGCATACTGTCGGAAGGATGAGTACACCTGACTGATGACCGGTGTCCTGCGGGTCTTCATCGTCAGATAGTCGCGAATGAATGCGCTAACGTCATATGAGGTATTACGCTCCATGACGTTCCAGTACCGCTCATAGCACATTTCCTGCTGATCGAGAGGCAGATTCATTAGCATGAAGTTACGGATCTTGTCGCCCTCACTGAGCCCCAAACCTGTGGAGTTGAGACTTTCGAAGATAAGTTGCGCATCATCCCCGGACTCAAGTTTGATATCGATGACCTCCAGTTTCTCCACCGCATCCTCAATCTTGCCGGCGTCGAGTCCGCTTTGCGCTATACGGTCAAGAAAATACCGATAATTGACAGTGACATTCGAGTCCTCATCGAGGCCATCATTCCCGCTGTCCACGGCATTCATGACCTTGGCGAGTGCCGCCTGATCCCCTTTCACCAGCTTAAGCTTGAGTTTGCTATCATCCTTCGCATAACGATCGACAAGGTATTCGTCCTGTATGAACTCGGCGAGACGTTCCTTCCCACCTGTCGGCACATTCCCGGACCTTATTTGTTCCAACAGTGCCGTGAGCAACAAATAGACTGTGGTAATACGCTGTTGCCCATCGATGATAATCTTCGTGTCGCCGTCAGCCTGAGAAACGATACTGCCGAAAAAATGCGACTCGCGCTCCTCCCGAGCTACGTCAGTCAAATCATCGAACAAGCGCTTGCACTGCTCTCGTTTCCAGTCATAATTACGCTGGTATACCGGAATCACGAAACGAGTTCTCGTTCCCTGTAGCATTTTCGTCAGTTTCACTGCCTCGCCACGCATGAATCCTCCTCGTCATGGCCTGCGGCCCAACATCATCCGTCGATGCTGCGTCAGACTGCCATATGAAATGGAACATACCCGCTCCCGATGACATGCGCGGCGGGAGCTTTTCCGGTATAATCCTTGCGTTCATGATGCCGTTCGGAAGGAGCCGAGACACCTATGCAGCAGGGATTCGACAACAAAAAGTACATCGAACTGCAGGCCGCCAGAATCCGCGAGCGCATCGCGCAGTTCGGCGGCAAGCTCTACCTGGAGTTCGGCGGCAAGCTGTTCGATGACTACCATGCCTCGCGCGTGCTGCCCGGGTTCGAGCCGGACACGAAGTTCCGCATGCTTGAAAGCCTCGCGGACGACGTGGAGATCGTGATCGCCGTCAACGCGAACCACATCGAGAAGGCGAAGACGCGCGGCGACCTGGGCATCACGTACGACGAGGACGTGCTGCGCCTGATCGACGTGTTCCGTTCGCGAGGGTTCCTCGTCGGCTCCGTGGTGCTCACCCAGTACTCCGGTCAGCCGGCAGCCGACGCGTACCGTCACCGTCTCGCCCAGCTGGGCATCACCTGCTACCTGCACTATCCGATCGCGGGGTATCCGCACGACATCGAACGCATCGTCTCCGACGACGGCTACGGGCGCAACGACTACATAGAAACCAGCCGGCCGCTCGTCGTCGTCACGGCGCCCGGCCCCGGCTCGGGCAAGCTGGCCACCTGCCTCAGCCAGCTGTACCACGAGCACAAGCGCGGCATCGCGGCCGGGTATGCGAAGTACGAGACGTTCCCCATCTGGAACCTGCCGCTCAATCATCCGGTGAACATCGCCTACGAGGCGGCGACCGCCGACCTGGACGACGCGAACATCATCGACCCGTTCCATTTGGAGGCGTACGGCAAGACGACGGTCAACTACAACCGCGACGTGGAGGCGTTCCCCGTGCTCAAGGCGCTGCTGGAGCGGATCATGGGCGAGAGCCCGTACCGCAGCCCCACCGACATGGGCGTCAACATGGCCGGCTACGCGATCTGCGACGACGAAGCCTGCCGTGCCGCCGCGCGCATGGAGATCGTGCGCCGCTACTTCACTGCCGCGGTGAACTTCAAGCGGACCGGAGCCGGCGAGGAGCAGCTGGAGCGTCTGCGTTCCATCATGCAAAGGGCAGGCGTGGACGAGAACCTGTCACCGGCACGCCGCGCGGCGCTCGACAAGGAGCAGGCGACGGGCGGTCCGGCCGGTGCGATGACGCTGCCCGACGGCCGCGTGGTCACCGGCAAGACGGGCGACCTGCTGGGTGCGGCCAGTGCGCTGCTGATGAACGCGCTCAAGGCGGTTACCGGCGTGGACGACGGCCTGCAGGTGATCGACGATGCGACCATCGAGCCGATCTGCCGGCTCAAGACCGGGCATCTGCACAGTGCGAACCCGCGCCTGCACTCCGACGAGACGCTCATCGCACTGTCGATCACCAGCGCGAACAGCGCGACCGCCGCGCGCACCATCAGCGGACTGGAACAGCTGCGCGGCTGCGACGCCTTCTTCTCCGTCATCATCTCCGCCGCGGACGAGGCCCTGTACCGCAGGCTCGGCATCAACGTGTGCTGCGAGCCGAAGTACGAGCGTGTGAGCCTGTACCACAAGTAGACGGGCTTTGGCTCGGCGCGGGTGACGCTCCCCCAGATCGGCCATTCTGCCGCTTTCCAACAACCACACCCCAATGTCACAGCGGGTAGCTACCCGCTGTGACACTAGTCTGGTTGCAGGGGCGCGCCGCGTTGCAGGGGCGCGCCCTCCGATTGACACACGCCACGTCCGGCAACGTACTAGAATGGGCACGAGTGTGAACAAAGCCGTCACACGCAGTGCACCACCCGAGGAGAATACCGTGACAACAAAGAACATCTACATCGCAAGCCCCGAAGGCGCAAACGGCCGCAACGTGGTGGCGTACGGCGTGCTCAAGGCGCTGACCACCAAGTACAAGACCGCGGTGTTCCGCCCGGCCGTGTCCAACCACGACCAGTTCACGCCGGTCCTGCTCGGCGCGTCGAACGCCGGCCTCGGCGTCGCGCTGTCCACCGGCCTCGACATCCACACCGTGCGCCGCGACAAAGAGGGCGCCCGCGGCGACATCGTCACCGCGTTCCACGACGCGATGAACGTCTCGCGCGCCGAAGCCGCGCTTATCGTCGGCACCGACAAGTCGCACGTCAACGACCCGACCGCCTACGAGTTCAACGCGAACATCGCCGCCGACCTGCAGGCCGGCGTGTTCCTCGCCGTATGCACCATCGACCGCTGGCCCGATGAGCTGCGTGACACCGTGCAGCTGTCCATCGAAGGCATGGAGGCGGCCGGCAACAAGGTGCTCGGCATCTTCGTCACCGGCTGCGAGCCGCGCCACGCCGTCTTCGTCAAGAACTCGCTCGCCGAATTCGGTCTGCCGGTGTGGACCATCCCGCAGACGCCGTTCACCGAAGCCTCCCAGGCGGACGCCGCACTCGCCGCGTTCCAGGCGAACGTGCCCACCGAAGAGGTGCTGCGCGCCCTCGACGCCGACATCGAGTTCCCCGTCACCTCGTACAACTTCCAGCACAGCCTGCTGGGCCGTGCAAAAGCCAACAAGAAGACCATCGTGCTGCCCGAAGGCGAGGAGGACCGCATCATCAAGGCGGCCGACTATCTGCTGGAACGCGAGATCGTCAACCTGATCATCATCGGCGACAAGGAGCGAATCCTCGCGCGCGGACGCGAGCTCGGCCTCAACTCGCTCGGCAAGGCTCGCTTCCAGGCGAAGGACGACGAGAACGTGCTCGTGCCCATGGTCGCCAAGCTGTGCGAGCTGCGCGCCAAGAAGGGCATGACCGAAGAGCAGGCTCGCAAGCAGCTCGCGGACGCCAGCTACTTCGGCACGATGCTCGTCGTGCTCGGCTACGCGGACGGCCTGGTCTCCGGAGCGGTCAACTCCACCGCGAACACCGTGCGCCCCGCCCTGCAGGTCATCAAGACCAAGCCCGGCCAGAAGCTCGTCTCGGGCGCGTTCCTCATGTGCTTCAAGGACCATGTGGCCGTGTTCTCCGACTGCGCGATCAATCTCAACCCGGACGCCGAGCAGCTCGCCGAAATCGCATTGCAGTCGGCCGAGACGGCCCGCGCGTTCGGTATCGAGCCGAAGGTCGGCATGCTCTCCTACTCGACGCTCGGCTCGGGCAAGGGCCCGGACGTCGACGTAGTGGAGGAGGCGACCCGCCTCGTGCGCGAGAAGGCGCCGGACCTGCCGGTCGTCGGCTCCATCCAGTTCGACGCCGCATGGTCGCCGACCGTGGCCGCCACGAAGGCCAAGGGCAATGACGTGGCCGGCCATGTGAACGTGTTCGTGTTCCCCGACCTGTGTGCCGGCAACATCGGCTACAAGGCGGTGCAGCGCTCCTCCGGCGCGCTGGCCATCGGACCGGTTCTGCAGGGTCTGAACAAGCCGGTCAACGACCTGAGCCGTGGCGCGCTCGTGCAGGACATCATTAACACGGTGGCGCTCACCGCCATCGAAGCGCAGTAGCGGCTCCTCGAGGCGACGATGCCGATGCGGCCCGCGCGGGAACGAACGATATGGTTCGCTCCGGCGCGGGCCGCACCCATTTGTAGCAAGCGGCGAGTATTCTGACATACGGTAACCCGTGTCTTACGGGACACAGTCACATCAACATGGAGGATGCCCACAATGGCGAAAACCGTCCTTGTCATCAATTCCGGCTCCAGCTCGATCAAGTACCAGCTGGTTGACCTCGAGACCGGCGAAGGTCTCGCTTCCGGCCTCGTCGAGAAGATCGGCGAGCCCGTCGACGGCCACTACAAGCACGAGTACAACGGCGAGAAGCATGAGCTCGAGGAGCCGATCCACGACCACGAGCAGGGCCTCAAGCGCGTGCTCGGCTTCTTCGACGAGTACGGCCCGAAGCTCGCCGACGCTGGCATCGTCGCCGTCGGCCACCGCGTGGTCCAGGGCGGCTCGCTCTTCCCGAAGCCGGCCCTCGTCAACGACAAGACCATCAACGCCGTCAAGGACCTGGCCGTCCTCGCCCCGCTGCACAACGGCCCGGAGGCCAAGGGCGCCGAGGTCATGCGCTCCCTGCTGCCCGACGTGCCGCAGATCTTCGTGTTCGACTCCTCCTTCTTCTTCCAGCTGCCGAAGGCGTCCAGCACCTACGCGCTGAACAAGGAGATCGCCGACCAGTACCACATCCGCCGCTACGGCGCCCACGGCACCTCCCACGAGTTCATCTCCTCCGTGGTGCCCGAGGTCGTCGGCAAGCCGGCCGAAGGCCTCAAGCAGATCGTCCTGCACATCGGCAACGGCGCCTCCGCCTCCGCCGAGATCTCCGGCAAGCCGGTCGAGACCTCCATGGGCCTCACCCCGCTTGAGGGCCTGATGATGGGCGGCCGCACCGGCGACATCGACCCGGCCGTGGTCTTCCACCTCATCCGCAACGCCCACATGAACGTGGACGAGCTGGACGCCCTGTTCAACAAGCGCTCCGGCATGATGGGCATGACCGGCTTCGGCGACCTGCGCGAGGTCCACCGCCTGGTGGCCGAGGGCAACGAGGACGCCAAGCTGGCCCTCGCCGTGTACGTGCACCGCATCGTCGGCTACATCGGCAACTACACCGCGCAGATGGGCGGCGTCGACGTGATCACGTTCACCGCCGGCGTCGGCGAGAACGACGACATCGTGCGCAAGATGGTGTGCGACAAGCTCGCCCCGTTCGGCGTCAAGCTGGACGAGGAGAAGAACGCGAAGCGTTCCAAGGAGCCGCGCGTCATCTCCACCCCGGACTCCTCCGTGATCATCGCCGTGATCCCGACCAACGAGGAGCTGGCCATCGCCCGCAAGTCCGCCGCCATCGCGGAAGCCGGCGAGGACACCTACGGCAACAAGTTCACGAAGTAAGCAAGTACGTAGCGATCTAGTTATTTCCGGTGGGCTCTATCTACGCCACGCAGGGCGGGGGCCGCGATTCACACGAGTCGCGGCCCCCGCTTTTTTGCATCTACGGTCAGGTGCCATGTGATACACTGCGGTGTCCCCGAAACAGGGACAGACGTAGTACACCGACGTCCGCACTGTCGGACGCAGAACGTGAGGAACAATATCGGATGCGCGTACGCCACCCCTATGAATCCCCGACGATGATCAGAGTTGACCTCTCCCCCATTGACGTGATCTGCAACAGCTGCCAAGTCGGCGACGACCCGGACAATTGCGGCAACTTGGGCGGCGGAGACCTGTTCTCCAGCATGATCAGCGAATCCGCGACCGTCTTCTGACGCGTCACCGACATCCGCGGCATCATCATCCATCATCACGAGAGAGAACCACACGATTCCATGACCACATCACGACATCTGTCCGCCCGCATCCTGCCGGCGGCTCTTGCCATCACCCTGTGCGCGAGCCTGTTCACCGGTCCCGCACCCCAGGCCATCGCGGCCGACGGCCAGCAGACGGCCACGACCGCGCAACACGACGCAGGCAGCAACGCCAGCAGCAGCACCAAGGACGAGGACACCGCCGCCGCGGCGAACACAGCCAACACGACGGCCAAGCAGCGCGACACCACAGCCGCAACTGCAACCCAGCAGCTCGAGTCGGTCATCCAGGCCGAGCAGGCCGCCGGCTCGCCGAGCATCACCCTGAACGGCACCGCATACGACACCCTCAAGGCCGCGATCGCCGCCGCATCGGACGGCGACGTCATCGAGACGAAGGGCGCGATCGCGCTTGACGAGCGCCTCACGCTCACGGCGGTCAAGACGGTGACCGTGCGCGCCGTCGCCGATACGACGCTCACCCGCCCGGCCGGCATCCACATGGTCGCCATGGACCGCGGCACACTGAAGTTCGAGGCAGCCGGCGACGCCGCGCTCACTTTCGAGGGCGCGGCCGCCGCATCGAACTTCTCCGCGTTCTATGCTGCCGGCAGCGCGAGGATCGTGCTCGGCCGCAACGTCGCCGTGCAGAACTTCAAGGCGAACAACCTGAACAAGGGCGTCGTCGAGATCAACGGCGGCACCGTCGTGTTCGAGGGCGGCGTGATGAGCAACTGCGTGGGCGGCGTCACCGTGGCCGGCGGCTCGTCCACGCTCGAGGTGACCGACGGCTCGGTCACCACGGTCACGCAGAACACGTCCGGCACCGTGCGCATCGGCGGCAAAGGCAAGGTCACCGACCGCGTCACCGTGAACGGCAACGCGAAGGTGACCGTCACCGCGGCACTCACCGGGCACACGCCGGACGATCCGCTCACGCTCACGGCCGCCAGCTTCGCGAAGAACCGCGTGGTCGCAAGCTTCCCCAGCAAGGAGCTCGCCGCCGCCACGCTCGGCTCCATCACGGCGGTCACCACGGCGGGTGAGACGGTCCGCCTGCGTGTGACGAACGCGACGATCACGGTCGCGAACATCGACGAGCTGCTCGACCAGATCGACAACCCGTTCACCGACAACCTGCGCACGCATCTAATCAGCGAACTGGACAGTGCGGAGAAGATCGCGCAGGCGAAGACCAAGGTGGCCTCCCTCGCCGGGCTGAGCGACGACGAGAAGACCGCGTACACGACGAAGCTGGACGAGCTGGAGACCACGCGCGACTATCTGGAACGCAACCGCGAGGCGGTGGACGCGTCCGTGATCGAGCTGAGCCGGCTCGGCGACCTCAACGCGGAGAAGAACCGCACCCAGCAGGGCTACGAGTTCGACAACATGGATTTCAGCGGCTTCTACGTGCGCCCCGGCTCCTCGGTGCGGTTCCGCGTGTACGTGGAGGCGGACAATCCCAATCAGGTCGCGTTCGGCTGGCGACAGACCGGTCACATGGATCTGAACAACTATCTGACCGTCTGGGTGCCGGACCGCGCACGGTTCTCGGCGGGACTCAACGAGGTGACCGTCGACGCATCGCAGCGCACGGTGGGTCTGGCCGTGTTCCTGCGCAACTACGGCACCGGCCGCGCCCGCGTGCGCATCGAGGCGATGGACGCCTCGAACGAGCATCCGGTGGTCGGCACCACGCTCGGCCGCTACCCGTACTACGTGTATGACGCTGAGCATCCCGAACGTTTCTGGCAGTACGTGCAGGAGACGCGCGAGTATGCGAAGACCGTCGACACGGTGACCAATTATGTGGGCAACCTGCCCGGCAGGCTCGACCTGAACGCCGACATGACCGGTCTGCTGATCGGCCGCAGCGTGTTCACCACGAGCGCCACGGACGCGGTGAACCACCTGTTCGCGAAGATCACCGACGAGCAGTCGGCGACCGCGTACATCACCAAGGCGTACCAGTCGACCGAAAGCAGGCTCGAATACTTCGACCACATCATGGGCTTCGACGACGCGGACGAGAAGGCCGTGCACCATCACACGCCGATGCGCGTGGTGACCGAATCCTCGCAGAACCTGACCAGCCCGTCCACCATGTTCGCGTTCACCTACCTGCAGTCGCTGCCCATCGGCGCGGAGGCGGTGCTGCTTGACGGCACCGGCCCGAACGGCTGGGGTCTCGACCACGAGTTCGGCCACACCGTGGACTTGGGACCGCTGATCATCGGCGAGGAGACGAACAACCTCATCTCGCTGTGGGGCCGCGTGCGTGCCGAGAAGGCGCGCGTCGAGGCCGAGGGCGGCGAGTTCTCGATCTCCACGTACCACGGCAACATCACCGGACAGTCGCTGCCCACGTACAAGAAGTACCTGGCCGACGTCGCGGCCGGCAAGGACGCGTCGATGAACTGGAACGACGTGTTCCTCGCGGTCATGATTCGCTGGCAGATTCTGCGCTACTTCGACGAGTACGACTACGAGCACGACGGTCTCGAGCATGACGCGTCGATCGTCGCGCAGATCAAAAAGTACGGCACGCTCGGCACGATGTACCGTCTGGTGCGTGAGGACCCGACACGGTACAACGCGATCGACACTAAGCAACGCCGCGACCGCATGGTCGCCGCGTTCAGCGAGGTCACCGGCTTCAACATGGCCGAGGTGTTCTCACGGCTCGGCGTGACGCCCGGCGACGAGGCGAAACAGTTCGCGTCGCGGTATCCGTCGTTCGATAAGCCGGTCGAATACTACACGACCGACGCCGACGTGAAGGTGCTCAACGGCGTGACCGGCTACGACACCGCGAACCTGCCGACGCCGAAGGTGGACGCGAAGCGCAACGCGGACGGCGGCATCACCATCACGGCCACCATGCCGGACGCGGCCTCCGCGAAGAGCACGATCGGCTGGCGGCTGTACGCGGACGGCAAGGAGGCCGGCTATTCGGACACCGGCACGTTCACCGTGGACCCGGGGGTGAAGATCCCCGTGTACTCGGTGGTCGCCTACGACGTGAAGCTCAACGCAAGCAAGACCGTGAAGATCACGAACACCGTGGACGTGACGCTGAGCGTGGCGATGGTCGTCGCCGGCGGCGCGGACTCCGGCAAGGCGACCGCCACCGCGGTCATCACGCCGAAGGACGGCGACCTGGAGACGCGCAAGGTCACGCTCAAAGACGGCAAGGTCACGCTCAAGGCCGTGCCGCTCGCGACCGTCACCATCACGTGCGACGGCTGCACCGCCTCGCCGGACACGTTCGACGTGGATCCGTTCGATTGGAGCGGCAGCACTGTTCCGGTCACCGTAACCGCCGACGACATGGCCGACGTGCTGGGCCGCGCGCCCAAGCCGACGATCAGGGCCGCCGCGGTCGACGCTGACGGCAAGGAGACGGCAAGCGGCGGCACGATGGCGTTCGTCATCGACGTGGCCGCCGGAGAGGACGTCTACTACACGACGGACGGCAGCGAGCCGAACAGCAAGAGCGGCACCCGGTACGTCGCCGGTGACGCAATTCGGTTCGCCGGCGCGTCGCTGACGGTGAAGGCGCGCGCCTACCGCACCGGATACAATCCGAGCGAGGTGGCCGAGGCGACGTGGACGGCGACGCAGAAAGCGGCGATTCATTCGAATATGTGGGGCGGGGGAACCAAGCTCGAGATGCTGCCGGGCGAGTACTCAGGCAAGGAGCAGCTGGGAGAGCTTTATGAGAACACTCGTAGCGTCACCGTCCCCGCAGGCTACAAGGTCACCCTGTACGGCAATCCCAACACGCTGACCTACACCGCCAGCGCAAGCTGGCTCGGCAACTACACCATCAACCAGAGGATCCAACGCGTCAAGGTCGAAGTGCTCAACGTGCCGGCTCTTACGGACGCATACACGCTGAAGTTCGCCGCCGGCGAGGCGAGCGGCTCCACCATCTCCGGTAGCATGGCCGACCAGACCGTCTACCGCGGCGTGACCACGATGCTGCCGGCGGTGGGCTACTACGCGCCGGGATACAAGTTCGCCGGCTGGAAGGGCTCCGATGGCCACGACTACACGGACGGCCAGTCGGTGACCGACCTCGCCGCGAAGGGCGCGACCGTGACCCTGACCGCCCAGTGGACCGCGGCGGAGTGCGTCGAGGGTTCGGCGTGCCTGATCGACCCGTATCGTGCGGCGGGCGACTCCTCCAAGTGGACCGCGCCCACTGCTCCTGAGGGCAAGACGTTCGCCGGCTGGTATGTGGACGAGAAGCTGACGCGTAGCATCCCGAAGGCCATGCGCGCCGGCCTCGCCTACCCGAAGTTCGTGGACGCGGCCAAACCGTTCGCGTTCAAGGGCGGCTCGCTGCGCGCCGACTACACGACGGAGGACGGCGAGACCGACTTCACGCGCACGAGCATGCGCTTCGGCTATCAGATCTCGCCGATTTCAGGCACGACCGTGACCGCGTGGGGCTGGAAGTACGGCGCCTCGCCGACCAACCTGGTCGGCAGCGCGAAGGGCGTGGCGAAGACCGACTATGATGACGGCTCGTTCCTGTCTAATCTGGTGGTGCGCGACTTCACGCCGCGCATCTACGCGCGTGACGTGTATTCACGCATGTGGATCACGTACGTCACCGCGGACGGCACGCCCGTGACACTGCAGGACGAGGTGCGTTCGCGTTCGATCCGCGCCATCGCGGAGAGCATCGTCGCCGAGGGTTCCGGCGCCGGCGAGGATGAGGTGGCGTATGCGAAGGGCATTCTTGCGCAGATCACCGAGGAGTAGCATCTAGGCAGGTGACGTCTGAAATAGACCGCAAGATATGTTGATGGCCCGTCGCCGTGGCTTCCGACTGATATAAGTTCGGAGACCATGGTGACGGGCCATCAACGTATCTGCGGGGTGGTCCGGCGACTGCCGGCCGTCACTCCCCTGCTGCTACTCCCCCGGCCAGCATGCCGGTCCACATGCCGACGAAATCGGGCAGCGTCTTGCGCGTGGTCGCCACGTTGACGACGCTCACGCCGGGCACGGCGAGGCCGATCATCGCCGCGAACGTGGCCATGCGATGGTCGGCGTACGATTCCATCACCTCACCGTGCAGGTCTTCCCTCGGCACCGGCGTGATCTCGATGCCGTCCGGCAGCTCCCTCGCCTGACCGCCGATGCGGCGGATCTCGGTCACCAACGCCTCCAGCCGGTTCGTTTCGTGGCCGCGCAGGTGGCCGATGCCGATCATGCGCGTCGGCGCGTCGGCGAACACGAGGATCGCCGCCAGCGACGGCGCGATCTCGCCGGCCGCGGTCAGGTCGAAGTCGCCAAGCCCGTGCACGGTACCGTCGGACGTCACCTGGCAGTAGCGGATGCCGTTCGCCTCCGGGAACGACACCTCCGCTCCCATGCGCTCCAGATATCCCGGAAGCAGGCCGCCCGGCTGGGTCGTCTCGACCGGCCAGTGCGGCACCTTCACCGTACCGCCCGCGATCAGCGCCGCGCCGAGGAACGGCGCCGCGTTCGACAGGTCCGGCTCGACCACGACGCGTTCGGGCAGCTGCAGCGGCTTCGGTTCGACGGTCCACCGACGTGCGGCCTCGTCGGCGAGCGTCTGTCCGCCTGCCGCGTTGATGTCGGCGACGGTCATGCGGATGTGCGGCAGGCTGGGGGTCTTCTCCCCCGTGTGCGCGAGTTGGAGTCCGCCGGGCAGTCGGGAGCCGATGAGCAGCAGTCCGGAGATGAACTGTGACGAGCCTGACGAGTCGATGGCGACTTGCGCGGGGGCGTGCGGGGCGTCGGCTGCGGCGGGCGGGTTCGTTGCCGGTGGCGTGATGGTGAACGGGAGACGTCCGGTCTCGCCGTGGTATTGCACGCTTGCGCCGAGTTGTTCGAGCCCGTCGAGCACCGGTTTCATGGGACGTTCGTAGGCCTGCCTGTCGCCGTCGAAGCGTACCGGCCCGTCGGCGAACAGGGCGAGGCCGGGTACGAAGCGCATGACGGTTCCGGCGAGGCCGCAGTAGACGTCCACGTTGCCGTGGAACCGGCCGTCCGCGGGCGGCGTGACGGTCACCGTGGTGTCGGTGTCCGGGTCGATGTCGCAGCGCACGCCGAGTGCGGTGAGCGCGCCCATCATGAGTTCCGTGTCGCGTGAACGCAGCAGGCCGACCAGCGTGACCGGCCGTGTGCCGAGTGCGGCGAGGATGAGGTACCGGTTGGACAGTGATTTGCTGCCGGGGATGGTGACGGTGGCGTCGAGCGGTCCGTGCGGCGTCGGCGCGGGCCATGGATCCGGGATGGCAGGGGCCGTGGCTGGGTTCTGTGCGACGTTGCCTTGTGTGACGTTGTTCTGTGCGGCGTTGTGCTGTTCTGTCGTGGTCATGGGTTCCATCGTATCGGGTTGAGGTTTCGCTGTGGCGTGTCGTCCCGTTTTTGCCGGCTCGCAGCGTGGCGGAAGTGCATGGGTGCGTAGTGGGTGCGGGTGATGGCGTTGGCGTGCACGACGTGTGGCGAGTGCGGTGGCGTGATGGACGTTGCTTCGTGTGGACGCTCGGGTACTTCTGCTCTGCCGGCGGCACTATGCTGGATGTCATGCGAGTTGTGGAACAATTCTGCCGAGGCAAGCGGCCCGACCAGTCGCTGAATGAGGACGGTCTGGTCGTGACGAGTGATTTCGCGGCCGTGGTTGACGGGGTGACGAGCAAGAGCGTACGGCATCTGTGGCGGCCGAGCGGCGGCGTGGTGGCGAAGGACCTGCTGACGGCGGTGGTCGCGGCGCTGCCTGCGAATGCGGATATGCGCAGGGTGCAGCGCATATTTGATGGCTGGATTCGGCGCGAGTATGAGGATCTGCCGGAGGAGGACCGTCGCATCGTGGAGCGGGAGCCGTGGGAGCGGCTGCAGGCGAACGCGGTCGTGTACAGTGCGCGGCGGCATGAGGCATGGCTGTTCGGCGACTGCCAGATCATGGTGAACGGCGTGCAGACGCCGACCGTGAAGCGTGTGGATGCGCTGCTCGGCGAACTGCGCTCCTATGCGATGCATGCGATCATGCTGCGCGATGGCAGCGCGCAGTACGACGGCGATACGGACCCCTCGCGGGAGCTGATCAAACCGTTCTTGAGGTTGCAGACGATGTATGAGAACCGTCGTGGCGAATACGGGTATTTCGTGTTCGACGGGTTCACGGATATGGAGTATCCGATTCGCGTGGTGCCCGTGCAGCCCGGCGATGAGGTGGTGCTCGCCTCGGACGGGTATCCGCTGCTGCGCGGCACGCTCGCCGAATCGGAGCGTGAGCTGGAGCGGCTGCGCCGTGACGATCCGATGCTCATCGACGAGTACCGCACCACCAAAGGGTTCACCCCCGACCTGGAATCCTTCGACGACCGCGCCTACCTGCGCTTCATCGCCTAACACTGCAGCCCCACCCCTCGGCCTCTCGGTGAAGGACCGCCTCCTCGGCCCCCTCGGTGGAGGACGCTGTCGCTACAAGCCGATCAGCCCGCCCTCGGCCCCCTCGGTGGAGGGGGCTGTCAGCCGTAGGCTGACTGGGGGAGCGTCACCCGCCACAGAACCTGCCGAAAGCCACCCCCAATTGCAGGACACTGCCGCCACAGGCCGGCCATCCCGCCCCTCGGCCCCCTCGGTGGAGGGGGCTGTCAGCCGTAGGCTGACTGGGGGAGCGTCACCCGAGCTACACGTCATCCCGCACAGCCGGCTTATCGCCTCAGGCGAGCGCCTTCTCGATCGCGTCGACGAAGTAGTCGAGGTCGTCGGGCTTGCGGGAGGTGATGAGCTTCCATCCGTTCTCGTCATCGACGGTCAGCTGCTTGTCGACGTAACGGCCGCCCGCGTTCTCGATGTCGGCGGCGATGTAGCGGCACGGCGAGGCGGTCTTGCCGGCAATCAGCCCCGCGTTGACGAGCAGCCATGCGCCGTGGCAGATCGCGGCGATCGGCTTGCCTTCGTGCGCGAACTCCTGGGCGAGCGTGATAGCGTCCTCGTTCACGCGGATGCGGTCGACGTTGCAGGTGCCTCCCGGCACGACGAGCAGGTCGTAGTCGGCGGCCTGCACGTCGGAGAGCGTCGTGTCCGGCGTGAGCGTCTCGCCTTCGTACCGGTCGTGCTGCACGGTCTCGCACGGGGCGAGCTCGGTGGCGGCGAGCGTCACCTGGGCTCCGGCGGCCTTGAGGTCGCGCAGCGGGCGGGTCAGCTCCGTCTCCTCGATGCCCCAGTTGTTCACGATGATCAGCACCTTGGCGTCCTTGACGGCCATGGTTTCCTCCTTGCGATGTGGATTGTTACCGTTCCCTATTATGCCGCGTTCCGATCCGGACGGCGGCACATCATTCTGCCGGCGCACAAGTCCGGGCCTTTGCACAGGCGATGTCAGCGTCGTCACCCGAGCGGGGCCGTGACGATGCCGCCCGACGTGTGGCATGAGCGGCCAGAAGGCTGTACCCCCGCATTCCACTGGGACGCGACACGAAAAACGCCCGATTCCAAATCGCGTCCCACTCCCCTTTGGCACAAGACACGAAAACAGGCAAATCCATGCCCGCGCACCAATCCGCATTCAACCAAAGCCCCATCATCGGCTCACTCCTCATGAAGAGCCCCCGCAAGCAGCCTCCCGCTCCCCCGCAAAGACTCAACACATTGGAGTCGCCACCGCCCAGCCACGTCATTTCGGGGTAATTCGGAGACGATGCTCGAGATGTGGGTGTTTTGTCTGGCGATTTCAGCGATGACCAACAATCAGGCAACACAGCAAAACGGCTTCATAAAGCCATTTCCGGCATATCATGCAAAACGCGTGCCCGCTGTTTTCGCAAAACAAAACACCCACATCTCGCCGGAGCCGGCACAATGCCATCAATTCACGACAATCGGGGCCTGTTCGTCGGCTTTCACGCACTCAATGGCGGCCACCTCGCGCCTGACCGTTTCCTTAATACCACTTATGAGGCTCTTCAAGGCTTTCGCATCCTGATCGAACGTCCTGATGGTCTCGATGCGCAACGGCTCATAGCGCATCGAAATACTCGTCCATGCCATCGACGGACTTGAAGGAATGCGTGCATTCACCATTCAACGCCTGACGTTGTGCCTCCGCGTTGCGCAGTTCCTTGACCTCGTCTTCCAATTCGCGGAAATGACGGTAGTCGTGTGCGTTGATGATGAAATACACGGGCTCGTTGTTGCGCAGGACGGTGACGGGCGTGTTGTCAGCAACCTTCGCGAACTCGGCGCTTGCGGTGCCGCGGTCGAACCGGCTGATGGGGACCAAGGTATCCACAGGGACGGTCAGCATAGCCATATCAAACCTCCATGCTCTAAAACATGCATATTTGCATGTTGTTATAACCTATCGCCCGCATGGTCGAGGTCTCTGATTGGGAATCCGCAAAGAACATCATGATAATGAGTTACTCAATCATACGATTGACGCCGTGGAGGTAAGGATGCCGAGTATGTTCAAATCGAACGAGGTGCAGGTTTCGGAGATACTCCGGCATGGCGCGGTCGATTTCATGACCGGGCAGGCCATGGACTTCGTGAACTTCACCGACCAGTCGGTGGACATCCATCATTTTTTCCCTGCCAAATACTGCCAGAAGATGAGTTACGACCGGCACAAGTGGAACTCCATCGTCAACAAGACGCCAATCACCGCGCACACCAACCGTGTGGTCGGCGGCGCGGCCCCAAGCGAGTACATGGACAACATCGAGCGGGACGGGCATGTGACCCAAGAGGATCTTGACCGTTTTCTGGCCACTCATCTGGTGGACGTCGACGCGATGCGCCGGGACGACTTCGACACGTACTTCATCGAACGGGCCAAGGCGTTGCTGGAGCTTATTTCGGACGCCATGGGCAAGGCCGTGACGAACCGCGCCGGGCAGGATGTGCTCACACAGTTCGGAGCCGCGCTCGAGTAAGGTCGGATTGTCCAAATCCCATACCCTCCCAGACCGTGAGACGACAGATCAATCCTCACCGTCGTTCCAGCAGCGAGACGGAGTAGACGGGCAGGTAGTCCACCCGCTCTCCGGTCTTCACGTTGGATTCGGCGAACACGATGCCGCGTTTCATGCCGTAGTTCGGGGTGGCGAGCGCACGGTTCAACGCGCTGTGCCTGTTGTACGTCTTGCCTGACTTGACTTCGATCGGTGTCACCATGCCCTGTGGATGTTCGATGACGAAGTCCAGCTCCCCTATCGCGTTGTTCTTGAAATAGTACAGGTCGAACCCGTGCGCCTTCAGCTCCTGGGCCACCACGTTCTCATACAGGGCGCCGTAGTTGATGTCGGTGCGGTCGTTGATGAGGTCGCGGACCACGTCCATGCCGCACATGCAGGTCAGCAGTCCGACGTCGTTGAGGAACAGTTTGAACAGGTTGGAGCGTTCCGCCAGCATCAGCGGATACCGCGGCTCGTCCACGTTGTATACGGGAAGCGCCACGCCTGCGTCGACCAGCCAGAGGAACTCCTCCTGGTAACGCACGTATCGGGCTCCTGAGCCGACGCTCGTCACCTTGAACCGTTTGTTCTGTTGGTTGAGTTCGCTGGGAATCAGGTCGTATATTCTGCGGATGATACGCGATTGGCCGATGCTTTCGGCGTATTGGGAGATGTCCTCGCGGTAGCGTGCGATGATGTTCTGCTGATACGTGCGCAGGGACTGTACGTTGTGCTCGGCCACGAAATCGGCAACGGCCGCCGGCATGCCTCCGACGATGAGGTATTCGTGGAACAGACTGGTCAGCCGCCGGTGTACGGCGTCGTTGATCTCACGCCGTTCAGCGACCGCATCCCTCAGCTCGTCGAATACAGTGGAGGGCACGCCGTTCGCCCAGCAGTATTCCTCGAAATCCAACGGATACATGGTGATGGAGTCCAGGTAGCCGACCGGGACCGACCGGATGCTTTTCAACTCCACGCCAAGCAACGATCCAGACAGGATGAAGTCATAGCCACCATATCGGTCCACGAGGAATTTGACTTTGGTCGCCACCTCCTTGCACTGCTGGATCTCGTCCAGGAAGATCAGCGTCTCTCCCTTGACGAGTTCGTCGTCCGCATAGGCAGAGATGGCGAGAAACAGGTCGTTGGCGTTGCGAGCGGCGTTGACGGCGTCCCGGGCGTCCTCGTTGTCGATGAAGTTGATCTCCACGAGATGCTTGTAGTTGGTGTTGCCGAATTCGCGGACCAGATGCGTTTTGCCGACCTGGCGGGCGCCGTCCACGAGCATGGCCTGCTTGGTCTTGTGTTCCTTCCAGAACAAGAGACGTTCCATAGCCTTGCGTTTGAGCATGGCGTCCTCCTTCACCGAGTTGTACATTATAGAGTGTGTTTGCACTCTGTTTTATAACAATATAGAGAATTTATCAGCCCTGATTTGTAACATTATAGAATCAATCCGATGACGTGATTGCACATCACACAGTCAATCAGCCACCGCAAAGACCGTCTCCCGGCGTGTCGCGGACGCAGTTGTCCGGTTATAGCTAGTGCGAAGAGAAAACGACGCATGAAGGGAGATCGCCGATGAACCAGAATGAACAGCAGCATGAAGACCACCCGTCCCACGCCGAGGGGCTGATCTGGGTGGATGATACGACGAGGGCGGGGGCCACGTCCCGGCTCCAGCGGCAGTTCGACGCGATTGCGGACATGACCATGGCGAAGTTCAGCGTCCGTCCGTTTAAACCGTTCTTCAACAAGCCGAGACTCTGGGGAATGCCCTACGGGTGCCGGGTGATTCAGCACCTGTGGGGTGATGACGCCGGCACGGTCAGAGAGCAGTGCTGCCCTATCGACAACATGTGGGCGTTCGACCTGTTTGGCCTGCACGGCAGCGCCCCGTACAACCACAAGTGCCTTGCCGACATCTGCCTGCGCTATGACGAGCGCGACGGGCGGATCGTACCCGATTGGGACCAGCAGTACCAGTATTTCTCAGCGATGCGGCTCGACGATCTCGAGTCCTGCGGGGTGCTGGCGCAGCCGCACGGACGCCGTGAGCGAGGCGTCGTCGCCTTGGTCGAGGAACGATCGGGACTGGTGCTGCCGCTGCCCAGCGAATGCGTGGTGTACTGGGCGTTCTACGGGAACGGCAGCGGCGTGGAGATCGCCGTCTACGACGGTGTCGCGATGCGTCGGCGCATGGACCGTTACCCGGAGTATTTCGACGAGGACATCGTGCTCAACGAGGATGACGTCGAACGTGACATCGCCGGCTGCATCGAAGTGCTCGAACAGCTCGAGAGCGGTTTCCTCACCCAGCCCGAACTGCGCAAGCGCATGCCACGCTACCCGTTCGCGCAGTCCGATCGTGCAACAGACACCACCAAGACGACCACCATCAAGGAAAGGAACTGACCATGGTCACACTATCTGCAGCGACCGCAACGCGCACCGCGACAACACTGTCTATTGACAGCTGCAGCCAGACGGACGACGACGGCTTCGACGACATCATCCGCGGAGGCTACTTCGACGATGACGGCGACGGACCCCATGATGAGAACTGCCAGTTCTACATCGGCGAATGCGACGAGCTGGCCCGATTCTGGGTCATCGGCTCGAAGAGCAAGGACAAGCAGTTCTACTGCCCCAAGCACTTCGCGATGCTCCTGCACGACATCGTCGACGCCATGGCCCACAACCCCGCCTTCGCCGAACTGAAGACCCCGGCCCAGCGCCGCAACATGCTCCACACGTTCTTCCTCGAATGGGGACGGACCGGCTTCTAAACCACGACCGCGACACGCCGAAGAATCGTTGGAATGAAGCGGATTTGCCAAAGCCAGCGAGCGCCGGACACGAGTTGTCCGGTTTAAGAAAGCGCAACGGCAAACAGCCGGCCCGACATCAGAACTCGGAGACAGGCAAACTCAACCTCAAGGAAAGGAACAGCAATGACCACGAACAAGAACAAGCGGCGCAACACAACGTGCAAAACCTTCCGCATCGTCTATCATGAGGACGGAATCGCGTATTATCTGAACCGTGATGACCGGGATAACCCACAGCTGTTGACCGGTATCGCCAACGCAACCCCATTCGACGATGAAGAGACAGCTTTGGAGGTCGCCGACGAGCTTGGTCTCACGGAAGACGCCATGGATAAGACAGGACACTATCACAAGGCGATGCGCCCGGGCTATTCCATCGATTCGGTCGAATACGCTCCCAAGTCCACGTGGTACAACGGCCAGAAGCACTTGGATCTCATCGCATTGATCAAGTCTTCACCCGTCCGCTACGATACGCGGCAGAACCGTAACGCAAAGGAATTCGACGCCTGGAACGCCTCCGCTCCCTCCGCGTGTCCGCGCCGAGGCGAGAAGGTTCACTTGTTGGCCGAGAGCACGCGGCAGGTCATGCATTATCGTCTGGGACGCATGAAAAAGGGGCTGCTCGATATCGGATGCGCACCGGCGACGGTCAATCTGCTCAAGTCGGAGTCGGCCTTCGACTATTCCGACGCAGGCAAGTTCCGTACCATCCTCGACGCCATCTATGCCGATGCGACGTTCCACAAGAACTCACGTTCCCGCGACCGCAATCAGCTGCAGTCCTCGCTCAACAGATATATGTTGTTTCTTGAGGCGAGAAGCTGAAGCCGCAAGTGAAACAACGTCTGCAAGAATCACACCGATGCAGGAGAAAGCCAGCATTATGACGAGCTCCTGCATCGCAGACCATCGAAGCTGTACAATCAATATCGTTGCGTCGACGCAAGGAGGCTACATGTCAAGGGAATTTCTGGATGAGTATTTCAGCGCCGAATACATAAGGTCATCCCATGCAGTGCGGAAACCCGCCCGTCAGTTCGGCCCCAAAGCAATCGCCTTCATCAGGCAATGCATTGCAAAGCGGTACGGCAAGAACAGAGAGCGGATTCCGGCAGACGGCCCTCAAAGCGTGGACGAATGCCTTAATCAGTTTCTCGCGGATCGCGGGCCGTCCATGATGAAGAAAATGGACAAGCTGAATATGAACACTGACCCAAAGGTGAATGAAGACGCGGCGTTTCGTAGCTATGTCAGGGCTTGCGTAAACGGATGGTTCCAAAATATCAACAAAGCGACAGAGTACGCGAAAACGCAGGGGGCAATCCGCAAGCATCTGGAGCGGGATCACCGCTTCACCTATGCGTTTGGCGCTGATGGCAAAGGAATCAGCGTAGAGAACATCGAAAAGCCGACAAAGCATAAACCGAAATCCGAGGCCAGGCGCTGGGGCGTCGTGGGAGGCGAGAAGGACCCGTCGGAGGTTCCATTGCTCGAATTGAAAATGCTGTCGTTCGACTATCCCATCGACATAGATCCAAAGGTGTACTTCGACACCTCGCGACAGCGAAAACCGAACTATGGCAAGAACGGGCAGATGTCAGACATGCTGTATGCCATTCTGAAGGCGGCTCATGGGACCCTGGACCTCAACACTCTGACCAATATCGTCCAGTATCGTCTAGCCGAGGAAAACTCGATATTCTTGTTGCATGACCTCTTGCACGATGAAGAGGATTCCGAGTCTCCACAGATTGCGGCAAGCGGCCTTTCCGTGGAAGATATCGTGATGGAAGACCCGCAGCAGCTCAGCCGGAATGAGCAATTCCTATGGCTGGCGGAACAGATTAACAACAATCCTCGGAGCAAAAGGACTCTAATCAGACAGCATCAGGACATCATCGATATGTTGAACACGACGCACAATCTTGATGCACTCAGAAGGGAGATGGCAAAATGAGCAAGGAATTCACACTGACCGATCTGGTCAACTCGTATGACGAGGACGATAACATCATCTCCGTCCCTCCGTCCGGAGACGACCTGGATTCACCGGATCGCATCGCAGCGCAACTTGAGGAAGACATCAAACGCGGTCAGGTCTGGCTTGCATCCGATTACGGGTGCTTCACCGACAGCGGCACGGCGACGGACATCGCCGAGAGCAACGACCTATACGTAATGATTGTTGATGTGAACGCCGACGACCCCCGTCTGGCATCGGTGATTCCGCTGTCGAACGACCTTCGCGCCGAGACCGACGACTCGCTGGTGATCGAGCAGGGCTCACCATTGGGTATTCCTATGGTTGCATGGCCGACGATTCCTGCCATCATCCCGATAAGGCTGCTGAGCAAACCGCTGAAGCAGTTCTCCCCCGCCACCGCAGACGCCATCATCACCGACGACCCGTCCAAATCGGCATCTTCCGATGTGGTTCGCCGAGGCAACAGCCAAGCAGGTAGCGAATCCCCGTTTGTCGAAAACCGCGAGGACACCATCGCTGTGCTTGTTCTATGGCATGCCATGTGCGCGAAGCTGCCCGAGCTGCGTTCGGAGGAGGAGCGTGGTTCCATGGCTCCCGATCGCGCCGCATATGTGCGCTCGCTGGTTGAGATATTGGGGCTTTCGTTTGAGGACGCCGGCGCTGTCGTCGACGGCCGTCTTGCCATGAGCCGTGAACAGGAGCAGCGTCTGACCGACGCCGGAGTGGATCCGGCACGGTTCCGCACCCGCTCGTTCCATTTGCCGAAGGACCTGCTGATTGAAATCGAACAGCCGGCTTACCAACAGCTGGCGCAGCAGTATTCATCGACGCACGAAGGCGATGCGCGGCTGGGTCTGGCCAAGGATGCGTTCATGCTGGCGGCACGCAAGAGCGGTTACGGGAGGAACTCCTGGCGAAGCATGATTCAGCAAGCCATGAAAACCGGAGCGGACTCCGACGGAACCCGAAAGTGACCGTACGGAAGGAATGTGACTCGAATGCTGGATTCCATGTATCAATGGGCCGAAAACCAAGTCGCCATCATGCTCAAGACAGCCGTACTCATGCACAGCGACTTTCCAAAGGACTGTCGCGACGACCCGTTTGGCATCACAAGCCACTGGGTGGACCAGCTGACCGTACGTCGGGTGAAACAGATGTCTTCGCATCAATCGTCAACCGATAACGATGACGACGATGACGACACGTCTCCCGCCGGATTGTGCATTCCTCCGGAGCAATCCGGTGATGGCCGTTATCTGCTGGTAGTGAATGAATGCGATTACTCTCCACGCAACTATTTCACGCTGCTGCACGAGCTTGGCCACTATCTGCAGCGCACCAGTCTTGACTTGTGGTCAAACCTGTTTGCTTTCGATGACCGGGCGACCGCCAAGGAAGCCGAGGAGTTCGCATGCAATCTTTTCGCGTCCAAGGCGCTTATGCCCGATTCCCTGTTCGCCAAGTTCATGGCTGGCCGATGGACGGCTGAGGCAGCAGCACTGGCCTACAAGGAGTCGCGGGCTTCCCGCCCTGCTGCGGTAAGAAGAGTCGCTCTATTGCTGCCTAAAGGCTCATGGCTGACACTTATTGACCCGAATACGGATACGATGAAAATACGCGCCCATGCCAACGGCATCAATGAGTACAAAACAAGCCCATTGGACATCGAGCTGCTGGCGTTACGGAAATTCCACGACACGTATAGAGGCAATTCGGTTATTGTGGAACAGACGTTTACGGATTTGTCCGGCAACGACCTGCATGGGCGGTATACGATTAGCGTGGCCTTGTCTCCAAGCAGCAAGGATGAGCCGTTCTGGTTCATTATGGGGCGCCGCCAGCCGGAAACCGCACAATAGGCAGTGATGGGACAACGATCGGGAATGAGGAAGTGAGCATGGCAATGTCGGTCATCGACGGGCAGCGGACGATGCCCGCCCTGCCGGAAGTCGGCAACATCGTCGAGGTCCGCGGGGCTACTTGGGCGGTCACGGACGTGACCGAACAGGGGCTGTCCCGCAGTCCCGCCGACGAGTCCCGCAGCGGCAAGCAGCACGTCGTGTCGCTGCAATCCCTGGAAGAGGATCGCATGGGCGAGGAGCTGTCGGTCATCTGGGAGCTGGAAATCGGGCAGACAGTCATTCCAAGCCGTGGTCTTCCTGACGTCATCAACGCCGACTCCTTCGATGATCCGAACCGTCTTGGCGCTTTCGTGGACGCGATGCGCTGGGGTGCGATCACCAGCGCGGATGACGGGAAGTTCGAGGCCCCGTTCCGTACAGGCGCCAACCTGGAGCCATATCAGCTGGAACCGTTGCGCCGTGCGATCACCGCCCCTCGTACGAACCTGTTGCTGGCCGATGATGTCGGCTTGGGCAAGACCATCGAAGCGGGCATGGTGATTCAGGAGCTGCTGCTGCGTCACCGTGCGCGCACGGCGATCATCGTGTGCCCGCCGTCTCTCTGCCTGCAGTGGCAGGATGAGATGCGCGAGAAGTTCGGCTTGGACTTCGTCATCATCAATTCCGCGGCATTGGCCGACGCCCGTCGCCAATACGGGTTGGGGTCGAATCCGTTCCGCTTGTTCCCGCGCGTGATCGTGTCGATGGCGTGGGTGCCGTCGGTTCGCGCACAGCGTCTGCTTGAGGAGATGTATGCCGAAGTCGGGCGTCTCAACAGCGCCCGGCGGTATTCGTTCGACCTGCTTGTCGTCGATGAGGCCCATCATGTAGCCCCTGCTGCGCCGAACGCGACCGGCAAGGCCCGCGGCTATGCGGTGGATTCCAAGCGTACGGAAGCCGTCCGCAGACTGGCCGAACATTGCGAGCACCGCCTGTTCCTCTCCGCGACCCCGCATAACGGCTATTCGGAATCATTCACCGCGCTGTTGGAGATGGTTGATTCGCGGCGTTTCACTCGTGGAGCCGGCCTCACCCAGAAGGCACTGGATGAAGTCATGGTCCGCCGTTTGAAGACGCAGATCAGCGACTTGCACTTCAAGCAGCGCCGTATCGAGCCTATTCCGTTCACCCCCACCAGCGACGAGGAAAGCCACTACCAGCTTCTGGACGATATTCTCACGACCACGGCCAAGACTCAGCCGGACCGGCATTCCCTCGGCATTACGGCGCTGTTGTTCAAAAAGCGCCTGCTGTCAAGCCCATGGGCGTTCTCCAGAACGTTGGGCCGGTATCTTGATGAGCCGGACAGCGATGCCTGGGATCCGTTCGATGACGGGTATTACACCGAGGTCATGGGGTCCGGCCAGTCGGATGAGGAGGAGGGTCTTGAGGATCAGCCCGAGTCCGAGGCGTTGCGCAAAGGCAAAGCCGACAATCCGCTTGAGGCTGCGCAGCCGGGCCAGTTGGAGGAGCTGTCCGATTGGGCTCATGGTTTTGAGGGCAAGCCGAATTCCCGTCTGCAGGCGCTTATCGATTGGCTTGATGCAACCTGCCGACCGAATGGACGTCAACAGTGGAATGACGAACGGGTCGTCGTATTCACCGAATATGCGGATACCTTGGATTGGATCCAGATGGTGCTGGAATCACGCGGCTATGGCGCGGACAGGCTGGCGGTCATCAATGGCGCCACCTCCGCGGAGGACCGCGAGCGCATCCGCGCCCAGTTCAACACCGACCCCGCAAAGGAACCGATCCGCGTGCTGCTGGCCACGGACGCCGCGGGAGAAGGCATCAACCTGCAAACCTACTGCCATCGTCTGGTGAACTTCGATGTGCCGTTCAACCCGTCGCGTTTGGAGCAACGCATCGGCCGTATCGACCGGTATGGCCAGACGCGGACTCCGGAAATCTACTACTTCTGCCCCGATGACCAGTCCGGCGCACTGTACCACGCCGATATGGAGTTCATGCAGCGGATTGTACAGAAAGTGGCCGTTGAACAGCAGGACATGGGCACGGTGAATCCGTTGATCGACCATGACATAGTCGACCGGTTCCTGCATTCGGAGGAGTCGGATAATTCGGAGGAGCCGCAGGCGTCGAAGGCGTCCAAAGCCGAGGAAACGGATGAATGGATAAAGAAGAACGGCGACGCAATCAATCATGCCCTTGCCGGCAGTATGGAACTGAACAAGCAGCTCACGAATCTCGCACAGGAGTACGAGAAGAGCAAAAAAATCGATGCATCTGTCCCCCGAGGCCGAGCTTCGCGTGGCGAACACCGCATTGGAACTCACGAACCAGCCTCAGCTGATTCCGGTCGAGCATGACGGCAAACCGGAGCCGGGAGTATTCCGTCTGCCCGACCTGAACCGCAGCTGGCAGCCGATCGCCAATGGCCTGCGTATGCTGCTCGACCCGACGACCATCCGGCCGATCACCTTTGATCCGACGATCGCCAAGCAACAGCCTGATGTGGCCTATGAGCATCTGGGCAGCGAACTGATGACCAAGGCCGCCCGCGTACTGCGCAGCAACCTGTACGGGCAGGAGTCGATGCTGCATCGTGTCACGGCGGTTGTCATACCCGGACTGGATCACACGTGCGCAGCAGCCGTGTCCCGCATGGTGCTGGTTGGCCGCGGCGGCCTGCGCGTGCATGAGGAGGTGTTCGTCACCGGTTTGCGGTTCAGAGCGCAGAACATGGCAGAGGACATAGTCCAGAATCTGCTCGACTCCTCGCTCGACGCCTCTCATACGCTGTCATTGGCGAGCCCGACCATCCTGGCCCATCTTGGCGCGGCGTGGGATGCCAACAATGGCCGACTCCGCACCAGGCTTGAGGCCGCAGTCGCCAAGAAGGCGGAGAAACTGCAGCAGGATAGCACCGAGAAACTGGAGGAGCGTCGCGATGCCGATCTCAATCGAGCCAAAGGCATTTTCGACCAGTTCCGTTCGACGCTGCATGATTCGCTCCGGAGGATTCGACTGCTGGACGAGACCGAGGATGGTCAGTTGATGCTTGACCTGCTCAGTGAAGACGAGCGGCGTCAGCGTCAACGCGACATCCGCAAGATGGAGGATCGTCTTGATTCTCTCGACGACGAGGAGCAGCGGGAGCTTGACATGATTCGCACCCGGTATCAGGATGTCAAACCGTATACGACGATTGCCGCGCTGGTATTCGCCGTCAGCGAGCAGGACGCCCGCATGTGGGAGGAGGAACGATAATGGCCGCAACCCGACACACCTTCACGCACGCCGGCAGGTCCGCCCGCCAGATGACCGCGGCGCAGATGCACCGTGACTGGCTGCAGCTGGTCATGGCGGACGGCCCGTTCCTGGCAGTCCCCCCGCTCAAGAAGGCGTGGCCGCAGGGCATGCATTCCATACGCCAGCGTCCGAATGGCAGTGCCGTTCTTAAGGAGCTCAAAGACCGGAAGGCGAAGTTCGAGCAGACGTGGGACGAATGGTACCGTTCACTGGTGAACGATGATTCGAGCGTACGCGAGCACTATCTGAACCGGTATCGCAAGCAGCGTGATGCATGGGCACAGTTCGTGCTTCGTGACATGCTCGAATGGGAACAGGCATATGCGCCGCTGACTGCAGGCTCAGCGGACGCGGCGGTCTACCGCGTCATGTCGCCGAACGAGGCCGTAAGCGTCGAACCGACCGGCATGATGCGCTTGGGAGACCGTATTGGCGCATTGGTGCTGACCGTCGACCCGGTGGAGGGCGATCTGGCCGATGACCCCGGCGACGGCTGGTCGGCCAACGCGCTCGACCGTATGGAGAACATGCTGCGCGTAGAGGATTCCACTTGTTCGATCGGCGTGGTGACCGACGGCCGCTGGTGGGCGATCGTGAGCGCGCCGAAGAACGGCTCGGCGGCATGGGGACAGTTCGATTCGCAGATGTGGATTGACACTCCTGCCGTGCGTGACGCGTTCGCCGAGTTGCTGGACGTCCGGCATCTGCTGACCGGTGCGGAGGAGAATCGTCTGCCTCATCTGTTCGCCGAGTCGGTGACCGCCGCCGAGGAAGTGACGGACACGTTGGGCCGTCAGGTGCGTCAGGCCGTGGAACTGGTTATCGCCGCGTTCAGCGAGGCGTCCGCGCGCGCCCGCGAGGATGGTCTGGCCGACCCGTTGCCCGAGGATGGCGAGGAGATCTATGAGGCGACCGTCACGGTGATGATGCGCGTCGTGTTTCTTCTATTCGCACAGGAGCGCGGCCTTCTGCCGCAAGGCCGGCTGTTCGAGAGCGGATATGGTCTGGCCGGCGTGCTTGACGAGTTGGATGCGCGCGCCCGTGAAGACGGAGAGGAGTCGATGGACGGCACCGGCATGGTCTGGCATCGTCTGCTCGCCACCTCGCAGGCCTTGTATTACGGCGCATCGTTCGAGGACATGCGGCTGCCCGCCTATGGCGGCTCCGTGTTCGACCCGGAACGTCACCCGTTCCTGACCGCGCTCAACGAGCACGGCGAACTGGCGTTGAGCGTGCCGGACCGCGTCATGTACCACGTGCTGCGGGCCGTGCAGATCGCCAACGTGAACGGCGAGGCGCGCCGCATCTCCTTCCGCGACATCGACGTGGAGCAGATCGGCTACATCTACGAAGGCCTGCTCGGCTACACCTGCCGACGCAGCGACGATACCGTGCTCGGCCTGAACGGCACGATCGGTTCGGAGCCGGAGATACCGCTCGCCACCCTCGAACAGCTCACCGCAGGCCTTGAGGCTTCCGACCCTAAGGGCAGCAAGCGCGCTGCAGCCATCGGCGCATGGGTGAAGGGCAACGCGACCGCGTCCAAGGCTCCGTCAATCAGCGCAATGGCCAAGATGATCGCCGGCAAGGAGCCCGAGGACGGCGAGCGTGCGCTGCTTTCCGTCAGCCATGACACGACGGTGCAGGATCGACTGCGCCCGTGGCTGGGGCTGATCCGCCGCGATCTGCGCGGCAAGCCCGTCGTGTTCCTCAAAGGCGACCTGTATGTGACCGAAACCCCGTCGCGCAAGAACGCCGGCGCCCACTATACGCCCAAGACGCTGGCCGAAGATGTGGTGCGGTACGCGCTTGAACCGCTCGTCTACAAGCCCGGCCCATACCAGACCAACGACCGCGACAAGTGGCGTCCCATCTCGTCGGATGACCTGCTCGACCTGCATGTGGCCGATATCGCGTGCGGTTCCGGCGCGTTCCTCGTGGCAGCCGGCCGCTATCTGGCCGACCGGCTTGTGGAGGCATGGCACCGGGAAGGCACCATGCCGGGCGGCACTTCGGAGCAGGTGCGCAACAAGGCCATGCGTCAGGTGGTGGCGAAGTGCCTGTACGGCGCGGACATCAACGAGATGGCCGTCGAGATGTGCAAGCTGTCGCTCTGGCTCGTATCGCTCGACCCGCATCTGCCGTTCAGCTTCGTGGACAACAAGATCTTCCACGGCAATTCGCTGCTCGGCGTGACCAGCCTCGCGCAGGTTAAGACCATGCGCATCGACGCCAAACCACAACATGCACAGGGTAGCCTGTTCCTCGACATCGCTGGCGGCGATATGGTCGAGGCGGTGGACGTGGACGGCATCCTGCGCAAGGTGCGCCGACTGCGCGACCAGCTGTCCGACGAGATCAACAATGATGATCCGCAGCGTTCCGCCAATGCGAAGCGCCGTCAGATGCGCGCGATCGCTGATGCCCTCACCCAGGTGCGACTGATCGCCGACGGCGTGATCGCCGCAGGACTGCAGGTCGGCGGCAAACCCGGCAAGCAGCTGGACGAAGCCTATGACAATCTTGCCGTGGCAGCCGGTCGCGCGTTCCCCCATGACGGTGCTGACGGTGACGACACCATGCTGCGCGGCATCATCACACGCGGACTTACGCCGACCGTGCCGACCGACTATGAGCAATGGCAGTGCCTGCACTGGCCGCTTGAAATCCCCGAAGTCATGGAGAACGGCGGCTTCGACGCCATCATCGGCAACCCGCCGTTCCTGGGCGGCCAGAAACTCACCGGCGCAATGGGCGATAACATGCGCGACTGGTATGTCAATGTGATCGCAAACGGACAAAGCGGCAGCGCTGATCTGTGCGCCTATTTCTACCTGCGAGCACTCGATCTGCTGCGCAAAGACGGCACATTCGGCTTGCTGGCGACCAATACGATTGCACAAGGCAAAACACGAGAAGTCGGCCTCGACCAAATGATTGAACGCGGGTTCACCATCACCCGAGCCATCCAATCGCAATCATGGACCGTCGCTAGCGCCAATGTGGAGTATGCGGTGGTATGGGGCGTTAACGGCAGGGTAGGCGATAGTATTCTCAAGGATTGCGACGGCGTGATGGTCAAGCGTATCTCCACGCTGCTAGAGCCCACCGGGAAAACCAGCACCCCCCCCCAATCGCTGATTGAGAATATCAGTATCGCTTTCCAAGGATGCATCGTTCTCGGTCAAGGTTTCATCATCCTTCCGGAAACTGCGCAACAGTGGATTGTCGCCAACCCGAAGAACAAGGACGTGCTCTTCCCATACCTCAACGGCGACAACCTGAACAAAAACCCGGATTGTTCGGCATCCCGTTGGGTCATCGACTTCACAGGGAGGAACGAAAAGCAAGCATCGGAGTATGTACTGCCTTATGAACATGTTGTAGAAAATGTCAAGCAGGAACGCTTGGCGAAGAAAGATCCTACAACTAGTGGAGCTCCTTGGTGGCTCTTTCTTAGGACAAGGCCAGAAATGCGTAGAACCATATCCCCACTCGACAGGGTGATTGTCATTGCGCAGGTAAGCCGCACGCTCATGCCACAAATGGTCAGCAACGATCAGGTGTTCGACGCAAAACTCATCGTGTTCGCCACTAATCGTTACTCGGACTTGGCGGTACTGTCCTCGGCCATGCACCGCGATTGGGTGATCAAATACGGCACCACCATGAGAACCGACCCTACGTATACGCCATCGGCGGTATTCGCCACGTTCCCGCGGCCAACGACCGGCCTGAATGATCTCGCGGTCATCGGCGAAACCTTATATACCGAGCGCCGCGAAATCATGCTACGCAGTAACCTCGGTCTGACCGACCTGTACAACCTCGTCAACGATCCCGATTCGTCGGAAGCGGACGTGGCCCGTCTACGCGAGATCCACAAGACGCTCGACGAGACGGTCATGGCCGCCTACGGGTGGGATGACGTGCCGCTCAAGCACGGCTTCCACACGTATCGCAAGATGACCCGTTGGACGGTATGCCCCGAGGCCCGCGTCGAGATCCTCGACCGTCTCCTCGAAGAAAACCACCGTCGATACGCGCTCGAGCAGGAAGGCAAGTGAGATGCCACAGCTACTGAAACAGAAGTCGCTGGTGATCGGCGTGGCATCCAGCGCGTTGTTCGACCTTGCCCAAAGCGACGAGATCTTCCGCGAACAAGGCGTGGAGGCATACGAGCAGTATCAGGACAACCATATTGATGAACCGTTCAAACAAGGCGTGGCATTCCCGTTCATCTCGAAACTGCTGGAATTCAACAAGCTGTTCAGCAATCCACATGAAGAAGGCGTCGAGGTCATTGTGATGTCACGCAACAGCCCGAAAACCGGCTTGCGGGTGATGAACAGCATCGAGCATTACGGCCTGGGCATCACCAGGGCCATCTTCCGCAGCGGCATGTCCACCTTCGATTTCATCAACGTGTTCAACATGTCGTTGGTCCTTTCCGGCAACGAGAAGGACGTGAACGAGGCTGTGGAGAAGGGGCTGCCGGCAGGTTACGTGCTGGATTTTGATGGATACGTAGACACCACGTCGAACGAGCTGCGCGTCGCCTTCGATTTCGATGGCGTGCTTGCCGGCGACTCGTCGGAACGCTTCTATCAGCAAGCCAAGGCGAAGGATCCGCAGACGGCGCTTGAACAATACAGTAAATACGAGAGCGGCCACGCTGACCAGCCCATTGAAGGCGGTCCGCTGAAGGCTTTGCTGGAGGGAATCAACACATTGCAGGACGCCTCCCGGGCAAGCGGTATGGCAGACAAGCCCGAACTGCGTGTATCCCTGGTGACCGCCAGGGACGCCCCAGCGCATAAACGCGCCATCAAGACCCTGGAACAGTGGGGTCTATCCGTCGATGACGCGTTCTTTCTGGGAGGACTGGATAAGGCACCGGTCCTGAACGAACTCAAGCCGCACATCTTCTTTGACGACCAGATAGTCAACCTGGACAGTTCGGAACTGCATATTCCTGCCGTTCATATCCCGTTCGGCGTGAGAAACGCCACCAACAGCAAGGAGGACGCCAATGCCTGAACAGCAGCATATCCCAATGCCAAGGAAGGAATACAAGCTGCAGACCCCGCTCGACAGCACATCCTATGCGGTTCGAGAGAACCTGCAGAACATTCTCGAAAGGGAACTGTGCGGTCCGTCCGAAGGCGACAACGAGGTGATGGACATCTCCCCCAAGACGAAGTACATCCTCGGACGCATCGCGCCGAGGCGAATCCACGTCAGTGAAGACGAGCGAGACGATCGCAGCGGACTGCCCTACCTTGATACCGTCGGAGACAGCGACGATGAAGAGGACGACGATTCCGAAGACGTGGAGAACGGCGGGGACGAGAACCAGGATGAACCGCAACGCCGCGGCCTGATGATCCCCTCGTCTATGGGATTGCGCTTCCAAGTGCCGGATGACGTGGATGCCGTCACCGCACACTGCTCATGGGGCGTCTACAGCTCTCACAAGACCGGAGAGACGGACTCCAAAGGCAAGGAGATCCGCAATTTTTATCGCACGCCGATGCAGTATTCGGCGACCATCAATCTGCGCGCGTTGCAGGAGGGGCAGACCGCCGCCATCGACGTGACACCGTCCGATTCGGGTACGGTCAAGCTGCTGGTGGACGTATACAACGAGCCTGCCCTGCGACGTCGACTGGTCGAAGTGGCGTTGTGCAACGACAAGGAGACGGACCGCACCATTCCGGTTTCGGAATGGCTGTTCCAGACCAAGCTCGAAATCGACGCCGGCGGTCAAGCCGTGTTCCTGCCCGTCCACGACTGGCTGGAGGACACCTCGTTCGAGGACGAGACGGACGTTGAGGAACAACGTCTGCACCTGCAATACCGCAACAAGCTTGAATTCGCAATCGGCCGCACCTGTTCGGCCGACTGGACGGTGTCGCCGGACCATCCGCGTCGCGCCGTCACCGTACGCACCACATGGCTGCCGGTCGCGGACATCCCACAGACCAGTGCCTCCGCAGACATTCCGGGCACGGACCTCGACATGACCAAGCTCGCAACAGCCGATGCCGAAACCGTGCACAAATGGCTGCAGCCCATCGCCGACGGGTATGCGGCATGGTTGGACGAGCAGCAGCAAATCGCCGACCGGCTGCCCGAACATCTACGCGGCACCGCCGACGAAGTCATCGAGGAAGCCTGGCAAGTGCAACGCCAGCTTGCCGATGGCATCGATTTCCTGACCCATGACGAGGAAGCATTGCGCTGCTTCCACTTCATGAACAAGGTGATGGCCGACCAGCGCGTCCACACGCAGATCGCCGCCAAGCGTGCAGGCGATGCGTCGCTGACATTGGCACAGGCAGAGCAGAAGGTCTACGAGGACACACAGTTCCCACATCATTGGCGCGTGTTCCAGATCGCGTTCATCCTCATGCAGGTGCACGCGCTCAGCGATCCGTCGCTGAAAGTGCGGTCAGACCCGCAATGGTCGATGGCCAAAGCCCAGCTGCTGTTCTTCCCGACCGGCGGCGGCAAGACCGAAGCCTATCTTGGCCTCGCCGCCTACGCGTTCGCCGCACGACGCCGGCAAGGCATCATCGACAGCCCCGACGGCAAGCTGAACGGCAATGAGGGCGTGACCGTGCTCATGCGCTACACGCTGCGCCTGCTCACCTCACAGCAGTTCCAACGTGCTTCGGCGCTCGTGTGCGCCGCCGAGCTGGAACGCCGCAGGAACCCGGAAGTTTGGGGTGACGAGCCGTTCCGCATCGGCCTGTGGGTCGGCACCAACGTGACGCCAAAGCGCGTCAAGGAAGCAGACGCGGAAATCAAAAAGCTCAACAGCAGTGGCGCGAACAAGAACCCCAGCGTATTGCAGATCATGAACTGCCCATGGTGCGGCAGCTCGCTGTCAGGGTACCCTCCACAGGTCAATATGACGATCGGCAGGGTGTTCGTTCGATGCTCGGACAAAACCGGCCAATGCCCGTTTGCCGATGGCGGTCAGGTAGAGGAAGGCATCCCCGTGCTCACCACGGACGAGGAGATCTACCGCCTGGTGCCCGCCTTCGTGATCGCCACGGTCGACAAGTTCGCCCGTCTTGCACGCGAAAGCGCCGCCTCCTCGTTGTTCGGCTACGTCGGGCGTAAATGCGACAGGCACGGATACGTACCGCAATTCGGCGCCGACGGCAGCGCCGATTACGAGGAATGCGCAGTCAAGGACGGTCATCCGAAGACAAAGGACGGCTACCCGAAGGCCCTAGTGCATCCCACGATGAGGCTACGCCCGCCGGATCTCATCATCCAGGACGAGCTGCACCTGATCACCGGTTCGCTCGGCACCACGGTCGGCCTGTTCGAAGCCGGCATCGACGTGATGTCCACATGGAAGGACGCACAGGGACATGTCATCCGTCCGATGATCGTGGCATCCTCCGCCACCGTGCGCAAGGCCACCGACCAGATCAAGAATCTGTACGCCCGCGGCACCACCATGTTCCCGCCGCAGGTGCTTGACGCATCCGACACGTTCTTCTCAAAAGAAGTACCGGTTTCTGCCGAGCATCCCGGCCGCCGGTACATCGGCATTTCCGCCACCGGCGTACGTCTGAGCAATACGGAAATCCAAGCCGCCACCACCCTGCTGAAGGGCGCCCAGCGAATGATGGATGATCCCGATGGCGGTAATGCGGCCGACCCGTACATGACCCTGGTCGGATACTTCTCCACCACCCGGGAACTGGCCGGCATGGCACGATTCATGCAGGATGATATCAGCATCCGCGTGCGCAACCACCGTATCGGAAGCCTGCTACCTCCCCGCCGCGGAACCAAGGGCAACATGCTGAACGTCGGCGAACTGACATCACGCATCGCATCCTCCGACATCGTGGGCACGCTGAACGCCATGAACATCAGCTTCGACCGCCGATACGAATCGGCTGAAGCATGGATGCGCAACAACGAGTTGCAGCAGCACCACAAGAAACCGGTGTATCGGCCGGGCGAGCTCCCGTTCGACGCCGTGCTGGCCACCTCAATGCTGCAGGTCGGCGTCGATGTGCCGCGATTGGGCTTGATGATGATCGTCGGCCAACCGAAGAACACGGCCGAGTACATTCAGGCATCCTCCCGAGTCGGCCGTGATGCCAAGCGTCCCGGCCTGGTCGTGACGCTTGGCAATTGGTCCCGCCCGCGTGACCTGGCTCATTTCGAGCAGTTCCGCGCCTACCATGATTCGTTCTACGCGCGGGTCGAACTGCTGTCCGTCACGCCGTTCTCCATCACCTCGCTGAACCGGGGCATCGAAGGGCTGCTGGTCAGCGCGGCGCGAGTCCTGCAGGCGAATGTCCAGGACGGCTTGTCCCCCGAGCATGACGCCGGCCAAGTGGACGAACAGCAGCCGTTCCTCAATAGCCTCATCGAGAAGCTTGAGGAGCGTATTCAATACGCCGCCTGCGACGATAGCCGGGCGCAATATGCGGCCGAACTGCTGAACAACCGGCTCACCACATGGCAGTCACTCGCCAAAACGGCTCGCGGAAGAGGACGCACGCTCGTCTACGAGCGCATCCCCGAAGGGAATGACACGCTGATGCCGCTGATGTGCTCCGCCGAAGCACTGGGCGACCAGGCGCAGGCCGACACCGGAGGCAAGTTCGTAGTCGCCAATTCCATGCGCGAAGTGCAGCCGGAAATCAACATTCTGGTGTCCCCCCTGCCCGAGAAGCTCGCCCGCGTCGATAAAGGCGGAGAGCTGCCGTGGCAATCCCAAGATTCCAATGACGACAACGAACGGAAGGCCTGACCATGAGCGAAGACAACAAACTGGTGTACGACGCAGACGCCATCGTCGACCCGCTGGGCGACGACGAGGCGCAGGACAGCCGGCAGAAGCATAAGAACTATGCCAAGGTGGGCTCCTCCCGCAGCTCCACGCTGCTGTACACCTATGGCCCGGGAGCCATCATGGACCTGCCTCATTTCACGGTCATGCCCATGGGACTGGAAGCGTGGGATCGTGTGTGGAGCAACGCCAACTCAGGCATTCCGGATATCCACGCGCCACGTCTGCTGGAGAGCGTACGAATCATGCTCGGCCGGCAAGTTCAGGAACTGCGCCCGTTCCCGCGCGAGACGGCGACTTCCGGAGTCCAATCGCAGGAGGGCGGAAGACTCGGCGTACCGGCCCGCGTTTTCCCGCAATGGCTGCGCCGCACCGGCTGCAACAAGCTGGCCCCCGTCGCGGATTTCGTGAACGGCTATCGCAACGTCAACCGCTACCGTCCCGACCAGGCGCAGTTCATGCACCTCAATTGTGCCGGCAATGGCAAAGGCAAGAGGACCGCGCGCCTATGCATTCCGGCCCGCTACCTGCTGGTGTGCCCCAACGGTCACGTGGATGAGTTCCCCTACGATTGGTGGGTGCATTACGGCGAACGTTGCGCGTCCGCGCCCGATCATCCGCAACTGCGCATGTACGAGGGCCCCAGCGGCGCCAGCATGATCGAATGCAAAAGCTGCGGCAAGCGCCGTTCCATGAGCGAAGCGCAGGGCCAGGAAGGGCAGAAGAAACTGCCGAAATGCCGCGGCCGGTTCCCGCACCTCAACTCATATGACGAGCATGGCTGCAATCAGCAGGTTCGTCTGATGCTGATCGGCGCATCCAACCTGTGGTTCCCGGTGACGCAAAGCATCATCGACATGCCACGTCTCGACGAAGCCAAGGAACGCCAAGACCTCTACGACGAGTTGACCAAGCTGCTTTACGAGAACGGCAATGCGTGGATGCTGGAAGAGGACGACTACGACGGCATTTTCAAGACCATCTCGCATCATCCCAAGGCAAGCGCTCCCCTCAAAAAGGCGATAACGTCTCCTGTCGAGCTGCAATTCCTGATTAATCACGCACGCGCAGAAGAGGAGAGCACGGAGAAGGACCGACAGGAGCGAAGGAAGAACTGGGATCCCTCCGATCTTCGCGTTCCCGAGTGGACATTTCTGCAACGAGATCTCTTCCGGGACAGATACACCGAGCCGCAGAGCGGCATCACCGTCCATAAAGAAACGGTCGCGCCTGCAGTGTCTCAGGCCGGCATCACCCGCATACTGGGCGTCGACAAACTCCGTAAGGTCAACGCGCTCCTTGGCTTCACACGCATCGACGATTTCGAACGAGCCAATGATATCGGCCATCGGCTCGTCGGGCTCACCCACGACAAACCGCAATGGGTGCCAGCCACCGAAGATCTCGGCGAAGGCGTCTTCATCCAGCTGGATGAAGAGAAGGTCGCCAAGTGGGAGCAGCATGTGCTTCGCAGCAGCCTGTGGGACGCACATCGCGAGGCTCATAAGCGTAACTTCTACAACCGATTCTCCAACACCTCGAAAGACATCGACCCGGATGACCGTATGCCGCAGCCTCGCTATTGGCTGGTGCATACGCTGTCCCATGCGCTTATCAAGACGATGGCCATGTCAGCCGGATACGGCATACCCAGTCTGAACGAACGCATCTATGCTTGGCCGGCAAAGGATGATGACCGGCCGGCTGCAATCGGCGTGCTCATCGCCACAACGGCATCCGATTCGGACGGCACGCTCGGAGGTCTGGTCAGTCTCGCGGAACCGGACAGTTTCGAGCGCATCTTCAACGAAGCGCTTCAGCTCGCGCATCGGTGCTCCTCGGATCCGGTTTGTGCTCAACGCGTGCCACAGGATCCCGAGGACTTTCTGCACGGTGCGGCCTGCCACTGCTGCTGCATGCTGTCGGAAACGTCCTGCGAGAGGGCAAACCGTTTCCTTGACCGACGGTTCCTTGTACCCTTGCCCGGCGAGTACGCCGATCTCGCGTTCTTCGGAGACTGACCATGGACGAACAACAGCAGGACGCGCTCATAGCCCTAGGAGCATATCTGACCGGCACAGAAGCCGAGGAAATGGCCAACCGGCTCGAGGCCGGAGAGACCCTCTCCCAAGTCCTCGGTGTCACGCAGGCATCCCGTAGGGCACCCATCCGGAAGCTGTTCAAAGCAGCAGGATACGGAGCCGGCGACGAACAGCGGCAGCTGACAGTCGCCAGCCTGCGCGGCATTCAGGGCGCGCACTCCAATGTCGCCGGCATCTCCCCTGTCTGGACGGCTCCGCACCTGCTGGCAAGCGTCGGCGACCTGAACTCGTCACGCAGCCGGCTGGTGAAAGACGCCCGCGTGTCCATCGTCTGCTCGACGTACAACTTCCAAGCCTCATCCGACCTTTGGAAGGCGCTGACCGACATGGACGCGGAGCATCCCGAGGTCACCATGCGGATCTACGTCGACTCATCGGCCAACGACGGGAAGACGACAGCCGGCAGCAAAAGCCTGTCGCCAGAAGAGATCGCGCGCGGATTGCCCCGTGCCTCCGTGTTCCGCACCAAGGAATACCAGCAGGGCAGATGCTACCGCAACCATGCCAAGTTCCTCGCCATCGACCATGAGCTGCTGCTCGTCACCAGCGCGAACTTCTCATACAGCGCAGAGAACCTCAACATCGAGCTTGGGCTGAAGGCCGAGAACCGGAACCTGACCGAAATGGTCGAAAACGAGATGAGACATCTTGAAACGCACGTGTACGAGCAGGTGTAATCACAGTCAACAACGCATCACAAGAAAGGTGAGCACATGTCACAGCCAGCAGACAATCCGGTGACGATCGCAATATGGTTCGAAGCGATCATCGAATTATTCAACTTCCAGAAGGACACGCAGAAAGCGTTCAAGAACTTCGTGCGAAAGCTCAAGACCGACCCGACGCTCAAAGGGCTGAACGTTGAACCTCTGAACGGCACGAAGGACCGCGACATACGGTCGATCCGCATTACCCGGGGATGCCGTGCAATCGTCGCAAAAGAGACGAAGAGCAATACCTATACGATCCTCCATCTTGACGAAGGACACGACGACGCCTACGCATGGCTGAGCCGGCGCCGCATTGTCGCCAATGAATTCACCAACACCATGCGTCTGGATACGCTGCCCGATCCCGAGCAGCTCTCGCAGATGCTGTCAATGGGTCAGAACAACGGCGAATACACGGATCCGTTCGCATCCTTCAGCGACGACGACCTCACAGGATTCGGCGTACCCTCCGAAGGCGTATTCGTGTTGCGCAGCGCACCCTCACAGCAGGCGGCCAGGATGATGTCCTATCTGCTGACGGATCAAGCCCGGGCTTGCATCGACCTCGCCCTCGAAGGATACGGGAAGGACGACATCACCAGCCTGATCGCCGACGAACGCAAGCAGGGCGCCGCCTACGGCTTCTCGCAGGCCAGCTCCTCGCAGGAGTTCATCGACGCAGCCGGAGACAATCAGGAGGAGCGCACCATGCGCTCGATGCTGACGTCGAACGGCACACAGCAGCAGTTCGTGGTGCTCACCGACGACGAGGACCTTGAGCGTCTGATGAACGCCCCGCTGGCGCAATGGCGCGTGTTCCTGCACCCCACGCAGCGAGCCGTGGTGAACGGCGACTATTCGGGGCCTGCACGGGTCACGGGAGGAGCCGGCACCGGCAAGACGGTGGTGGCCATGCACCGGGCGCGCCGCCTCGCGCAGAATCTCATCAGGCAAGGCAGCAGCCAGAAGGTGCTGCTGACGACCTACACCGTCAACCTCGCCGACGACATCCGGGACAACATGGCGCTGCTATGCACGAAACAGGAGCTGGAACGGATCGACATCGTCAACCTGGACAAATGGCTGTCCACGTTCATGAAAACCCATACGAAATACCGTCTCGAATACAAGACCAGCGGACTATGGCAAAACGCCAAGACAGCCATTTCGGACAGCGCGGTATTGGGATTGCCGGTCGACTTCTTCATCCAGGAATGGGAGCAGGTGATTCTCGCCAATGACATCACCACGAAGGAAGAGTATCTCGCCGTTCCACGTCGCGGACGCGGGGAGCGACTGACCAAGGCGCAACGCGAATCCGTATGGACCGTTGTCGATCGGTACCGCCAGCTGATGGACGAACGCAGGCAATATGATTACGCGTACGCCATGCACGTTGCGGCAGACATGCTCGACGGCGCTTATTCCGATGAGAAATACGCGTTCATCGTAGTCGACGAAGGACAGGATTTCAGCGCACCCGCATATCGTCTGCTGCGCAGCATGGTCGACCGTCACGACAACGACATCTTCATCACCAGCGACAACCACCAGCAGCTGTACGGCAAGCGGGTCTCGCTCAGGCAATGCGGCATCCCGATTGCCGGGCGCAGCTTCCGCCTCAAGGTCAACTATCGCACGACAAGCGAGATCAAAGCAGTTGCGGAAACCGTCAGCTGCGCCGCCGGGGCGAACACGGTCGACACTGTGCTGCAAGCCATGAAGGAAGCCAAGAACGTGACGTCCAGCGTCTCCGTCGAGCGAGTTGAGGATCATAAGCAGCAGGCCGATGACTTGGATTACTCGCTGAATGGCGTGTTCGACGATTCACCCCAACAGGAATCGTTCGGAGACGGCATCTCGTTGACCCATGGAGAATGGCCGGAGGCGATTCGCTGCAAGAGCTGGAAAGCGCAATTCCATCAGGTGACACAATGGATTGACGAAAAACTGTCGCAAGACTCATCCGCCAAGCCTGAAGGCATGTGCGTGATCGTGCGTGACAACATCCATGTGGACGACTGGGTGAGCGCACTGCGTTCCGAAACCACGTATGGGGCGCTGCGCCTGGACAAGTCCATCAAGGACACAGCGGACACGCCAGGCATTCGCGTGGCGACGATGTACCGCGCCAAGGGATTGGAATTCGACTATGTGGTCGTGCCTGACATCGACCAGTGCCCGCCGCCGAATCTGGTACGTCGATTTGCCGATGACGCCAATGCGCTGTCTCAGCTGTACCAGCAGGAGCGCAACCTGTTGTACGTGGCCATGACCAGGCCGCGCAAGGAGCTGCTCGTCACCGCGGTCGTATGATCTGAACTTCGGCGTGTCGCGGGGTGGAACTTGGAATTTCCCGCCCCGCGACACGCCGATGTTCCCCCTCCCCCGCAAGTTGTCCGGTTGAAAAGAGCGTCAACGAAAGATGCTCTTACGAAAGGACATGACATGGGATTCTTCTTCAGCGACGAGCCGACATACGACGTGGTCAAGGTGGGCGGCTGGTTCTTCGGCGATCAGGTGGTGCTCGGGGACGTATCGATGGACGAGGCGCAGGATTACATCGACCGACGCTCCGGCTGGTTCAACGGCGACGGCAACACGTACAAGATCGTTCGGCACAGGGACTGACCTCTAACAGCCGGCATATTGTCCGGTTACATCGCATAGGACCATCAACCAAAGAAGGAGCAAGGAGCCATATGGGATTGCACATCATGAAAACGCAGGCCCGCGAGGATGCGCTGGCATCGTTGTTCGACCGGATCGCCGCGGACATGGCCGCGGCCGCCGCAGGCGGATCAGGCGACGGGTCGCCCACTAACCACAATCAGCGATTCGTGCTGATCACGCCGGCCGGCTTGCGCGCGTATGCCGAGCGACGCACGCTCGGCTACCTGCGCAGCCATCCCGTCGGACTGCCGGGCGTGACCATCGCCGTCCACTCGTTCACCAGCATGGCGCGGCAGCTCATCGGCAACCATTACGGCGGCCGGTACGCCCTACCCGAGGTGAGCCTGCTCACGTTGCAGACGTTCCTTGCGATGCGCATGCGGGACGATCGTGAGACGTTCCGCAAGGCCGGCGAGACGTTCGGATCCATGAACCAATTCGCGGCCCAGATCGTCGAACTGATTGGCGCCGGTGTAAGTGCCGCCGACATCGAAAGCATGCCCGAAGCCGGAAATCGTCTCCGCGCCCTGGCGAAGCTCCTCGCATTGGTGGAGGCCGAGTTCAGCCGGTTCACGCTGCCGGGGGCGAACGCGAATGTCGTCATCCCCTGGGCCAAGGACCACGGAACCGGCCTGCACGTCTACCTGTACGGGTTCGAGCAGATGACGGCGGATGAGCTTTGCATCGCCGAAGCCTTGGCAAATCATGCCGAATGCACGCTGATGGTTGAATCGGAATGCCGCCCGGATTTCGTGGATGTCCTAGCCGGTTCGGTCACGCCCACCGATGGACCCTCCACCCTCACGCTGCCGGCACTCGCTTCGGCTTGCGGAACCGTCGACGCGCGGCAAGCCGACGACGAGACCACCGAAGTGCACCGTGTCGTCAGCGCCATCAAGTCGCTTCACGACCATGCCGAAAAGGAAGGCAGACAATTCTCCTATGGCGATGTACTGGTCACCGCCCGTGACCTCAGCGCGTACCGCACAACGTTGGCCGCCGAATTCGCCTACCATGGCATTCCCGTCAACGCGACACCCGTGGCGACAATCGCCGACCAGCCGTTCGCCGACCTGCTGCTCGGCTTGCTGGACGACCGCCTGTATGAACCGGAGCCGGACCCAACCGTGCTGTTGCGCGTGTTCCGGTCGCATCTGTTGCACGGACGCTATCGGATCGCAGACCGCGACCTTGACCTGCTGGAGGACGCGTTGTACTCCAGTGACCCGAAACGCGTGTGGCGGCGGCGTTCGGGGTCGGATGCGCTCAGCCAAACGATCGACCGTATTCGCACCGTAATCGATGAGGCCCGGCCGTTGTTCGCCGCCCGCGATGATTGCGACGATACTCGTACCGTGCGTGAGGTGCTCAGCGGCATGACCCGTTTCCTCGTACGTATCGGAGCCAATGCGTCATGGCGGATTGTCTGCGGCGAAGCCGACACGGATTGCGCGCAGCAGGAACGGGAACACGCCCGCGAGCGCCTGTTCGAGCAGACCCGTACCGCATGGAATCTCGTCATGGGCGAGTTCGATGCCCTGGTGTCGTATTTCGGCGATGAGCCGTTCTCCAAGCTTCGCCCAACGTTCGCGGATAATGTGCGGTCCTTACTGCTCGGGCATACGGTTCATGATCAGACGAAAGCCTCGAATGCCGTGGACGTCATCGCGTTCCCTGCGCCGATGCGGCCGTACCGTCACGTGTTCGTATTGGGCGCGGTCGAATCGCAGCTACCGGCGATTCCACATGAGACCGGTCTGCTAGATGATGCCGAACGCCGTACGCTTGCCAGCGCACTCACCGATGCACATCACCGCGTCGAAGCCGCAGCATTGCTCATGCCGACAGTCGAGAGCAAGGCACGCCGGGAGATACTCGCGTTCAACCGGGTGCTCCGCTACGCGCATTCACTGACGTTCTCATGCCCGCGCACGGTGAACGGCGTGCCGCAGTCGCTGTCACCGTTCGTTGCGGAATCGCTGTCCGCCACCGGGAACGACCCGATCCAGGAGCACAACGACCGTCTGATGCCACACGTCCGGACGATCGACGATCTGGACTCCTTCGCCGAGGGTGAGCCGCATGCCGTCACACTTGTCGAGCAGAACACGGTGCTGGATCCGGCTCTAATGCTCAGCCTGTTCACCAAGCCGGAACGGACGGACGACGATACGGCGGAGCATGTGATGAACGTTTCCGTGTCGCAGATCGAGAAGTTCTACGCGAACCCGTTTGAAACGTTCCTCAGCCAAGGTCTGAAAATCAGGCCGGTCAAGCCGTTCCAACTCACTGCGGCAATCGAGGGCAGCTTCCGTCATGCCGTTCTGGAACGTGTCGTCGCCGTGAAGATCGCGGCGTTGGCGCATGGCGGCAAACTTGACGACATTCCGTCGGTCTATCGCAACGCGAACGTGGTGAAGTCCGATGACGAGCTGATCAGGCTGTTCTGCGACCTGCATTTCCGCCCTGAACCGATTGCCGACTGTCCGCTGCCCGAGACGACCCTGCTGGAGGACAACGAGGATTTTGCGATTCTGGATTCCAGCAAGCGCATGGAGGCGGTATGCAATCAGCTGGGCGATGCGCTGACCGCGTTCGCGAGAACGCTGCGGAATACGCAGGAATCCTGGCAGAAGGATCTCGTTCACGAGCAGTCGCCGGCGGCAGCGAATTCGAAGACGCATATCAGGCCTATGTTCACGGAGAAGCAGTTCGGCGATATCCGCGGCGTGCAAGCCGACTGGCCTGCACTGGAGACGCATGCGCGTGGAAGCAATGGCGAGCAACCAGTCGACGTGGCAGTGCGCATCCGAGGCAAGGTCGATCGCATCGACACCATCGAACGTGAAAACGAGAAGGGACTGGTAGTCATCGATTACAAGTCGTCACCCCGATCGCTGTTCGGCTCCAATAAGGAGAACGCCGGGACGATGGTGGCTTACGGGCATGAGCTGCAATTGCTCACCTATGCGCTGGCGGTCAGGGAATCGGTCGCATCGCAATCACCGATTGCCGGCATGTTGTTCCTGCCGATGAACGGCAAGAAGCAGACCGTCCTCCCCGGAACCCTCAAGGACAACACGGAAACCGGCACCCCCGACCTCTGCGGCACAGGATTGCATCCGTCGCGCGAAGGCAAACTGTCACTGAACAACGCGGGATGTCTCGTGAATCCATGGCAGGCGCGAAATGCCAAGACCGCCCTGCCGACCCCCACGCTCGAGTCGGAGGCCCATCTGAACGCACTGTGCGCCTATGCACGGCACATGACCGTGACCGCCTGCGAACTCATATTGGACGGAGACATGCCCGTCGCGCCGTATCGCCTGTTCAATGGCGGCGAAAACGGCAGGGACGGTATGACGTACAGCGATTACCCGGACGTGATGGCGCTGGATCTGCTGGACGAGCAGGCCTGGCGCCTGCAGCTACCCGTATCGATGGATCAACTGAAGGCAGAGGCGGCCCGTCTGTCGCGCGCAGCGATGGCAGACGCCAGTGCCGCCGCAAAGCAGACTGACGGCGACACTGGGCAATAGACGACGAGTTGGAAGAAGGAACAATGAAGAACACCACGAGCAAGGACAACAGGTATTTCATCAGCGCTTCGGCAGGAACCGGCAAAACCACGCAGCTCCTGCAGGACGTCATGCTCGACCTGCTGAATCCGAACCACAGTAATCACACGTCCATCCGCGAATCGCTGATTATCACATTCACCACGGCGGCCGCAGCCGAACTCCGTGCCAAGCTGGACCGCAATCTCAGGTTTGCAGTCGATTATGCACGCTCCTGCCAATCATCCAGCGGCGAACGGCCGCATGACGTGAACTACTACATCGGCGGCGATGACGGGCCGCTCGCACGCATGATCGCAAGCGACCCCGAACGGGCGGCCGTCGTGTTCGCCCGTGCGGTCAACGAACTCCCCTCAACGCAGATCAGCACGATAGACGCGCTCAACAAGCACATCGTGGATCGCAACGCCGATGCGCTCGGCATCGACCCCGGTTATCAGATCCTGGCGGACGAGGCGATCCGGTCCGGCATGCAGCAGAAGGTGATCGGCAAACTGTTCGAGCAATGGTATGACCCAGCCGATCCCGAACATGACGATTTCATGGACCTGCTTGACAACACGGGTGGCGCACGGCACGATGACGCGCTCGCACAGGAGATCCTCGCCCTGTACGATCAGTGCCAGACCAAGCCGAACGGCATAGCGTGGCTGGACGGCATGTCAAGCCTGTACCGGATTCGCTTCACCCAGCAGAAGCCTCTGAAAGGCGCGAACGCGTTCGTGGACGGGTTCGTGCACGAATGGCATGACACTCTGGAGAAGCTGCGTCAGAAAACGGCCGTTTTTCTCGCCAAGGTGAACACCACCTCGGTAAGTTCCGGCGACAAGATGAAGCTGGTTGAAGACAGCAGAACCTTCGGACGGGTATTTAAGGCGGCGGATGAAGTATACGAACGATACTGCAAGGGCTCTTGGGATGATGTACGGGACGCATTGGATGCGGCCGCCGCCGAAATCCGCTCGGTCAATAACGGACACGATAACCCGTCAAGCGCCAATCTCAATGCGCTTGACGACCTGTTCGCTGATATCGGCATGAAATCCGATGAAAACAAGGATGCCATCAAACTGCTTAAACAGGTGCAGCAGCACATCAACCGGCAGTCGTCACCAACCAAGACAGATTTCCTCACCCTGCGTGACCTGTTCGCCTTGTCGGCCGAGCAGATGGACCGGCTTGACGACGTCGCACAGCGACGTCTCGACACCTTGCGCAGGGCGGTCAAACGGTTCGCTCACGATTATGATGCAGCAAAGAACGATGCCGCCTTGCAGGACTATGCCGATATCGCCCATCTGGCTCTTCGCGCGCTTGAACGCCATGATGATGTGCTGCGTCGCATCAACGAACGGTGGCGGTATGTCTACGTCGACGAATGTCAGGACAACAACGCGTTGCAGAACCGGTTCATCGACCTGATCGGGCAGGGCGCGGATAAGGTGACCATGGTCGGCGACGTCAAGCAGAGCATTTACGGGTTCCGTCATGCGCAACCGGAGGAGTTCCGGCGCAAAAGCCGGGAGGTCGCACCGGAGCACCAGTCCGCGCTGACGCAGAACCACCGTTCTGTTCCGGAGATTCTCATGTTCGTTAACACGGTGTTCGACCACCTGATGAGCGAAGGCATGGGGGGCGCCGACTATCTGCAGGACCGTTTTCAGATTGCCGCCGACGGCCCAACCCACGCATACGATCCACACAGCGTGGAACTGCTCATCCGCGCGAAACAGACCGACGGGGAGGAGACCGACGAGACGCCATCCCCGCGCGGCAGCGCAGACCAGCAGCAGGTCGACATGATCGTCCGCCGCATCCGCCGGCTGCATGACGAGGAACAGTACCGATACAGTGACATCGCCGTGCTGGAACGCAGCACGAAACTGTTCGCCCAGTTGCATGACGCCATGGTGGAAGCCGGCATCCCCGTCGAAGTCAACGGCGTGGGCGACTACTACCACACACCGGAAATCGTCATCGCATTGGATTGGCTGCGCGCGATCGACAATCCGCACCGTGACGTTCCCCTGGTGGCGGTCATGCGCGCACACGGCATCCCCGACAATGATCTGGCGACCATCAGGCTTCTCGGCAAAGGCAGCTTCTACACGCTGTTGCAGCGGCTTGTGCATCCTTCGGAACGGCACCCGCTGCCGTCTCCCCTGCCAGGCAATCTGGGCGATGACGAGCATCTGGAAGCGCTGCGCTCGTTCCTCGATACGCTTGAGTCGTTCCGCTCATACGCGGCGACGCATACGGTAGACGAGCTGCTCTGGCATGTCTACCAGCAGACCGGCTGGTATGACTACTGCGGCCTGCTCCCCAACGGGAGGCAGAGGCAGGCCAACCTCGCGCAACTGTGCGTCAAGGCGCGGACGGTCAAGGATACCGGCGAACATGGGCTCCACGCGTTTCTGGACGCCGTGGAGCAATGGGCGGCCAACGACAGCAAGGACGTCAACGCAGAGGCGTCCACGCAGCAGAGCAAGGATGCGGTGCACGTCACCACCATTCACAAGGCGAAGGGATTGCAATGGAAGGCGGTGATCCTTGCGGACGCCACCTCGAATGCGTTCAACGCGCAGAACCTTTCCGCATACGTGACGGTGCAGGATCCTGAAGATGCCGGACGCTGCATCACGGCGTGCAATATCCACGACGAACGGCTGCAGACCACGGTCAAAACACTTCAGTATGCGCAGCAGGTGAGCGTGGCGAAGCGTCAAAGCATCGAGGAACAACTACGTCTGCTGTACGTGGCGATGACACGGCCGGAACGGAAGCTCATCATCGCAGGGATCGTCGATAAAGAACCGGAACAACTGCTGGAGACCACCGCCGTGACCGCCACGGATGACGGCATGGTTTCACCCGACGATATCGTGGAATCCGGCACGTACATGACGTGGATACTGCAAGCGCTGTGGGCGGCGAGTGCGCACACGTCCTCGAACAAGGAGACGTCAGACACCGACAAATGCACGAGCGCCGGCTTCGGAACCCTGTCCGCTCCAATCAGCAACGACAACGGAGTGCTCGAATACGTCATGCCGCTTCCTGACGGCCTCAAGCCGGATACCGTGACCGGCAATGCGGAAGGCCGACGGTTCGTCATCGCCGTCGATAACAACGACGTACCCGAACAGACGCTGGCATCCGCGTCATCTCATGATGCGGTGATGCAGCGTCCGTCACCGAATGGTTTCAAGACCGTCGGTCAGCGCACGTTGGATGATGAACGTATTCCCGTCACGATCAACGCCTCCGGCATTCGTCGCTGGGCGGAGACGACGGCAGCCGACACCGAGGACGAGTCCGGCATCACCTCGGTAGAGCCTACGTCCCCAGACTCCGGCAGCGTGAGTTCATCGGAACAATACGCATGGCGACGCCTCTCCTACCCACTTCCCGATTTCCTCTCAGACAGGCAGCAGCAACCGTCTGCTGCGGAAATCGGCACGGCCGTGCACAATGTGCTCGAACAGTTCGACTGGTCGGTCCCCGCGAGCAAGTCGGAGTGCGAGCATGAGCTCCGCACCGTGATACGGCGACTCGAGGATGTGCGGATCATATCCCCGCAGACCGCCTGTGCAGTCGAAAACGGATCACTGTTCGACGGCATGATGTGGTTCGTATGCGGAGGTCAGGATACAGATGACGAGAACGGCAACAGTCTGGATAGCAACGATTCCCAGAACGCAGCAGGTCTTGTTTCCGCAATACGTTCGCACCGCGATCGGCTATACCGAGAAGCCCCGTTCTCCATGCTCATGGACAAGCTCGAACTGGAGTCTCTCGCCATCGCCGGCACCCAACGGGATACTAGTGCGAGAGCCGCGAACCGTTGCGTACAGGAACCGGCTGAAGACGGGATCGTCGTCCGCGGCATCATCGACGCATACTATGTGGACGAGGAGTCGCGCAGCATCGTTCTGCTCGACTACAAGACCGATGCCGTACTGGCCGAAGAACGAGACGACCTCGGAACATGGCACCGGCGTCTACGCACCGAATATTGGGGACAGCAGGCACTGTACGCCAAGGCATTGGAACAGCTGTATCCAGGATACACGGTCACGCAACGCTGGCTGGTCGGCCTTGCCGGCCGACAGTTCATCGATATGTGTCGGTAAGCGTCACGCTTACGGCAAGCCAGTCGTATCGCAGCAACCGGCAGTACGCTGTCTCACAGACATGCACACGAGTGTCATGCCATGCCGAACCGTCAAAACCGGTTATGGTGCTGGAGCGTTCCGTCACCGCGAAATGCTTCAGCACCACCTGCGTGTCGTTGTCCAAAGCGAAAGCCAGGTCGGCGAACTCGCTACGATACTCGGCACTATCCCAGAGCACCTCATGCGAGCGCCGCCGCGCCACGGTCGTCGGAATCCACCAGAATTGACTTGTCATCCACGTTCGACAGCGTTTCGCCGCACTCGGCATAGTCGATGAGCAACGCGGCGGTCGCGGTCTTCACGCCGTCGCGGATGAGCCCGACCAGCCGGCCGCCGGACGACATCCTACTTTAGGTATGCCGTCACCTTGTCGAGGAAGAACCTGACGTTTGTGGAATAGTTTGGATATGCGACGCTCAGTTTCACTTGATCGCTCGCGAACACCAGCACGGCATTATCGTAAACGAAATCTTCAGCCGAATCATCTCCCACGGATGTGCGTTCTGCGTGCCGTTCCACGGCATCATACCGACGAAGCGCCTCATCGAGCCGCTCCACTGAGAACGACTCGATGTCAAGGTACTGATCCTCTCTGGAAAGCTTCATCAGGAACAGTTCCTCACCGGAGCGAGAACCATCGACCACGAATATGCTGTCGATGGCCGCACGCAAGTCATCCAGTAGGCTATCCGTACAGGCAAGGTCACGCAAACGGGATGCCAACGTCGAACGGTCACCTTCATATCCCGGAATCTGCGGCGAATGCTCTTCAAGCGCAAACAAACTGGAGACGATTCTAAAAAACGTCAGACGCTCCTCATCGGTTCCCTCCGCCATAGCCCTGACTGTCGGACTCTTATACTCGGTGCCGTAGATCTCCCCCGCAGCCTCCACCGCCGTAGCCCAACAATGCTGTAGAAGAGTACGAATCTGCACTTCCACATGGTACGCCGCATCCTCGGACGCCACCTTACACAACAGATGCCGTGACCGTGTTTGTTGTTTTGATGGGTGGGTTGATATGACGAGAGGCTTCTAGGCAGAATGGGTGGTGCCTTAAACCTATCCGTTCTAGCGAAGGAGCCTCCATGGTCAAGGGTAGCAGTGCCAGTGT